>JBIOXD010000119.1:0-34503 GCA_044869265.1 Gemmatimonadales bacterium
AGGTGCTCCGGTTGTCGCTCGACCTGCCGATCGTCATTGAGGTTGTGGAGACCGAAGCGGCCATTCGCGGGATTCTGCCCGATTTGGACGAGATGATCGGCGGAGGTCTGATCACGCTGGAACGGGCTCGGGTCATCATGTACCGGCCGGCGAATGTTCGTCCCAGTGAGCGGGAGGAGCATCGCATAGCCGGGCTCGAACCAGAAGCCTGAGGCGGCAAGCCCCGGCGGAAGCCTCGGTCAAGACGCGACGGCGTATCACGCGTGTAAGCGCGTGCGCAGCGCCGTCGCAACGGCGTCCCGGTCTCGCCGAATCCTGGCGACGAAATCGGCGGACGCCGCGGTGCGACGGTCATAACGGGCGCTCCACGAGATGAGCTCGAGCATGGCTGGGCAGGAGATCGAGTCCCTTCTCGGTCAACGCGTACCTCGCGCCGCGCCCCGTTCCCTCTCACCGATCAAGCCCTGCGCCTGGAGCCGCTGCAGCCGGTTCGCCAGGACGTACCCGAGCCCCAGAAATCCACCACGTAGCCCCCGGTCCGGAGCTCGGGCGCGCGCTCGACCAACGTCGGGACGAAACCGTGGCGCTCCAACCAGTAAGCCAGGGCTGGCCCGGCGATGCCCGCACCCGAGACCAATACAGACGCACCGCGCATGCGTTTCACTCTTCGGCGAAGAAGAACTCGGCGTGCACGTCGGCGGCTTCCATCGCGGCGACCAGTTCCTGCACGGCCCCGCTCAGGCGGTGGACCTTGGCGGATGGCATCGCGTCGAGTGCATGGAGCAGGCGTCCCTGCGCCGCCTCCGGTGCATCGGCGGCCATCGCGACCCCACGCGGCGTGAGGGCGACCTCCACGACGCGCTGATCGCCGGTCCGGCGGCGCCGAGTGATGAGGCGCCGCCCCTCGAGCCGGTCCAGCAGCAACGACATACTGCTCTGCTGAACCGCCAGCGCCTCGGCGAGTCCCCCGACTGCGATAGGACCAGTCCGTTCCAGTGTTTTCAGCGCCCATAATTGCGGCCCCGTGAGGCCGTAGCGGGCCCGCACGCCTTGCGAGTAGCTGTGTAGCGCACGCACGATCCGGCGCAGGCCCTGCACGATCGCGGTTACCTCCGTGTGTTTGCCCGCCGCGCCGCCCCGGCGTGATCCGTTGGTTCGCCCCCCGTTTTGCATGGCCCCTCTTCCGTTCCTCGGACCCCTGATGTATTGATATCAATATTATGCGTCTCCAGCACCCGTTCCGGCAAGCGGCGTGCATCGCGGCGGTTGGTGTCTCGCTGAGCGCGGTTGGCTGCGGGCACCGCGCCGAGACTGCGGTGCAGCGGGTGGATACCAGCGCCACGACCCTCCCCCAAGACGGGCCGTTTGGCAACGCCACGATCAGCGGCATTGTCCGGTTCGTTGGCTCGGTCCCCGACAATCCGTTAATCGACATGCGTGCCGCGCCGGAATGCCGCGCCACTTATCACGCGCCCCCACGTCAGCTGAGTGTGATCGTTAATCCGAACCGCACGCTCGAAAACGTATTCGTGTACGTGAAACGCGGATTGCCTCCGCAGAGCCACTATGCCCCCGCTCCGGACACCCTCCTCCTGGCGCAGCGCGGCTGTGTGTATCGTCCACGCGTCTTCGGGCTCATGGTCGGGCAAGCACTGGCGCTGCGGAATGATGACGCTCTGGACCATCGGATCGACGCGCGCGGCGTAAAGAGCCGATCCTTCAGCATTCCGCTGGCCTCAGGCAGATCGAGCGAACACGTCTTCCGCAGCCCGGAAGTCATGGTCCCACTCCAGTGCGCTACACACGCCTGGATGCGCGCGTATGTCGGCATCCTGCCCCACCCGTTTTTTGCGACCACCGGGGACAATGGCCGCTTCACGATTTCGCACCTGGCCCCCGGGACCTACACGCTGGAAGCGTGGCACGAGGGATACGGTCGGCGCTCGGCGACCGTGACCGTACGCGACAGCACGACGCAGCACGTGACATTTACGTACGCCGCGACGGCGGAAACATCGGAATGATGGATCTCGACACCCTCGTGGCGCTCGGGCTCCGCTCCTCCGGCGGCTGAACCTTCTCAAATCCACGATAGAGTAGCAGATCGTAGGCGATTTTCAACGCGCCAGCGATGAAAAACGGCACGCCGATCAGTGCCGGACGTGAAAAGAGAAGCCCGGCGAACACTGGAGCGAGCGCGGCACCGACGGTCCGCGCGACACCGGTCACCCCGGCCGCTGCCGATCGCTCCTCGGGACGTACGACGGCCATGAGATACGACTGGCGCGTCGGCACATCCATCTGGCTGATGCTGAAACGCGCGAAGAGCACTGCAACCGCGAGCGGCAGCGTGGGCATCAGCGGGACGAGAATGAGCAGCACATTCGACGGCAAATGCGTGAACACCATGGTGCGTACGAGCCCAAACCGCGCGGCGAGGCGCGAGGCGAGAAGCGCCGAGATCCCGGCGAGCACGTTCGCACCGAAGAAGATCGCGCCGAGGGTTGCCGGGGTCACGCCGAACCGCCGGTAGAACCAGTACGCGGCGAAGCTCTGCACCACGAAGCCGCCCGCGAAGGCATCGAGCGCGAACAGGCCTGCCAGCTTGAGCACGATCCCGCGCGAGGCGCCGACGCCGAGCAGCGAGGTCCGCTCAGCCGCCGCCACCTCCACGTTCGGGGACAGCCGTGTGAAGCTGAGACCGAGCAAGACGCCGATCGCGGCATACAGCAGGACCACCACGCGGTCGTTGTGAAACGCCGCGGACAGGCCTCCGCCGGCCAGCGATCCGATGGCAGCCGCCACGGCGCCCGCGAGCGTGTACCACGCGAACGCCGCGGTTCGTTGCGCGGCCTGAACCACGTGCGCCAGAGCCGCCTGCTCGACCGGAAGAAACGGGCCCACTTCGTTCCCGGTGGGGCTGATCACGCCGAGCGTCCCAGCAATCAGGAGGACCACGAAGTTGCCCGTCGAGGCGAACAGCAGTCCAGCCACCGCCATCAGCACGGCGCCGGCGATGAGGACGCGGCGGCGTCCGAGGCGGTCCGCGCGGGTCGTGAGAACCAGCGACACTACGGTATCGCCGACGAGGGTGAGGGTCAGGAGGACCCCGACTTGTGACGTCGTGAAGCCCAGCCTGGTGAGATAGAAGACGAGCACGACCGAGAGGGCGCCGTAAGCGAACAGACGGAGCGAGCGGGTGAACATGAGGAGGCTCCGGTCGGTAACGATCCCTTGATGCGGCATCGGGGGTCCTCATGATCGAAGCGGTTCATCACTCCTGCAAGGAGATCTTATGCGTTATGGGACGTTCCGGATCGCCGTGCTGTCCGCCGCCCCTTCCCCGCGCCATGGGATTCAGTGGGCAAGGTGCTCAAGAAAACCCGCAATGACGTGGCGGATGGTGCCGTCCTTGCCTGCGGCATCCATCCCCTGAGAACCACCAGCAGCGCGTGGCGACGCTCGGCGTACATTAGGTACTGCAGCTCGTCGAGCCGGGCGACGGTGCGCGCGAGCGCGGCCTCGAGCTCGGGACCTTTGCCGAAGCCATAGGTATTGTCACGTGAACCTCGTCCTTGATCTGACCACGGCGGCCGCACTGGCGGTCGCCGCGCTGGCGGGACTGGCCGTCGGGATCGAGCGCGAGTGGTCCGGCCACGCGTCGGGCCCCAACGCGCGCTTTGCCGGCGTCCGCAGCTTCCTCCTGCTGGGACTGCTCGGCGGGATTGCCGGCTGGCTCCTGGCCGGCGGCCTCACGACCGTCGGTGTGTTGGTACTCGGAGCGGGAAGCGCGCTGAGCGTGGCCGCCTACGTCATGGCGGCGCGCCGCGGCGGGAGCAGCAGCACGGCGGACGAAACGCCGATCGGCGGCACGACGGAACTCGCCGCGCTCGTCGTGCTTGCGATCGGCGCCGTCTCCGGCCTCGGTTACCCCTTGCTGACGAGCGCCGTCGCGGCAGTCATGGTGCTCGCGCTCGCGGAGAAAACTCGCATTCACAGTGCCATCGGGCGCATCGGCCAGCCTGAGCTCGCAGCGGCGCTGCAATTTGCCGTCCTCGCGCTCGTCATCCTGCCGCTCCTGCCCGCGGGCCCCTACGGCCCGTTCGGGAGCATTCGCCCGCGCAGCCTCTGGGTGCTGGTGCTGATCTTTTCCGGGTTGAACTTCGCCGGCTATCTCGCGGGGCGGGTCATCGGCCCGCGGCGGGGCTACAACCTCACCGGTGTGATTGGCGGCCTCGTCTCCTCGACCGCTGTAACGCTCCGATTCTCCATCAAGAGCCGCGAGGAACCGGCGGCGAGTCACGGACTCGCGCTTGGAGTCGTCGGCGCGTGCACCGTCGTGATCGTGCGCGTGCTGGCGGTGACCACCATCCTCCGACCAACAGTCACCCTTGCACTCCTCCCCTACCTCGTCCCCGCGCTCGTGATGGGCGCCGTCGCGTACGCGATCGCATCGCGCCAACGCCAAGGGGATCCCGAGGGTGAATCGCTCGCGCCGAGCAAGAATCCCCTCGGCCTGTGGCAGGCCATCAAGATGGCGGTCGCGTTTCAACTCGTGCTGCTGCTCGTGCCGCTCGCGAAAGAATTGTGGGGCTCGTCGGCGGTCGTGGTATCGGCGGCGCTGCTCGGGCTCACCGACATGGATGCCCTGACGCTCTCCATGGCTCGACTCGACGGTCCCGATGCCGTCGCACTCGGCGCGGTCGGGATCGCTGTCGGACTGCTCGCGAATACGATCCTGAAGCTCAGCCTCAGTCTGGTGTTGGGCGCGGTGCCGTTCCGGCGAATCGCAGCGACGGGACTCGCCCTCATCGCCGTGGCGTCGGCGTTTGGACTGTGGATCGGACGGACTCTGTGACTGGGGGCTAGGTCCTTCCGCGCACCGCCACACAGCACATCCCCGGCTGCGGATCGAGTGTGGCCTGGCACCCGATGAGCTCGAGTCCCCGGACCACGCCGGCCAAAAGCGCCTGGTTCATGCTGCACATCAGCGACTGGTAGTCGCGCGCCAGGGTGTGGAACGGACAATTGTGGAGCCGGATCGCGCCGTCGCGGGCGCGAAACGGCTCGTAGCCGTGTTCCCGCAATACTGACTCCAACTCACGGAGCGCTCCCGAGCGCGTCGCCCGTTTCCCGGCGCGCCGCCGCGCCGCGCGTCCCAGGCCGGTCCCGAACTGCCGGGCCGTCCGGTGCAGCTGCTTCGTGGTGGCTGGGAGCGCTCGCGTTGCGAGTGCGCCGGCGAACAACCGCGCGGCGAGCTCGTAGTCGCGAGGCGGCAGCGACACGTCGACCTGGAGCGCCGAACGGCGGTACAGCTTGGCCGGGCGTCCGGCTCCGGGGCCGCGCCGGCGGGTGAGGCGGCGGTAGGAGGCCTCGAGCAACCCGGCGTCCACGAGTTTGTCGAGATGAAAGGCGGCGAGCGCTCGCGACGCCCCGACGCCGCGGGCCGCCTGATCGCGGCTCACCGCCTCGGGGCCTTGGGCCACGAAGCAATACAGGGCCCGCCGCATGGGGTCGGCCAATGTGGCAATCAGCCCGATGGTGCGCTCCTGCGTCCGCGCGCGCATGGCCCACAATCTAATACCTGCGGCTGTTCGCGAAATGCCCCTGGCCCATTCGGGCCTCGGAACAAAACAAACGTACACTTGTTTTAGAGACACGGACCGGCGGCCGCCTCTGGCGCTCCCGACCATGGTTCCGCACCCATTGCAAGGAGTCCACCATGCTAGCGTTGCTGCTCATCGGGGCGCTCGCCGCGACCCCTGTCCCCACTGCCCCGCACAGCGCGGTGCGGACCAGTGATCCCACACCCTCGGTCAGTCGCGCGGCCTTCCATGACGCCATGCGCCAACTCTGGGAAGACCATATCACCTGGACACGCCTCTACATCGTCAGCGCCGCCGCCGGGCTCCCCGATGCGGAGCAAACGGCCGGACGCCTGCTCAAGAATCAGGCCGACATCGGCAACGCGATCGCGCCGTTTTACGGAGCGGCCGCGGGGCAGCGCCTGACCGCCTTGTTGCGGGGGCATATCCTCACGGCAGCCAAGCTGTTGGGAGCGGCCAAAGGTGGGGACACGATCACCGTCAACGCGGCGTCCGCCGAATGGTCCGCGAACGCCGACAGCATCGCGACGTTCCTGAGCTCGGCCAATCCCCGCCACTGGCCGGTGGAAACGCTGAAGACGGCGATGCGGATGCACCTCAAGCTGACCCTCGATGAAGCCACCGCGCGTCTCCAGGCCAACTGGGCCGCGGACATCGCCGCCTACGACGAGGTACACCGCCATATCCTCCAGATGGCCGACGTTCTGAGCGACGGCATCATCAGGCAGTTCCCCGACCGATTCAACTGAGGACCAGGAAAGAACACAACGGCCAGCGCTGTCATGCGCCGGCCGTTGATGGATCCTCCCTGACGCTAACTGCGGGTTCTGGCGGAGCTAGCGCCGCGGGCAGGCGCCGAGACTGCCGACTCGCGCAGCGCCTCGACGTCCGGCTTGACCGCGTCGTCGAGCGCGACGTGGTTGCGATCGTTGCGCACAATTCGGGAAAACAGTGTGATGTCGCGGTCAGACAGGAACCGCCACAGCAAACGCGCCCACGACTGATGGGCTGACAGGGAGGCGTACACCTCGGGAGCCGCGGCGCGGATCTCCGGCAACCGGTTCCACGGCACCGATGGGAAATCGTGGTGCTCGTTGTGGTAGCCAACGTTGAACGCCAGCCGGTTGAGCGGTCCGTAATAACTGAAGGTTTCCTGCTCGCCGTCCTCGGTGAGGTAGTGTCGCTGGATCCAGCGCGCGCCGAGGGGATGCAGCCCGATTGAGAAGAACAGCGAGAGCCCAAGGTAGAGTATCGCTTTCGGCCCCAGGAGCACCCACAAGGCGGCGGTGAACGCCACCTGCACCAGCAGATTGATTACCGTCCACCGATCCCACAGCGGAACCTCTTTCACCCGCCAGGGGCGGATCGCCTGGAAGATCGGGAACAGCAACAGCCAGAGCGCTTTGCCGAGCGCCGACCGCCCGACGAGCCGGGCCTCCCATCGAAACGGAAGGTCACCGTCGAGCTCGTACACGCCCTGAAAGGCGTGGTGCTTGAGGTGGTACTTGGAGAACGATATCGCGCCTGGAAAGAGCTGCGGCAGGTTGGCCAGCAGCGCGGTCAGGATGTTCGGAACCTTCCGCTTGAAGACCAGCCGGTGCGCCGTTTCATGGATTATCACAAACAGGGCGTGGTCCGCGAACGCGCCGACCGTGTACGCGGCCACGACGGCGACCCACCACGGCAGCCCCACCACGACCCACGCAATCGCGATCTGCAGGGCGACGATGCCGACGGTCCACCAGAACGTGACCGGGTTGGAGCCGATCAGGTTGCGGATCTCGGGATGGCGACTCAAGAGCTGCTTTGTTCGCAGGCGGTGAGGCTCGGGCGCCGCCGAGAACGCGAATTCGTCGTTGGAGGTTTTCACGAGCGTCGAAAAGTGGCGAGGGAGACCCCTCAACGCCAGTGCCTGCGGCACGGTGGCTGCCAGTTCGGCGGGAAGGGTGTTTCAGGCGAGGCGCTCATACATTATCATGCGCGACCGAGGAGGAGCCGCTTGTACCAGATCGAGAACTCGAGCCAGCTTCTAAAAGCCCGCGGCGACCTGGTCAGCGGGAACCGACGACGCTGGCTACCCGTCGTGAGCCGGACCGTCGTGATGTTGGGACTCACCAGCCTGTTCACCGACATCTCCGCGGAGATGGTCGCCACAATCCTCCCGCTGTACCTGCTGTTCGATCTGCACCTCGCGCCGGCGGCGTTCGGCGTGATCGACGGGCTCTATCAGGGGGCCGCCGCCCTCGTGCGCATCTTTGGCGGCGTCGCGGCGGACCGGTCACGCCGGTACAAGGAGGTCGCTGTCGCCGGGTACGGGTTATCCGCCATCGCCCGGCTCGGCCTGCTGGTCGTGGGAAACGTCTGGACGCTGCTCGCGGGCGTCGTCATGGTAGACCGGCTCGGCAAGGGCATCCGCACTGCCCCACGCGACGCGCTGATCTCTTTTAACAGCCGGCCGGAGGAGCTGGGCACGGCGTTCGGCGTGCACCGGGCGCTCGACACGGCAGGGGCGATGATCGGTCCTGTGATCGCCTTTAGCGTCCTGGCGCTCGCTCCCGGCGCCTACGACGCCGTGTTCGTGATCAGCCTCTGCACCGCGGTGATCGGACTGGGCTTCCTCACCCTGTTCGTTCAGAACCCGCCGGCTCCTTCCGTAGCCGCCGGTGAGCCGCAATCCCTTTCCTTTAAGACTGCCGCGCAGCTGCTGCGGGTGCGTGGCGTGGCTCGGCTGCTCGTTGTTGGAACGGCCCTGAGTCTCGCGACGATTAGCGACGGGTTTCTATACGTCACTCTGCAACGTCGCGTCCAATTCGCTGCGCAATTCTTCCCGCTCTTGTACGTTGCCACCGCGGCGTGCTTCATGCTGCTCGCCGTCCCTCTGGGCCGCCTGGCAGATCGCATCGGACGTGCGCGCGTGTTCATCGGCGGTTACGGAATGCTGCTCCTCGTGTACGTGTCGCTGCTGGTGCCTTGGACGGGGGCGGTACCGGTGCTGCTCGATCTGGCTCTGCTCGGCGCGTATTATGCGGCCACCGATGGCGTACTGATGGCGTTGGCGGGTGCCGTCCTGCCCACCGAGCAGCGCGCCAGCGGCATGGCGCTGCTGACGACGGGCACGAGTTTGGCGCGCCTGGCGGGCTCGATCCTCTTCGGTCTGTTATGGACCTGGCGTGGAGTTGAGTTTGCGGTCGCGCTGTCGACGGCGGTCCTGACAATCACTATTCTGGGGGGAGGCCTCGCGCTGCGGCGGAGCCGGGAGGAGAGTGATGGTCGAACCGCTACGTCCTAAGACCCGCCGGATGGTGTTTGCCCTCCTCGTAACTGTGTGCCTCGTTGTCGCGGTGGGTTACGGTGCGCGGGCGGTGCAACGCACCCGATCGGAGAGCGGTGCAGCCGTGGCAGGCGTGCCAGAAGCAGAAGCGAGTGGGGACAGCGCCGCCGCACGTGCGCTCATCGGCAAGTCACCCACGGTCTTGTTCCGCAACGAAGTCACCGGCGATAACTGGGCGAAGACCGCGCTGGTTCCTGTCACCGCCCCCGCCGGCTCGCGAGCAATCGTGCCTTTACGATGCCGGCGGCTGCACTTCTCGGGCGGCCGCGGGTTATGTCTCGCCGACGAGCCTGGCTTTGGTATGTCCTATGAGGTGTACGTCTTTGGATCGGATTTCCAGATCACTCACAAACTGGCGTTGTCCGGCCTCCCGAGTCGCGCACGCGTCTCGCCGGACGGCCGCTACGGCGCCACCACCGTATTCGTGGCAGGTCACTCCTACGCGGCCGACGACTTCTCGACGGAAACCACGATCTTGGACCTCGCGAACGGAAAGAAAATGGGGACCTTGGAGGAGTTCACCGTCTTGCGCGACGGGCGGCCATTCAAGGCCGTTGACTTCAACTTCTGGGGAGTCACGTTCGCTCCCCCCCCGGATGCGAACCGGTTTTACGCCACGTTGAAGACCAAGGGGCAGACCTACCTGGTGGAGGGTGACCTTGCCGCGCGGCAGATGCGGGTGCTCCGACCCAATGTGGAGTGCCCATCGTTGTCGCCCGACGGCACGCGCGTGGCGTTCAAGAAGCGCATCGGCGGTGGACGCGGGCAGGCGAACTGGCGGTTCCATGTTCTCGACCTGCGCACGATGAGCGAGACGCCGCTCGCCGAGGAGCGGAGCATCGACGATCAGATCGAGTGGCTGGATGACCGGTTCGTCCTCTACGGCGTCTTGACGGACGTGTGGACAGTGCCCGCGGACGGGAGCGGCGAGCCGCGGCGGTACGTGAGTCGGGCGGTCTCGCCGGCGGTGATCCGCACTGCAATGAGCGCCCCCCTGCCCCGCGAGACCCGGACCCTGACGCTCGCGCCGAGCGACATCGCGGTCGCGATGTCAGCCGCGCCCAACCCGGTGCAGGTTGGACTGGACCTCACGTATACGGTGACTGTGAGCAACAACGGGCCAGCCGCCGCCACGCAGATCGGGCTCGATGTCCGACTGTCCCCTGCGGCGAGCTTCAGTCATTTTGCGCCGATGACCGTGCCGCGCATCCCCTACGGCTGTTATGTGGAGACCGAGTACTTCTCCTGCACCGTCGATCGGCTGCAGGCGCGCGCGACGTGGACCCTGCAATTCATCGTCAAACCGAAAGCAGCGGGGCCGCTGATTCATCGCGTCACGGTGGGCGAGGCTCAGCCCGATCCGCTTCCCGGCAATAACAGCGCGACGGTAGAGGTTCGAGTTGCGCAGTGAGCGGGAACACGAGCGATTTCCTGCATACGGTCCATGAATGGATTTCGCGTTTTCGCGGACCCCTGGTGGGTCAACCTCCTGGTCCTCGTGCCGTTCGTATCGTTCTATTTCTGGCGTCGGGCCGGACTGGCGATCGAGCGCTCAACCTTGGCGCTCGCCGCCGTGGTGGGCCTCGCGTTCGGGTTCGTCGAAGCGGTGGTCGTGGTGTACCTCCGCGGCGCCATTGGGCTCATCCCCGCTCCTGGCGCTGCGACAGCGCAGGTGTCCGTCCATGACATCCCTTCGCATCTGCTCGCGATTGAAGTCGTGCGCGAAGCCGCCACCATCGCGATGCTCGTCGCCATCGCGTTCCTCAGTGCGCGGCGCGCCGCCGAGCGCTGGGCCATGTTCCTGTACGTGTTCGCCCTCTGGGACCTCAGCTATTACGCGGGATTGTGGGCGACCATAGACTGGCCGTCCTCGCTGCTCACTGACGACATCCTTTTCCTGATTCCTGTACCCTGGATTTCGCAGGTTTGGTATCCAGTGGCGGTCAGCGGCTTGAGCGTGCTCGCCGTGGTATTCGCCAGTAGGATCGGGCGTCACCGTGAACTCGTTCAGGGAAGCGCGCGGACGGCTTCCTACTGACCGTGAAGAATGCTTCCTGAATCGCTCTTTTTCTCTCCTTTTCTTCTTTCTCTCGTCGCTCGGTCATTTTCGTACCTGAATCGCTCTTTCTTCTCCTTTTCTCCTTCTCTCGTCGCTCCGGGTCGTCTTTTCGTGTGCGCAATTGCTCACATTGTGCTATCGGCGGCGCCACATGTGCAAACAGTTGACTGATGTGAGGTTAGGTCTTCTGAGGACCTGACCCCTGCAGCCTGAGCACAACGACTCGTGCGCTGAGCCCCTCAGTCGCGTCCGGAACCCCCTTACCGTTCGAGAGTAATCTATTGCTGGAATCCCCTTGCCTCCCAAGGGGCTAGACCATTGGGCTTCACCCCGTCGTCCACTGGTTAAGTAAAGGGCTCAGAACTTGCTCATGATGCCGCCACGTGTTGGAGTAGCGCCCACTCAGAAAATGTAGAGGCACGCGATCATGGCATCCGGTCGGCTCACTGTCGCCCCCGCTGTCGCTGTGTGTTTCGCTGGGCTCGTCGCATGCGCGCAAGCGCAGGACGGGCCCGCCAAAGCAGCTGCGTCACCGTCACTCCCCGCATTCGATTCCACCACTTTCCGTCGTTCGCTTCCCGTCACCAACGAATGGATGCCCCTGAAGCCGGGAACGCGGTACGTCTACGAGGGCACAACCATCGAAGACGACGGGACGGCTGTTCCGCATCGCTTCGTGGTCAACGTTACGGATCTGACCAAAGTGATCGGTGGCGTGCGGTCGGCCGTCACCTGGGATCTCGATTACAGCGACGGCCAGTTGGTTGAAGCAGAGCTCGCTTTTTATGCGCAGGACTCGGGCGGCACGGTGTGGCTCATGGGCGAATACCCCGAGGAATATGACGAAGGCAAGTTCGTGGCCGCGACGCCCTGGCTCCATGGCTTGGAGCAAGCGCAGGCCGGAATCATCATGCCGGCCAAACCGCAGACCGGTACGCCGGACTTTGCGCAGGGATGGGGGCCCGCCGTGAAATGGTCGGACCGCGGGCAGGTTGATCAGTTGGGCCAGAAGACGTGCGTTCCCGTCCGCTGCTACGAAGACGTGCTGATCATGGCGGAAACGAGCGGGTCCGAGCCCAACGCGCAGCAACTCAAGTATTACGCGCGCGGTGTCGGCAACGTCCGGGTCGGCTGGCGCGGCACCGGCGAGAAAACGAAAGAGACACTGGAGCTCGTGCGGATCGAGCAGCTCAGCGCGGCGGAGCTGTCCGCCGTGCGCGAAAAAGCACTGGCGCTCGAACGGAGCGCATACCAGCGCAGCAAGGCCGTCTATGGGCGTACCCCACCTGCTGAACGGACGCCCTGATCCATATGTCCACTACCCACCTGTCTTCAGACTGAGGTTCCGGTAATGATCCGTGGCATTGTTGAATCGAGCTTGAGGCTCCGCGTGTTGGTGATCGCCGCGGCGGCCGTGGTCATCGTCGCCGGTGTCAGCGAGCTGCGCCGGATGCCCGTGGACGTCCTGCCGGAGTTCGCGCCGCCGTACGTCGAGATTCAGACCGAAGCCCTGGGGTTGTCGGCGAACGAGGTAGAAGACCTCGTCACGTTGAACGTGGAGGAGCTGGTCGCGGGAGTGCCGTGGTTGCAAACCATGCGCTCCAGGTCGGTGCCCGGACTGTCGTCCGTCGTCATGATCTTCCAGCCCGGGACCGACCTGATGCGGGCGCGGCAGATGGTTCAGGAGCGCCTTACGCTGGCGTATGCGCTGCCCAACGCGTCCAAGCCACCGGTCTTGATGCAGCCCATGTCGGCAACGAGCCGGGTCGCAATGATCGGGGTGACGTCGGCGCAGGTATCCCTGATCGACCTGTCCGTCCTCACGCGCTGGACGATCAAACCTCGGCTGTTGGGCGTCCCGGGTGTGGCCAATGTGGCCGTCTGGGGCGACCGGGACCGGCAGCTGCAGGTCCAAATCGACCCGCAGCGCCTGCGCGCGCACGGCGTGACCCTGAGCCAGATCATCCAGACCAGCGGGAACTCCTTGTGGATCTCCCCCCTGACGTTCCTCGAAGCGTCCTTCCCCGGTGCGGGCGGGTGGATCGATGGCCCCCAGCAGCGGCTCGAGGTACGCCATGTGTTGCCCCTCTCCACGCCGGCAGACCTGGCTAAGGTGACCATCGAGGGCCATCCATCGCTGCGGCTCGGCGACGTGGCCGACGTCGTCGAAGGGCATCCACCCATGATCGGCGACGCCCTGCTCACCGGCGGCCCCGGTCTGCTGCTCGTCGTCGAAAAGCTGCCCGGCGCGAACACCCTCGAGGTGACGCGTAGCGTGGAGGCGGCATTGGCTGAGATGCGGCCGGGCCTCCCGGGCGTGACGCTCGACGCCTCGGTTTTCCGGGCCGCAAACTTCATCGAAATGGCGTTCGGCAATCTCAGCAAGGCGCTGATCATCGCCGCCGTGCTCGGCGTGCTGATTCTCGGCGCCGTGCTGTACGACTGGCGTGCCGTCCTGATCAGCCTCGCCGCAATCCCGCTGTCGCTTGTGTCCGCGACCGTCCTGGTGCGGGCGGCGGGCGCCACCTTGAACACGATGGTGCTGGCTGGCCTCCTGATGGCCATCGGGGTCGTCGTGGACGAATCGATCGTCAGCGTCGATGCCGTGCTGCGGCAGCTGCGCCGGCGTCGTGAAGAGGGGCAGGCCGTGTCCGGTTTCCGCTTGGCCATCGACGCGGCCTTCCAGGTCCGCGTGCCCATGCTCTACGCCACGCTGATCTTGCTGCTGGCGGTAGTGCCCGTGTTCCTGATAGAGGGCGTGGCCGGCACGTTCTTCAAGCCGCTCGCCCTGTCGTATGCCCTCGCCATACTGGCCGCCATGGTGGTCGCGATGATCGTCACGCCGGCGCTCGGGCTGTTACTGCTGCGCGGTCGGCCGCTCGACCGGCGCGCGGCGCCGCCCATTCGGTGGCTGCAGCACCAATACGCACGCTTCCTGGCGCGGACGATCCACACGCCGCGCAGCGCGCTCATCACCGCGGCCGCCATTACGGCGATCGGGGTCGCGGCGTGGCCGTGGCTCCAGCAGTCGCTGCTGCCGTCCTTCCAGGATCGGTACGTGCGGATCGACTGGGTCAGCGCGCCCGGCACGTCGCATCCGGCGATGATCCGCGTCATGGCCCGTGCGAGCAACGAGCTGCGGTCCATTCCGGGAGTCAGCGGCGCCCACGTCCACATGGGACGCGCCGTGACGGGCGATCAGGTGGTGGATGTCAACGCCGGCCAACTGTGGGTCGGCATCGATCCCAAGGCCGACTACGACGCGACGGTGGCCGCCATTCAAGCGGCGGTCGACGGCTACCCGGGTCTGTCGCGCCGCGTGGAGAGCTACCTGACCGACCGAATCCGGGAGGTCCTGGCGGGATCGACCAAATCCATCGTCGTGCGCATCTACGGCAAGAAACGCGACGTACTCCGTGCCAAAGCCGAGGAGGTGCGTCAGGCGCTGGCGTCAGTCGAGGGCATCGCCGACCTGCGCGTTGACGGGTACGTCGAGCAGCCCCAGGTGGAGATCCAAGTCAACCTCGCGGCGGCCGAGCCCTATGGGCTCAAGCCGGGCGACGTGCGGCGGGCGGCGGCCACGATGTACGCGGGTCTGAACGTCGGGTTCCTCTTCGAGTCGCAGAAGATGTACGACGTCGTCGTGTGGGGGACGCCGCAGTTGCGCAACAGCGTGAGCGACATTCGCAATCTCCTGCTCGATACGCCGCGCGGCGGTCAGGTGCGCCTCGGTGAAGTGGCCGATGTGCGGGTGGCTTCGACTCCCACCGTCATCTACCATGAGGCCCTGCAGAACCGCATCGACGTCGTGGCCGACGTGCGCGGGGGCGACCTCGCCACCGTCGTGGACGCGGTCGAGACTCGCCTCGAGGGTGTCGAGTTCCCCGTCGAGTACTACCCGGCCATGCTCGGCGAGACGGCTGAGCGAGAGGCCGCCGAGGAGCGCCTGTTCGGCTTCGCGCTCGCGGCCGCGGTCGGGATCCTCCTCCTGCTCCAGGCGGCGTTCCGGAGCTGGCGCGTCGCGGCACTCTTTTTCCTGGCTCTGCCAATGGCTCTCGCGGGCGGCGTCGTGGCCGCGCTGTTCGACGGCGCCACCATCTCGATGGGGACGGTCATCGGCTTCCTCGGCGTCCTGGCCATCGCGGTGCGCCACGGCGTCATGCTGATCAAGCACTACCAGCACCTCGAGGAAGATGAACGCGAGCCGTTCGGGCCCGAACTCATTCTGCGCGGCACGCGGGAGCGCTTCGCGCCGATCGTGATCACGGCCGTCACGACGGCCGCGGCGATGCTGCCCCTGGTGGTCCTCGGCAAGATCGCCGGACTCGAGATCGTGCACCCGATCGCCGTGGTCACTCTCGGCGGTCTGGTCACGGCGACCATCTTCAATCTCCACATCGTGCCCGCCCTGTACCTGCGGTTTGGGGCGAAGCGCGAAGCCGACCTCGGACTCGCCGAGACCGAAGGGGCAGCGTCATGAACCAGCCGAACGTTCTCGTAGCCGAGCACCTGCGGAAGTTTTATGGTCCGCGACTGGCGGTCCGAGACCTGTCGTTCTCGTTGAAGTCAGGCCGCATCCTCGGCTTTCTCGGGCCCAACGGCGCGGGGAAGACGACGTCGATCCGCATGCTCACGACCATCATGGAGCCTGACGGCGGCCAGTTCGAGGTGGCCGGCATTCCCCACACAAGACCGGAACAGATCCGCGGGGTCATCGGCGTGCTGCCCGAGAGCTTCGGCCTCCCCAAGCAGATGACCGGGATCGAGTACCTGACGTTCTACGGGCAGCTCTACGGACGCAGCGCCCGCGAGGCTCGGGAGTACGGCCTCCAGCTGCTCGACGAGGTGGGCTTGGCGCACCGCGGCAAGTCGCTGGTCGGATCCTATAGTCACGGCATGCGGCAACGCATCGGCATCGCGCGGGCTCTCGTCAACGATCCGTCGGTCGTGTTTCTCGACGAGCCGACGCTGGGGCTGGATCCCAAGGGCCAGCAGGAGCTCAACCAGCTGGTCAAGCGAATCGCGCGCGAGCGGAACGCCGCGATCGTCCTCTGCAGCCACATGCTCCCGGAGGTAGAAGCCGTCTGCGACGACGTGGTCATCCTGAGCTCCGGCGAAGTCGTGGCGCAGGGACCCGTGGGCGACGTGACGGGCAGGGCCGAGCGGAACGTCATCCGAGTCCGCGTTCCCGTGCCCGCCGTGGCAGACGCGCAGCGGGAGCTGGAAGCGCTCGCTCCTGTTAAGCGCGTCGTCGCCGGGACGGGCCAGCCGGGTTGGTTACGGCTTGAAGTGGACGGGACGGCTGTGGAGGGTAACCACCTCAGCAACCGCATTCTGGACGCCCTGATTCGGGCCGGGATCCCGATCCAGGGCTTTGAGCCGCAGAGCGGCCGCCTGCAGGACGTGTTCCTCGACCTCACAACGAAGGCGCTGAAGTGAGGCAGACGTGGTGGGTCGTGTTCACGCGCGAGCTGCGCGACCTTTGGGTCGGCGGCAAAGCGCTGTACTTGGTCCTCATCTATACGATCCTGCTGGGCGTCTATGCGTACCTGTTCGCCGCCAACCAGGAGTTACAGCTGTTGCCGCTGAAGATGATGGTGCTGGAGATCGTCAAGGCATCCGTCGCCATCGGGATGTTTATCGGTCTCATCATCGGTGCGGACAGTTTTAGTGGAGAGCGAGAGCGGAGCACGCTCGAGTCGTTGCTGCTGACACCTTCCAGTCGCCGGCAGCTCGTGCTCGGCAAGTTTCTCGCCGCGCTGTCTCCGTGGCCGGTGGCCCTGCTGATCGGCCTACCATTTTGGGTCGTGCTGTCCAAAGGCGATCCGGCGCTGGCACCGGCGCTGCTCTGGGGCTCCGTGATGGGAAGCATCCTCGCCACAGCGATGGCCGCGTTGGGGATGCTCGTGAGTCTGCGCTGCAACTCGAACACGATCAGCTTGCTCGTGAGCCTCGGCCTCTTCCTCCTGCTGATCCTTCCAGCGGAGCTACTTGGCCCGCCAGCTGGCACACCCCGCAGCGATATGTTGCAATGGATTGACCCCCTCGCCGCTGGCTCGAGCCTGCTGCAAGCCACCATCGTACAGAATGCGCCGCTGCACGACCTCTGGTTCAGGCTAACTGAGCCCACGCTGTTTGCCCTCCTGCTGTCGGCAGCGCTCTTCACGGTTGCCACTCGTCACCTTCGCCTGCAGGTGGCACCGAGCGCGTTGGGGAATCTGTGGTCCCGGCTCCGGCCGCGTTCCAACGGCCCTGTCGGGGTCAAAAGAGTTCATGGCACGACCTCGAGCGCGATGCCCACCCCCGACGCGACGCAGCCATCTGAGCTCCCGCAGCCATCTGAGCTGCGACGGAGAGGGGGCGGGCGCGGCGTTAACACCGCCGACACATGGCGTACCCGCTTGTTCGCGTGGTGGGTCGTGTGCTCGAGAGACCTGCACGAGCTCTGGATCGGCGGACGCGCGCTCATGCTCATGCTCGCGTATCTCATCGTCGTGGCAGCGGCGTCGTTCGTGTCCGTCAGTAACAGTCAACTGGACTTGATCCCCCCAAAGGAAATGGTCTGGACCACCCTGCAGACGTGCATCTATGCGGGGGTGTTCATGGGTGTGATCATCGGGGCGGATACGCTGAGCGGTGCGCGTGAACGGGCACGACTGGAACCGCTCCTGCTGACGCCCGCCGCTCGCACACAGATCGTGATCGGAAAGTTGCTCGCCGCGCTTTCTCCCTGGCCGCTGGCCCTCGCCGTGTCCTACCCCTTCTTCACGGTACTCGCCCAAGGCGACGCGATAGTCGGCAAGGCGCTGTACTGGGGGTTTCTCGTGGGGAGCCTCTTGGTCCTGGGATTCACCGGGCTGGGGATGCTGGTGAGCTTCTGGAGCAACTCAAACCGCACCAGCCTGTTCGTCAGCCTGACTCTCTACTGCCTGTTCTTGTTGCCCGCGCTCCTTCCCGGGCAAGCCCAGAAGGGGATCGTGGGAAAGTTTTTCCAGCGATCAAATCCGTTGGCGGCCGCGGACGAGTTCCTGGAGAAGGTCGTGGTCAATAACCGGGGGCTCCACGACTACGGGTCCTGGCTGAAAGGGCCCATTGTGTTCCCTATCGTGGTTCTTGCGTTGCTGTTGATCTTCGCCGCTCCGCGACTTCGCCTCGAGGCTGGAGTGGGAAGAATGATCGCACGGCTGAAGGCCGCCTAGGCGCAATCGGAGGCATGAGAAATGGGTGAAAGGTCTAAGGTCATGAGCGGCAGCACGGCACCAACCTGGGCAGGAGCGCCCGCGTGGTGGGTCGTGTTCACGCGCGAGCTGCGGGACCTGTGGATCGGGGGCAAGGGGCCGTACCTGCTCCTGCTCTACACGCTGCTGTTGGGCGGCTACTCCTTCAACCTCGCCAGCAGCGTCGAGGTCAAGATGATGCAGATGTCGGAGATGATCCTGGAGATGGTGAAGGCCTCCATCGCCGTCGGTCTCCTGATCACCATAGTCATCGCCGCGGACTCGATCAGCGGCGAGCGCGAGCGCCGAACCCTAGAGGGTCTCCTGCTCTCGCCCGCAACGCGCCGCCAGATCGTGTTCGGCAAGCTGCTGGCCGCGTGTTCGCCCTGGCCGCTGGCCCTCGCGATCTCAATCCCCTATTGGCATGTGCTCGCCAAGGGTGATCCTGTGTTCGGCGCAGCGGTGCTTTGGGCCCTCGTGCTGGGCGCGCTGGTAGTGCCGGCACTGGCCGCCGTCGGATTGATGGTGAGCATCGCGTGCAATGCGACCAAGGCCAGCATGTTCGTGTGCCTGGGGATTTACCTCCCGATGCTCATGGCGGCCGAGCCCTTCCGGCGGGCCAAGGTCGTGACCGCGTCGGAGACCGCCAAGGGCCTCGTACTAGAGATCATCAACCCTCTGGCCGCAGTCCATGGGTTCCTCGCGCAGCACCTCGTGTTTAAGGCGCCCATCGGCCAGGTGGCCGCGATGCTGGTTCCGATCACCGTGTTTCTGGTACTCGTCTTCTTGCTTCTGTTCGGCTACGCCAGTCCACGCATCGGCCTGGAGGCAGGAGCGGCAACGAGGCTGCGCGCGTTTCTGGCGGTGTTCGGCGTAGGCCGGCGGCCGGCGGTTGCGGCGAAGAAAGTCGCGCCGCGCCCGGCCGCCCCCGCCGTCGCGGAAGCGTTTTCCACTCCGACCGCGAAGCCACGCGTTGCGCGCCCCCGCCCGGTCGACGCAGCGTCCGCATCCTCATCGTGGTGGGTCGTGCTCACAAAAGAGATGCGGGATCTGTGGATCGGGGGTCGGGCGCTCAACCTCACGATCGCGTACACGGTCCTGCTCGGAGGCTATGCATACTGGATGGCCTCCTCCAGTACGGTCAGCTTGATCCCCCCGAAAGAAATGGTGTTCGAGCTGCTCAAGGCCGCACTGCTGGCCGGCGTCTTCATGGGTCTCATCGTCGGGGCCGACAGCCTGAGCGGGGAACGCGAGCGCGCCACACTCGAGGGGTTGTTGCTGACACCGACCAGTCGCCGCCAACTGGTGGTGGCCAAGTTCCTGGCCGCCTGCTCCATGTGGCCGGTCACGCTGCTCATCACCGTGCCCTTGTTCAAGGTGCTCGCCCAAGGCGACGAAGTCTTCCGACAGGCAGTGTTGTGGGGCACCATGTTCGGGTTCGGGCTGACAGGCTTCACCGCCCTGGGCATGATCGTGAGCTGGCGATCGAACAGCAACAAGACGAGTATGTCGATCAGCCTCGCCCTGTTCTTGTTGTTCGTCCTGCCGACGCAGTTGCCCGGCAATGCCCAGGGCAGCGTCGTGGGACTGATCGGTCAGGCCGTGAACCCGCTTGGCGCATACCGCCACTTCCTCGCCAAGGTCCTCGTGAACAATGCGCTGCCCGAACAGGTCTGGGTCAACGCGCTGGCACCCTTCGTCTTTGGAGTCCTCATGATCGGCTTTCTCGTGCTGTACGTCGGGTCGGCTCTAAACCTCGACGCGGTGGCGCCGCGCCGGCGGCGGATGGCGCCGGCGAGGGTCGCCGCCGCGATCATCATGGCGTGCGTGCTCGGCACCTTCGGCGCCGCTCCGGCCCGCGCTCAGGATGCGGGCACACCACCCGTCAAGGTTTCGATCAGCATGTCCGACTCCACGCTCCGAGCGGGCGGCACGATCCTGTTCCAGACGGTGCTCACGAACGAACACGCCGCGCAGTCGCGCCCGATGATCGTGGCGATGAACATCATCAACCTCAAGAAAGAAGGCGAAGTGGTCGATCCCGAGGATTGGTCGCCACAGCGTACGCAATACGTCGAGCCGCTGGCGGCGGGGCAGTCATCGACTCTCGACTGGCGGGTCAATGCCATCCTCGATGGCGACTTCATGGTGTACATGGTCGCCATTCCGGCGCCCGGGAGCGCGGAGACCAGCAGCCAGCCGGTCGCGAGCGGAGGCATCCATCTGACCGTGACGCCCTACACCAAGCTCAATCCCGGCGGTGTGCTGCCGTTCGCAATCGGCGGACCGCTCGTACTCGCAGTCGTGATCTTTTTCGTGTACCGGCACCGGCGCCGGCAAATCGACGCCGGCGCGTGATACTGACCACACTTCAACGTTCGTGATGCTTACCACTTCAACCGATGAGGAAGAGAATGTCGCACACTAACAGATGGACCGCCGTTGTTGCGATGATGGCGTGCAGCATCACGGTCGGCGCTTGCAAACCCAAGGGCGTCAAGGCGAGCGAGGCCACCAAGCCCGCCCATGTAGAAAAGATCGAAGGTTCGCCGCTCCACCGCGTGACGTTGACGTCGCGGGCTTCCGAGCGCCTGGACATCAATCTCGCCCAGGTTGAGGACGTGGTGATGGAAGGGGCAAAGCGCAAGGTCGTGCCCTATGGCGCGGTGCTGTATGACGCGCACGGCGATACGTGGGTGTACACCAGCCCCGAGCCGCTCGTGTTCGTCCGCCACCACATCGTCATCGACTACATCAGTGGCGATCGGGCAGTGCTATCGGGCGGTCCGCCGTCGGGCACGAAGGTCGTAACAGTCGGAGCAGCGGAGTTGTTCGGCGCCGAATTCGAGATCGGTCACTAAGTCACGAAGTCACAGGAGAGATGCGGCCATGATGCGTTGGATTGTTGCGTCCAGTTTGAAGTTCCGCTACCTCGTGCTCGCCTGCGCGACCGCCATGGTGTTCTTCGGCGTCGGGCGGCTGCGCCACATGCCGGTGGACGTCTTCCCGGAGTTCGCGCCGCCCAAGGTGGAAGTGCAGACGGAAGGCCAAGGGATGTCGTCCGCCGAGGTCGAGGACCAGATCACCAACCCGATGGAGCTCGTGCTCATGGGCACGCCTGAGCTCGACGTCGTGCGCTCCCGGTCGGTGAACGGGCTCTCACAGATCGTGCTGCAGTTCAAGCGCGGCACCGACATCCTCTATGCACGGCAGCTGGTGCAGGAGCGCCTCAATCTGGCGATCGCCAACCTGCCATCCTCGGCGACGGCGGCTCCTGTGATGCTCCAGCCGCTCTCGGCGACGAGCCGGGTCATGAAGATCGGGCTGTCCTCGACGAAGTACGACCTGATGGATCTGTCCATGATCGCCTATTGGACGATCAAGTTCCGCCTGCTGCAGGTGCCCGGCGTGGCCAACGTGCCGATGTGGGGCGAGCGGATCAAGATGTTCACGGTGCAGGTCGATCCGGAGAAGGCGCGCCGGTACGGCGTGTCGATGGAGCGCATCAACGAAGTCACGTCGGAAACCCTCGACTTCGGGCTGGTGCCGTATTCGGCTTCGTCGAAGACCCAGACTGAGGGGTTCATCGACACCCCCAATCAGCGGCTCCCGATGCTGCACGTCCAGCCGGTGTTTAACCCGGAGGACGTGGCCCGCGTGCCCGTCCAGGTCGTCAACGGCAAGACGGTACACCTCGGTGACGTGGCCAACATTCTGTGGGATACGTGGCCCTTGGTCGGGGACGCCGTCATCAACGACGGTCCCGGCCTGATGTTGATCGTCGAGAAGCTGCCGTGGGCGAACACGCTCGAGGTGACTCGGGGCGTAGAAGCGGCGCTCGCTGAGCTTCAGCCCGGGCTGCCCGGCATCGAGATTGACTCCAAGATCTTCCGGCCGGCCACGTACATCGAGCTGTCGATCCACAATCTCAACAAGGCACTGCTGATCGCCTGCGTGCTCGTCATCTTGGTGCTCGCCTTCTTCTTGTTCGACTGGCGTGCGGCCACGATCAGCGTCGTCGCGATCCCGCTGTCCCTCATGGCCGGCGCGCTGGTGTTGTACTTCCGCGGGGCGGCGATCAACACGATGGTGCTGGCGGGGTTCGTGATCGCCGTCGGGGTCGTCGTGGACGACGCCATCATCGACATCGAGAACATCGTTCGTCGCCTGCGCCAGTATCGCAAGGAGGGCAGCACCAAATCGACCGCCCTGATCATTCTCCAAGGCTCGCTCGAGGTGCGCAGCGCCATTATCTACGCCACGCTGATCGACGTGGTGGCGTTGATCCCGGTGTTCTTCATGCAGGGCCTGTCCGGCGCGTTCTTCAGGCCGCTAGCGATTTCGTATGGGCTCGCCGTACTGGCCTCTCTGCTGGTGGCGCTGACCGTGACACCGGCGATGGGACTGCTGCTGCTGCGCAACGCGCCCATCAAGGAGCAGCACGGATCCCCGTTGGCGCGGTGGCTCCAGGCCGGCTATCAGGCCCTGTTGGCGCGGATCGTCCAGGTGCCCCGCGGCGCGTACGTGGCGGTGGGCCTCATGGTGGTGGCCGGCGCCGTGGTGTGGCCGCGCCTCGGGAAGTCGCTGCTGCCATCGTTCAAGGAGCGGGACTTCCTGATGCACTGGGTGACCAAGCCGGCTACGTCGCATCCGGAGATGTACCGGATCACGGTCCAGTCGAGCAAAGAGTTGCGGGCCATTCCAGGCGTGCGCAACTTCGGGGCGCATATCGGCCGCGCCCTGGCCGGGGACGAACCCTACGGAGTGAACTTCACTGAGAACTGGATCAGCGTCGACCCCAACGTCGACTATGACAAGACCCTGCACGCCATTCAGGAGACGGTCGAGGGCTACCCGGGCGTGCAGCGCGACGTGCAAACGTACCTGAAGGAGCGCATCCGTGAGGTGCTGACGGGAGGGGGACACGCCCTCATCGTGCGTCTCTATGGCAACAACCTGGATACCCTCCGCAAGTCGGCGGAGTCGATTGAAGCCGCCCTGAAGGGTATCGTGGGCATCCACGACCTGCACGTGCAGCTCCAGACGATGGTGCCTTTTGTGGAGGTCAAGGTGGACCTCGCCGCCGCCCAACGCTACGGACTCAAGCCAGGCGATGTGCTGCGGTCGGCGAACATGATCATGACGGGCCATGAAGTGAGCGACATTCACCGCGACGGGTGGGTGTACGACGTGCAGGTGTGGTCCATCCCTTCAGCACGCGAGAATCTCACCAGCATCCGCAACATGCCGATCGACACGCGGGGGGGCGGTCACGTACGTCTCGCGGAGGTCGCGAGTGTGACCGTCAAGCCGACGCCGAACATGGTCCAACGCGAAAACGGCGCGCGGCGCATGGACGTGAGGGCCGACGTGGAGGGACGTGATCTCGGTGGGGTCGCGACCGACGTCGAAGCGGCCTTGAAGACCGTCGGGCTCCCGCTCGGCTACCACGCGGAGCTGCAGGGCGAGTGGCAGGAGCGGCAGGCGGCGGGGAAGGGTCTCATGCTCCTCTCGATTGTCGCGGCGATCGGCATTCTCTTCCTCCTCGAGACGTCGTTCAAGAGCTGGCGTCTCGGCATCCTCTCCTTCCTGACGCTGCCATCGGCGCTCGTTGGCGGTGTGCTGGCAGCGTACCTGGGTGACGGCGTGCTCTCCCTCGGGGCGCTCGTGGGGTTCCTGACGATCCTGGGTATCGCAGCGCGCAACGGCATCATGATGATCAACCACTTCCAGCATCTCGAGCGGGAAGAAGGGGAAACGTTCGGCCCAGCCCTGGTGGTGCGCGGCGCGCGGGAGCGACTGTTGCCGATCCTGATGACGACGCTCGCTACCGGACTGGCCATCGTACCCTTGGTCATCGCCGGAAGCATCCCCGGCCACGAGATCGAGCACCCGATGGCCGTCGTCATCCTGGGCGGCCTGGTAACGTCCACGCTACTCAACCTGTTCGTGGTGCCGAGTCTGTACTTGCGGTTCGGACGCCCGACTCGAGTGGAGGCGACGCCGTGAGGAAGACAATCGAGGTAATTGTGGCGGCCGGTCTGTTCGCGGTACGACCGGCCGCCGCGCAGACGCCGGCGCCGGCCGCGTTGAAGTTCAGCGGAGACTTCCGCGTCCGCTACGAGCACAACACCGACGTCCCCGCCGCCCTGCGCGCGCGCGAGGTCGTGCGGTTTCGGCTCGGTGCAACCTACGCGCTACAGGAAGACATTACCGTTCGGGCCCGCATCGCGACCGGCGACCCGGAGGATCCCAACTCCACTGACGTCACACTCACGAACTTCGTGGACGATCTCTCGTTCAGCCTGGACCTAGCTTCGGTGGAGTGGAATCGTCCGAAGTTTGGAGCGTTCGCGGGGAAATTCACGAATCCGTTTCTCACGACTGAGACGGTCTGGGATGGCGATGTGAATCCGCAAGGGGCGGGTGGGCGCCTGAAGTTCGGGAAGGCCCCGGGTGTCAATGCCAACCTGACCGCCATGTATTTCATTGTGGACCAGCGGCAGGCGGACTCGACCAGCGACATGGGAGGCGCGCAGCTCGCAGTGAACGCAGGCGCCGGCAAGAATTGGCGTATCACGGGCGCGGCGGCGTACTACAATTACCACATGAGCAGCCTCGCGGGCGGCGACGGCGCTGGCGACGTCCGGGGCAACCGTCTGGCCGGACCTCTTTATCTGTCGGATTTCAATTTGATCGACGGACTGGTTATCGTCGACTATACCGGGTTCAGCACGCGGTTCCCGTTCCGTTTCGTCGGCGAATACGTGCACAATGACGGTGCCACTGACCTCAATACGGGGTACAGCGCGGACGTGTACGTCGGCAAGGCGGGGAGCAAGGGCGACTTCCGCGCGCGGTATGGGTACGCGCAGGTCGAGACCGACGCGATCCTGGCGGCGTTCGCCCACGACAACACGACGCTCGGGACCAACTCCGACACCCACACACTGTCGGTGGATGTGACCCCGCGCGCCAACTCGCTCCTCACGGCGACGTTGTACCACTACCGTGTGCACGCTCCGGCCGGAGAGTTTCAGACGAGGATACGTCTGAATGCTATGGTGACGTTCTGAGGTACGGTGGGTCGGCTTTGGCTGCCGCCACGGTCCTCGCCGTGGCGGCGCCGCTTGGGGCGCAACAGCCGGCGTACTTACGCGACCGTGGCCCTGGTGTCCGCACCTCGCTGTTGGGGACTTACGTTCGAAAGGGTGAGTTCCTGGTGTACCCGTTCTTCGAGTGGTACGCCGACAACAATCTCGAGTACAAGCCCGTCGAGCTGGGATACGGCAACGCGCAGACGGATTACCGCGGGCGTTATCGAGCGTCCGAAGGGATCCTGTTCGTCAGTTACGGCATCAGCAACAGTGTCTCGGTCGAGTTCGAGGTGGCCGTCATCAGCGCCGAGCTCGAGACGGCGGCGAACGATACCTCGAGCGGCAAGGTGCCTAAGGTCAGCGAGTCTGGCCTGGGCGACGTGGAGGGACAGATCCGGTGGCGGTTTCAGCACGAGACCGAGACGCGCCCGGAGTTGTTCACCTACTTCGAGACTGTGTTCCCGTTGCAGAAGGACAAGCATATCATCGGCACGCAGGAGTGGGAGTACGCCTTCGGTCTCGGCTTGGTCAGAGGGTATCGCTGGGGAACGCTCACCGTGCGCGTCGCGGGAGAGTATATCCCGGCGGAGAAGCCGCAATTCGACGCCGGCGAGTACGCGATCGAGTATCTGCGCCGGCTATCGCCCGCGTGGCGGATCGTCGGGGCCATCGAAGGCGTCCAGGTCGATGAGATCTCGGTCATTGGGGAGGCGCAGTGGACTCCGAGCCGTCGCGTCATGTTCAAGTTCAACGCCGGTGTTGGTCTGACCCCGAACGCTACGGACTTCGCACCCGAAATCGGCGTGCTCTTTTCGTTCTAGGAGGATTGACATGTTGAATCGACTTCTCGTGATCGGCCTCTGCGCAGTGGCGCTCCCGGCAGCACGCGGATCGTCACAGGCGCCACCGAAGGCGCCCGAGATCATCGTATACGCTTCCGACTTGAAGGCGAGCGCCCTCTCGGAGTTCGACTTCTGGACCGACCCGGCGTCACCGAGCGGAAAGATGATTGGGACGGTGCAGAAGGGGGATCATCTGGACCCGCCGCCCGAGAACGACCCCAACGTGACGTTCACCGTGCCGGTGCGGAGTGGCGTCGCCTATCGCTGCTGGGTCCACATGAAAGTGGGCGAGCCAAAAGGTGTGTCGACGGCCAACAAGCTGTTCGTGCAGTTCAGCGGCGCGGTCGACGAGACAAACAAGGAAGTCCTGAGACCCGGCACGGGCAGTTATCTGACCGTCGAAGGACCGACCCAGGTCGGATGGACCTGGGTGGCCTGTGAAGACGGAGGAGAAGATCGGCTCGTACGCTTCCAGAAGAACGGCGAGGTAACGGTGCGCTTGCAGGGCGGTGCGGAGGGCGTGGGGTTCGATCAATTCATCCTGAGCCCCGCGCGGTTCGTCGAGAAGGCTCCCACGGAGCCGGTGGTGTCCAAGTGAATTCATTCACCTCGGATGCTCCGAGCACCTGGGGCGCAGTGATCGCACGTGCCCTGACCGTAGCCATCATCTCATTCCTGGTGCTGCAGGCGAAAGAACTCTATGACGCCGGCATGCTCGACACACCCGCAACGAGCGTTGACGCGGTGCTGATCGGGGTCGCGGTGTTCCTCGTCAACGCTGCGCTCAAGTTTGGAAAATCCAAACAGGTAGGGTAGCTGCCATGATGCTGCTCGTCTTGATCGCCACCCAAGCCGTTACCGCGACCGACACGATCGCCGGCACGGTGACTGGCCCCGGTGGCCGGCCGCTGGCCGGCGCGATCGTGCAGGCGACTTCATCGGTCACGCGTCTCTCGCGCTGGCAGACGAGCGACGCCGGCGGCCGGTTCACGATCCAGTTCCCCGGCCGCGCGCCGTACGAGCTGACCGCGCATTACTTTGGCCTGGTCCCGGAGCGCGGCGTTGCGCCGCTATGGGCGCGCCAGGATCGCCGCGCGGCAAGCATCCGGCTCGAGCTGGCGGGAATCGAGAACCCGATCGACACGATTCTTAGGGCCTACGGCGTGCTCGGACTGACTGGTGACCAGATCAGCCGGCTGCGCGATGTCGCAGCGTCGAGCGACTCGGTCACACTCTCGGTGCTGGATCGCCTGCGGACCGTCCTGACGCCGGCTCAGTGGACTCGAGTTTCCACAGAGCGGCTCCCCGCCCCCGCGGTCGCTAGGTCCCAAGCCACGGTTCCCAATGGCCCAGACCTGACGCGGTACGCCGCGGTCGGGACGGTCTATGCCCCACGGGAAAGTCATGCTGCGGGGCCTGACCATCACCAGCCCGCACGAGAGGTTGCCCAAAGCCCGGACTCGAACGCACGGCTCGCGCTGCACGTCGGGTCCGTTGCGCAGGGCATCGTCCTCGACGGCGTGTTGTCCGAGCCGGTGTGGACCACCGTCGACTCGATTTCGAACCTCACCATGCTCGAGCCCACAGAGGGCGGCGTCCCTACCGGCCGGACCGTCGTACGCGTGCTCGTGACGCCGACGGAAATTGTCATGGGCATCCGCTGCTACGACCCCGATCCCTCGGCGATCGTGTCCTTTTCGAAGGCACGAGACGTCGAGCTCGACGAGGAAGATCACATCGTGCTCATCCTCGACACGTTCCAGGACGGCCGCTCCGGCTACGTCTTCGCGGTGAACCCCGACGGATCCCGGTTCGACGGCTTGGTGAGCGCCGAGGGAGAGGACGTCAATAGCAATTGGGATACGATCTGGGAAGCCAGGACCTCCCGTGACGCGAGCGGCTGGAACGCCGAAATCCGGATCCCCATGCAGAGTATCAGCTTCAAGAAGGGCCTCAAGAGCTGGGGATACAATATCGAGCGCCGCATCCAACGGCTCCAGGAAACCGATCGGTGGTCGGGGGTCAGCCTGGACATCGAGATCTATCAAGTCGGTCGAGCGGGGTTGCTGACGAATCTGCCGGCGTTCCAAACGGGGCGCGGGTTGACCATCCGCCCCGCGGCTATCGGGGATTGGTCCCGCCCGGAACCGGGGGCACAGTCGGAGTTCGCGGGAGACTGGACCGTCGATGCCACGCAGCGCATAGGGAACCTCACCGCATCGGCCACGTACAACACCGATTTCGCCGAGACGGAGGCCGATGCCCGTCAAGTGAATCTCACGCGCTTTGATATTCTGTTCCCGGAAAAGCGCAGCTTCTTTCTAGAAGGCAGCGACATTTTCGAGTTCGGCCTCGGCCTCGAAGAGGCCAACCTGCAGCCGTTCTACAGCCGGCGGATCGGGCTCGTCAGCCCCGAGGGCGACGCCGAGAAGATTCCCATTCTGCTCGGCGGCAAACTCAATGGCCGTGTCAAGAACACGAACCTCGGCGCACTGGCCGTGCGCACGAGCGAGCTCGACAGCGTGGCGCCCGCGACGACGATGGGCGTATTGCGCGTCAAGCAGAACGTGTTCGAAGAGTCTTCGCTGGGTGTGCTCGCGACATTCGGCGACCAACTGGGGAACTCCGACGCCTTCCTGTTGGGCGGCGACTTCACATACCGGACATCGCGCTTCCTGGGCGACAAACGGCTGCTCGTCGGGATCTGGGGGTTCTATAACGAGGCGCCCGACTTGGTGGGCGAGCAGGCCGCCTACGGCTTCAAAGTCGACTACCCCGCAGACTTGTTCAATTTCGCGTTGACCGCGGCGACCATCGGCGATGCCGTCGAGCCGCCCCTGGGCTTTGTCGCACGCAACGATGTGTCCTTTGTGAACACCGTGATCTCGTATGACCCGCGCCCGTCATGGGGGCTGGTCCGCCAGATGAGTCACACCGCCTCTCTCCAGGTGTATACCGACGTCAATGAACCCACGTGGCAGACCTACGTGGGGACCATCAAGCCTTTCGACTGGCTGTTCGAGAGCGGCGATCGACTGGCGTTCGAGATCCAGCCGGAGGGCGATCGGCCGCCCGAAGATTTCGAGATCTTCGAGACGGAGACGGACACAGTGGTCATTCCAGCAGGCGAGTATCGATGGGCCCGGTCCGCCGTGACTGGGACGCTTGCCGAAAAGCGCAAGGTGAGCGGAGAAGTTGTCTACGCGTTCGGGAAGTTTTACGACGGCCACCTGAATACAATCGAGGCTAATCTCGCGCTGAAACCGGCCACGCTGTTCACCCTGGAGCTCGGCCTCGAGCAAAATAAGGGCGATCTGCCTGGTGGAACGTTCACGCAACAGCTGTTCACCAGCCGATTCGAGGTAAAACCCTCGGCTGACTTTCAGCTGAGCAGTTTCTGGCAGTACGATAACGAGAGCCGCTCCCTTGGCACGAATACGCGGCTACGGTGGACGTACAGCACCTTCGGGGATCTGTTCGTCGTCTACAATCACAACATGCTGCGCTCGTATGCCGGGCGGCAGCATTTCGGGTTCGACTCGAATCAGTTCCTCGTAAAGTTGGTCTACAGCTGGCAGCTGTAGGACGTCAGCAATGCGGCGGCTGATCGCCCGCTATCCGCGCCTCGACGCATTCGTCGGGGCGCGGTTCGCTCGTGGCACGCCCTTCGGCCTGCATCTCACCCTCGGGCTTGCCACAAGCCTCGTCGGATTGTGGATGTTTGCGAGCATTGCCGAGAACGTGTTCTACCAAACGTCGCTCGTGCAGCTCGATCTCTGGCTGTTCAAACAGCTACCGATGCAACCGAGCGGGTACATGATCGCCCAAGTGCTTACAGCGTTGGGGTCATGGCTCCCGCTGACGGCAATGACCCTGACGGTAGGGATCATTCTGGCGATGCGGTACCAGTGGGTGTTGCTCCGGGGCTGGCTGATCGCCGTGATCGGCGGTGAGGTGTTCAACCTGGTATTGAAGGCGGCATTTCGGCGGCCGCGACCAGACCATTCCGAGATCCTGTCCTCGGAGAGCTGGAGCTTCCCCAGCGGTCACGCCATGCTATCGCTGGTTGCATACGGCATGTTGGTCTATCTGATCACCGTCCATGTCCCGGACAGCGCCCGCCGGCGCCTCGCGATTCTCGCGGGCGGCGCAGCGGTCCTGATCCTCGCGATTGGGTGGAGCAGGATCTATCTCGGCGCGCACCACCTCAGCGACGTGCTGGCAGGTTATGCGGCAGGAACGCTCTGGCTGTCGGTGTGCGTCTCCGGCATCGAGGTGGCGCGCCGCCGGCGGGTCGGGCTAGCCTAAATCAGCCGCCGGCGATCGCTCCAACGACGAGCAGTGGCTCCGAACCCGAGGTAACCGCTAGCGGAAGTGGTGTATCGGGTGCCTCATGCGACCAATCGCGCGCGCACGCGAACAGTCGCACGTAGGAGCGCCGCTCCAGTGTGACGTGGTGCCGGATAGTTCCGCGGAGCGCCGGGTAACGTGACTCCAGCGCGTCGAGCACGGTGCGCGGCGTGGCCGGCCCGCTGAGCTCCAGCACGACCTCGCCAATCACGCCCGCGAGCGCGCGGAGATGTTGTGGCAGCTCGACGCGAATCACGGGAGCGTCTGTGCTTCTACCGATAGGACCGGAGGGAGGTCACGCACAATCGCGCTCCAGCTGTCCCCGCCATCCGCCGATCCGTACACCTGACCCCCGGTCGTCCCGAAATACACGCCACACGGATCGAGTGAGTCAACCGACATCGCATCGCGCAGCACGTTGACGTAACAGTCACGCTGCGGCAGGCCCTGCGTCAGCGCCTCCCATTCGCCGCCACCGCCGCGGCTGCGGTACACGCGCAACTTGCCATCCAGCGGAAAGTGCTCGGAGTCACTCTTGATCGGGACCACGTAGACGGTATCGGGCTCGTGCGCGTGCACGTCGATGGCGAAACCGAAATCAGTGGGGAGGTTGCCGCTCACCTCGCTCCACGAATCCCCTCCATCGTCGGACCGCATGACATCCCAGTGCTTCTGCATGAACAACACGCCGGGCCGCGCGGGATGCATCGCGAGACGATGGACACAATGCCCCACTTCCGCGGTGGGGTCCGGGATGTACTGCGATCGCAGCCCGCGGTTGATCGGCCGCCACGTCGCGCCCGCGTCGTCGCTCCGGAACGCGCCGGCGGCGGAAATCGCGACAAACATCCGTTGCGGCTCGGCGGCATCGAGCAGGATGGTGTGCAGGCACATCCCACCCGCGCCCGGTTGCCACTGCGGGCCGCTGCCGTGGCCGCGCAGCCCCGCTAATTCCTGCCACGTCGTGCCGCCGTCGGTAGAGCGAAACAGCGCGGCGTCCTCCACACCGGCAAACACCGTCTCGGGGTCCGTGAGCGAGGGCTCGAGGTGCCACACGCCCTTGAACTCCCAGGGGTGCTGAGTGCCGTCGTACCACTGGTGCGTGGTGAGGGGCTTGCCCGTCGGGGGCGCGGTGTCGTAGACGAACTTGTTGCTCTCGCCCTGCGGCATCCCGTCGGCAGACTTTGTCGGTCCGCCGCCCGGGGGGTCCCACGTCTTGCCGCCATCACAGGAGCGCTGGATCACCTGCCCGAACCAGGAGCTCGACTGCGCGGCGTACAACCGATCGGGATCGGCCGGCGATCCCTTCACGTGATAAATCTCCCAGCCGGCAAAGAACGGCCCGTGCACGTCCCACTGCCGTCGCTTGCCGTCCGCCGCCAGGATGAACGCCCCTTTGCGCGTTCCGACCAACACCCGCACCGCCGTCATGTGTTTACGCGTGCGCCGTCCACGTTGTCTCCCCCGGCGAGTACGGCACGCAGGGGTCGAACCGCCCCGGTGTTTCCCGGTACCGCATGGCCTGGCTGCCGCCGATCTCGGAAGTGAAGTAGCCGAGGAGGGTCAGCTCCTTCATCTGGCGGAAGAAGTGCGGCGGGTCTTCGCGTTTTTTCTTGTCTTGATAAGCATTTTGCTCCCGGTCGAGCTGCTCGAGCTGCGCCAGACGCTGCTCTGGCGTCTGCGCCATGAAGCCCGACTGGTCGATGGTCCGCAGCCCGTCGCGAAAAACCCCGGCGTCGCGATCGGTATAGGAGTCTGTCACCATCAGCGCCATGAACGCACCGACATTCGCAGCCTTGGCTCCCGGTGTCTTCGTCTCAGGCAGGATGGTGTCGGCCACTTCATCGAGCAACGCGACCTCCTGCGCGCTGAACGAGCCGACGGGCCCCCCCCCGCCCTTCCCCGCCCCCGCCGCGCCCCGTTGTGCGCGCTCGCAAGCGGCCACGAGGCCGCTGCCGCTCAGCGCCACGCCACCCAGCAGCAGCGTTACGCGTTTTATTGCTTCGCGCCGGTCTATGGCCTCAGAGGGGTTCGAAGTCATTTCAACATCTTTGGAAATGTCCATGTTGGCAGGCCCCTAGAGGTTGTTGCGCTTCAGCTCAGCGACGGCAAAGTCGGCCGCGCGCGCGGTAAGCGCCATATAGGTAAGAGATGGATTGACGCAGCTCGCCGACACCATGCACGCTCCGTCCGTCACGAACACGTTCGGTGCGTCCCAAACCTGGTTGTGCGCGTTGAGAACGGAGCGCTTGGAATCGCGTCCCATGCGAGCCGTACCCATTTCGTGGATCCCCATCCCGGGCCAGTAGCCGTTGTCGTACGTCCGGACCTGCTTCACCCCGGACGCCTCGAGCATCTCGGCCATGTCGTTCATCATGTCCGTGCGCATCAGCCGCTCGTTCTCGCCGGTGGCACAGTCGATCGCAAGCACGGGCAAGCCCCACTTATCCTTCTTTTCCCTGTCGAGCGTGATGCGGTTGGCGTGATTGGGCAGCATCTCCCCGAACGCTGTCGCACCGATCGTCCATTTGCCTGGCTGCGCCATCGCATCCTTGAACCCGCCACCCACGCCCAATTCGGCAACGCCGCGCGACCACCCCTGACGGCTCGCGCCACCCTGGTAACCGAAGCCGCGCAGGTACTGACGCTTGTCACCGTAGAGATTGCGATAGCGGGGGATGTAGAAACCGGTGGGGCGTCTTCCATAGAAGTACTTCGCATCGAGCCCGGGCTCCTCAAGAGTGCCCGAAGCGCCGGCGCGGAAGTGATGGTCCATGAGATTGTGCCCCAACTCGCCGGAACTGCTCCCCAGACCACCGGGCCAGACGTCCGTCGCCGATCTCAGGAGCAACCACGTGGAGTTCAACGCCGATGCGCAGACGAAGATCACACGCGCCGTGTAGTCGGTCGTCTTCTCGGTCACGGCATCGAGCACGCGCACGCCCGTCGCGCGTTTCTTGTCGCGGTCGTACAGGATCTCGGTGACGATCGCGAATGGCTTCAGCGTCAATCGTCCAGTCGCCACGGCGGCGGGCAACGTCGAGGATTGGGTGCTGAAATAGCTGCCGAACGGGCAACCGAGCCAGCAAGCGTTGCGGTACTGGCACGGGGAGCGCCCCGGGAGCGGCTGCGTGAGATTCGCGACGCGGCCCGGGATGATCAAGCGACGCCCCCCGAACTTCGTCTTGAGGCGCCCGGCGATCAGCTCCTCGCCACAGTTCAGCGGCATGGCAGGCTGAAATTCACCATCCGGCAGCTGCGCGAGTCCTTCGCGCGAGCCCGCGATGCCGGCGAACCGTTCAACGTAGTCGTACCACGGCTTGATGTCCGCGTAGCGGATCGGCCAGTCGATCGCGGTCCCGTCGCGCGCGTTGGCCTCGAAGTCGAAGTCGCTCCAGCGATAACTCTGCCGGCCCCACATGAGCGAGCGGCCGCCGACGTGATAGCCGCGATACCAGTCGAAACGCCGAATCTCCGTGTACGGCGACTCTTTCTCGTCGACCCACCATGCGACGTTCTTCTCGTTGAGCGGGTAGTCGCGCCGCAGGACCGGGTAGGCCTCCTCCATCGCGTAGGTGCGGCCGCCGCGATGCGGGTATTCCCACGGATGCTTGTGGGCGTTGGCGTAGTCCTTCGCGTGCTCGATGTTGTGGCCGCGCTCGAGCAGCAGCACGGTCAAACCTTTCTCCGTGAGCTCCTTGGCAGCCCAGCCGCCGGAGATTCCCGAACCCACGACGATTGCGTCGTAATTCTCGTTTGCCACTCGTAGCCCCCAAGCGTGATCGGGCGGATGTTACTGCATCGGCGAGGGAAATCGAGCCTTAGGCTAGAATCGGCCCGTGAGGAAAGTCAGGTTCGGCATGGTTGGCGGCGGCGAAGGCGCATTCATCGGCGCCGTGCATCGCGCAGCCGCGGGGCTCGACCAGGCGATCGAGCTCGTCTGCGGCGCATTCGCGAGCGATGCCGAGAGGAGCCGCAGGAGCGGCGCGAGCTTGGGGCTC
>JBIOXD010000120.1:0-19125 GCA_044869265.1 Gemmatimonadales bacterium
GCGAGATCACCGAGGCGGCGATCGCCGTGGCGCGGCAGGCCGGCTACCGCGGCGCGGGCACGATCGAGTTCCTGGTGGATCCCGGGCGCGGGCGCTATTACTTCCTCGAGATGAACACGCGCATTCAGGTGGAGCACCCCGTCACCGAGCTCGTGTACGGGGTGGATCTGGTGCGCGAGCAGCTGCGCATTGCCGCCGGCCAGCCGATGCGCGTGCACGGCGCAGCGGGCCCCGGTGGCCAGCTGCATCCGCGCGGCCATGCGATCGAGTGCCGCATCACGGCGGAGGATCCGTTCAACGATTTTCTCCCCGCCACGGGCGTGCTACAGTATCTGCGGGTGCCGAGCGGCCCCGGCATTCGCTGGGATTCCGGCGTCGAGGCGGGGGACGAGGTGACGCTGTTCTATGATCCGCTGCTCGCCAAGCTGGTTGCGTGGGGTGAGACGCGCGAGGTCGCGATCCAGCGCATGCGGCGCGCGCTGAGCGAACTGGTGATTGTCGGTCTGCCCACCAGCCAGCCGTTTCATCTGCGAGTGATGGACGATGCGGCGTTTCTCAAGGGCGACCTCGACATCACCTATCTCGAGCGCGCCACTGCCCGGGTGCTGGCGGCGGCGGCGCGCCCCGGACTCGAGCGGGCGCTGGCGGTGGCCGCCGCGTTACGGGCGGATGAACGAAGGTCGGCCGGACGGCCGGACGGCCCGGCGGCCGGAGATTTCGAACAGGCGGGGCCGTCCCCATGGGTGATCGAGGGCCGGCGGCTCGGTCTGCGAGATGGTCTCGAGTGACCGATCTCGTGACCATCACCCGGATTGCGGTAGGTGGCGACGGCGTCGGACGGCTGAGCGACGGGCGAGTCGTCTTCGTGCCGAGAACTGTCCCGGGAGACCGCATTCGGCTGCGCGAAGGCTCGCTGCAGCGACACCGCAATTTCGCTCGCGCGGAATTGGGCGAGGTCGTGGAGCCGGGACGCGGCAGGGTTGCCGCGCCGTGCCCGCACTATGTCCACGATCATTGTGGCGGCTGCCAGCTGCAACACCTCGCATACGACGGGCAGCTCAGTGCCAAGCGCGCGATGGTGGGCGATACGCTGCGACGGATTGGAAAACTGAAGGTCGAGGATCCCGAGGTTGTCGAGGCTCTCGAGGAATGGCGCTACCGGTCAAAGATCTCGATGGATGTGAAGACGTCGGTCGGACTGCACCCCTTTGACCGGCCCAACTTCGTATTCCCGCTTGCCGATTGTCACATCACCGACTTCCGATTGATGGCGTTGTGGCGGGAGCTGCGAGGCAGGCTGGCGATGCTGCCTCAGCCGCTGACACGGCTCACGCTGCGGCTCGATCGGGAGGAGCGGCGGCACATCATCGCCGAGTCGGCCGGCGAGCCCTGGGTGAATGCCGAGGAGCTGCGTCGAGCACTGCACGGCGGTGTCGACGGCGAGGTCGTCTGCTGGTGGCAGCCGTCCGACGGGGCGGCCCGCGTCGTCGCCGGGCCGGCGACGGGATTTCCGGCGACCGCATTCGAGCAGGTGAATCCTGGTATGGGCATGCTCACCCGCCGCTGGGCGGTGGAGCAGCTGGGCGACGTAAAGTCGCAGACGGTGTGGGACCTCTACGGCGGGATCGGCGATACCGCCGCGCTCCTGGTGGAGCGCGGCGCGAACGTCGTCAGCGTGGACGCCGACGAGAAAGCCGTCACGTGGGGTCGCGGTCGTCTCCCGGCGGCGCGGTTCATCGCCGCGCGTGCGGAGGACGTGCTGCCGAGCCTACCGGCGCCGCATGCCGTGGTCGTGAACCCGCCGCGCGGGGGGCTCCATTGGGACGTGTCGCTGCGTCTTACGTCCGAGCCGGTGTCCAAGCTCGTGTACATCTCCTGCGATCCGGCGACACTCGCGCGGGATCTTGCGCGGCTGAACGTCAACTATCAGCTGGTCGCTGTGCGCGCGTTCGATCTGTTTCCGCAGACGGCACACGTGGAGACGGTGGCTGTGTTGGAGGCGGCATGATGCCGTGCGCTGAACCGCGGCTTCAGCCGACGGGAAATCGATGAAGTACCATGTAACGTTACGCGCTCGCACCTACGTCATCGATGTCGACGGCGGCGCCGTCACGGTGGACGGTGAGCGGCTGGAATCACACTGGGCCGCCATCCCGGGCACGCCGCTCATGCATTTGCTACTCGGGAAAGACTCCTGGACGGTGGCGTGCCAGCGACTCGATGGGCGGCGCTGGGTGCTGGGCGCGGTCGGCGAGCGGTTCGAAGTTGAGGTGCAGGACGACCGCTCGAAGCAGATCGAGGCGCTCACGGGGCAGGAGCGCAAGCCTGCCGTCGGTGGAGTCGTGAAGGCGCCCATGCCTGGGCTCATCGTGCGCGTGGAGGTGACGACGGGGCAGGCGGTGGAGGCTGGCGAGGGTCTCGTGGTGGTTGAGGCGATGAAGATGGAGAATGAGCTCCGGGCGCCGAGTCGCGGTCTGGTCGCGCAGATCCACGTGAAGGCGGGCGATCGCGTGGAAAAAGGCGCGGCGCTCGTGACGCTGTCCGACAAATCATCGCAACCCTCGGGTTGACAGCCCCTTACGCCCCGGTTAGAGTTCGCGTCTGTCAAAATCCAGGGCGCCGAGGGGCATGAAGACGTACACGCTGAAGCCGCAGGACATCGAGCGACGGTGGTGGCTGGTGGATGCGGCGGAGCAGCCGCTGGGCCGGCTTGCCAGCCGCATCGCGCAGATCCTGCGCGGCAAACACAAACCGACGTTCACGCCGCACGTCAACGGCGGAGATTTTGTCATCGTCATCAACGCCGAGAAGGTGCAGCTGACGGGTCGCAAGATCGAGCAGAAGCGCTATTTCCGACACACGGGCTACATGGGCCACGAACGGTTTACGCCAGTGCAAAAAGTCCTGAGCAAGCATCCCGAGCGCGTGATCGAGAAGGCGGTCTGGGGCATGCTGCCCAAGACCACGCTGTCGCGCCAGCACGTGAAGCAGATGCTCAAGGTGTACGCGGGGCCCGAGCATCCGCACGTCGCTCAACAGCCGACGCCGCTGGTCGCCTTGGGGGGAGAGTCTAAGTGAGCACAGGGATCACACCGGAGCTGCGCTGGCACGCGATCGGACGCCGCAAGCTCGGCATCGCGCGGGTCTATCTGACGCCGGGGTCGGGCAAGTGGAGTATCAACGGGCGCACGCTGGGCGATTATTTCCCCCGGCCGTCGCTCGTGTCGCACATTCAGCAACCGTTCACCGCGACCGATACGCTGGGCGCCTTCGACGTGAAGGCGCGCGTCGTGGGTGGTGGACTGACGGGGCAGGCGGGGGCGATGCGGCTGGGAATCGCGCGGGCATTGGTGCTCGCCGACGATCGGCATCGCAAGAAACTGCGCGAGCAGGGACTGCTCACTCGCGATCCTCGCGCCGTGGAACGGAAGAAGCCGGGCCGTGCTGGTGCCCGGAAGCGGTTCCAGTTCTCGAAGCGGTAGCGTTATCAGTTGTCTGTCATCTGTTGTCTGTTCGATAACTGACGGCAGATAACAGACAACACCACACACGTCACCTGATCTCAATCCGGGTCCCTTCGGGGTGGATTGAGAGATGACGGTGGCGGCGGAACCAACCCAAGAAAGGGAGTAAATGCCTCAGCCTCAGTTGCAGGAATTGTTGGAAGCGGGTGTCCATTTCGGCCATCAGACGCGCCGCTGGAATCCCAAGATGCGGCGGTTCATCTTCGCCGAACGCTCCGGCATCTACATCATCGACTTGCAAAAGACGATGCGTCAGCTCGAAGCCGCACAGGAGCTGCTGCGCGGCGTCGTGCTGAAGGGCGAAGGTGTGATGTTCGTATGCACCAAGAAGCAGCTCAAGGGCATCATCGAGGCCGAGGCGAGGCGATGCAGCGCGTTCTACGTGACCGAGCGCTGGCTCGGCGGGACGCTGACGAACTTCCAGACGATCAAGAAGCAGATCAAGCGGCTGAAAGACCTGGAGCAGGGCGCGGCCGACGGCGATTTCACGAACTATACCAAGAAGGAACAGTTGCTGTTCGACCGTGAGCGCTCGAAGCTCGACAAGAACCTCGCGGGTATCAAGAACCTGGGCCGGTTGCCGGGCGCGTTGTTCGTGATCGATGCGAAGAAAGAGCGCATCGCGGTCGCGGAGGCAAACAAGCTCGGCATTCCGGTGGTGGCGATCGTCGATACGAACGCCGACCCCGACCTGATCACCGTGCCGATCCCGGGAAACGACGACGCGATCCGCGCGGTCTCGTTGATCACGAATGCGATCTCGGACGTCATCGGCGAAGCGCGGCGCCAGATGCCGTTGCGCGAAGCGGGCGGCGAAGAAGGCGAAGGGACGACCTACTCGTCCGAGACGGGCGAAGCGGATGTCGACGGCGAGCGGAAGAAGCGGCCGGCGCGGCGCAAGCGGCGGCCGAAGCCGGAGGCGATTGCCGCCCGGCTCAAAACGGAGGAGGCGCCCCCCGCTCCGGAACCCGTCAGCGGGGAGAAGGCGTAACCCACTCCGTTGGATGAACACACCGACCGCCGCCCCCGGGCTGTACGGCGCGAGGGCGGCGTTTTTATGAGGGAGTGAAAGGACGCATGACGACAGTGAAAGAGATTCCCGCAAAACTGGTGGCCGAGCTGCGCGCCAAGACGGGCGCGGGCATGATGGACTGCAAGAAGGCGCTGGAGGAAGCGGGCGGCGACATGGCGAAAGCCGAGGAGCTGCTGCGCGTCAAATACGCCGCGCGTGCCGAGAAGCGGGCCGATCGCGCCGCGGGGCAGGGCGTCATCGAGATCTATCTGCACTTCAACGGGAAAGTCGCCACGATGGTCGAGCTCAACTCCGAGACCGACTTCGTCGCCAATACCGCCGAGTTTCGCCAGCTCGCGAAGGACATCGCGCTGCACGTCGCGTCGGCCAGGCCGATCGCCGTGCGCGTCGAGGATGTTCCCGCGGACGTCGTGGAGCGCGAGCGCCGCGTCTACACGGCGCAGGTCGCCGAGGAGAAAAAGCCGGAGGCGGTGAAGGCAAAAATCGTCGAGGGTAAACTGAAGAAATTCTATCAGGAGAACGTGCTGCTCGAACAGCCGTTCGTGAAAGACGACAAGGTGACGGTCGGTGACCTCGTGAAAGCCTTGTCCGGCAAAACGGGTGAGAAGGTGCAGGTGCGCCGCTTCGCCCGCTTCGAGCTCGGAGGCAACTAGGTGGCCAAGGGAGGCCTCGCCTACAGGCGCGCGCTGCTCAAACTGTCGGGCGAGGCGTTCGCGGGTGGGCGGGCTTCCGGCATCGACTTCGGTGTCATCGACCGGCTCTCCGACGAGCTGAAAGCAGTCACCGCGTCGGGCGTGCAGCTCGGCCTCGTGATTGGCGGCGGCAACATCCTGCGCGGTGCGACCGCAAGCGCCCAGGGCATGGATCGCGTATCAGCCGACTACATGGGGATGCTCGCGACCATCATCAACGCACTCGCGCTGCAGGACATCCTGGAGAAGAAGGGTGTCGACACCCGCGTCATGACGGCGATCCGCATGGAAGAGCTGGCCGAGCCCTACATCCGGCGTCGGGCGGTGCGCCACCTCGAAAAGGGTCGTGTGGTGATCTTCGCTGGGGGCACGGGCAATCCGTATTTCTCCACCGACACCGCAGCCGTGTTGCGGGCGCTCGAGGTGGAGGCGAACGTGATCCTGAAGGCGACCAACGTGGACGGCATCTACACGGCGGATCCCAAAAAGGACCCTTCCGCGGAGTTCCTTCCCACGCTCACCTTTCAGGAAGCTCTCGTCCAAGGCTACGCGGTGATGGATGCAAACGCGTTCGGATTGTGCAAAGAGAACAAGCTTCCCATCATAGTGTTCAACATCAACCAGCCCGGCGCCACGGCCAGGGTCCTGGCCGGAGAGCGCGTCGGCACGATCGTCCAATGACACCTGCACCGGCTGCCGGTCTCACCGATCACCTCAAGCACGCCAAACAGCTGATGGACAAGGCGGTCGAGGCGGTAAAGCGGGAATTCGCGACCGTGCGCACGGGCAAGGCGACAACGGCGTTGCTCGACCTGGTGCGCGTCGAGGCCTACGGCAACGAAATGCCCCTCACGCAGGTGGCGAGCGTCGCCGCCCCGGAGCCGAAGCTGCTGACCGTCCAGCCGTGGGATCGCAGCCTGTTGAAAGCCGTCGAGAAGGGCATCCTCGCGTCCGATCTCGGGCTGACACCGGCCAACGACGGCACGATCATTCGGATTCCCATCCCCCCGCTGACCGAAGAGCGGCGGAAGGAGCTCGTGAAAGTCGTGCACAAGTTCGCGGAAGAAGGTCGCGTGGCGATTCGGCACGCGCGGACCGAGACGATGAACAGGATCAAGAAGACCGAGCACGTCTCTTCGGACGATCAGAAGCATGCGGAAAAGGACGTGCAAAAGCTGCACGATGAGCATCTCAAGGGAATCGATGCGGCCGTGAAGGCTAAAGAAGCGGAGATCATGGAAGTCTGATGCTGCCCGGCCCGATACCTCGTCATGTCGCGATCATCATGGACGGCAACGGTCGCTGGGCGGCCGAGCGCCGCCTGCCGCGGCCGTTCGGCCACCGGGCGGGAATGAAGGCCGTGCGCGAGGCGGTCGAGGGCGCGATCGAGGCCGGCGTGGAGGTGCTGACCCTCTTCGCGTTCTCCGAGGAGAACTGGAATCGCCCCGCGACCGAGATCTCGGCGTTGATGGATCTGCTCGAGGAGTACATCGCGAAGGAAGTCATGGAGCTGCGCGACCAGGGTGTGCGGGTGCACGTGCTCGGCGATCGGGGCCGGCTGACGGCAGGCGGGCGCGCGGCCGTCGAGCGGGTGGAGCGCGAGACCGCGGGGGGGCAAAAGCTGTCGCTCAACCTCTGCATCTCGTATTCGTCGCGCGGCGAGATCGCGCGCGCCGCGCGACTGCTCGCCGAAGAGGTGCTCAAGGGGATCAAGCGGCTCGAAGACATCGACGAAGAGGCGATCCGCAGCAAGCTGTACACCGCGCCGTGGTGCGATCCCGATCTGCTGATTCGCACGTCCGGCGAGCAGCGGATCTCGAACTTCCTGTTGTGGCAGCTCGCGTATACCGAGCTGTACATCACGCCGGTGTTATGGCCCGACTTCAACCGGCGCACGCTGTTGGACGCGATTCTCGATTATCAGCGCCGCGACCGGCGCTTCGGGAAAGTCACCGCGTCCTAATGCCCTCGAAAAATCTGGTGCAGCGCATCCTGGTGGCCGCGATCGCCATTCCCGCGGTCGTGGGCGTCATCTGGGTGGGGGGATGGGTGCTCGCGGCGACCATCGCCATCCTCGGCGTGCTGGGTGCGCGGGAGATCTACGACTTCGGACGCCGCCAGGGGATCGAGGCGCTCGATCGCACAGGGTGGCTCGCGGCAGCGGGCATTCCGCTACTCGCCTACTGGGCGAAGGGATCCGAGCTGCATTGGGCGGAGCCCGCCCTGTATCTCGGCGCGATGTGGCTGATCGTGGCTCTGATAATCGCGATGGTGCGCCGCGGGCCCACCGGCCGACCGCTCACAAGTGTGTCGATCACGCTGTTCGGCTGTCTGTACGCGTCTGGCCTACTCACCTTTCTGATCGCGATCCGACACGGGAGCCAGGCGGGGTTCCGCCCCGCCGGGTACGCGCTGCTCACGCTGTTTCCTCTCGTCATCACGTGGATCTGCGACACCGTGGCGATGGGGGTGGGCAGCGGGGTCGGCGGGCCCAAGCTCGCGCCCGTGTTGTCGCCAAAAAAGACCTACGCGGGGGCGGTGGGTGGGACACTCGGCGGCCTGATCGCGGCTCTCGCCCTCGGCAAGTTCGTCCTGAATCGCTATGGGTGGACGTTTTCCCCGGGGCAGCTGTTGCTGTTCGGCCTCGCGGTGTCGATTGTTGGGCAGGTCGGCGATGTCGCCGAATCGCTCTTCAAACGCGAGGCTGGGGTGAAGGATTCGTCAACGCTCATTCCGGGACATGGCGGCGTGCTCGATCGGCTCGACTCGCTGTACTTCGTGGTGCCAGCGTCGGCGGGACTCTATCGCGTGTTCGGCGTGATATGAGCGTCGGCGTCGCGGTCCTCGGCTCGACAGGATCGATCGGGCGATCGACGCTCCAGGTCCTGGCCAGGCAGCGGGAGCGGTTTCGAGTCGTGGCGCTCACTGCGCACTCGAATCGAGACCTGCTCGTCGAGCAGGAACGCGAGTGGCACCCGGCGTTTGTTGGCCTGGTGAATGGCGGGAAACGGGAAACGGGAAACGGGATACGCAAAGGCGCGGAGTGTCTCGTCGAAGCCGCCACCCATCCTGACGTCCAAATCGTCGTAAATGGAATCGTCGGCGCGGCGGGGCTCGAGGCGACCCTCGCCGCACTCCAGGCGGGCAAACGCGTGGCGCTCGCGAACAAGGAGACGCTCGTGATGGCCGGCGAGCTCGTGACGCGAGCGGCACGCGAGGGTGGCGGCGAGATTGTGCCGGTCGATTCCGAGCACAGCGCGGTGTTGCAGTGCGTCACCGGCCGGCGCCCGACCGAGCTGGCGCGCCTCATTCTCACGGCGTCGGGCGGGCCGTTCCGCACCTGGGGGCCGGAGCGCGTGTCGCAGGCGACGGTGGCCGAGGCGCTCAAGCATCCGACGTGGACGATGGGGAAGAAGATCACGGTCGATTCGGCGACCCTCGTGAATAAAGCCCTCGAGGTCATCGAGGCTCACTTTCTCTTTGCGGTGGAGTATCGACGGATCGAGGTAGTGATCCATCCGCAGTCCGTCATTCACGCGTTCGCCGAGTTCGTCGATGGTTCGGTGCTGGCCCAGGTGGGGTTTCCGACAATGGAGCTGCCGATTCTCTACGCGCTGACCTACCCCGAACGCGTGCCCGATAGCGGTGTGCGCCGGTTCGATCCGGTCGCCGCCGGGACGCTCACGTTCGAGTCCGTGGAGCTCGATCGCTTCCCGGCATACGCGGTGGGCCGCGAAGCGGCGCAACGCGGAGGCACGGCGCCGGCGCTGTTCAACGCGGCCAATGAGGTCGCGGTGCAGCTCTTCCTGGATGAAAAGATTCCCTTCGGTAAGATCGCTGAGATTCTCTCGCATGTGCTGGAGCGTGCCCAACCCGGCCATGCGAGCACGCTCGCCGGCGTGCTGGCGGCGGATGCCGACGCGCGTCGCCTGGCTCAGGAGGCCGCGTGCTCCTGACCATTCTCGCGTTCCTCGTTGCGCTGGGGCCGTTGATCTTCGTGCACGAGCTGGGCCATTTCGTCGTCGCGAAGCTCGTCGGCATCCAGGTGCTGCGGTTCTCGCTCGGGTTTGGCCGGCCGGTCATCCAATTCCGCCGCGGAGAAACGGAATACTGGATCTCGTGGATCCCGCTCGGCGGCTACGTGAAGATGGCCGGCATGGAAGAAGAAGGAATGGTTGGCGAGCTGGAAGGCGGCAAGTCCGCGGCGGCGATCGATCCGGCCCGATCCTTCGAGAAAAAGCCGGTGTTGGCGCGGATGGCCGTGATCGTCGCGGGCGTCACGATGAACCTGATCTTCGCGTGGATCGTCTACACCGGCCTCACGCTCGCACTCGGTCAGCCCCGTCTCGCCAATCTGCCCATTGATTCCGTGAACGCCGCGCGGCTTGCTCCCGGCGCGCACGAGCTGGGCACCTTGCGGCACGGCGACAAGATCGTGCGGATCAATCGCGACAGCATCGAGACGTGGGACGAGCTGCAGGAGCGGCTGATCGATGGCCCCGACACGGTGAGCATCGAGGTCGCCGGCCGCGAGACGCCGCTGGTCGTGGTGTTCCCGCCGGGCGATAGGCAATCTCGGCGCGAGACGGTGCGCGCGCTGCGCCCGCTGTTGCCGCCGACCATCGGCATCGTCAATCCGGGACAACCGGCGGCCAAGATCGGTCTCAGGGGAGGCGACGTCATTGTGCGCGCGGGTGGCGACACGCTCCGCTCGTGGGACGAGATGGTCCGCAAGATTCGCGGCAGCGCGGGCCAGCCGCTGCCCATCGATGTGTTGCGCGGCGACTCGGTCCTGCACCTCACCGTAGTTCCGGAAGCGGACAAGCAGACGGACAGCGCCGGCAAGGAGTTCACGGTTGGACTCATTGGCGCAGGTCCCGATCCACGAGGACCGAGCGTGCGCGTGCCTGTGAGCGTCGGGGCAGCGCTCGTCGATGGCGCCGACCAGACGATCTTCCAATTGGTCGCCATTGTGGTTTCGGTCAAGCGGTTGGTTACTGGCCAGGCGTCATCGCGTGAAGTGGGCGGTCCGATTCTCATCGCCCAGATGGCCGACCAGATGATCCGCCTCGGTTTCCAATGGTTCCTCGAATTCGTGGCGTTGCTCTCGGTGAGCCTCGCAGTGCTCAATATGCTTCCGATTCCCGTGCTGGACGGGGGACACCTGATGTTCCTGGTTGTCGAGGCCGTGCGGCGCCGGCCGCTATCGCCGCAGTTGCGCCTGAGACTGACCCAGGTTGGGATGCTGGTCGTTCTCGCGATTATCGCACTCGCCCTGTCGAACGATGTCTTCAGATTCTTCCGCTGACGACGTGCTCGCTGGCTACCTGGCCGGTCGTGTAACGGCGGAGCAGCTCGTGGCTGCGGTGTCAGCCGAGTATTATCGGGAGACGGGAAACGGGAAACGGGAAACGTTACGGCCGATCATCGAGGTCCTTGAACGGGCCCACCCGGGTGTGGTGGAGCTCAAAGCGACCGAAGGGCAACCAGGTTTTGACGTGCGATCGACCGCAAGGCCATTCCCAAGACGCCACGAGGCCGAGCTGCGAGAGGCGGTGGAAAAGGCGCTCCAAACGTTTCCCGTTTCTCGTTTCCCGTTTCCCGAAAACTCTCAGCGCAAGCCCGGCCTGTTGCAGCGCTTCGTCGCCGCTATCCGCCGCGTCTTCCGCTAGGCCAAAGACCCCACCAGCGTCGTTTTTCCCTGACGGCGTCGAGATCCGCGGCCAGGCTGCCAGCGTCGGCGTAGCGGTCGTCCGGATGCTTCGCGAGACACTTGAGCACCACGCGCTCGAACCGCTTGGATAGCTCGGGGCGCTTTTTGCGCATCGCGGGTGGCGGATCCTCGACGTGCATGCGCGCCAGCTCGTACCAGTTATTGGAGTGGAACGGCACTTCGCCGGTCGCGGCTTTATAGAGCGTGACACCCAGCGCGTAGAAATCGACTCGCGAATCGAGGGGCCGGCCTTGCGCCTGCTCGGGCGACAGATATTGCGGTGTGCCGATCGTCATGTTCACGCCGGTCGACGCGGTGTAACCCGTGATCGCGCGCGCGATGCCGAAGTCGGTCAGGACCGCCGTGCCGTCGGACCGGATCAGCACGTTGTCGGGCTTCAGGTCGCGATGGATCACCCCCTGCTTGTGCGCGAAGTGCAGCGCGGCAGCGATGTCACGCGCCAGCCGTACGATGTGCGCCTCGGGGAGCGGACCTTCGCGCGCGATCCGGGCAGCGAGCGAGTCGGGGCAGAAGTCCATGGCGAAGTAGACGTGCCGCCCCGTCCTCGCGACGGAGCGAATCCGGATGATGTTGGGATGCTCGAGCTTCGCGGCGGTCTCGCTTTCATTGCGAAAGCGGGTCTCGAACTGCGCGTCGCCGGCGTATTGGGGCTTGAGGACCTTGATCGCCACCGGCGTGCCGTCGGCCTCGCGACCCGCGAACGCCCACGCGAAACCACCCTGGCCGAGGAGCCGCTCCAGGGTGTAGGGGCCCAGCTTCTGTCCGACGAGGTCGGTGGGGGCGTTCAGGTGGAGGCTCTTATCGTCCTATCGTCGTATCGTCTTAAATAGGCTTTACAAAGCCATCGCAGCCCGCTAACATACGGCGCTTCCAACGATTAGGGAACAGGGACGATGTACGACAAGACGACGCCGGTCAGGAAACACGGGCTGCACGAGAAGGACACCGGTTCGAGCCGGGTCCAGGTCGCGCTGCTCACCGAGCGCATCAACAGCCTCACCGAGCACTTCCGGGTCCACGCGAAGGACTTCCACGGGCAACGCGGCCTGCTGCGCATGGTCAGCCGGCGCCGCCGCCTGCTGGAATACTTGAAGCGCACCGATCTTGCGAAGTACCGGCAGCTCATCGACGAGCTCGGTCTCCGACATTAAGCCGCACAAGGCGTCGTGCTGGGTCACCCCGGAAGAGCACCGGGGGCGCCCGGCACTTATTCGAGTGCTCTAGACAGGCAACGCAGTGAAGCGCGTCGACCAGACATTCGCCGGCCGCACCCTGAGAATCGAATCAGGCAGGCTGGCCCGGCAGGCGGCAGGATCGTGTCTCGTGCAGTTCGGTGAAACCGTGGTTCTCGCGACCGTCACCGTCTCCGACACGACCGCGAACCTCCCCTACTTTCCCCTCACCGTCGAGTACCGCGAGAAGGCCTATGCCGCCGGCAAGATCCCCGGCGGCTTTTTGAAGCGGGAAGGCCGGCCCTCGGACGAGGAAATCACCTCCGCGCGCGTCATCGACCGCTCTGTGCGGCCGCTGTTCCCCGAGGGCTTCAAGAACGAGGTGCAGGTCTTTGTCTACGTGCTCTCGGCCGACCAGGAGAACGACGCCGACGTACTCGGCGTCGTGGCCGCATCTACGGCGCTCTCGATCTCGAAGGTGCCATGGAACGGCCCGATCGCCGCCGTGCGGGTGGGGCGCGTCGAAGGCGCGTGGATTCTGAATCCGACGTTCCAGCAGCTCGAGTTCTCCGACGTCGATCTGACGGTCTCGGGCTCGCGCGACTCGATCGTCATGGTCGAAGGGGGCGCGCTCGAGCTGACGGAAGCGGAGATCGTCAAGGCGCTCGAGGTTGCTCACAAGGGCATCAAGGAGCTGCTCGGCATCGCCGATGAAGTCGTCGAAGCGGTGGGACAGCCCAAGATGGAATGGACCAAGGCCGAGCCTCCTGCAGAGCTCGTGGCACGGGTCAAGGCACTGGCTGAGGACAAGGTAGACGAGGCACTGACGCTGGCGGTCAAGGCGGAGCGAACGCAGGCGCTCAGCGCGATCAAGTCCACCATCGTCGAGCAGCTCGCCGAGGAATTCCCCGACAAGCTGCGCGAGATCGCGGAAGTGATCGAAGGGATCGAGTACAGCACGATGCGCGAGCGCGTGCTGACCGCGGGCGAGCGCGTCGATGGACGCGATCTCGACACGGTGCGCCCGATCACGTGCGAAGTCGGCTGGCTGCCGCGGACCCACGGCTCGGCCTTGTTCACGCGCGGCCAGACCCAGGCGCTGGCCTCCGTCACGCTCGGCACGACGGACGACGAGCAGCGCATCGATTCGATCGACGTGGCGCAAGAGACGACGAAGTCGTTCATGCTGCACTACAACTTCCCGCCGTTCTCGACCGGCGAAGTGAAGCCGGTGCGCGGCACGTCGCGGCGTGAGATCGGGCATGGGGCGTTGGCGGAGCGGGCGCTGCAGGGGGTGCTGCCGCCCTACGAGCAGTTCCCGTACACGATCCGCATCGTGTCCGAGATCCTCGAGTCCAACGGCTCGTCGTCGATGGCGACGGTGTGCAGCGGCTCGCTGGCGCTGATGGACGCCGGCGTTCCGGTGAAGTCGGCCTGTGCCGGCGTCGCGATGGGTCTGATCACCGACGGCGGTCGCACCGCCATTCTCACCGACATCCTGGGCACCGAGGACCACCTCGGCGACATGGATTTCAAGGTCGCGGGGACGCGGGACGGTGTGACGTCCATTCAGATGGACATCAAGGTTGAGCGGCTCGACTGGAAGGTGATCAGCGAGGCACTCGAGAAGGCGCGCAAGGCGCGGGTGCACATCCTCGACATCATGCAGCAAGCGATGCCGCAGCCGCGGTCCCAGCTGTCCAAGTACGCTCCCCGCATCATCACGATTCAGATTCGGCCCGACAAGATCGGCGATCTCATCGGACCGAAGGGCAAGACGATCCGCGGCATTCAGGAGCAGACCGGTGCCGAGATAAATGTCGATGACAACGGCTTGGTCACGATCGCGGGCGTCGGCGAAGCCGCCGAGCGCGCGCGGGACATGGTGTCCGGCATCGTGCAGGAGCCCGAGGTCGGGAAGGTCTACGAGGGGGTCGTGAAGAGCACGACGGCGTTCGGGGCGTTCGTCGAGATCATTCCCGGCGTGGAAGGATTGCTCCACATCTCCGAGCTGCAACACGGTCGCACCGAGAAGACGGAGGATGTCGTGAAGAAGGGCGACCACCTCAGGGTGAAGTTGCTGGAGGTGGACGAGCGCGGCCGGATGCGGCTTTCGCGGAAAGCGCTGATCGAGAAGAACTAGCGTGGCCCACACGCTAGACACGGTGCGGCTGGACCGCGAAATCCATCGCACCGCCGCGCCCAACGGGATCACGGTGTTGAGCGAGCGCGAGCCAAGCGTTCGCTCCGTGGCGGTCGGGGTCTGGGTACGGACCGCGAGCGCGCACGAGCCCCGGCCGAAGATGGGCGTGTCGCACCTACTCGAACACATGGTGTTCAAGGGGACGGAGCGGCGCACCGCGCAGGAGATCGCCCTGTCGCTCGAGTCGCGCGGTGGCTCGCTCGATGCCTACACGTCTCGTGATTCCACCGCCTATCACGCCCGGGTGCTCGACGCAGATCTCCCGCGCGCGCTCGACGTCATCTCCGACATCATGCGCCGGCCGGCGCTGCGGGACAACGATCTCTCGCTCGAGCGACAGGTCGTGCTGGAAGAAATCAGCACGGTCGAGGACACCCCGGACGACGAAGTGTTCGATCTCGCTTACGAGATCATGTGGCCCAATCACCCGTATGGGTTTCAGATCCTGGGCACCAAAGAAACCGTCAGCGCGCTGTCGACCGATGATCTGCGGCATCTGCACGCGCGCGCCTACTTCCCGGGAAACTGCATCATCGCTGCCGCCGGCAACCTGACGCATGAGGCGTTGCTCGCGGAGGTGGAGAAACAGGGGTGGTTCGGCGGCGGGGGCGGGGGCGACGGCAAATCGGCGACCGCGCACGCCGCACCGGCGGTCCCTCCTGTGCCGCCCGCGGTCCGCGGCGTCACCAGGCATTTTGAGAAGGACACCGCGCAGACGCACATCGTGTTTGCGACTGACACGGTTCCGTACGCCGACCGCCGCAAGTACGGGATGCTGGTGCTGTCGAATGTGTTCGGCGGTGGCATGTCGAGCCGGCTGTTCCAGCGGATTCGCGAGGAGCTGGGGCTGGCATACGCGATCTACAGTTACGCGTCGTTCTACCGCGCGGTGGGAATGGCGGGCGTGTATGTCGGCACGCAGCCCGCGCGTGCGGCGGCTGCGACAGTGGCTATTCGCGACGAGTTCGCGCGCATGGCGCGCGAAGGGTTGCGTGGCGAGGCGCTCCAGGACGCGAAACAGCAGACTTTGGGGCAATTGATGCTCTCGCTGGAGAGTCCTACATCCCGGATGTATCGTTTGGCGAGCACCGCGGTCTACAGCGAGCCGTATCGCAGTCTGGACGAAGTGCTGCGCACGGTCGAGGCGCTGACGGCGGAGGAACTCTCCGCGATCGCGGCTGAGTTTTTCGCACCCGAGCGGCAAACCGTTGTCTCACTTGGACCATCGCAAGGCGACAAGACGATGGGACGACGAGAGTGAGGATCACACAGTGATCGTCGGCGTGCCCAAAGAGATCAAGACCGCCGAAAACCGCGTCGCGCTGGTGCCCGCGGGGGCGGAGTCGCTCACGAGCGACAGCCACACGGTTCTGGTGGAGCGAGGGGCGGGGCTTGGCTCGGGGTTCGGCGACGACGCCTATCGCTCGGTGGGTGCGGAGATCGTGCCGTCGGCCGAGGCGGTGTGGGCGAAGGCGGAGATGATTCTGAAGGTGAAGGAACCGATCGAGCCCGAGTGGCCGCGGATGCGCAAGGGCCAGGTGATCTTCACCTATTTTCACTTCGCCGCGTCCGAGCCGCTGACGGCAGCGGTGATCAAGTCCGGGTGCATCGCGATCGCGTATGAGACGGTGCAGTTGCCGACGGGCGAGCTGCCGCTGCTCACGCCGATGAGTGAAGTCGCCGGGCGCATGGCGGTGCAGGAGGGTGCCAAGTATCTCGAGAAGGTGTTCGGTGGCAGCGGGATCTTGTTGGGTGGTGTGCCCGGGGTCTTGCCGGCCGAGGTGCTGATCATCGGCGGCGGAGTGGTCGGCACGAATGCGGCGAAGATGGCTGCGGGCCTGGGCGCGCACGTCACGCTCCTCGACGTATCGCTCGACCGGCTGCGCTACCTCTCCGATGTACTGCCGCCCAATGTCGATCCCCTGTACTCCAACCGCCACAACATTCTCGAGCAGCTCAAGAAGGCCGATCTCGTCGTCGGCGCGGTGCTGTTGCCGGGCGCGAAGGCGCCCAGTCTCGTCAAGCGCGGCGATCTCAAGGTCATGAAGCCTGGCTCGGTGATCGTGGATGTGGCGGTAGACCAGGGTGGTTGCATCGAGACCACAAAGCCGACGACGCACGACAACCCCACGTACGTCGTGGACGGCATCCTCCACTACGCCGTGGCGAACATGCCGGGCGGTGTGCCGAGGACATCGACGCTCGCGCTGACGAACGCGACGTTCCCGTATGCCAAGCGCCTGGCGCGCGACGGGTGGAAGACGGCGTGCAAGAAGGATCCGAGCCTCGCCTTGGGATTGAACGTGGTCGAAGGGAAAGTCGTGTGTCCGGGTGTGGCGGAGGCGTTTGGCTTGCCGCTCGCGGATCCGAAATCCGTCGTCTGATGTCACGATGGCCACCGGTCGGACTCAACAGCAGGCGCTCACCCGAGACGGTCGAGGTTCAACTCTTCAAGAGTGTCCCCGGCGGCTATCAGTTGGTCGGCTCGCTGACGAATCTCGTGCCGGTGCGGGAAACCGCACGACGGATTTCAGTTTCAGCTACACGTTCACGAACGCCGATGCGCAGCTCGGGAAGGTCACGTTCAAAGCGGTTGCCAATGTACTCGGCGCGCGCGACGCGCTGCCAGCCGACAATGAGGCGGTCGCTTCGCCTACCAAGATCAACCGCTGACGACTCCATTCACCCAGCGCACGGAGATTGCCGTGCGCTGCGTGGACGTCGACCTTTCGTCAAGGACGACTAATGCAACAGACCACGAGCGGTTACCTGCGCGCGCTCGTGGTCATCGTTGGCGCGGCGTTGGTCGTGTCGGGCGTCGCGCCGTACGATCGTACCACCTGGTGGCTCGAGGTTTTTCCGGTGTTGATCGCGGGTCCAGTGCTGCTGCTGACGGCCCGTCGCTTTCCGTTAACCCGACTCACTTACACACTCCTCGCCATCCACGCGCTCATCCTCATCCTCGGTGGGCACTACACTTATGCCCGCGTGCCGCTGGGCTTCTGGCTTCAGGACTTGCTCGGCCTGGCGCGGAACCATTACGACCGCATCGGGCATTTCGCCCAGGGCTTCGTCCCTGCCATCCTCATCCGTGAGATCCTGGTTCGCACGTCGCCGTTGCGGCCTGGCCGTTGGTTGTTCGCCATCGTGACGGCGATGTGCCTCGCGTTCAGCGCGTGCTATGAGTTCTTCGAATGGTGGTCCGCGCTCGCCGGCGGCCACGCCGCGGACGCGTTCCTTGGTACCCAAGGCGACGTATGGGACACACAGTGGGACATGTTCTGTGCGTTCATGGGTGCGATGACGGCACAGCTGCTGCTTGCCCGCCGCCACGATCGCAGTCTGGCACAGTTGCTCGAGCAACAGCCGCCGCCGGTTCGATGATGGCTGATGGAGGTAGATTACCACAACTCCAATATCGGGCTCGGTCTGATGCGCGGTGTGGTTCGAGTGATGGTCGTGGTTCTCGGATTCGGATGTGCCGATGCGGTGACACCGAGCAATCGACCCATCGTCACGGTGGCAGGGCTTGTCAGCAACGCGATGGCCCAACCCGTTCCCGATGCCGACGTGGCGGTACGCACTTTCCTGCCGAACAACTGTGGCACGGGGACCGTGACCCAACAGCGGAATGGGAAGACCAACGCCAGCGGGATCTATCGCCTCGAGCTCTTCAGCCCGTCCACCGGCATCTCCGCATGCATTCGCGTCACGGTGGAGACGACGTCGCGCGACTCTACAGTGGTGAACCTGCCGGCATTCAGCACGGTGCAGCTCAATGTGAACGTACCGTAGCGTCAATGCCTTGCGCCGCTCACACGCATTTCTGATGGATCGCGCTATACTGTCGGCGTGCTTCTCATCCTCGAAATGCTCGGCAAGGAGCCGAGTTTGCGGGCTCTTTGGGGAGGAGCCATTCTGCTGGGTGTCGTAGGGTTCGTCGCCGCCCGTTTTCGGCGCTGGCTGGCGATTCCAGCGCTCGCGCTCGTAGCGGTTGCTGCCTGGACGCAGCTCGGCCAGCTCCTGGACCCGCGCGTCGGTCCTGCGATCATCGAGGAAGCAGGGCAGTGGTATGTCGCGCAGGCAGGCGCCGCCATTGCTTTGGCAGTAATCCTGTGTGTGCTGGGGGCGGTTCCGAAGCGGGCGTTGTAATACGGCCGTCATCGTGTGAGCGACCTGGTGACGGTCTTCGAGTCGGCGGATCCTGCGCTCTTCGCGCTGGCGAGGGCCGCCTTGGATGGCGCAGGAATCCGGTACGTTGCGCAAGCGGAGGGGCTCCAGGATCTTTTCGGCATCGGTCGCCTCGGGACAGGGTACAGCCTCGTGACCGGTCCTCCCACGATCCGCGTGGCATTTGAGGATGCCGAGCGCGCTCGAGAACTTCTCATCGGCCTCCGCAATGATGAGTGAGAGCGCTGAGGTTGGCTAACGCACCCTGATAGATAATCATGGCGAAGAAACCAACTCGTAGATCAAAGAAGTCCGTCAAGACCCGATCCCTCTCCTTCACCCGCGGCCTTTATGGATGGATCACGCACACGGATCTCGCGAGTCGAGATCCAGCCGCGACCAAGGCGTGGTGCGCCGCCGTCCTGGGATGGGGGAGCAGTTCGCCCAATCAGCCCGCCGGAGGTCCCGGGCAGCATTCCCTACGTGCATGTCGCTGATGCGACGGCGGCGTTTGCGAAGGCCTTGGAAGCCGGTGCCGAGGAGATGATGAGCCCCACGCGCGTCATGGAGGTGTCACTGTTGCGATCGTACGAGCGC
>JBIOXD010000121.1:0-57188 GCA_044869265.1 Gemmatimonadales bacterium
GGGCACTCACCGCCCCTCTCCTTGCAGCGGGATTGTGATGCCGGGTGGACCGACGCTCGGAACTCACCAGCGCCGCCGCGCCCCGCACGCAACGGGACTTTCACTTGGATAGCGCCTTAGAATCGAAGCGAACCGGCCCGACGGATCTCGCCTTCGACAACGGATCCCACCACGTGGGTGTTCACAAAGGAATTGGTTTGTGGTGGGATGCGCAGCCTAACGGATCGCGCTTAAGCTGCGGCGCGCTGAAGAAAGATTCATTCCTTAATCTACGCGCGCCGCCAGCTTCAAGCGCTTGTTAGACGGCGATCGGCGCGATCTCACGGCTGCGCCTCTTCGTAGAACGCGATCAGGGTGTGCAGTGCATCACGCAGAGCAGCGGGTACTTCCTCCGCCCGAAGGACACTCCGAGCGACGGCCTGAGCCACAGAGACTTGGGGCTGAAGCCGGGTATACGTGACGTAGAGATCGCGAGCGATCCCATTGTGGAACTGGTGGATGGCATCACTGAGCTGATGGACGTCGAGCGTGCCGGCGTGCCATTGGCGGAACTGGGCCTCCAGCGCCGTGAGTGCAGTGCTGAGTTCGCGCTCGTAGGCGAGCCCGGCGAGCCGTCGCAGCTCCTTGCGCTGTGCCTTCTCGAAGGAATCCATCTCGATGACAGTTGCTGGTGTCGCCGTCTAACGAGGATTCGACAGAACTGTAATAATCATTTCGCCCAGCTTTCTTTGCAGCCTAATCCGTTATCTCGTGCTCAAATCAATGAAATAGGCCGAACTGCCTAAACGCAATATCACAGCGTGTCCGCTGGACTCCGCACACCCCTGCCCCCGCGATTGAGCACATGCGTATACACCATCGTCGTCGAGACGTCCCGATGGCCCAGGAGCTCCTGCACGGTGCGAATGTCATAGCCAGCCTCGAGGAGGTGGGTAGCGAAGGAATGCCGGAGGGTATGACAACTAGCCGCCTTGGGTATCCCCGAGGCCCGCAGGGCGTCCTTGAAAACCCGCTGCACGAGCGTCTCGTGCAGATGATGGCGCCGGCGTTGGCCGGTCGGCGCATGGTCATAGATCCGCTTGGCCGGAAACACCCACTGCCATCCCCACTCTCGGCCCGCGTTGGGATACTTGATATCCAGCGCGCCTGGCAACTCGACCCACCCCGCCCCACCCTTGAGATCCTCCTCGTGCTGCGCTCGCACGGCGGCCAAGTGATGCAGCAGCGGGCCCTTCAATCGCTCAGGCAACATAGTCATGCGATCGCGATTGCCTTTGCCGGCACGAACGGTGATCTCGTTGCGCTCAAAATCGATGTCCTTCACCCGCAAGCGCAGCGCCTCCATCAGTCGCATGCCAGTCCCATAGAGCAGTCCCAGCACCAACGTCGCGCTGCCGCGGCCCTTGGCACACCTCAACACCCGGCGCACTTCCTCTTTAGTAAAGACGACGGGAACACGCAGTGACCGCTTCGCCCTCACCAACGTCTCGAGCCAGCTCACCGGCATCTCCAAGACGTCACGATAAAGGAAGAGGAGCGCCGACAACGCCTGATTCTGCGTGGACGCGCTGACGTTGCGATCAACTGCAAGACTCGAAAGAAACCGCGTCACATCACTCGGTCCGAGCTCGCGCGGATGCCGCGAGCCGCAGAAGCGGATGAATCGGCGAATCCACGCCACGTAAGCGTCCTCGGTCCGACGGCTATAGTGTCGAAGCCGAATGACTCGGCGCACCTGCGACAGTAATGAGGGTTTGGCGGACGTATCCATGCCGAGAAGGTACGACGTTAGGCGACCGCAGATGGATCCAAAAAACGCACAGTCCAACGATCCAACGTTCCAACGGTCCAACCGTCCAACCGTCCAACCGTCCAACAGTCCAACCGTCCAACGGTCAAACGATCCATCGCTCAAACGGTCCTCACCCACCTCGCCGCCGCCCGCTGCATCAACGCTTGCCCATGCCACGCACACACCACCGGCACACCGCCCGGGATCTGAGCGACAAGCCGCGGATGCGCGAACAGAATCACCAGCGACGCCTGCGGCACGAGCCGCTCGAGCTGCGCCAGCGAGCGCGCCCCCAAATCCGCTCGGCCCTTCCACGACCTCGGCTCGGCGTACACGAGAACGACGTGACGCGTCCCGGGCTCCGCATATCGAGGAACGCTGACTCCTCGGCCCATTAGCTCCCGCGCGAAGACATCGCGCGGCGGGATCGAGTACGGACCACCGACATCATCATCGACGATCGTCACGCTCACCGCCTTGCCGAGCGACACCGGCTCACCGCGGAGCATGTGCACCGCGCGATCCGCCAGCCCGTCCGCGAACCGCTGGTGCTCGGCGAGCTTCGAAACATCCAGGGTGGGGAGCCCCGGGGCCGCTGCCCCGGGGTTCCCGAACGCCCTCACTGCCTCCTCATACCGCGCCACCGCCGCCTCGACTCGCTCCGTCGACACACCATCGAGCGCGCGAACCACCGCCACCCAATCCGTGGGATACAGCAACATGTCGCAGCCCGCCGTGATCGCCGCCGCCGCGGCACTCCCCTCCGGCTCCGCCACCGTCGCGCCACCCATGATAAATGCGTCCGTGACAATCAGGCCGCGAAATCCCATCGTCTCGCGCAAAGCCCCAAGAATGATCGGCGAGAACGTCGCGGCCGCACCACTCGCATCCCAGCTCGGATAGGCCACGAATGCCGGCATCACACTCGCCACGCCGGCGTCCACTGCAGCCTTGAACGGCGCGACATCCGTTCGCTGCACGTCTTCGCCGAGTGCTTCCACAATAGGAAGACCCTCGTGCGAGTCCGTCGTCGTGCGCCCGTGCCCCGGATAGTGCTTGGCGCAAGCCATGACGCCCTGTTCCTGACACCCCTTGATCCACGCAGCGGCGTGCGCGCCGGCCTGCGCGGGCTCGGCGCCAAACGCGCGCGTCTGCACGATGGGGTTCTTCGGCTCAATGTCGAGATCGCACACCGGCGCAAAAATCCAGTTGAGCCCGACCGCGTGCGCTTCAATGGCCGTGATCGCACCGGCCCGGGCGGTCGCGGCGAGATCGTTGAGGAATCCAAGCGCGGCCGGTGGCGGCAGCTCGGTGAGCCCGCGGATCTGCTGCCCGGCGCCTCGCTCGAGATCCGAGCCGAGCAACAGGGGACGCCCCGCGTTGGTCCGGAGCTCGGCGGTGAGGGACGTGACGGCGGCGCGCGTGCCGCCAAAAAGAATGAAGCCGCCCACTCCGGCGGCCAAGGCTTCCTTGATCTTGACCTGCTCTGATTGGAACGAGCCGCGCCGCCAGCGGATCGCGGGACACACGAGGCGCGCGCGAGGACGTCGCATCATGCGGGCGTAATGTGCCCCAGAATCCGCGGCCCCCGCGCCCCGGTAGCAGCCGGGAGGTTTCCGGCCCTCCCCGTCACCGTCTGATGGCCGAGAAACGCGAACGCCACTGCCTCCTTCGCTTCGCCTTCAAAGAACACTTGATCGAATAGGACCACGGGTCGCGGCTGTACTTTCGCTGCCAGCCGCTCGACGAGCGCGGGATTCTTCGCGCCGCCACCGGAGATGACCAGTTCCGCAGCGCCCTGCTCCTTGCTCCATCTCTCGATCGCCCGACCAATCGACTCCGCAGTCAGGGCCGTGGCGGTCGCGACGGCGTCGTTGTCCGACCCGCCGGCCTTCTTGACACGCGCGAGCAATGCGTCGGCGTACGCGATGCCGAACCGCTCACGACCGGTGCTCTTGGGCGGCGGCTGGTCAAAGTATGGATCGGCGAGCAGCTCCTCCAGGAGCTTGCCGAGCGGCCGGCCGTGGCGCGCGCGCTCACCGTCCTTGTCGAACACCGCGTCGGGATCGACGCGCCGCGTGATCGAATCGATCACCCCCACCCCCGGCCCGGTGTCGAACGCAAAGGCGCCGCTGGTCACACCCCGCCGCGGCACCCAGGTGACGTTCGCGATCCCACCGATATTCAGCAGCCAGCGGCCGCGCTGCTCGTGCCCGAACAGCATCACATCCGCGAGCGGCACGAGCGGCGCCCCCTGCCCTCCCGCCGCCACATCGCGCGCGCGGAAATCGCTCACCACCTGCACGCCCACTCGCTCGGCGAGCACTGCCGCGTCGCCGAGCTGGAATGTCGCGCGACCGGGCTCATGCCAGATCGTCTGACCGTGCGAAGCGACAAAGGCAAGATCCTTGGGGGACACCCGTGCCTGGGCGAGCAGCGCCAGCACAGCGCCGGCGAATCGCTCACCCAACGCCACGTGCAAGAACGCAACGTCCTTGGGTGTGCCCCGTGCCATCGCGTCGATGATCGCGCCGCGCTCGGCGGTCGTGTACGGCTCTTGGCGAAACGCCACCAGCTGAACGGCGCCGTCCGTGAGTCGCACGAGCGCGGTTGAAATCCCGTCGAGCGACGTCCCGGACATCACGCCGACGGCGAGTGTCATCGCTGCACCGGTGGGGGATCACCGGCGACCGGCCGCACGAAGCCGCCAGCCTCGTCGAGCAGCCGCCGAGCCTCGACCGCCGATACGTCGCGTCGCGCCATCACGATGGCCAGCTTCACACTCCCCTCGGCGCCCTGGATTGCCTTGCGCGCTTCCTCTCGACTCACGCCCGTGCATTCCATCACGATCCGCTCACCGCGGTCCTTCAGTTTGGCGCTCAACGCCATCAAGTCCACCATCAGGTTGCCGTACACCTTGCCCAAGCGGATCATCGCGCCGGTGGTCAGGGTGTTGAGCACCAGCTTGGTGGCGGTGCCGGCCTTGAGCCTGGTGGATCCCGTCAACGCTTCCGGTCCCACGACCGGGTTGATAACGACGTCGCAGGTTTCGGCGAGGACCTTCGGCGGCGCGGAGCAGGTGAAGAGCATCGTGCGCGCGCCGATCGTCTGCGCGCGCCCCAGCGCACCCCGCACGTACGGCGTCGTGCCACTCGCCGCGATGCCCACCACGACGTCGCGCTCGGTCACGCCCGCGGTGTCCATCGCCGCCATGCCGGCGTTCACGTCGTCCTCGGCGCCCTCGACGCTCTTGACCAGGGCGCCGTATCCGCCGGCGATCACTCCGACGACCATCGTCGCCGGAACGCCGAACGTGGGGGGGCACTCCGTGGCATCGAGCACGCCGAGGCGGCCGGATGTGCCGGCGCCGACATAGACCAGGCGGCCGCCGTCTCGAAACGCGTCCACGATCAGGTCGATGCCGCGGGCGATGTTCTCACGCTCTCCCCGCACGGTCTCCGCTACGCGGGCATCTTCCCCGTTCATCAGGTCGACAATCTCCAGACTCGACGCCGTATCAATCCGCTGCGTCCGCGGGTTACGCTGCTCCGTCGCTCTCGGGTCGGAGAAGTCGTGGTTTGTCATGGCAGAGAATTAGACGCAAGATTACGGAATGCGAAAGCTCTCTCTGTTGCTCGCTTGCGCGGGCGCGGCCGCGGCGTGCAGGCCATCCCCCCTGGAGGCACCCAGGCCGCTCGGGCGCGGCACCGTCCCCGCGACCTGGACGCTCAAATCGCAGCCCGTCACCGCGCCCCAGGCAATGGTGGTCACGGCGCATCCGCTGGCCAGCGAAGCAGGCGTGGAAGTCCTGAAGCAGGGCGGCAACGCAATCGACGCTGCCGTCGCCGTCGGCTTCGCGCTCCAGGTCGTACTGCCCGACGCGGGCAACATCGGCGGCGGCGGGTTCATCGTGCATCGTACCGCAGCCGGCGAGGTACACGCGCTCGACTACCGCGAAGCGGCGCCGAGTGGCGCGTCGCGCGACATGTACGTCGACTCGGCCGGCAACGTCACGGAGAAGAGCCTGGTCGGCCACCTCGCGGCCGGCGTGCCGGGCAGCGTCGCGGGGCTCCACGAGGCATGGCAACGCTACGGCTCCCTCCCATGGGCGGCAGTGATCGCGCCTGCGATTCGCCTGGCTGAAGGGCACGTGATCGATAGCGCGCGCAGCCGCTCGATCGGGTGGTCGCGAGATCTCCTCGCGCAGTTCCCGGCAAGCCGGACGCAGTTCCTCGTGAACGACAGCGCGCCGTCGCCCGGCATGCTCTGGAGTCAACCGGATCTCGCGCGAACGTTGCGACTGATCAGCGACTCAGGACCGAGCGTGTTCTATCGCGGCCAGATCGCCGACTTGATCATCGCCGAGATGCAGCGCGGCGGTGGGTTGATCACTAAGGAAGACCTGGGCCGCTATCAGGCGAAGTGGCGCGATCCCGTTCGACTCACCTACCGCGGCTATACGATCTTCTCGATGCCGCCGCCCAGCTCGGGCGGTGTCACGATGGGAGAGCTGCTCAACATCCTCGAGGGCTACGACTCGCTGCCGCGCTTCGGGACACCGCAATACGTGCACCTCGTCGCGGAAGCGATGCGTCGAGCGTTCATCGATCGCAATCGCTACCTCGGTGATCCCGATTTCGTGCAGATGCCGCTCGACCGGCTGCTGTCCAAGGAATACGCGGCAACGCTGCGCGCGCAGATCGATCTCCAGCACGCTACCCCGACGCCGCTCCCCACGACGAGTGGCAGTGGGGGCGAGCCGATGCATACCACGCACTACTCTATTGTGGACGCACAGGGTAATGCGGCGGCCGTGACCACAACGTTGAACGGCGGTTTCGGGAGCGGCGTAACCGTCACCGGTGCCGGCTTTCTATTGAACAACGAGATGGACGATTTTACGTCGGCACCCGGCAAACCGAACATGTTCGGGCTCGTCCAGGGCGAAGCCAACGCGATCATGCCAGGCAAGCGGATGCTCTCGGCCATGACGCCGTCGATTGTGCTGGATCCGGTGGGCCAACTCTCCATGGTGCTGGGCACGCCCGGCGGGCCGACGATCATCACCACCGTCACGCAGGTCATCCTGAACGTGCTCGATCAAGGGATGTTACTGGCCGACGCCGTCGCGGCGCCGCGATTTCATCATCAAGCGCTGCCGGACGCGATTCGGGCGGAGCAAGGGAGCCTGAGCGACGCGACGATGCGTGCACTCCAGGCGATGGGTCATACGGTCAACATGCGCGGCGGCAGCGGCACCGTGGCCGCCATACAAAAGACCGCCGGCGGATACGTGGGCGTGATCGACCCGCGCTCCGCCGGCAATGCACTCGGCTACTGACTTAGGGAGCCCGAAATGCGCCTTCGTACGCAAGCCCCTGTGGATGTCTGCATCGTCGGCTCGGGCGCGGGCGGTGGAATGACCGCCTACGCGCTCACCCGTGCCGGCCTCAACGTCACCGTGCTCGAGGCGGGAGGGCCGTGGGACAACGCCACAGACTCCGCCATGTTCACGTGGCCCTACGACTCGCCGCGCCGGGGCGCCTCGACGCGAGCCAAACCGTTCGGTGAGTTCGACGGGTGCGTCGGCGGGTGGGAGCTGCCCGGTGAGCCCTACACGGTCGCCAAAGGCAATCAGTTCCGCTGGTGGCGGGCTCGCATGGTGGGCGGTCGAACCAATCACTGGGGCCGCATCTCGCTGCGGTTCGGGCCGCGCGACTTCAAGGGAAAGACGCACGATGGCTTGGGGGACGACTGGCCGATCAGCTACGACGATGTAAAGCCCTACTATGAAAAAGTCGAGCAGCTGATCGGCGTCTTTGGCACCAAGGAAAACCTCTACAACCAACCCGACAGCATCTTTCAGCCCGCGCCGAAGCCGCGCTGTTACGAGCTGCTGGTGCAGCAGGCGGCGAAAAAACTGAATGTCACCTGCATCCCGTCCCGGCTGTCGATTTTGACTCGCCCGTTGAATGGCCGCGCCGCCTGCCACTACTGCGGCCAATGCAACCGGGGATGCAAGACCAATTCGAACTTTTCCTCGACCAACGTGCTGATCGGCCCGGCGCTCAAGACGGGCAAGCTCACCCTCGTGACCAACGCGATGGCGCGCGAAGTGACGCTCGATCGGAGCGGCAAGGCGAACGGCGTCACCTACGTCAACACGACCGACGGCAGCGAGCGTCACATCGCGGCGCGCGCGATTGTCGTCGCCGCGAGTGCCTGCGAATCATCACGCCTGCTGCTCAACTCGAAGTCCGCGCAATTCCCGAACGGTCTCGCGAACGGCAGCGGCACGGTGGGCAAGTACCTCACCGATACGACCGGCACCGACGTCGCCGGGTTCATCCCGAAGATGATGGATCACATCCCTCACAATCATGACGGCGTCGGGGGCATGCACGTCTACATGCCGTGGTGGCTCGACAACAAGAAGCTCGACTTCCCGCGCGGCTATCACATCGAGGTTTGGGGCGGGACGGACATTCCACAGTACGGCATTCTGAACGGCATCGAGCGGCTGCCGCCCGGCGGCGGGTACGGCACACAGCTCAAGCAGGACTATCGCCGCTACTACGGTGCGTACATCGGATTCTCGGGACGCGGTGAGCAGATCCCCAATGAGGGCAGTTATTGCGAGATCGATCCCAGGGTCGTCGACCGCTGGGGCATTCCGGTCCTCCGCTTCTATTGGAAGTGGACCGATCACGAGTACCTGCAGGTGAAGCACATGCAGGAGACGTTCCGCGCCCTCATCGCCGAAATGGGCGGCGAGGCGCATTCGCCGATGCCCACGAAGGAAGACGGCTACGGCATCGCGGCGGGCGGCGTGATCATTCACGAGCTCGGCGGCACGCGCATGGGCAGCGATCCGAAAACCTCGGTGTTGAACGCGAACTGCCAGGCGCACGAGGTCAAGAATCTCTTCGTGACAGACGGCGGGCCGTTCGTGTCACAAGCCGACAAGAATCCAACCTGGACGATCATGGCGCTCGCGTGGCGTACGAGCGATTACATCGCGGACCAGATGAAGAAGAGGACTATATGAAGAAAAAGGCGGCGGTCGGGCGGTCGGGTCGGGCGGACATTTCTCGTCGGGAAGCGCTTGGGGTGATTGGACTGACTGCGCTAACGACAGCGTTCAAATGGTCGCCCCAGGATGTCGCGCATGCCCGGAAGTTGGTCCGGGAAGCGGTGAAGGCGCAGACACCTTATGCGCCCACGTTTTTCACGCCGCGCGAATGGGAAACCGTTCGCGTCCTGGTCGATCTCGTGATCCCCAAGGATGAGCGGTCGGGCAGCGCCACGGACGCGGGTGTGCCCGAGTTCATGGACTTCATGATGAACGACCGGCCCGACGGCCAGATTCCGATGCGCGGCGGGCTCGCGTGGCTGGACGGGGAGTGCTTCGACCGGAACGGCAAGACATTCGTCGCCTCGACCGACGCCGAGCGGAAGGCCGTGCTCGACGACATCGCGTGGCCCAAGAGGGCAAAGGCCGAGATGAGTCAGGGCGTCGCCTTTTTCAGCATGTTCCGCGATCTCACGGCGTCGGGGTTCTGGTCGAGCAAGATCGGCATCGCCGATCTCGACTATCAGGGCAACACGTTTGTCGCGGAATGGAAGGGCTGCCCGGAGCCGGCCCTCCGTAAACTCGGCGTGAAGTACGAGGCCTGAATGGCCAAGCGACTGGGCATCGGGATGGTGGGGAGCGGGTTCAACGCCAAGTTCCATTTGCTTGGCTTCGTGGGGGTGCGTGACGCGGACGTTCTCGGGGTGTGGAGTCCCAACGCGAAGAACGCGGCCGCCACCGCGGGGGCCGCGAAGCGAATCGGCGTGGGCGACGCGAAGCCCTATCCGTCGATTTCGGCGATGGTCGAAGACCCGGCGATCGACGCGATCTGGCTATCCGGCCCGAACCACGCGCGCGTCGAGAACGTCGAAGAGATGGTGAGCGCGCTCGAGCGCGGGAAAGGTGAGCTCAAGGGAGTCGCCTGCGAGAAGCCGCTCGCCCGCAATGTCCGGGAGGCAAAGCGGGTCGTCGAGCTCGTGAACAAGGTCGGCCTGGCGCACGGCTATCTCGAGAACCAGCTGTTTTCCCCGCAGGTCGAAGCCGGACGCCATCTCCTGTGGGCCCGCGGCGCGAAGCTCACGGGCCGCCCTTACCTCGCGCGCGCTGCCGAAGAGCACAGCGGCCCGCATGCGCCCTGGTTCTGGCAGGGCAAGCTGCAAGGCGGCGGCGTGCTCAACGACATGATGTGCCATTCGTCATTGCTCGTGCAGCACCTGCTCACCGACCCGAGCAAGCCACGGACGTCCGTGAAGCCCTCGCGGATCACCGCGCACATCGCCAGCCTGAAGTGGTCCCGACCCCACTACAGCAAGAAGCTGGCTGAGACGATGGGAAAGGACATCGATTACTCGAAGTCGCCCTCGGAAGACTTCGCGAGCGTTGTGATCGAATTCGAAACCGACGACGGGCACCGCGTGCTGGGCGAAGCCACCACGTCGTGGAGCTTCGTCGGCGCGGGACTCCGGCTGTCCGCCGAGCTGCTCGGCCCCGAGTACTCGCTGCAATGGAATTCGCTCGACTCAGGGCTGAAGCTGTTCTTCAGCCGCGAAGTTCAGGGGAAGGCCGGCGAAGATCTCGTCGAAAAGCAGAACGCCGAGATGGGCCAGATGCCCGTCGTGGCGAATGAAGCGGCGGCATACGGCTACGAGGCGGAGGACCGTCACTTCGTCAATGTATTCCTGGGTCGCGAGAAACCTTCCCTCACGTTCGACGACGGCTTGCAGGTCGTGAAAGTCCTGATGACAGCGTACATGAGCGCCGAACAGGGACGCACGCTCGATTTCCCACCGAAGGATATCGATGCGTTCGTCCCGGCCGTGGCCAAGGGGACGTGGAAACCATGATTAGCGCGCTAGCTTTGTTGGTGATGACTCAGGCGCAGTGGCCTCAGCACTCGATGGATCGCCCGCGACCGCCGGTAGTGGACCCCGGTCCCGAGCGACCAGCCGTTCCCCCGCCGAAAGACGCGATCGTGCTGTTCGACGGGTCGAATCTCAACGAGTGGCGCACCCAGGACGGCTCGCCGGCAAAGTGGATCGTGCGCGACGGTTATGTCGAGGTGAAGCCGGGCACCGGGACGATGATGACGGCGCGCGGGTTTGGCGATGTGCAGCTGCACATCGAATGGGCGACGCCGGCCGTCGTGCAGGGGGAGGGCCAGGACCGCGGCAACAGCGGCGTTTTCCTGATGGGTATCTACGAGCTACAGGTGCTCGACTCCTACCAAAACGACACGTATCCCGACGGCCAGGCGGGCGCGATCTACGGCCAAAATCCGCCGCTCGTCAACGCGGTTCGCGGTCCCGGCCAGTGGCAAGCCTACGACATCATTTTCCATCGCCCGCGTTTCAAGGCCGATGGCTCGCTCGAGCGGCCCGCGCGCATGACGGTGCTACTGAATGGGGTGTTGATTCAGGACAACTTTGAGCTCGTGGGCCCGACAGCCAATCGGCAGCAGCCGCCGTATCGGGCGCATGCCGACAAGCTGCCGCTCCGGTTGCAGGATCACGGGAATACGACGCGGTTCAGAAGTATTTGGGTTAGGGAACTCGAATAGACGGTCAGCACCCCGTTGATAGATGGCGCCTTAGCGTCTTCTATCGAACGGGTTGCTGAACGCCTGAGGTTTCTGACGCGGGCCGGAAGAACGCCGCAAAGAAAACCAGCACCGCCGCCGCAAAGCTGGCCGGCAGCCACCAGAAGCTTCCCCACTGCTCAAGCGTCAGGGTCGTCGCCGTCCCCAGGAAGCGATTGAACACGCGCCCCGCGACCTGCGCGCCGATCAGCATGCCCACTCCGTACGTGACGAGCACCAGAAAGCCTTGCGCCTGTCCGCGAATCGCCGGCGTGGACTTCTTGTCGACGTAGATCTGGCCCGTGACGAAGAAGAAATCGTAGCAGATGCCGTGGAGCAGAATGCCGGTCACGATCATCCAGAAGACGGCATTCGGCGCGGCCATCGCGAACAGGGCATAGCGCAGCACCCAGGCGGCCATGCCGACCATCAGCATCTTCTTCACGCCCAGCCGGAGGAACATGAGCGGCATCAGCAACATGAAGATGGTCTCGGACATCTGGCCGAGCGTCTGAGTGGCCGCGATGCGCTGGACGCCTGCGGCGCCGAGGAAGAGCTGCGTGAAGTTGTAGTAGGCGGCAAGTGGAATGCACAGCAGCAGCGACGCGGTGATGAAGATATAGAACGAGCGGTCGCCGAGCTGCTGGAACGCATCGAGACCGGCGATGCTGCGAAGCGACACGCGCTGCCCTGCCCCGGGGGGCGGCGTGTGGGGCAGCGCAAAACAGAACGCGCCGAGTAACACGCTCGCGCTGCCGGCGCTATACAGCGGCCACGCGGTCTGCTCCGCCACTCCCCCAATCATCGGGCCCAGAATCAGGCTGATGAACAATCCCGCGACGATCCATCCGATGGTTCCAAACACGCGGATGAGTGGGAACTGCTTTTCCTGCGACTGGATGTGATGGAATGCCAGGCTATTCGCGAGGCCCAACGTCGGCATGTAGCAGAGATTGTAGGCCAGCAGGAGCAGAATGAACGTGGTCGGGGATCCGACAAAACGGGGCACCGAGCAAAGGATGACCCCTCCGAGGATATGCAGCGTCCCCAGCACCTTCTCGGTCGAAAAATAGCGGTCCGCGATCAACCCTAAAAAGAATGGAGCGACGATGGCCGCTATCGGATTCACCGTATAGGGCCAGAAGGTCAGTCGCTCCATCCCGTGATTCGTCATGTACACGGCTATCGTCGTGTACCATGCCCCCCAGATGAAAAACTGGAGGAACATCATCACGGACAGCTTGGTCCGGATCACCGCGCTAGTCTGCCGATACTGCGAGCTCCTTCGTCAGCCTGATGATGATGTGCGCCCCTTTGGGCAGCACGATATCCGAATCCTTCGTCTCGGCCGCGACGCCGGCGCCCGCGATGCCGCCAATCACTCCACCGACGACGGTTCCCTTGCTGTTTCCGCCGATCACGCGTCCCAGGATGGCGCCCGCGGCGGCGCCGGCTCCAACCTTCGCCGCATCGCCACCGATGACGCCACGGCCTTTGTGCGTTGTTTCGATCGAATCGACCGCGGCCTCGATCGGGTACGAATTGCCACGTACAGTGACGCTCGTAACGGCAAGCGTCAAGGTCCCCGGGGTGCGCGGGTTGGGCGCTGGTTTGACTTCGGTGATCTTGCCGTTCACGGTGGCGCCCGCGGGAATGACCACCTGCCCAGCGGCGTTTTTCACATCCTGGACCACATGGGCCGTGAATGTGTCTCCGACTTTCGCGGTCCGCGATGTGATCGTGTCGTTCGCCGCGACGTCCATCTTCGAGCCGGCCGAGAGCCGGAACATCGCCGGCGCCGCCGGTGGAGCGGGAGGCGTCGTGCGTGGCTGCGTCCGCTGTGCTGGCGGGCGGGTCTGCGGCGGGGGCGCCGTCGGTTGGGGTTCCCGTGCCGGCGCATCGTGCATCTGCCCCGACGATTCGGCGGGGGCGAGTGTCAGATTGCGCGCGGTCGTATCACTGGACTGTCCGGCCTGATCTCCCTTTTGGCAGGCATTCAACCCAAGGAGAGCGATGGCCGTCAGCGCGAATATTCGGTTCATTGTGTCCTCTCTGTAACAGCGGTTGCTGTGGGTTACCCACCTACTGGCGTAAGGTTCTACAGCCGCCGCCGCAGCGCCTCGGGCGTGAGGCTCTGCAGGTAGCCCGCCAGCAGCGTGAAGCTGTCCGTCACGAGGAGGATCCCCAGCACGATGAGCATCCCACCTGCGGTTCGGTCCACCCACACTATGTATGGTCTGAACCGCTGAAACCAGACCAGAAACCGGTCCAAAGCGAGCGCCGTGATCAAAAAGGGCACCGCCAGCCCCGCCGCGTAGACTCCCAGCAGCGCCATCCCGCGTGCCAGACCGGCCTGAGTCGCCGCGAGCGTGAGAATGCCGCCCAGGATCGGCCCGATGCAGGGAGTCCAGGCGGCACCGAACGTAAAGCCGACGACGCCGGAGCCGAAGTAGCCGAGAGGCTTATGCGCCAGCTGGATGCGGCGCTCGCGCGCCAGAAACTTCGGCTGCAGGACGCCGAGGAGATACAGACCAAAAAGAATGAGAAGCACGCCGCCCGCGCGCCCGAGCCAGTGCTGGTAATCGCGCAGCAGATTGCCGACCGCCGAAGCCGCGGCGCCGAGCAGCACGAAGACGAGCGTGAATCCGGCGACGAACCAGAGACCATGCAGGACCGCCGTTCCGCGGCGACCCTGGATCTCTTCGACGGTCATGCCGGTGAGAAACCCGACGTAGCTCGGGATGAGCGGAAGGACGCACGGTGAGAGGAAGCTCAGCAGACCGGCGACGAACGCCACCGCGAAGGAAACTTCCGTGGTCCCCCCCCGTCCCCGTCCCTCGTCCCCTTTTTTATCCGCAGAACGCGACGGCGGACACAACGGTGGTCCAGCGCGCGTCGGGACCACATTCGGCCGTCGACGTGACGTTCATCGTGCGCACGATTTCACCGGACAAGAGCCACTGCTCGCGGCGCTCGTCCCACGCCTTGTCGGCTTCGAACGGCACGCCGAGCACGGTCGCCAGCATCGAGGCCGCCAGATCTTCGGCGTATTCGCCGGAGACGGTCTCGTTCTGCCCGTAACTGTGGTGCTCGGAGATGTAGCCATGGTGTGACGGATCGGCCGGCATCGCCACGCCGATCGACGCAGCGACGAGTCGACTCGGCTCGTTGGTCGCCGACTCCGCGATGACCGCGAACACGATCTGCCCCGGCTTCAGCATGCTCATCCCTTCCTCGCGGTCCACGAGCTCGCAATGGGGCGGGAAGATCGAGCTGACGCGCACGAGATTGAAATTCGCGAGATGCGCGTCGCGCAGCGCCATCTCGAAGCTGGTGAGTTTTTCCCTGTGCCGGCCAACGCCCTTGGTCAAAAAGGCCTTGGTCGGGATGAACATTCGCGAATCGATCAACCGGCCCTACCTCCCTTCGTACCATGCCGAGGGTCCCAACTCCACCGGCGGCTCAGTATCCCCACCGCGGTCCACCGTTGCCTGCATCACCTGCGCCAGTACGGCGGCAGGACTCAGCGCGACTTCCAAGACCTCGAACTTCCCCTGCCCACGCTCCTTGCCGCGAACGATCAGCATGTATTTCGCCGTGTAGACGCGCAACCGGCCGTCCGGCGCTTTCCGAGTCACCACCGCGGTGCCCCACTCTTTGCCTTCTCGCTTGATGGGACGGAACACGTAGATGGTCTCGATCTCCGCGGGCGGCACCTGCGCCTCGACAGCCACCGCCAGCTTCGCCCACCCCGCCCCCTGCCCGGGCGGTGGCGGGGGGGGGGCTAGCGGCTGGAAAGCGCCGGAGTCGGTGATTGCTGCCACCTCTCGACATAGAAGCGCAGGACGTGCATGAAGTCCTGCGCGTTGGTGACGACGCCGTAGGCCTGATGCGTGCCGCGATCTCGCAGCTTCATCACGACGAACTCGGTCTGATCGACGCAGATCGTGGTAAGCGGGCGGATCTCTTCCGTGACCCCGGTATCGATGAAGGCCGGCAACATGTTGCCGACCGCGATCGCGTGGAGCGCGGTCGCGACGAAAATCGCGAACGTGGCGCTGGCCGTATGCCCGCGCATAGCGTCCTGCGCGGCGAGTGTATCGGCAATGACGTCAGGCAGCGGACCATCGTCACGAATCGACCCCGCGAGCACGTAGGGGACCCCGTGCGTGACCAGTGCATGCACGATCCCGCTTTTGACGGTGTTGTCTTTTACGGCCTTTTCGATCGAACCTGCTCGACGAATCACGTTTATAGCACGCATGTGCAGCCCGTGCCCGCCTTGAACACTCTCGCCGGACGAGGACATGCCCAAGGTTGTTCCGAAGATCGCGGCCTCAAGATCGTGCACGGCGATCGCGTTCCCGCCGAACAGCGTGTTCACGTAGCCGTTCTCGATGAACCAGATCATGTCCTCCCGCGCGCGGGCGTGCACGAGCGCGGGTCCGATCACCCACAGGATCTTGCCGCCGCGTTCCTTCTCTTCGCCGAGCAATTGCGCCAGGACGCTGTAGTCGACCGGACGCTCGCGGGAGACTTCGGCCGCCATGAACCGGAATTCATTCGGGCTGTGCGTGCCGCCGAGGAATCCTTCTGCGTGCACGAATAACCCTTCGCTCCCGTCTTCGGCCGCTCCGACCGCGACCCTGTCGCCGCGCCGGACGCGACGTGACTCGGTCACGACGAGATCGTTCGGTCCGGTTTGCACGATGACGCAGTCCATGCGCGGGAGCCGTGGCCGGCGCCAGCCGCCGGGCAGTTTCACGTAGGTCGGCAGATTGGTCGTCGAAAAAAACCCCTCCGGCAGCACCCCATCGGCCGGTGCGGGCGTGAATCGCGCGTCGGGCGCGCCCGAGAGCGGCGGCGCGGAAAAGTTCGGTGGTCGATACTGAAACCGGGGGCGACTCACAGGCCGGTGAAAATACCCGAAGAGAAAGTCGTTTCACAAGAGTGAAACGGGGTCGCGATCGACCGTCACCGCGCGATGCGCCTTTGCTCGCCACGCGCGCACGACGCGACCGAGCACGCGCGGCTCTCTCGATTTGGTGAGCACATGCCAGCGCCACTTCCCTTTGAGCCGCATCAGCGGGCACGGCGCCGGGCCGAGGACAGTGAGCATGCCCGCGAGCCGCTCGCGCGATGCCCGCCGCAGCCAGGCCGCGACCTGCTCCGCAAGATCCGCCGTACGGCCATGGTCGGCGGTCGCGACCACGAAGCGCACGAGGCCGGTGCGCGGCGGATAGGGCGGCTGCGGCGGCGAGCGCAGGGGCAGCTCCGCCTCGGCAAACTGGGCGACCGAATGCGCGGCAGCCGCGCGAATCGCGTGGTGATCGGGCGCGCGGGTCTGGACGAACACGCGGCCCCCGCTCGGCCCCCGGCCTGCCCGGCCGGCGACCTGAGCCACGAGCTGGAACGTCCGCTCGCCGGCCCGGAAATCGGGAAAATGCAGCCCCGTATCGGCATCCACGACGCCCACGACCGTCACGTTGGGAAAGTCCAGTCCTTTCGCGATCATCTGGGTGCCGAGGAGAATGTCGACCTCGCGTCTTGCAAAGCGCTCCAGGATGTGGTGATGGGCCCACTTGCTGGTTGTCGTATCCAGGTCCATCCGCGCAATCCGGGCCCGAGGAAACCGGGCCGCGACGAAATGCTCGAGCTGCTGGGTACCGAGCCCCCGCAGTTTTTGAGTTTCGTGGCCGCAAACGATGCAGATATCGGGAATCGGGTCTTGGTGGCCGCAGTAGTGGCAGCGAAGCGCGGCCGGGGTTTGATGCACCGTGAGGGCGATCGCGCAGTTCGGGCATCCTGGCACATTCCCGCAGCTCGGACACTGCACAAAGGTCGAAAATCCGCGCCGGTTGAGAAGCAGGATGACTTGTTCGTGCCGCTCGAGGGCCGCGCTGACGGCGCCATCCAACGCTTCGCTCCAGGGCACGATCCCCGTTTCCGCCGGCGCGACCCGGGGCGCACTCCGCAAGTCGACGACTTCGACTGGCGGCAGCGGCCAGGCGCCGACCCGATCGGGGAGCGTGAAGGTTGTCACGTGACCCTGGACGGCGAGATCCAGCGTCTCGAGCGACGGGGTGGCGCTGCCCAGGATGAGCCGGGCGCCTTCGAGCTGGGCGCGTTGCGCCGCGACGTCGCGCGCGTGATAGCGCGGCGCCGAGCCCTGCTTGTAGCTCGGCTCGTGCTCCTCATCGATCACGATCGCTCCCAGCCCCTGAACCGGTGCGAAAACGGCCGAGCGGGGGCCGACTGCGACGCGGCGCTCGCCGCGCCGGAGCGCCTGCCAGGCATCGACGCGCTCACCGTCCGAGAGCCCCGAATGCAGCACCGCGACCTGATCGCCGAACACGCCACGCACCCGGGCGACGGTCTGGGGCGTCAGGGCGATCTCCGGAACGAGCAGAATCGCGCCCCGCCCCGATTCCACCACGCTCCGCAGCACTTCGAGATAGACGAGCGTCTTGCCCGACCCCGTGACGCCGTGAATCAGGACGCGTTGGTCTGTCCCCCCCCCCAGAATTCCCTGCACGACACGCCGTTGATCCTCTGTGAGCGATGGCGGTGGAGGGGATGAAAGGCCCGCGAATGGATCCCTGGTCTCCGGGATGCGCTCGATTCTGGCCAGTCCTTGCTCCACGAGCCCATCGAGCACCGCGCTCGACAGCTTGAGCTGCCGCAGGAGGTGGGACATCGGCGCCGATCCGCCCAGGGCCTCCACCGTTTCGTAGGCAGCGCGTCGCTTGGGCGCGCGCTTGAAGCGGCGGTCGCGTTCGAGCAGCGAGTCCATTCCATTGCCGGTCAGGACCAATAGGCGCTCGGCGGCAGGCGCGGGTCCCGCCGGCCGCGCAACATCCCAGAGCGGCCCGGGCAGGATGGCTCGCAACGAGAGGCCCAGTGGCGCGCCGTAATAATCAGAGATCCAGCGGCCTAAACTCAGGAGCGCGGGCGACAGCGCCGGTTGGTCATCTGGAACGCCCAGGATGCGCTTGACTTCGATGTCCGCTGACGGCTGATGGCTGACGGCTCCCGTCACGATCCCGACGACGCGCCGGCGCCGCAACGGCACGACGACGCGAGCTCCGGGCACCGCGCGCGCGGCGAGCGCCTCAGGCACTGCGTAGATGTAGGTACGGTTGAGCGGAACCGGCAACACCACCGCGACGAGGCGCGGATCGTTCATCTGCGCCGAACGCCGAGCCCGGGCTCCGTCGGAAGGCGAATCTGGCCGTTGTCGATCGTCGCCCCCGTGAAGGGATCGTCCACGGTGAGCGCGGCGCCGTCGAGATCCGCGGCGTCTACGAGCGGCGTGAAATGCGCAGCGGCGGTAATTCCGAGCGATGTCTCGATCATGCATCCGACCATGACGAGCATGCCATGGGCGCGCGCCGTGGCGATCATCCGGAGCGCTTCGCGCAACGAGCCGCACTTGGCGAGCTTGATGTTGATGCCATCCGCCCGGCCGGCGAGGCGCGGGATGTCGGTCGCGACGAGACAGCTCTCGTCGACCACGATCGGCAGATGATGCGCGGCGGCGATGCGACGCAGCGCGGCGAGGCCTTCGAGGTCCTCCGGCACAAGGGGCTGTTCGAGAAATTCGACGCCGAACTCCTTGAGCACGGGGATCATCTGTTTCGCGCGCGCGACGCTCCATCCCGCGTTCGCATCGACGCGGATCGGTTTGTCCGTCGCGTCGCGAATCGTGCGCAGGATTTCCTCATCACGATAAGTACCGAGCTTGATCTTGAGAATTGGGTATTGCTTCGCCTCCCGGACCTTCGCCACGATTTTTTCATTCGTGTCGAGCCCGATGGTGAACGACGAGAGTGGCGCCTTGTTGGGATCGAGTCCCCAGAGGCGCCATAAGGGCTGGCCCAACCGCTTCCCAACCAGATCGTGCAGCGCGGCGGAGAGCGCGGCGCGCGCGGAGCCGTTTTTCGGCAGGACCTGCTCCCAGCCGGCCTCCGCTGCCTCGAGATCGAACGGGTCACGCGGCAGGTGCGCAGCGAGCGTGGTGAACGCCGCCAGGACCGTGTCGAGACTCTCGCCGTAGAACGACGAGGGGTCCGCCTCGCCCCACCCCTCCAGCCCATCCCCATCGACCAGACGGACCCAGGCGCGCTTGTACCCGTTGGTCGAGCCGCGGGCGATGACGAATGGATGGCGGGTGGTGATGCTGGACTGCTCGACCGACAACCTTAAAGCCATTGACGGTGCTTGAGCCACCAGAGGATGATGAGCGATACGCCGGCCATGGTGCCCAGGGCGACATAAAACCCGTAGGGATCGTGCGTCAGCGGCATGCGGCTGAAGTTCATGCCGAAAATCCCACCGATCACGACGAGCGGCAGCGCGATCGTCGCGACAATCGAGAGCTGCTTCATGACCTTGTTCATCCGGTTCGACGTCTGCGAGAGATAGGTCTCCAACACGCCTGCCAGGAGGTCGCGCAGCGTATCCATCGACTCCACGATCCGGATCGTGTGGTCGTAGATGTCGCGGTAGTACAGTTGGGTCTCGGAGCGGATATAGCCGCACGGACGGTTGGTGAGCACGTTCAGGACTTCGCGCAGCGGCCCGACGTGGCGGCGCATGGAAAACGATGCGCGCTTGGCTTTGAAAATCTCGTGGATCAGCTTCTCGTCGAACCGCTCGAACAGCCGCTCCTCGAGGCCGTCCACCAACCCGTTCAGCTCTTCGACCAGCGGGAAGTACGCGTCCACCGACTGGTCGATGATGTTGTGCATCGTCATTTCGATACCGCGCGCCAGGAGCTCCGGATTGCGCATCAGCCGTTCGCGGACGGCGACGCAGCTCTTGGACGGAACGGCATGGACAGTGACGAGGAAGTTCCTGCCGAGGAAGAAATAGATGTTCGAGGTGGCGAGATCGAACGGCTCCGGCGTGCCTTCGTCAAAGCGAACGACTGCCATCACGACAAAGACGTAGCGGTCGTACTCTTCCGACTTGACGCGCGTCCCCGGCGACAGGGTGTCTTCGATCGAGAGGGGGTGAAACTCGAACACTTTCTCGAGCAGCGCGTGCTGATGCATGTTCGTGCTGTCGATGTCGACCCACAGCTCGCCCTCGCCGGCCTGGAGGATCTCACGGATGCGGGCGGGCGAGACGTCCTGCTCCAGCGTCCCATCGGGGCGCCGGTAGATGCTGGCCGGCCAGTTCTTGGAAGCCTGGGGCTGGCCCGGAGGAGCCGCGGTCGTAACGGTCACGGGTTCAAGATAGCGCGCGCACGAGTGCCAGAACACCGGCGGCCAGAAGATCGAGCCGGTAGCCGCCCTCCAGCACGGCGACGACGGGACGCCCCCCCATGCGCTCGCGCAGCGCCTCCGTCCAGTTCGTGATGTCGCCGGGTTCCAGGGTGAATTCGCCCAGCGGGTCGCCGGCGAGCGAATCGAATCCCGCCGAAATCAGGAGGATGTCCGGCTGCCAGCCCTCGAGCGCGGCATCCACGCCGGCGAGGAGGTCATGCGCGTACGCCTCTCGTGGCAATCCGCCGGGACGCGGGATGTTGAAGACGTTTCCGACGCCCCGCTCGGTTTCGGCTCCGGTGCCCGGATACCACGGGTACTGATGCATCGACACGAACCGAATGGAGGGATCGCGCTCGACGAGTGCCTGCGTTCCATTGCCGTGGTGCACATCCCAGTCCACGATGAGCACGCGCGCGCTGCCGAGCTGCTGTGCCGCACGGGCGGCGAGCACGACGTTATTGAGGAAGCAAAAACCCATCGCGCGCGACTCGAGCGCATGATGGCCGGGCGGCCGCGTCACGCCGAACGCAGTTCCGCCGCTGATTCCCCGCTCCACGGCGGTGAGCGCCACGCCGGCCGAAGCGAGCACACTCTCCCAGCTGCGTGGTCCCAGGAACGTGTCGCCGTCGAGCGCGCCGCCGCCCCGTCCCGCGAGCGCCTCCAGCATGTTGACGTAGTCGGCCGGATGGACGCGTTCGATCGCGGCGCGATCGGCAGGCTTCGCCTCGACCCAGCTGATGAGCTTGGCCACGTCGGGACGGCGCAGCGCCTCCAGCACTGCTTCGAATCGCTGGGGACGCTCCGGGTGTCCCGCCCCGCTGTAATGATGCCGGCAGGCGGAATTCCAAACGACCGCGGTGGACACTTAGGAGCGGCGGTGCGTATGCAGGAGGTCGCGCAGCGACTCCACCTCGCGCTTCATCGCTTCCCGCTCGTCGGCCAGCTCCGCCGTGGCGCGGCGGTACCAGAACCATCCGAACACCGCGAGCCCGGCGGCAATGGCGCAGACAACCGCCCAGATCACGTAGCCGGCGATCGCCAGCAACGCGGCGTTCAGTAATAGAAAGCCGACCGCAACGATCGTGACGGCGCGGGTGAAGTTGTGTGTCGTCACCGGACGGGCTGGCGCCGGGCGGGGAGCACGATGAAGGGCGCGTTGGGACGCGCGCCGATGTCCCGCAGGGTCTGCGATTCGTCGAGCACGGCGGCGCCGCGGAATTTCACGATATACGCCTGCTCGCCGAGCGGCGGCTGCTTCAACGCGGCTCGCAGCGCTTCACGTTTGAGCTGAGCCACGGTCGTAGGGTCGTCGACCTGCAGCTCGACGGTATCCCACGCGTCCATCACCATGACGCGTACCGGATAGCGCTCCGTCGCGGCGGTGCTCACGCGACCTCCACCGCTGAGGCGAGGGGTAACGTGGAGAAAAAGCGGTCGAGGGCTTGATCGAAGAACAGCGTGGACGCGCGCACGCGCGTGACGCTTTTTTCCCTGTCCTCCCAGGCGCTGATCACCACTTCCTCGCCACCCTGGCCGCGCAGCGTGACAAACCCAGGGCCGCTCTTCTCGACAAAGGCCGCTGCGTGGGGCACTCGCTCGGCAAAGAACCGCTCGGCCCGGGAGAGCACGTCTCCCGGCGGCATGGTGACCGTGGTGGTATGGATCATGGAGCAAACAAGATAACGTGCGGCGGGGTTCAGCGAGCGGCGACGTTGTCCTCAGGCTCGCCGGTCGGCACTGCAGCCAGAATCATTTGCAGCGCGTCCAGGTTCACAGGCTTGGTGAGGTGATGATCGAATCCCGATTCGGCCGAGCGCTCGCGATGCTCATCCAGTCCCCATCCGGTGAGCGCGACCAGCACCAGGTCCTTCGCCCACGGCTCCCCGCGCAGGCGTTGAGCGAGGTCGTAACCGTTCATCTTGGGCAGGCCGAGGTCCAGAATCGCAACTTGAGGATGGAATTGCGCGGCGATCCGCAACCCTTCCTGACCGTCATTGGCCGACTCGACCTCATGACCCATGATCCCCAGCAGCACCCTGAGACTATCGACCGAATCGACGTTGTCGACGACCAGGACCCGGCGACGGGCGGCACGCGCACTCGCAGCGACCGGGATGCCTGCGTCGGGCGACTTGCGGCTCGTTTCCGCAACGGGCAAGCGGATCGTGAACTCGCTGCCGGCTCCAGCGCCGCCGCTGGCCGCCGTGACGCTGCCGCCGTGCAACTTGACCAGGCGATCCACGAGCGCGAGCCCCACCCCGAGGCCGCCGTGCGCGCGCTCCGGGGACGCCCCGGCCTGGGTGAACATCTCGAAGATGCGCGGGAGCTCCTCGCGCGGGATTCCAATGCCGGTGTCGCGGACTCTGATGACCGCGTCGTCCCCTTCCCGCTCCGCCGAGAGCCAGATCCTGCCGCCGGGATCGGTATACTTCGCCGCGTTGTCCAGCAGGTTCGTGACGACTTGCGTCAGCCGCGTCGCGTCTCCGTCGACGTGCAGCGGCTCGGAGGGCGGAGTGACGAACAGCTGGTGTCGATGTTTCTCGATCTGCGAGCCGCTCACTTCGACGGCACCCATGAGCGTGGTCGTGACGTCGACCCGTTCCTTCCGCAGCTCGATCGTACCGCGAGTGATCCCGGCAACGTCGAGGAGGTCGTCGACCAGCCGCGTCAGGTGTTCGGTCTGGCGGTCGATGATGTTGGTCGCCCACTCCAATTCCTCCGGCCGCGGGGTGCGGGCTCGCAGGATCTTGACGGCATGCCGGATCGGGCCAAGCGGATTGCGCAGCTCGTGGGCCAGCAGCGCGAGAAATTCGGTCTTGCGCCGGTCCGCCTCTCGCAGCTCGCTCGCCACGCGCTTCTGCTCGGTGATGTCGCGCGCGATCTTCGAGGCTCCCACAATCTCGCCATTGGCGTCGCGAACAGGCGCAATGGTGAGCGAGATATCGAGCAACCGGCCATCCTTCGTCTTGCGGACCGTCTCGTAGTGCTCGATGCGTCCGCCGCGACGCAGGCGCTCGAGAATGTCGTTCTCCTCGTCCTTCCGATCGTCGGGAATCAGCAGCGCAACCACGGACTGCCCCACCGCCTCTTCGGGGGAATATCCGAAGAGGCGCTCAGCTGCCGGGTTCCAAGACGTGATGATGCCGTCGAGCGTCTTGCTGATGATCGCGTCATCAGACGCCTCGACGATGGCCGCGAGAAGGCCTTGTGAAGGTGGTTGCAGCTGAGGCGACGGGGCGCGCTTCGGCGTCATGCAGGCGTGGTGCGCGTGCAGCAACGGACCGTGCTCGACCGCACGGAGGAAGGCAGGATCGACCGCACTCCCAGCGATAGGTTCACTGCAAAAGCAACAAGCGGGGCACGATTCAAGGTACGCCGGTCCTCGTGTGGGGTGGTGCACTTGAAGCTATGCTTGGGAGACCCCGGCGTACGCCGGGAGTTCCTAGGCCGTCCGGGCTAACCCCTCAGGGTTAAGCATTTTCCCTGGTGTCGAGATGATTGTGACCTGCGCCGATGGCGGCGCCCCTATTTGTGGGCGCCGCGTCCCGTTTTTGGTGCTATGGCCGCCACGCACTAGGTTAGTCCGGTGGGAGCCGCCCCTGTCCTCATCCTGATCGTGGCGCTCCAGGCGCCGGCCGTCCCGTCTGTCCCGACTCCGAGTGTCGGTGTCGGGGAGACGGGCCGGTTGGTAGGCACGGCGCGCATATCCTCACGGCTGACCTCGTCCCGCATGCGAGTGCGCGTTTACAACGAGCCCGGAGATTTGGGTGCGTCACCGCCACCCGCATCCGCCAATCCTTTCGCAAATGTCGTGTTGTATCTCGAAGAGGTCGCCGCGGCGACGGAAGCAGCGCCCGCAGCCGCTTCTTCCGCGTCCCCACAAATGCGCCAACACGAGGAGCGATTCACGCCTCACGTGCTCGCCATAACGAGGGGCACCACGATTTCCTTCCCGAATGACGACCCGATCTACCACAACGTGTTCTCCCTCTCACGCGCCCGCACCTTCGACCTGGGCCGCTACCCCAAGGGAGAATCGAAATCAGTGCGGTTCGATCGAGCGGGGGTGGTGCAGGTCTTCTGTCACATTCACGCGGACATGAACGGCTACATCCTCGTGCTGCCCAATCGCCACTTCGTGACACCGGACTCGTCGGGACGGTTCGCCCTCGACGACATCCCCGCGGGGGAATACCACCTCGTCGCATGGCATGAGCGCATTCGGCCGATCGTCAGGCCGGTCCGCATTGTCACCGGACAAACGAGTACACTGGAGATCTCCATCCCGCTCAGTGAGTCCACGCGGCCGTGACGTTGCGCACGCGGCTGCGCGCGAGCCCCCTGGCCGTCAAGCTGGCGTTGCTCAGCGCGCTCGTGACCGCCCTGGTCGTTGCCGTGACCTTCCTGGCATTACGCGCCAGCGCCTCGTCCGACATCCGCCGCGCATTCGTCGCGGAACTGCAGGCGAGCCAACGCGCTTTGCAGCAGCTGCAAGACCGCGATCTCCGCCTCCTGCTGGCAACCTCGTCCGTCGTTTCGACGAGTCCGACGCTCCGCGCGGCGCTCCAGACGTGGCGCGTCGAGACGAACGCCGGGTTGCCCACCCGTCCTGACCTGCTGGCCACGATTCAGCGCGAAGTCGAGCGCGTGTTCGCCGATCTCGACCGCGATCTCCTGGTGGTAACCGACGACTCTGGGAGAGTGCTGGCGGCGGTGAGTCGTCCCGCCGCGCCCGTCACGGCACGCGGAGGCGGCGGCGGGGACGGAGGAGGACCACGCAAGGGGGACATCGTGAGAGTCCCGGCGGTTCGGTACGCGCTCACAGCCGACAGCGCGACCGCCGACTCCGGATTCGGGGTGCTGCGCTCGCGCGACGGTAGTACGCCGTTTCAAGTCGGCTGCGTGGCGATTCTGCTCGACGGCTACCCGATCGGCGTGCTGCTCCTGGGGGAGCGACTGGACCGTGTGCTGCCGCGCTTCGCCACGTCGACCGTCGTCGAAGCCGTCGTGACGATCGGCGACAGCCTCGTCGCACCCACAGGCGGCATCGTTCGACACGGCGATCCCGACTACGTCAGCGCGAGCGTCCCGCTGGGCCTGGCCGACAACGGCCAGCCGGCGACGTTGCTGCTCGCACGTTCCGTGACCGCATCACTCAGCCCGCTCACAACGGCGCTGGGCCGTTCCTTCTTGTTCGCGGGGCTCCTCGCCGTGCTGCTTGTGGGCGGCGGCGCGGCACTCGTCTCGCGCACGACGCTGCGGCCGCTGGGGCACTTTGTGTCCTTCCTCCGCACCGGGGCGAGCGAAAGTGGCGCCGAGGGCGTGTATCCCCGCTTCCAGGATCCTGGCGCGCCGCCGCCCGCCGAGATCGGCACGTTGACGGAGGCCTACAACCGGCTGATCGAGTCGCTGAGCCACCAGCATGCCAGCTTGCGTGAGCAAATCGAGGAGCGGGAGCGCGCCGAGCAGGCGTTGCGGGAGAGCGAGGAGCAGCTGCGCCAGTCCCAGAAACTCGAAGCGCTCGGCACACTCGCCGGCGGCGTCGCCCACGATTTCAACAACCTGCTGTCGGTCATCATGGGATTCGCGGAGATCTCCGCGCGCAACGCCGGCACCGACGGCACGCTGCGCGAGGACCTCGCGCAGATCAGCGAAGCGGCCAATCGTGCAGCCGCTCTCGTCAAGCAACTGCTCGCATTCAGCCGCAAGCAGGTGTTGCAGCCTCAAATCGTCGATCTGAATCACGTCGTCGCCGGCGTGGAGAAGATGCTGAATCGCCTGATCGGCGAAGACGTGGTGCTCAAGACCCAGCTCGAGCCGCGGCTCGCCCGCATCACGGCCGATCCCGGACAGCTCGAGCAGGTGATCATGAACCTCGTCGTGAACGCGCGCGACGCGATGCCGAACGGGGGAACGGTGCTCATTCAGACGCGCAACGTGCGTCTCGACGAGCGATACGAGCGGCGTCCGGAAGCCCTTGCCGCGGGCCCCGCGGTGATGCTGGCCGTCACCGACACCGGTATCGGTATGGACCAGGCAACGCGCGGCCGCATCTTCGAGCCGTTCTTCACCACCAAGCCCCTGGGGAAGGGTACGGGACTCGGCCTCTCAACCGTCTACGGCATCGTGCGGCAATCGGGAGGCAGTATCACGGTCTACAGCCAGCCGGGGGAAGGCAGCACGTTCCGCTGTTATTTCCCCCCAGCCGTCGACTTGAAACGCGACTCGCTCGAGACAACCGCGGCCGATGATTCGAAGGGACACGAGACGATTCTCGTGACCGAGGACGAAACCCAGATGCGCTGGCTTCTGCGCCGTTGTTTGGCGGGCTGCGGGTACCAGGTGCTCGAGGCGAGCCACGGCCCTGAAGCACTCGAAGTCGCCGCGCGCCATTCGGGACGCATCGACCTGCTGCTCACCGATGTCGTGATGCCGCACATGTCGGGCAAGGAGCTGGCGCAACGGCTCCAAATGCTGCGACCGGAGTTGCGGGTGCTGTTCATCTCGGGCTACTCCGACGACGCGATCGAGCGGCACGGTGTGCTGGCTCCTGGGACCGCGTTCCTGCAGAAGCCCATGCAACCGGATGCTCTCGCGCGCGCCGTCCGTCGGGTGCTCGATGGCGCGCCGGTCGACGGGGACGGCCATGGCGCTGCGTGACGTGACGCGCGTTTCGCTCCTCACCCTCGCTTGTTCCACCCTGCTCGCGGGCGCGCTCCCCGCTCAGTCGGTGGCCCTCGAGTTTCTCATCGATGGGGAACTCTGGAAAACCGACTCCGGCTCGCGCTTGCTGTCGCGCAACGGCGGCGAGCTCGCGGCATTGGGCAGGCTGCGGTCGTGGCTCGCCGTACGACCCACCCGACAACTCGAGCTGCTGGCGCACACTGAAATGGAAGGCGGCAAAGCCGAAGAGGGCGGGACCGAGGTTCACCTAGAACAGCTGCAAGTCCAGGTGCGCCCCTCGCCTGCGCTGGCAATCGAGGCCGGCAAGATCGTCCAACCGATCGGCGCATTCGGCTCCCGGCGCTTCTCGAACACGAATCCGCTGATCGGCGAGCCCGATGCGTATCCGCCGCAGTATCCGTGGGGCGCGGTCATCACAGGACTCTGGAGCCGGTTTGACTACCGTCTCGGCGTCACGTCACTCCCGGCTGTGAACGTCGATTACTCGCCGGTGCCGAGTCACTACGCGCGACCTATCGCGGGTATCGGCGTGACGTTTGGACCAGCGCTCAGACTCGGGACAAGCGCAACCTACGGCCCTTACCTCGGCGATACGGTGAACGCGCAGCTGCCTTCGGGCAGCTCGTGGCAGGACTACACGCAGACCTTGATCGCCGCCGATCTGCGAATCAGCAAGGGATACGTGGAGGCGCGCGCGGAGTTGAACTGGTCGGAGTACGAGGTCCCGACGAGAGCCGACCCACTTCATGGGCTCGGGTGGTACGCAGAGCTGCGCGGGACCCTGAGCCCCCGCGTCTTTCTAGCGGGCCGCTACGAGTACTTTCGCTATGCGTTCGTGCTACCTGTGAGCTCATCGTTCTGGGTTGCCCGAGAAACGACGCAGATGAACGCCGAGCTGGGAATGGGCTATCGCTTTAGCGCGGCCACGCTGCTGAAAGGGTCGGTGCGCCGGGATCATTGGCCTGTGCATACGATCCCGGGGGCGCCGCCGTTTCCTGATGGGTATGCCGTCGCGATTCAGTTTTCGGTGTTCGCGTCCGCGACGGCGTTACTGCCTGGTGAACGGTTCTGACGCCCCCAAGCGCTAATTCTTCGTCCGCGCGTCCGGCCAGTCTTTATCGAGCCGGGCGGGCGGCGGCTGATTCGCATCCAGCCGGTCGCCGCGAATGTCGGCGTAGATGAAGTTTTCGGGTGGCACCGGAGAATCGGCCAGGCGCCGGAGCATCGCGAGCTGACCCACATGCGTCATCGTGTCGGCGAACGGCCCCTGCAACAGCTGTTCGGTGGAGATCGAGCACGGCGCGCCGCTCGACAGCAGCTCGCCGACCGCCACGAGCATCTCGTGAAAGCGGGCAATTTCCTGCTGGAAGGTAGGTAGCGGTTCCGGCCGCGCCGGGTACGACCCCCCCACAAAGTGCGTCCGAACATAGCCCATCAACGACGTCATATGACGCACGAGCTCGGCGGGCGTCCGCACGCGATTGCCGGCACTGAACGCCGCGTAATCGTCGGGTGCGTCGCGCAACGCCTTCTGCGTGCGATACGCGATTGCAGCAAGGAAATGACGCAGCAGTTCACGCTCGCGTGTCACCGCCTACCTCCGAAACATGAAGAACACGGCGCCACAGAGGCACCACGAGCCACGGTTTCTGGTTGAGGTGACGGAGATGCGCGTACCAGGCGAACGTCATGAAAACGTTGGAGCCGATGAGTAGGAGGACCGTCCTGGCGACCACAGGCATGGCGGATCCCAAGTGAAGGAGTCTCGAATGTACGTTACAAGAGCGCGCGCAGCTCCGACTCGATTTGCGAGTTGGGGACGGCGCGCGCTCCCAGTTCCCGCGCGGTTCGCAGGGCCGCAGCGTCCACGTGCGATCCAAACGCCAGCACCGGCACGCCACCCCGGACCAGTTTCTGAATGCGTTCGCCCACGCCCGGCTTGCCCAACTCGAGCACAGCGAGGTCGATCGGATCGTCGCGCACGATCTCGGCACCTGCGGCCGCGAGAATCGCCTGAACTTTCCCGCGGAAAAAGAGATCCCGGCATTCGAGCAGCACCCGCTTAGCCATCAATCGGTTCCACCACGACCGTCCGCTGGGTAATCGCCGTCCGCCGCCAGAGATCGCGCAATGAGAATTTTTTGCGAAGCACCAGCACCGCATCTCCGTGGGGTTCGTCGGCAAGGCCATCAAGCGTCAGAAATGCGGGCGCCTCGATTCCTGTGACGAGTACCCGATAACCCCTGCCATGCCAGCGAAAGGAGGCCCCTTCCCCCGTCCTCCCTCCCTGCAGCTCCAGAAACACGTCGTCATCCACCTTGTAGATACCGTCGGCCACGGGCTCGCCGGAGCGGTAGAAAACCGGGTCGAAGACCTGGCCTTCATGCCGCGCGAAGTTCTGTTCGGCGGCCCAATCGTATGCTTCGAGCCACGCCACGTGCGCGCGGAACTCCAGGTGATGCCGCAGCTCGTGCGTCAGCGTCTCCCAGGCCTCCCCGCGCCAGTCGAATCCCGGCTCCTGACGAGCCAGCGCATCGAACGATCCGTAATACAGCACGATTTTTGAGTGCAGGTCGGCCCCGTTTCCGGACCACGACAGGGGAACGCACTCGCCCAGGGTGTACACGTGCTGGCGAACCGGATGGGGAACGGTCTTGGGACTGACTTCGATGTCTGCGACGCCACTTTCGAACTGGGCGGGAATCTCCCGTTGCAGCCTGCCGACGAGCGTTCGGAAATCCTCGAGCGTCACCCCGCCAGCTTTTGCGTCAGGTATTCGACGAGCTTGCCGGCCGCGACGCGATCCTGCTTCAGCGTGTCGCGATCCCGAACGGTGACGGTCTGGTCCTGCGTCGATGGCCCGTCGATGGTAATGCCGAAGGGCGTGCCGGCTTCGTCCTGGCGCCGGTAGCGCCGCCCGATCGATCCACCGTCGTCGTAGAACACGTTGAAGCGGCGCCTGAGGTCGTCGTGAATGCGGTGCGCCAGCTCCGGCATCCCGTCCTTGTTCACCAGGGGGAACACGGCCGCCTTGAGGGGCGCGAGTGACGGCTTGAGCTTGAGCACGACGCGCTGCTCGCCGCCCTCGGCCGCCTCCGCACCGCTCACCTCTTCCTCTCGATACGCGTCGCACAGCACCACCAGAGTGGTCCGGTCGGCGCCGGCCGACGTCTCCACGACATACGGGATGAACCGCTCGTTGGTCTTGGGATCGAGATAGTCGAGCTTCTTCCCCGCGTGCTTCTGATGGTTGGACAGATCGAAATCGGTCCGGTTGTGAATGCCCTCGAACTCGTTCCACCCGAACGGGAATTCGTACTGGATGTCGTAGGCGTCCTTCGCGTAGTGTGCCAGCTCGTCCGGGCCGTGCTGATGCCAGCGAAGTTTCTCGGGGCGAATCCCCAGGTCTTCCACCCATTTCATTCGCTCGGCGCGCCAAAGCTCGAACCATTCGTTTTCGCTGCCCGGCTTCACGAAGAACTGCATTTCCATTTGCTCGAATTCGCGCGTGCGGAAAATGAAATTCCCGGGCGTGATCTCGTTGCGGAACGCCTTCCCGATCTGCGCGACCCCGAATGGGATTTTCTGGCGGGAGGACTGGAGCACGTTCAGATAATTGACGTAGATCCCCTGCGCCGTTTCGGGCCGCAGGTAGATGACCGCCGCCTGGTCCTCGACCGGCCCCATGAACGTCTTGAACATGAGATTGAATTGCCGGGGCGCGGTGAGCGTGCCTTTGCTGCCACACGCGGGACACTGCGCGTCGGGCTGGCCGGGCGTCCCTTTGATCTTCGGATCGTCGGCCCGGAAGCGGTTCTTACACTGCTTGCAGTCCACCAGCGGATCGGTGAACCCCGCAACGTGCCCCGACGCTTCCCACACCTTGGGATGCATGAGTATCGCGGCGTCGAGACCTTCGATGTCGTGGCGCTCGTGGACCATGGACCGCCACCAGCGCTCCTTGATGTTTTTTTTGAGCTCGACGCCGAGGGGGCCGTAATCCCAGACCGACCCAAGGCCGCCGTAGATCTCGGAGGACTGGAAGACAAAGCCGCGTCGCTTGGCGAGCGACACGAGCTTCTCCATCGTTTTGTCCACAGTAATCGCGGGCGACATACGGAGCCGGAAGTTAAATGTGCAGCGCCTGACGCGCGACCCGCTCCGCCATCCGCGCAAGCGCTGGGCTATCGAGCATGCGCCGGCCTCCGTCGCCCCCAATGGCATGAACGCCGGGCATGCCCTCGACCTTGCCCGCCACCACCGCCACTTTCTTGCTCGCAGCCTGCGCCCGTCGCACGACTTCACCCGGAGCTTTGCCGACGAGCGACGTGCGGTCGAACGAACCCTCGGCCGTGATCACGAGGTCGGCTTTCGCCAGGGCCGCATCGAAACCGGCGCGCTCCAAGACCCAACTTGCACCGGCCGCGAGCTCGGCCTTGGCGAAAAAGACGAGTCCCGCGGCCAACCCACCGGCCGCGCCTCCCATCGGCATCGTGGCAAGCTCGGGGCGGCCGGCTTGCGCCCAAAGTTGTGCAAGGCGATCGAGACCGGCGACGAGTCGCAGAATCTCGTCGGGTCGAGCGCCCTTCTGCGGGCCGAACACGGGAGCCGCGCCGTGGGGACCGACGAGCGGCGTCGCGACATCGGCGAGCGCCACCACGCGCGCCGACAGTCCCCATCCCGGTCCAAACGTTGCGACGTCGGCGAGCGCGCCGCCGCCGTCCGGAAGTTGTTCGCCGGCCGCGTTCTCGAACGTCCACCCGAGGCCCCGCGCCGCGCCTGTTCCGCCGTCAACTGTCGCCGTACCGCCCAGCCCGACAACAATGGTGCGCGCGCCACGATCCGCAGCGGTCCAGATCAGCTCACCCACGCCGCGAGTGGTGGTGCTGAGCGGATCACGATCTTCCGGCTCCACGAGCGCGAGGCCGCAGGCTGACGCGCTCTCAATGATCGCCGTCTCACTGTCGATCCATCCGATCTCGGCCGAGACTTTCTCACCGATCGGGCCGGTGACGTCGACGCGCTCGCGCAGCGCGCCGGCCGGCGGGGGGGGGAGCACGACGTCGAGCAGGCCATTGCCGCCGTCGGCGACGGGACACTCGATCACTGTTGCGTCGGGGAACGCCCGGCGCACGCCCGATGCGATTGCCGCTGCGACCTCACGGGGACCGAGCGTGCCTTTGAAGGCGGCGGGGGCGACGAGCACGACTAGAGGCATGCGGGCCAACCTCGGAATATGGGTCTACACACCCATTCATGCAAAAAGCCAATAACAGTGCAGAAAGCTAGACATTTCTCGTAAGCGCTTATGTCGGGTCCGCTTGCGGCATCAGAAGTTAGCTGACGGGCACTGTTCTTGCCATTTTCGCGCGCGGAATCTCTGCTCAGGGCAAACCGTCGGTGACGGCGGGGCGCAAAGCCTAGGGGTCTCGGAGGTAATGAGACAGCCCGGCTGCCAGAGGGGATTGGCGCGCCTGCCCGAGAGCGAGAAGGAGTTCGCTTCGCTCACATCGGGTTCTAGGGCGCACGGTGTGTGGCAAGCGATCACCCCCTTGGGAAACCAAGGGGGTTTCTCGTTTTCTGGAGACGCACTGACGAATAGAGATGCGTTTCAAGGAGGCGCTAAGGCGCCAAGACGCTTGAGTGGTTAACAGCGGTCAGCCGGTAGACACTGCTCCAGAAAGCTTCCGAAGAAGTCCATATACGGTTCTCGCACACTCATCTCTCGCCGCAATCAACTCGGCTAGATCCGTAGCCTGGAAGAATCCCAAGTGCTGCACGAGATCGAGGATTGCTTCGACTTCGTGCAAAGAGCCTCGCGCGATGTCGGCGAATCGCCTGAATTCCTTCGAGCCCTTTCGGGTAACCCCCTCCGCGAGGTTCAGAACGATGCTGTTCGAAGCTCGCCGCCACTGATCGGCCAGGTCGTGCTCTGAGGCCGGCAGTCGCTTGATGAGTGGCCGCGACAGCGCGGCGACACGCAGGGCGTGCTGGTAAGCTTTCAAGTCTCGAAAGAGCATGGACCCGAACTTATCGCGGTGCTCGGATCCACTGTCATCGAGGAATTGCGTGGTGGAGCCTTTTCTGGCAACCAACCGCTGTTGACCACTCAGGCGTCTTGGCGCCTTGGCGTCTTCTAGGCGACGGTGTGCTGTTCGTCAGACTTCTATGATCTGATCCCGACGGGTGCCCACGCTCACATACCTAATCGGCGCCCCCGCCAAATCCTGCAGCCGGTCTACATATGCCCTCGCCGCCGCCGGCAGATCCGCCAGCCTCCTCACTTCGCTGATCTTTTTTTGCCACCCCGGCACCGACTCATAAATCGGCTCGACCCGCGCGATCGTCTCGACGTCGGGCGGCATGCTGTCGATGATGTCGCCGTCCAGACGATAGCCAACGCCGACCGGTATCTCCGCGAACGAATCGAGCACATCCAGCTTCGTGACTGCGAGTCCGGTCAAGCCATTCACCCGCACCGCATAGCGGACGACGACCGCGTCGAACCATCCGCAGCGTCGCGGCCGGCCCGTGGTGGCCCCGAACTCGCCTCCCAGCTCGCGAATGCGCTCGGCCACATTGGGCGCCGCTTCGGTCGGGAGTGGGCCATTTCCCACTCGCGTCGTGTACGCTTTCACGACCCCGAGCACGGCGTCGATCGCCGTGGGACCGATCCCGACGCCGACCGCGGCGCCACCGGCCGTGGTGTTGGACGAGGTAACATAGGGATAGGTGCCGTGATCGACGTCGAGCAGCGCGCCTTGCGCGCCCTCGAGCAAGACCGCCTCACCGCGCTCCAGCGCCTCCCACACGACGCGTCCGGCATCGACGGCAAGGGGCAGAAGCCTCGGCGCAAGCCGCTCGAGGAGCTGCACATGCTCCTGCGCATCCGCCTGCTCGGTGCTCCCTGCTCCGTGCAGCAGTTTGAGCATCTGATTGGCCGCTTCCACTCGTGCCCGCACAGTTTCTTGCGCGCGCGCCAGATTGCGCAGATCTCCCACGCGGACGCCGCGGCGCCCGTATTTGTCCTCATACGTCGGCCCGATTCCCCGCCCCGTCGTCCCGATCTGGTCTTTCTTCTCGCGAGCGCGATCCAGCAGCTTGTGATAGGGCAGCGTCAGATGGGCACGGTCGGAGATGTGCAGCTTGTGCTCGGTGCGCACGCCCCGCCCCTCGAGCGCATCCAGCTCGGCGAACAACTGCTCTGGATCGAGCACCACGCCGTTGCCGACAACACAGACCGCGCCCTGGAGGATGCCGGAAGGGATTTGATGCAAGACGAACGACTTGCCCTCGCCCGTGTCGACCGTGTGGCCGGCATTGGCGCCGCCCTGGTAGCGCACAACGAGGTCCGCGCGCTCGGCGAGGACGTCGACGATCTTGCCCTTCCCCTCATCTCCCCATTGAGCGCCGACGACAACGACGCACTGGGTCTTCGGACCGAACACTGAGCTGTCCTCGCTGAAAACAAAAAGGGCCCCCGAAATGGGGGCCCACAGTGCCGGGGCCACGTCCCGGTATCCTCTGTAAGAAGCTATTTCGCGCGCAGCACGCGCGCCAGCCCTGCGGCGATGCTCGCTGCTCCGTCCAGCCGAACGCGATCCGCTGTGTCCCCGGGGCGATGCACGATCCGCATGGTTTGCAAATTCCCCTTCAAGATCGTCACGCATTCGGCCCCCCCCCCCTCCCCCCACGCGCGCCAGTGCGAGGCCATCGACAACGACCGGTAACCATCGCCAGCGTCGCGCGCCGAGTGCGGACGCAATGGCTTCGCCAATTTTCCCGGGGCGATGCAGGAACGCGATCGGCCGCCCCACGTCATCCAGTCCGTCCAAATTGATCAGGGCCGCACCGGCGAACAGATCGGCCCGATCGGCCGCGAGCGCTCGAGCTCCGACCAAGCCGAACTCCTCCGCGTCGGGGAACACCACTCCCACGTTCGCATCGTGCGGCAATTGATCGAGTGTCATGAAGATCGCGACCAGAGCGGTCGCGTTGTCGACGGCGCCAGGCGAGTTGTCATTCACGCGATTCAGCACCGCGATCGCGGCTCCCACCACGACGGCGACGAGCGCCGGAATCGGAGCCAGAAGCAATCCGATGAGGCCGATGAACAAAGAGCCAAATCCCAGCAGCCGCAGCGCCATCGAGATCGGCTGACCCTTGGAGTCATAATGCGCCACGAGCCAGATGGGCGGTTGGACCGTTGGACCGTTGGACGGTCGAGCGACGAGGTTGACGCCTCGGACCACCGATGGCGCTCCGAACAGGGCGCCCGACGGGCGGCCGGTGAACGCATGCTCCTCGACGCTGTAGCCCCGAGCCGACAGCTCGCGCTTCAAGACCTCACGAACGCTCGCGTGATTGGAGGTTCCGACGAGCCGCGGAATCGCCAGCTCGCGGAACAGCACACCGTAGTCAGTCACCGCGCACGAGCGCGCTGACGCGCTCGCGATCGGCTGCCGAAAGCGGCGCGAGGGGAGGCCGGACAGGCCCGCCGTACAACCCCACGGCATCCATCGCCGCCTTCACACCCGCGGGACCGTGCTTGCCGACGATCTCCTTGTCCAGCGGCGTCACGCGCTCCTGGATCTGGCCCGCAGCCGTGCGATTGCCGTGTTGGAATTCCTGCACGAGCGTCACGCACAGTCGCGGCGCATAGCACGCCGCACCCACCACCCCGCCCTGACACCCGAGCTCGAGGCCGGCAAACAACAACGACGCCGATCCCGCCAGCACGGTCCACGCGGGTACCGCCTCGCGATACGCCGCCAGGTTCTTCAGATCTCCGGAGGAGTCTTTGACGCCCACGATCCGCTCATGACCGGCAAGCTCTTGCAGGAGCGCCGGGGCCAGCGGCAGGCGCGTGTATTTCGGGATGTTGTAGATGAGGACCGGCACCGGGCTCGCATCCGCGACGGCGCGGAAGTGCGCGAGGAGGCTGGCGGGAGTTGCGCCTGCCGAGAAGTACGCCGGCGGTCGGACGAGCACCGCATCGGCGCCGGCCGCGGCCGCCTGCTGCGACATCCGAACGGTCTGCCGCGTCGACTCCCCGCCCGTCCCGGCTATCAGCCAGGCGCCGTCGCTCATCGCCTCCCGCGCTACCGCGACGACGTCGCGCAGCTCGTCATCATCGAGCAGTGGCGCCTCACCGGTGGTGCCGGATACGACGATCCCCTGCACACCGTCGGCCAGCAAGCGGGCGATGTTCTGACGAAACCGAAGCGGCGCGAACGCGCCGGTGGCCGGATCAAAGGGGGTCGGAATCGGCGGAAAGATTCCGGCCGGCGTCTTGCCCTTCGTGCTCACGGCGGCAGCATGCTGGACAGATCGTCGACCGGCTTGGCTTCCGCCGGTGCCGGCGGCGCCGCCGGCCCGGGCCTGGCGCGTCGTCGCAGCGTGCGGAGCTGGAGTTGGAAGTTCGACGGGTTGGTCGAGGCCGCGATCGCCGTCTCGTAGGTGACGATGTCGTCGGCGACCAGATCCAACAGATGCTGATCGAACGTCTGCATGCCGTACTGCTCGCGCGAGGCCTTGATGTAATCGTGCAACGCGGCCGTCCGGTCGCGCTCGCGGATCATGTCGCGCACCGCCGAGGTGGCAAGAAGGGCCTCGATCGCCACGACGCGCCCGTGGCCGTCCGTGCGCGGCAACAGCCGCTGGCATACGATGGCGTGCAGCGCCTCCGACAGGCGCAGGCGGGCGATTTCCTGCTCCTCGGGCGGAAACATCGCCACCATGCGGTTCACCGTCGTGAGCGTATCCGGCGTGTGCATCGTCGAGACGAGCACGTGTCCCGTCTCGGCAGCCTTCATGGCGGTATCCAGCGTTTCGGGATCTCGCAGCTCGCCGATCAGAATCACATCGGGGTCCTGGCGCAACGCCGCGCGCAGGCCGGTGCGAAAATCATCGGTATCGACCCCCACTTCGCGCTGCGTCACCGAGCAATTGATGTCGCGATGCAGAAACTCGATCGGATTCTCGAGCGTGAGGATGTGGCGGTGCTGCGTCTGATTGATGTGATTGATGATCGCCGCCATGGTCGAGCTCTTCCCCGACCCTGCGACGCCCGTGACGAGGATCATGCCGCGCTCGGTGGTGGCAACGTCGGCCAGCACCGCCGGCAGCTTGAGCGACTCGAAGGTCGGCACGTCGAACGGGATGACGCGCATCACGATCATGAACGAGGAGCGCTGGCGCAGAATGTTCACGCGGAAGCGCCCGATGCCGGGCATTCCCCACGAGCAGTCGTAGTCGCGCAGCTTGTCGATCCGGTTGCGATCGTCCTCGTTGGCGATGAGCCTCTGGGCGATCGCCCTGGTCTGATCGGGCGTGAGGCGCTGCTTGGTGAGCGGAACAAGCCGGCCATCAATCCGCGCCCGGAACACGTCGCCGGCCTTGATGTGCAGGTCGGACGCCCCGCGGTCCACGGCAGCCTTGATGATTTTTTCCATTCAGTACCCGGCTTCCAAGTCGACGAGGTTCGTGAGGGGCGTCCCTGCAAGATAGCGTTCGATGTTGTCCACGATCAAAGTCGTCTCCCGGTCCCAGAAACGGCTGGTGACGGCGCTCACATGGGGACTCATGAGAACGCGGGGGTGCGTCCAGAACGCATGCCCGGCGGGCAGCGGCTCCGTGGCGAAGACATCGAGCGCCGCGCCGGCCAGGTGGCGGGAATCGAGCAGCGCGGCGAGCGCCGTTTCATCGAGCAGCGAGCCGCGCGACACGTTGATGACGAGCGCCCCGCGCGGCAGTCGTTCCAGCACCGCGCGATCGACGGCGCCGGCCGTCTCGCTCGTATAGGGAGCGGCGATGACCAGGCAATCGCTCTCGGCAGCGAGGCGCGGCAAATCGGCCAGGCCCCCGACCCAACGCACTCCCCCCCCAAGGGGGCCGCCACGCTCCGGATGGCGCCGCACGCCGCTCACCGCCATGCCCAGCGCCAGCGCGCGCCGCGCGACGGCGTTCCCGATCCCGCCGAGCCCCAGGATGCCGACGCGGACATCCCGAAGCTCCCGCACGGAGTCGGCATGGTCGGCGAACTCTTCCTTCGCCCATCGACCCTCGCGCTGCGCGGCCGCCATGCGATCGAGCCCGCGCGCAAAATACGCGATCGTCGCGATGACCCAGTCGGCGATGGGCTCGGCGTGCACGCCGGCCGAGTTGGTGAGCTGAACGCCGGTGCCCCGCAGCTGCGCGATGCTCGAGCCGACGCCCGCGGCACCGCTGTGCACCCAGCGCAGCGTCCCCTTTGCCGCCGCCGCCACGCCTGGCGCGATCCCGTACCCGATATAGATCTCCGCGCCCTTCGTCGCCGCGATCGCTTCCGGCGACCCACTGCCGGACGCGCCGTCTCCATCGGAGGAAGCAGGCGTCCGAACCTCGATGAGCTCCCACTGCTTGCCGAGCGCGGCGCCGATCTCGCTCACACGCGCCGGGGGAATTCGCCAGACCGCGCGCGGCGAAGCGAGATCCACAACCGCGCGGCGAGCCGTCACTCCCCCGTGGAGACGGTGCGGACGTGGTTGTGGTGCAGCAGGGTCACGATGGCCTGGTCGTACAGCCGCTTGGACCCGCGCAGCTCCAGCTCGATCACGAGATCGACGTTTTCCTGCCGGTTCGAGATGCTGATCAATTCGAGCCCGGTGCGCCGCACGAGCGTTTCCAGATCCTCGACAATGGCTGGCCCGGGTTTGGCGTGGATCGTGATAGTCGAACGCATCGAGTGGCGCTGCACCAGCTTCTCGGCGCGACCGAGGCCGGAGAGCACGACCAGCACCGCGAGTGTCGTCCCGAGACCCTCGAGGTAATAGCCGCAGCCGATCGCGACTCCGATCGCGGCCACTACCCAAATGGTCGCCGCGCTGGTGAGACCCACGACCGCGCCGCGCGCGTGCAGAATCGTCCCGGCGCCGATGAACCCGACGCCGGTGACGATCTGCGCTGCGACGCGCGTCGTATCAGTTCCGACCGGAATCAGTCCCGTCCCCGATGTCGCCCGCAACATCGCGAGCGACAGGTGTGTGTAGAGGACCGCGCCGATGCAGATCAGGATGTTGGTCCGCAGTCCCGCGGGCTTGCCGCCGAATTCCCGCTCCAGGCCAATCGCGCCGGCGAGCAGCGTCGCCAGCCCGAGTTGCAGCATGAGATCGAGGCGAAAGACCTCGATGACGCGTTGCACCATTTCACCCATGGAGGAACCCCATCTTCTCGCGTACCTCTGCGATGGTCCGCTGCGCCAGCTGCCGCGCCCGTCCTGCCCCGGCGCGCAACCGCTCGATCACGCCGTCAGGATCGCGCTTCAACGCGGCCGCGCGCTCTCGCATCGGAGCCAGAGTGGCGATCATGTTGTCGGCGAGTTTGCGCTTGCAGTCGATGCAGCCCCAGCCCGCATTGCGACATTTGTCCGCAACTTCCTCCACGACGTCCGGCGGCGAAAATCCCTGGTGCAACGTGAAAATGTTGCAGATCTCCGGGGTGCCGGGATCCTTCCGCGTCACACGCGCCGGGTCGGTGGCGGCCGGCCTCAGCTTCTCCCAAATCGAGTCAGGGGACTCGAAAAGGCCGATGGTGTTGCCCAGGCTCTTCGACATCTTGGCCTTGCCATCGAGCCCGAGCACCCGCTTGGTTTGGGTCAACAGCGGCTGCGGCTCGGGGAAATAGCCCTCGGCAAACCGCCCGTTCCAGCGCCGGGCAATCTCCCGCATCAGCTCCAGGTGCTGCACCTGATCCTCTCCGACCGGGACGAGGCTAGCTTTATAGAGCAGAACGTCAGCTGCCTGCAATACGGGGTAGGCCAGCAGCCCCATCGCAACGCTTTCCTGGCGTTGCGCCTTGTCCTTGAACTGCGTCTGGCGCTCGAGCTCGCCGAGCGGCGCAACCGTGGTGAGCAGCCAGTTGAGCTCGGTGTGCTCCGCGACGTGCGACTGCACGAACACGATGCACTGGTTGGGATCGAGGCCGGCCGCGTAGAGGCTCACCGCCATGTCCATCGTGAGCGATGGGAGCGCGGCGGGGTCGTAGGGCTGGGTAATCGCGTGCAAATCGACGACACAGAACAGGCAGTCGTGCTGGGTCTGAAGCTTGACCCAGTTCTGCACGGCCCCGAGATAGTTGCCGATGTGCAGCTCGCCTGACGGCTGGATACCGCTGAAGACACGTTTCATGGAGGCCACGGCGCCACAAGGTGCGTGATTACAATGACTTAGTCAAGCTGGCCGAGGAGGCGGCGTTGCGCGCGGGCGATTATCTTCGCAGCGCGGCGCGTCCCGCCACGCAGGCCTGGAACGAGAAAGGCCAGCACGATTTCGCCACCGAAGTCGATCGAGCGGCGGAAGGCGTGATCACCGAGATTCTGCTCCGCGACGCGCCCGACTCTGTCATCATCGGCGAAGAGCTGTCGCCGCAGTGTGCGGTGCGCGGCGACGTCGTCTGGATCGTGGATCCGCTGGACGGCACGACCAATTACCTGCACGGCTATCCGCAGTATGCGGTGAGTATCGGCTGCCTGGTCGAAGGAAAACTGGCGGCTGGGGTGATTCATGACGTCTGTCGGGCGAGCACCTATCGGGCCGTCCGCGGCGGCGGCGCGTTCGAGGGGACAACGCGGCTGAGCGTCTCGCCGATCAGCGAGCCGCGTCTGGCTCTGATCGGCACGGGGTTCCCGTTTCGCGCGCTCGAGCGGCTGCCGGCGTATCTCGCGCAGTTTGCGGCTGTCACCGGCGCCGCCAGCGGCATTCGCCGGGCCGGATCGGCCGCGCTCGACCTGGCGGACGTCGCCGCGGGCCGGCTGGACGGCTTTTGGGAGCTGCAGCTCTCTCCCTGGGATATCGCGGCCGGGGCACTGCTGATTCGCGAAGCCGGCGGCATTGTGACAACCCTGGACGGAGGCGTGGACGTCTTCACCGGCGAAGGCAACGGATCGATTGTCGCGGGCAATTCAGCGATGCACCGCTGGCTCCTCGAGCTTATAAGGAAGAGTTGATGACTTCTCTGATCGAATGCGTCCCGAATTTCTCCGAAGGTCGCAATCCGGCGACGATCGACGCGCTGCGATCGGCGATCGCCGGAGTGGCGGGCGTGCAGCTGCTCGACGTGCAAACCGATGCGTCGCACAACCGGTCGGTCTTCACGTTTGTCGCGCCGCCGGACGCCGCCGTGGCGGCGGCGCTGGCGGCGATGCGGGTGGCCACGCAGCGCATCGATCTGACCACGCACAGCGGGGAGCACCCGCGCATGGGTGCCACGGACGTAGTGCCGTTCGTCCCGGTCGAGGGCGTCACAATGGAGGAGTGTGCCGCGCTCGCGCGCCAGCTTGGAGAGCGGGTCGGGAAGGAGCTGGAGATTCCCGTCTTCCTGTACGCGCGTGCCGCGACGCGGCCCGACCGCGTGCTGTTGCCGGATGTCCGCAAGGGTGAGTTCGAGGGGATGCGCGGCCGGAAACTGGATCCGGACTTCGGGCCGGATCGCGTGCATCCCACGGCCGGCGCCACCGCCGTTGGCGCCCGGCCGTTCCTTGTCGCCTTTAATGTCTACCTGGATACGCAGGAGATCTCGGTTGCGAAGTCGATCGCGAAAGAGATCCGCACGTCGAGCGGTGGGTTGCCAGGTGTGCAGGCGAGCGGCTTCATCGTCGACGGCCTGGCGCAGGTCTCCATGAACCTCCTGGACATCGATATCACCTCGCCGGCGGTCGTCTTCAACGCAATCAAACACCGAGCGCAGAAGCTCGGGGTGGGGATCCAGAAAAGCGAGATCGTGGGGCTGCTGCCGGAGCGGGCCCTCATCGGCGCTGCGGAAACGGCGCTGCAGCTGGCCAATGCGCGGTCACATGTTTTGGAGACGAAGATCCGTGGCAGAAGGTCGACAGACACCCCGTCAGCAACGCCTGCTGCGGGACCGTCCCTGGACGGCTGGATCGACCAGCTGGCGGGCGGAGCTCCGACGCCGGGCGGCGGAAGTGCGGCCGCGCTCGCCGGGACGCTCGCCGCGGCACTCGTCGCGATGGTTGCGCACCTGACGGTGGGACGGAAAGCCTATGCGGCCGTCGAGCAGCAGGCCCGCGACATCCTCACCGAAGCCGAGCGGCTGCGCGCCGAGCTGCGGCGGCTCGTCGATGAAGACGCGGCGGCCTACGAAGGCGTCACCCGCGCATACAAGATTCCGAAAAACGATATCCGCCGCTCCCAGGCGATCGATGAGGCGCTATCGGCGGCGGCGCGTCCGCCCGCGGAAGTCGTCAAGCGCGCCCGCCGTGTCCTCGCCCTCGCGCAGACCATCGAGCAGATCGGCAACAAGAACGCCGTCAGCGACGCGCGCGTGGCGGCAATGCTGGCGAAAACCGCGATCGATGGGGCAACGGAGAACGTCAACGTGAATCTGGCGGGGATGTCGGATCAGGCGAGGGCGAAACAGTCTGGGGCCTAGGGCCTGGGGCCTGGGGCCTGGGGCCTGGGGCCCGGGCCGCTCGCAGTGGCTAGGTCGTAGTCAGGATCCTTGGTGGATCCCCGTTCTCACCAATCGCAACCGTGTGCTCGAAATGCGCCGACAGCGATCCGTCCTGCGTGACCACGGTCCATTTGTCAGCGAGGGTGCGAATCGCGGCGCCACCCAGGTTGATCATGGGCTCGATTGCCACCGTCATGCCCGCGACGAGCCGCGCACCGCGCTTGGGCTTGCCGTAGTTGGGGACCTGCGGCTCTTCGTGAAAGGCGGCGCCGATGCCGTGCCCCACCAGCTCGCGCACGACCGAATATCCCGCCCCCTCGGCCACCTTCTGAACTGCGTATCCGATGTCCCCCACGTGATTGCCGGCCCGCGCCTGCGCCACGCCGGCGGCGAGCGCCTCCTGCGTCACCTCGAGCAGCCGCGCCGCCTCGGGCTTGATGTCGCCCACCGGAAACGTCGCGGCGGAATCCGCATGAAGTCCCTCGAACCGCACCCCGACGTCCACACTGAGAATGTCGCCGTCGTGCAGCACGCGCTTGCGGGAAGGGATGCCGTGGACGACTTCTTGATTGATCGAGGTGCACAGCGTGGCGGGGAAATCGTACAGTCCCTTGAACGAGGGCACCGCGCCAGGATGGCCGCGGATGAAATCCTCGGCCAGGCGATCCAGCTCCTCCGTCGTGATATCGGGGCGGAGGTGGCTCCCAACCAGCGCCAGCGTCTGGGCGACGATCCGGCCGGCAGCCGCCATCGTCTCGATCTCACGGGCCGACTTGATCGTGATCATCGCCCGATGATCCGCTTGATCTCCTCGCTGATCTGATCGACCGAGCCGGTGCCGGGCACGTGGCGAACGTTGCCCCGCTGGGCGTAGTGCGCGATGAGGGGAGCGGTATCACGTTGGTAGACCTGTAGCCGCGTTTTGATCGCCTCGGGCGTGTCGTCGGCGCGGCCTTCCAATTGGGCACGCCGGCTCATGCGGCGCACCAGCTCGTCTTCCGTCACGTCGAGCAGCAGGATGTGGTTCAACCGCTGACCGCGCTGCCCCAGCGTCTTGTCGACCAGCTCGGCCTGCGCGGCGGTGCGTGGAAAGCCGTCGAGGATGGCGCCTTCCGTCGCCTCGGGGCGATCGAGCTCTGCTTTGATCATGCCGAGAATGATAGCGTCGGGGACCAGCTTGCCGGCGTCGTAGAACTTCTTGGCCTCGAGTCCGAGCGGCGTCCCATCCTTCATCGCCGCACGGAGGAGGTCGCCCGTCGTGATCTTGGGCAACCCCAGACGCTCGGCGAGGAGCTTCCCTTGCGTCCCCTTTCCCGAGCCCGGTGCCCCCAGGATGAGAATGAACACTGACGTTCGGGGAGACTAGCGGCGGAAGCGAACCCGCGAGGTGCCGCCGCCTGGGCCGCCACCCTTCATGAAGCCGTCGTACTGCCGCAGCAGCAGATGCTGCTGCACCTGTTGCACGGTATCGAGCGCGACGCCCACCACGATGAGCAGCGCCGTGCCGCCGAATCCAAAGGGCATGTTGAGCGAGCTCGAGACGACGATGGGCAGCAGCGCGACGAAGGTGAGGAAAATCGCGCCTGGCAGCGTAATGCGGGTCAGGACTTCGTCGATATAGTCCGCGGTGGGCGCGCCCGGTTTCACACCGGGAATGAACGCCCCCTGCTTCTTGAGGTTCTCCGCGAGGTCCACCGGATTGAAGATGATCGAGGTATAGAAGTACGCGAAGAAAACGATCAGCACCGCGCTCGACACGATGTACCACACCGACGTCGTGTTGAAGTACTCGGCAAAGCGCCGCAGCCACTCGACGCCGCTGAAGGTGGCCACGGTCCCGGGGACGATGATCAGGGACTGGGCAAAGATGATCGGCATCACACCGGCCGAGTTGATGCGCAGCGGGATGAACGTCTTCTGCCCTTCGCGAATGCGGCCCCGCCCCATCACCTTGCGCGGGATCTGGACGGGAATGCGCCGGGCCGCCACGGTGATCGCCACCGTCCCGGCCACGACCAGCACCATCATGGCGAGTACGATGAGCAGCTTCGGGAAACTCAGCGTGCCCGCGCGGAGCGCTTCGATAGTCCGCAGCGTCTCAGGCAGAACCCGTTCGATGATCGAGAAGAAAATCAGCAGGCTCATGCCGTTGCCGATGCCGCGCTCGGTAATCTGCTCGCCCAGCCACATCACGAATACGCCACCCGTGGTGAGCGTGAGCACGGTCGTCAATCGGAATCCCCACCCCGGCAGTGCAACGGCGTTGGGCAGCTGCTCGGTGAAGATCGCGAAGCCGTACGCCTGGAAGATGCAGAGCAGCACCGTGAGATAGCGCGTCCACTGGGTGAGCTTCTTCTTGCCCTCCTCGTCGCGCTGCATCTTCTCGATCATCGGGAACACCGGTCCCGCGAGCTGGAACACGATGCTGGCGGAGATGTACGGCATGATCCCCAGCGCGAAGACCGTCGCGCGCGAGAAGCTGCCGCCCGCAAAGAGGTCGTACAGCTGGAACAGCGTGCCTTGTCCCTGGTTCGCCAGGAAGTCGGCGAGCGCGTCGACGTTCACGCCCGGCGTCGCGATGTGCGCGCCGATGCGGTAGATCACGAGGCACAGCAGCGTGAACAGGAGCTTTTCTTTGAGCTCCGGAACCTTGAACAGATTGGGAATCGGATTACTCACGCGATCGTTCCACCCGCCTGCTCGATCTTGGCCTTGGCGCTCGCCGAAACAGCGACGCCCTTCACGACGAACTTGCGGCCCGACACCTCCCCGGTACCCAGCAGCTTGATCGGATGATCGGGACGGCGCACCAGCCCTGCGCCGAACAGCGTCTCGGGCGTCACCTCGACGCCCTCCGCCAGCAGGACGAGATGCCGCACGTTCACGACCTGGGCGGGCTGCTTGAACGGGTTGGTAAAACCGCGCTTCGGAATCCGGCGGATGAGCGGCATCTGACCGCCCTCGAATCCGGGACGCACCTTGCCGCCCTGGCGCGCTGTCTGGCCCTTGCCGCCACGCCCCGCCGTCTTGCCGATGCCCGAGCCGGGGCCGCGGCCCTTGCGGATGCGCGCGCGATGCGAGCCGCGCGGTGGTAGCAGATCATGCAGCGCGAGCCGCGGGAACTGGGACTCGGGGCTCGCCGCCCTGGGCTTGGCCCTGGGCCGCGCTTTCCGTGTCGTTTTCGCCTTTGCCTTGGGCATTACCGCTTCTTTCTACCCCGCGGCGTCGCCCCGGGGCTTCTCGTTTCCGCGTTGCCGTCGACGGTCACCTCGACCAGATGTCGCACCTGGTGAAGCATGCCGCGCAACGCCGGATGATCCGGGTGCACGACTTCCGCCTGATGATGTCTCAGACCAAGCGCCTCGAGCGTGCGCTTGAGGCGATGTGGATGCCCGCTGCCCGAGCGCACCTGTTTGATGCGCAAGTTCCCCTTGCCCGCCGGCGGGAATACCCGATCCTGCCCCGGCTTGCGTTTGCGGTACTTCCGGGTCGGTGGCAGCCTACCCATGCGTCACCGTGGCTTCCTGGCGCGCCCGGTACGGAATGGCATCCGGCTCGACGCCGCGCTCGCGCGCGACCCGCCGGGCGGTCGTCAGGCGCTTCAACCCATCCATCGTCGCGCGCACCATGTTGTGCGGATTCGTCGATCCCAGGCTCTTCGTGAGAATGTCCCGAATACCCGCGCATTCGAGCACCGCGCGCACCGGACCCCCGGCGATCACGCCCGTTCCCGACGCCGCCGGCTTGAGCAGCACGCGACCCGCGCCGTGGTTGCCGATGATCTCGTGAGGGATGGTCCCGCCCGTCAGCGGCACCTCGCTCATGCGCCGCCGCGCCGCTTCGACCGCCTTGCGCACGGCTTCGCTCACTTCGTTCGCTTTCCCGGTGGCGATGCCGACCTGACCCTTGCCGTCGCCGACCGCGACCAGCGCATTGAAGCTGAAGCGCCGACCGCCTTTCACGACCTTCGCCACGCGATTGATCGCGACGACGTTCTCGACCATCCCGTCGCTCTCGCGCGCCTGACCCCGATCGCCGCCCTCACGGCGATCGCCGCGCCCGCGACCTCTGCCGCCCCGGCCGCCGCCCCCGCCGCGCGGACCGCGCGACGGACGATGCTCCTCCGCCGCCGGCGGCGGCGCGTCGGCCGCGGGGGCATTCGTGGAGACTTCCGTTCCTTCTTTTTTTTGCTCTTCCATTAGAACTCCAGTCCTCCCTTACGTGCCCCGTCGGCGACCGCTTTGACGCGGCCATGATACTGATAGCCACCGCGATCGAACACGACCTTTGCGATGCCTTTTTCCTTGGCCTTCGCGGCGATGAGCCGGCCGAGCGCGAAACTCCGCGCCACTTTGCCCTTGCCGTCGATCTGGACGCCTTCGGACGTATCGGCCGCGCCGGCAATCGTCACGCCGCGCTGATCGTCCACCAGCTGCGCGTAGATGTGCTTTGAAGAGCGGAATACGACGAGCCGCGGGCGTTCCGGCGTCCCCTCGATCTTCTTGCGGACGCGGAGGTGCCGGCGAATCCGGCTGTCATTTGCGCTCCTGACTTTCCGAATCGATCGCATCGCTTATTTCGCCGCCTGGGCCGTCTTGCCCGCCTTGCGCCGGACCTGTTCGCCGACGTAGCGGATGCCTTTGCCCTTGTAGGGCTCAGGCGGCCGGACGTTGCGGATCTCCGCGGCCACCTGGCCCACCAGTTCTTTATCGACGCCCTCGATTTTCAGAAGGACGTTGTTGGTCACCGTAATCTTGATGCCTTTGGGCGCGTGATAGGGCACCGGATGCGACAGCCCCACGACGAGCTGGATGCCGAACGGCTTCGGCTCCGCCTTGTAGCCAACGCCCTGGATCTCGAGCGACTTGGCGAACCCTTCCGTCACACCGTGCACCATGTTCGCCACCAGTGTGCGCGTGAGACCGTGCAGCGCCTTGTGCTGCGCTTCATCGGACGGCCGCTTCACGACGACGGTGCTGTCCTCGAGCGACAGCGCAATGTCTTCGTGCAGCGTGCGGCTGATTTCGCCCTTCGGTCCCTTGACCGTGATCTTGTGACCGTCGATCTGCGCGGTCACGCCTTTCGGCAACGTCACGGGCTTCTTCCCGATTCTCGACATATCCGTTTCCCGTTTCCCGCTACCAGACGACCGCGAGCACTTCACCACCGACCCGAGCCGTGCGGGCTTCGCGATCCGTCATCAGTCCCTGCGGCGTGCTGAGAATCGCCATCCCGAGGCCGTTCTTGACCCGCGGGATCTCGCGCGCTTTTACGTAGCGCCGCAGGCCGGGCGACGACACCCGCTGCAGCTCCCGGATGACGGGCGCGTCGTTGTGGTACTTCAAGTACAGCCGCAGCAACCCGTGCTGGCCGTCGTCCAGGACCTTGTAGTCCTGGATGTAGTGGTTGTCGCGGAGAATCGTGGCGATCGCGACCTTCAGCTTCGAGACCGGCATGTCCACCCGGCGGTGACCCGCGAGGCACGCGTTGCGCACCCGGGTAAGCATGTCGGCGACGGGATCAATAACGCTCATTCGTGTCCCTCGTGCCTTTACCAGCTGGCCTTGCGCACGCCGGGAATCTCCCCGCGCAACGCCAGCTCACGGAAACAGATGCGGCACAGCTCGAACTTGCGCAGCGTGCCCCGGCTGCGGCCACAGCGCCGGCAGCGGTAATAGCGCCGCACCTTGAACTTCGGCTGCTTCTTCACCCTCTCGATCCACGCCTTCTTCGCCATTGGCTCTCCTAGGCCGCTGCGCCCGCGGCTTCCACGCGGAACGGCATGCCCAGCTCTCGCAACAGGGCCAGCGCGGTGTCGTCGCGGCCGGCGCTCGTTACGAACGTGATATCCATCCCGTGAATGCGCTCGACTTTGTCGTAGTCGATCTCGGGGAAAACCATCTGCTCCTTGATGCCCAACGTGTAGTTCCCGCGCCCGTCGAAGCTCTTCGTCGGCAGGCCGCGGAAGTCGCGCATGCGCGGCACCGCGATCGAGATGAAGCGGTCGAGAAACTCGAACATGCGGCCGCCCCGCAGCGTCACGGCGCAGCCGATCGGCTGGCCGGCGCGCAAGTTGAAATTCGCGATCGCCTTCTTGGCGCGCGTCACCACCGGATGCTGGCCGGTGATCGCCGCCAACTCCGCCACGGCCGCGTCCAGCCCTTTGGGATTCTTGGGCGCGTCCCCCATGCCCACGTTCAGCACGATCTTCTTGAGCTTCGGAATCTCGTGCGGATTCTTGAAGCCGAACTGCTGCTGCAGCTTGGCGCGGACCTGCTGCTCGTAAAAGTCCCAGAGCCGAGCGCGCGGCGCCGGCTCGGACGGGGGCTCGGGGCTGGGGGCCTGGGGCTCAGCCGCCTGCTCCGGCCCCTTCTTCGGCTTCTTGCCCTGCTTCTCGCCCTTGGGCTGCTGCTGCTGCTTGGGCTTCTTTTCCTGTTTTTCTTTTTCGTCTGCCATTCTGTCCTCTGGGCCTGGGGCCTCGGGCCTTGGGCCGTAACCTTGGATTTCAAGCCCGAGGCCCTAAGCCCCAGGCCCTGTGTTCACCTCACCCGCGGAATCACCTGCCCCGATTTGACCGCAATGCGCTCCACCGAGCCGTCCTTGTCGATACGCCGGCGCACGCGCGTCGGGTTGCCCGACTTCGGGTCGAGCAGCATCACGTTCGACGCGGCGATCGGCGCCGGGAACTCGATGATGCCACTCTCTCCCCCCGGCGTTGTCGCGCGCTTGTGCTTTTTGACCACATTCACGCCTTCCACCACCACGCGGAACTTCTTGGGATAGACGTGCAGCACGCGCCCTTCTTTCCCGCGGTGCTCGCCGCTGATGATGCGGACCGTGTCGCCCTTGGCGATGTGTAACTTGTGCCGCTCCGGCACCCTGCCGGGCTCGCGCCGCGACTTCTTGTACACGAGCGGCTTCATATCAAATCACCTCCGGCGCCAGCGAGACGATTTTCATGAACTTCTTCTCCCGCAGCTCCCGCCCCACGGGGCCGAAGATGCGGGTGGCGCGGGGCTCGCCTTCATCGTTGATCAGCACCGCCGCGTTCTCGTCGAAGCGGATGTACGAGCCGTCCTTGCGTTTCGTCTCCTTGGCCGTCCGCACGATGACCGCCCTTGCGACTTCGCCCTTTTTGATCTGACCCGTGGGGATGGCGTCCTTGATCGTGACGATGACCACGTCGCCGAGCCCCGCGTAGCGGCGCTTGGACCCCCCGAGCACGCGAATCACGAGCGCGCGGCGCGCACCCGAGTTGTCCGCGATCTTGATCTGCGATTCTTGCTGCACCATGGCGTTCTCCGCTTACTTCGCGCGCTCGACGATTTCGACCACGCGCCAGCGCTTGCGCTTGGACAGGGGTCGGGTTTCCACGATGCGCACCGTGTCGCCCAACTTGGCGCCGTGCTCGTCGTGCGCCGCGACGGTCTTGGTGCGCTTCACCTGCTTGCCGTAAAAGCCGTGGGCAAAGCGACGCTCCATCGAGACCGTCACGGTCTTCTGCATCTTGTCGCTGACCACGGTACCCGTGCGAACCTTCCGGCGGCCGCGCTCGATCATGCAGTTGCCCTCTCCTTCAGAATGGTCTTGATCCGCGCGATGTCCCGCCGGATCGTGCGCAGCTGCAGCGGGTTCGACAGCGATTCGGTCGCCCGCCGGAACTCCAGCCGGAACTGCTCCTCGGTCAGCACGGACAGTTTCTGACTCAGCTCCTCGGTCTTGAGCTCGCGCAGCTTGTCCGGGGCGTTCTCCCGTTTCGCCGACATGCTACCGCTCCTCCCGCTTCACGAACTTCGACTTGACGGGCAGCTTGGCCGCCGCGAGCGCCAGCGCGGCACGCGCCTGCGATTCCTCAATGCCCTCGAGCTCGAACATGATGCGGCCCGGCTTCACCACCGCCACCCAGCCTTCCGGATTCCCCTTGCCTTTGCCCATGCGCGTTTCTGCCGGCTTCTTGGTGATCGGCTTGTCGGGGAACAGGCGGATCCACACCTTGCCGCCGCGCTTCATCTCGCGCGTGAGCGCGACGCGCGCGGCCTCGATCTGCCGGTTGGAAATCCAGCCGGGATCGAGCGACATCAGGCCGTAGTGGCCGAACGCGACGGTGTTGCCGCGCGTCGCCATCCCTGACGTGCGGCCCTTGAACCGCTTGCGAAACTTGACCCGCTTCGGTGCCAGCATGGCTTAAACGCCCGTCGAATAGGTGCGACCGTGGAGGTCCTCGGTCACTTCGCCTTTGAAGATCCAGACTTTCACGCCGATCGTGCCGAAGGTCGTCTTCGCCGTCGACGTCGCGTAGTCGATGTTCGCCCGCAGCGTGTGCAGCGGCACGCGGCCCTCGTGATAGCCCTCGGTGCGCGCGATCTCGGCCCCGCCCAGGCGGCCCGCCGTCTTGATCTTGATCCCCTGCGCCCCCATCCGCATCGCGCTCTGCACCGCGCGCTTCATCGCGCGGCGGAACGAGATGCGCTGCGTGAGCTGATGCGCCACGCTGTCACCCACCAGCTGGGCGTCCAGCTCGGGACGTTTGATCTCCTCGACGTTGATCCCGACTTCCTTGCCCGTGAGCTGTGCCAGCTCGTCGCGCAGCTTGTCCACTTCCGCGCCGCGCTTGCCGATGACCACGCCCGGCCGGCCGGTGTGCACCGTGACGGTCACCTTGCCCGGCTTGCGCTCGATGTGCACGTCGGCGATCGCCGCGTGGCTGAGACGCGTCTTCAGGTACTTCCGGACCAGCTCGTCTTCTTTGAGCAGTTCCGGGAAGTTCCGTTTCGCGAAGTAGCGGGAGCGCCACTGCTTGACGATGCCCAACCGGAACCCGTAGGGATGTGTTTTTTGTCCCACGCACTTATCTCGCTTTCTTTTTCTTGGCCGGCGCCTTCTTGTTCTTCCTCTTGGCCTTTGCCGCCGCGGGCTTCTTCGCGCGCGGCTTGGTCTGCTTCGCTTCCGCTTTCGCCGCGGGCTTGGCCGCCGGCGGCGGTGCCACCGGCGCCTCGGTCCCCGCCCCCACCACACGGATCTCGACGTGACTCGTCCGCTTGAGGATCGGCGTGCCCCGTCCCATCGCCGCGGCGGTGAAGCGCTTCAGCGTCTGGCCCTCGTTCACCACGGCGTAGCTGACGCGCAGGGTGTCCGCGTCGAACGGCGTGTTCTGGCGCTGCGCCGCCTGCTGCACATTCGCCACCGCCGACTTCAACACCTTATGGATCTGGCGGGCGGCCCGCTTCTTGGAGAAGCGCAGGATCGCGTCCGCTTCGGGCACCGCCCGTCCGCGGATCAAATCGACCACGAGACGCATCTTGCGGGCCGACTGGCGCACGCCGCGCTGAATCGCTCGAGCTTCCATCGCCTACTCCTTCGCCCCTTCGCCGGCCTCGGCGGCTTCGGCTTCCGCCCTCTCCGCCGCGGAGCCCTTGGCGCCGTGGCCGCGGAACAGCCGCGTCGCCGCGAACTCGCCGAGCTTGTGGCCCACCATGTTCTCGGTGATGTAGACCGGGATGAACTTGTTCCCGTTGTGCACCGCGAGCGTGTGGCCCACGAAGTCGGGCGTAATCGTGCTGCGCCGCGACCATGTCTTGAACACTTTCTTCTCGTTCCGTTCGTTGAGGGCGCGAATCTTCACCATCAAAGACTCCTCGACGTACGGACCTTTCTTGACGCTGCGTCCCATTACTGCGTCGCCTTCCCGCGCTTACGCCCGCGCACGATGAGTTTCGTAGACGGTTTCTTCTTGTGTCGCGTCTTGCGACCTTCGACCTTGCCCCACGGGTTCGTGGGCGGCCGGCCGCCGGAGGATTTGCCTTCACCGCCGCCGAGCGGGTGATCGACCGGGTTCATCGCCACGCCCCGTACGCGCGGACTCCGACCGAGCCACCGCGTCTTGCCGGCCTTGCCGATCGACAGCAGCTCGTGCTCGGCATTCCCGACCTCGCCGATCGTGGCGAGGCACTCGCCGCGCACCATCCGCATCTCGGTCGAGCGCAGCCGCAGGGTGACGTAGTTGCCTTCCTTCGCGACGACCTGCGCGCTCGTGCCGGCCCCGCGGCACAGCTGGCCGCCGCGGCCGATCTTCAGTTCGACGTTGTGCACAGCCGTCCCGAGCGGAATCTCGAACAGCGGCATCGCGTTTCCGGTCCGGATGTCGGAGCCGGGCCCGGAGACCACGGTGTCGCCGACGTTGAGACCCCTGGGGGCGAGGATGTAGCGCTTCTCGCCATCCGTGTAATGCAGCAGGGCGATGCGCGCGGTGCGGTTCGGGTCGTATTCCACGGCGGCAACGCGCGCCGGAATCGCGAACTTGTCGCGCCGGAAATCGATGCGCCGGTACTGCCGCTTGTGCCCCCCACCCTGCCAGCGCGTGGTGATGTGGCCCTTGTTGTTGCGCCCGCCCGTCCGCTTCATCGGCTCGAGCAACGACTTCTCGGGCTCCGTCTTGGTGATCTCCGTGAAGTCGGAGACGGAGCGGAAGCGCGTGGCCGGGGTCATCGGCCGAAACTGTCGAATGCCCATTTTAGCCCTCGAATACCTCGATCGCGTCGCCCTCTTTGAGGGTCACGATCGCCTTTTTCCACGATGGGCGGCGCCCTTGATAGCGGCCGTACGTGCGCCGCTTGGCGCGCATGATCATCGTGCGCACGCCGGTGACGGACACCTTGAACAACGACTCGATCGCCGCCTTGATCTGCGGCTTGGTCGCGTCGGAATGCACGCGGAACGCGTACTCCTTGCGCGCGCCGTACGCCGCCGACGATTTCTCGGTGACCACGGGTCGCACGATCGTGACGTGTACGTCAGGCATCGCTGGCCTCCTCCTCCTGCTTCGCCGGCGCGCCCGCGTCCTTCAGGGCGCCGATTTCGACGACGACCGTCTGCGACCACATGATCTCGTACGCCGAGGCGTCCGCGAACCGCATCACATGCACGTCGGGAATGTTGCGGCCCGACAGGTAGACGTTGTGCGCGTCGTTCGCCGTCAGCACCAAGACTTTCTTTTCCTGTGCACCCAGCTTGCCGAGCAACGCGGCGAAGTCCTTGGTCTTCGGCTTCTCGTATTCCAGCGCGTCCACGATCACGAGCGCGCCTTCCCGGGCGCGGGCGTTGAGCGCCGACTTCTTCGCCAGCTGGCGCATCTTCTTGGGGATCCCGAGCCGATAGCTGCGGGGATGCGGGCCGTGCGCGATCCCGCCGTGCCGCCAATGCGGCGCGCGGGTCGAGCCTTGCCGGGCGCGGCCGGTCCCCTTCTGGCGCCACGGCTTCTGATTGCCGCCCGAGATCTCGCTGCGCGTCTTCGTGTCGCTCGTTCCCTGCCGCTGATTCGACAGGAACGTGATCACCGCGCGGTGCAGGACGTCCTGATTCACCGTGCCGTCGAACAGCGCCTCGGGGAGCGCGACCGTCTTCTTGCTCGCGCCCGCCGCCGTATAATGGGGAGCCTCAATCATGGCGGCTCGGACCTCCCTGCTTGCGAACCGTCACCAGACCATTCATCGGGCCCGGGACCGATCCCCGCACGAACAACAGGTTCCGCTCGGCGTCCACCCTCACAACCCTGAGCCCGAGCTCGGTAAAGTTGCGCGCACCCATATGCCCCGGCATGCGCTTGCCTTTGATGATGCGCGACGGGTCGGTACCCGGCGCGATCGACCCCGGCTTGCGATGCCGCGTATTGCCGTGCGTCTGCGGACCGCCGCCGAAATGATGGCGGTGCACCACGCCCTGGAAGCCGCGGCCTTTCGAGACGCCGCTCACTTTCACGCGATCGCCTTCGGCGAAGATGGCGACGGTCACCGCGCTGCCCGCGGCGGGCGCCTCACCCGAGACGTCGAAGCGGCGTATGATGCGCGGCGTCGTCTCGATGCCGCCCTTTTTCGCGTGACCCGCGAGCGCCTTGGGGGCGTTCTTGGCCTTCTTCGCGCCGAAGCCGAGCTCCACACGACCGTCGAGCACGGCGACCACGGGGCACGGCCCCGCCTCGATCACCGTGACGGGCACGTGCGTGCCGGTCGCGTCGAATACGCGAGTCATTCCGAGTTTTCTGCCAATCAATCCGTTCATAGGTCCTCAAACAGATGGCTGATGGCTGATGGCATTTGCCGTCAGCCGTCTGCCGTCAGCCTACTCCACCTTGATTTCGACGTCCACGCCGGCCGGCAGATCCAGCTTCGTCAGCGCATCGACGGTCTGCGAGCGTGAATCGAGAATGTCGATCAGCCGCTTGTGCGTCTTCAGCTCGAACTGCTCGCGGCTTTTCTTGTCGATGTGCGGGCTGCGCAGCACCGTCCAGAGTTGCCGCTTGGTCGGCAACGGAATCGGACCCGAGACTTGCGCGCCGGTCTTCTCGGCGGTGCGCACGATGTCGGCCGCCGCCTGATCGATCAGGGCGTGGTCAAAAGCCTTTAGACGAATTCGGATTTTGCTTGCCATGTAGTTGCCCTCAGCTGTCTGCCATCAGCCGTCAGCACAGATGGCTGACGGCAGACGGCTGATCGCTATTTCATGATCTTCGTCACTACACCGGCACCAACCGTGCGCCCACCCTCACGGATCGCAAACCGCAACTGCTCCTCCATCGCGATCGGCGTGATCAGCTCGATCGTCATCTTCGTATTGTCGCCCGGCATCACCATCTCGACACCGGCCGGGAGCTCGACGTTTCCGGTCACGTCCGTCGTGCGGAAGTAGAACTGCGGCCGGTAACCCTTGAAGAACGGCGTGTGACGGCCGCCTTCCTCTTTAGTGAGCACATAGACTTCGGATTCGAACTGGGTGTGCGGCTTGATGGATCCCGGCTTGGCCAACACCATGCCGCGCTCGACCTGGTCCTTCTCGACCCCGCGCAGCAGCAGGCCGACGTTGTCGCCCGCCTGGCCGTCGTCCAGGAGCTTGCGGAACATCTCGACTCCCGTCACGACCGTCTTCTTGTCGGTCCCGAAGCCGACCATCTCGACCTCATCGCCGACCTTCACCTTGCCCTTGTCGATTCGCCCGGTGGCGACGGTGCCGCGCCCGGTGATCGAGAAGACGTCCTCAACGGGCATCTGGAACGGCTTGTCGACCTCGCGCTTCGGCACCGGAATGTTCTTGTCGAGCGCATTGAGCAGCTCCTCGATCTTTGCCGTCCACTGCTTGTCGCCCTCGATCGCCTTCAGGGCCGAGCCGCGGATCACCGGCACGTCATCGCCGGGGAACTGGTACTTCGAAAGCAGCTCCCGCACCTCGAGCTCGACCAGGTCCAACAACTCGGTGTCATCGACCAGGTCGCACTTGTTCAGGAAGACCACGATGTAGGGCACGTTCACCTGACGGGCGAGCAGGATGTGCTCGCGGGTCTGCGGCATCGGCCCGTCGACCGCCGACACCACCAGAATCGCGCCGTCCATCTGCGCGGCACCCGTGATCATGTTTTTCACGTAATCGGCGTGGCCGGGGCAGTCGACGTGCGCATAATGGCGCTCGGGCGTCGAGTACTCGACATGGCTCGTCGCGATGGTCAGGATCTTGGTCGCATCGCGCCGGCCCTGAGACTCGCTCGCCTTCGCCACCTGATCGTAGCTCACATAGGTCCCGAGGCCCTTATCGGCCGAGACCTTGGTCAGCGCCGCCGTCAACGTCGTCTTGCCGTGGTCGACGTGGCCAATCGTGCCGACGTTCACGTGGGGCTTGTTACGCTCAAATTTGGCTTTTGCCATTGTCTCCTCGTTATCCTTTGACTTTTGAAACTATCTCTTCGGCTTTCGCCTTCGGCACTTCCTGATAGTGCGAGAACTCCATCGAATAGATCGCGCGGCCCTGGCTCATCGACCGCAGCGTGGTGGAGTAGCCGAACATCTCCGACAGCGGCACGCTCGCCGCAACGATGTGCGCGTCGGCGCGCTGCGTCATCCCGCCGATCTTGCCGCGCCGGCTCGAGAGATCGCCGATCACGTCGCCCATGTAATCCGACGGCGTCACGACTTCGACGTCCATGATCGGTTCGAGCAGAACTGGGCTCGCCTTGCGCGCGGCTTCTTTCACCGCCATCGAGCCGGCAATCTTGAACGCCATCTCACTCGAATCGACGTCGTGGAACGAGCCGTCCACCAGCTCGACCTTCACGTCCACCATCGGATACCCGGCCAGCACGCCGTTCTCCAGCGCCTCTTTCACACCCTGCTCGACCGGGCCGATGTATTCCTTGGGGATCGAGCCGCCGACGATGTTGTCCTCGAACACGAAACCGGTGCCGGCTTCGCCCGGCTCCAGGTGAATCACGACGTGGCCGTACTGCCCGCGGCCGCCCGACTGGCGGATGAACTTGCCCTCGATGTACTCGACGCGCTTGCGGACCGTTTCGCGGTAGGCCACCTG
>JBIOXD010000122.1:0-113720 GCA_044869265.1 Gemmatimonadales bacterium
CCGATAGACGCGATTTGCCAAGACGTCAGTCGAATGCAACGGCCCACCCTGCGTGAGCACGAACACGAGTGTGAAGACTTGGAATGCGCTGATGAACCCGGTAACCACGACGAACCAGGTGAACGGCCTGAGTAGAGGCAAAGTGATCCGCCAGAATCGCTGCCACGCTCCTGCGCCATCCACACGGGCGGCGTCCAGGTACGAGCGGGGAATGCGCCGCAGCCCGACCAGGAAGACCATCATCTGCCCGCCGACGTGGGCCCAAATCGCGATCGCCATCAACGCGGCGAGGGCGGTTGCCTGATTATTGAGCCAATCGACGCGGCCGAGTCCGAGCGCACCCATCTGATAGATGAGCTGCCAGAGGAGCGCGATCGCGACCACCGAACAGACGTACGGGGAGAGGAACGCCGCGCCGAGCAGTCGCCCGCTCCAACGAGCGCGGTGCGCGTGAACCATGAGAGCCGCGAAGAGCGCGATACCAACCGAGACCGGCACGTACAGCGAGTACACCAGTGTGTTTCGGAACGAGCGCCACGTCACTGGATCATCGAGGACGCGGCGGAAGTTCGCGAGCCCGGCCACCGTCTCGGCAGAATGAAGCGCAAGATAGACCGCGAAGATCGCGGGACCAATCGTAAAAACCAGCAGATGCACCATCGCGGGCGTCAGAAAGCCCCATGCAATCGCGCTCTCGCGCCGCTGCCTCACCGGCGTGCGCTCCGCCCAGCGCAGCAGCAGAATCCCAATCGGACCCAGCAGCGCGCAGGGCAACAAGAGGATGATCCAGCGCGGCGCGTCCAGCTCGGCTGGTACTGCGCGCAACTCCACCCAGCGATTTGAGCCGATCGAGATAGCGACGACCGCCCGCTGGTCTCCATCGATTGGCACCCGCCGAGGCGCGGATTCGCCAGGCTCTCCGTCAACGACCTCGCCGCCGCTACTCTGTACCAGCGCCGCGAGATCATTCACGGCAACGCGGATTCCTGGAGGCGGTATCCGCGCCGCGGCGTCCTGAATCAGCCGACGCGTGTCGACGAGCCAGCGATCAGTACTGACGCGTGCCGCGGTATGGACATCGCGGAAGCCGGCCCCCGCGAGCAGGAGCGCGGCGGCGATGTAGCCACCACCCCGCAACGATCGGCCACGGAACGCGATGACGGCGGCGACCCCGACTGCGAGCAGTGCCGCCGGCAGTGCGAAACCGAGGCCGCCCGGAAGGGGGCCACGAGGCACGGGGCGCGGTCGCACGGCGACCGCGCCGACGAGCTCACGCCCCTGCCGATCACGCAGCGGTACTATTGCGACGCCGCCCCGCCAGCGGGTGCCCGTACTGTCGAGCTCCCGCAGATCGTCCGGCGTGAGTGGTGGAGCCGTCGCGTCGACGAGCGGCGCGGTGCCGTAGTAGACCTCGACTTCCGACGTCCAGCCAGGCAAGGTCTTGAGGGCCCTCGCCTGCGTCAGCAGCGCCGGGAGGTGATAGCTGCGCGCGGCTGGCGACAATTGCGGAGCGGGAGGCGGTTGCACCGCCGGGGGCTGAGGCCGCGAGGGGGACGGCACGGCGGCGCGCGGCCGCCCGCGGCGCGCCGCCGGTGGCGGACGGCGCACGGGCGGCGGGGGAGGCGGAGGCGGCGGCGGCGTGACTGCCGCGATATACGTCGAGGTCGTCCGAGCCATCCGCATGGCGAACGCTTGCTCGTACTGGCTCTGTGCCCCGCGCACAACCAGCAGCGTGGCGATGGCTGCGACGAGCGCTGCGGCGACGGCCGGGATGGTCCAGCGTGTCACGCTCACGCGAGCGGTGCTCCGGCCGCATCGAAGAGATAGACGCGGCGCCGGTCCAGCTTCACGCCGACTTGCGTTCCGACTCGGGTCTCCGCAAACCCCGGCACCCGCGCGACGAGCGGCTGCCCGCCCGCGTCGAGATGCACAAGGGTTTCGCTGCCGAGGGGCTCCACGACCAGCACGTCGGCGTTGCCCACGCCGTGGTCGGCGGCACAGAGGGTCACGAATTCCGGTCGGATGCCGAGCTGGAGCTCGCCTTCGTAGGTGGAGAGCTCGATGGGGATCACCAGGCTCCCGACCTCGATCACGCGACCCTTCTCCGCGGCGCGGCCCCGCCCCTGAAGGACGTTCATTCCAGGCGTGCTCACGAAGCGGGCGACGTGCACGTCCGCGGGACGCTGGTAGACCTCTTCCGGGGTGCCGACCTGTCGCAGCCGTCCCTCGTGGAGCACGGCGATGCGCTGGCCGATCGTCATCGCCTCCGTCTGATCGTGCGTCACATAGATCATCGTCGCACCCAACGCGCGATGCAGCGCGAGCAACTCGCCCCGCAGCGCGATGCGCAGCTTCGCATCGAGACGCGACAGTGGTTCGTCGAGCAGAAACACCTGGGGCCCGCGCACGACGGCCCGCCCCAGCGCGACGCGCTGCCGCTCACCCTCGGACAGCTGGTCCGGCATACGGTCGAGCACGTCCTTCAAGCCGAGCCGGGTCGCCGCCTCGAGAACGCGGCGGGCGATTTGGGCCGCCGCCACGTACCGCACCTCGAGCGGAAAGGCGATGTTTTCGCGGACCGTGAGATGCGGATAGAGAGCCGGGTTTTGAAACACCATGGCGACGTCACGATCGGCTGGAGACAGCTGCGTGACGACGCGCTCCCCGATCACGACGTCGCCGGACGTGGGCTCTTCGAGACCGGCGATACACCGCAGCACCGTGGTCTTGCCCGAGCCGGACGGCCCGAGCAGCACGAGGAGCTCGCCGTCGCGCACCTCGAGATCGAGCGGATGGAGCGCCTGAACGCCGCCGTCGAACACCTTGCTGAGTCGGCGGACTGTGATCGGCGCCATCGGTTATGTGGTCAGGCCGATAGGAACGCCCGCGCCAAGCCGTACGCGACCGCCCATACGATGAATCCCGTCACGATCACGCCAGGGATCTTTTCGATGGGTTTCGTAGTGGCGCCCGTCGTCGCGGTCAACGCGTTGATCTCGAGCAACGCGATCAAAACGAAGATACCGAGCCAGTACGCGCCGACACTCCCGGCAACGGTGAGCGGGGAATGCGTCGCCGCCCCCATGTAATACAGCATGGGCACCGAGAACACGACGTTGGTGCGCGAGGCGAGGAACGCTCGCCGCGCCGCGGCGGGTGCGGCGGCATTGGCCTGCCCACCGGACGCCGCGGCTTTGGCCGACGCGATCACGATCTTCTGATTGCGCCAGATCACGCCCCACACGTTGATCAGCATCAGTGTGCCGAACAGCGCGCCCGTCAGGATCGTCACGGCCCACGGCGAGGACCAGGGTGCCGTCCCCTCCGGCGCGCGGCCGATCCGATCGCCGATAATCGCCGCGCCGCTCAGCCACGTGACGAGCGCCGACCAGCGGAACCAGGCGAGCGCCCGCGGGACGAGCTTCTGCGTGGCGGCGCTCTTTGTGGCGGGGTCCGCTTCGGCCATGAAAGGACCCTGAACGAAATTGAAGTAATAGAGAAGACCGATCCACGTAATGCCGGCCAGGAAGTGCAGCCAGCGAAGAACAAGCTCCGCCACGAGCGCCTCCGGGGTGGGAGATGACAGCACGTTCCGCGGGGCCCAAGATAGCGATTTTTACGGGAGTCGGCTGATCGCGCAGGTACCATTCTTTCAGGGCTAAGCGGGGGGAACCGCCGTCTGCACAACGGGGTTTGACAGGCACCTCACGCAAGGAACACGATTCAAATGGCACAAGTGCAAGAACCACGCGCGGCAGGAATAGGAGCGGAATCGCGACACGTACTACCCGAACTGCCCTACGAATTCGCCGCGCTCGAGCCCCACATCGATGCGCAGACCATGCAGATCCATCACGGCAAGCATCATCAGACCTACATCACGAATCTCAACAACGCACTGAGCAAACACCCTGAGCTCTTCACAAAGAGCCTGGAAGAGCTGCTGCGCGAGATCAATTCCGTCCCCGACGACATTCGCACCACCGTTCGCAACAACGCCGGCGGGCACCACAATCACTCGCTGTTCTGGACCATCATGGCACCCATCTCGAAAGGGGGCGGCGGCGAACCGGGCGGCGCGCTCGCCGAAGCGATCCGGCGCACGTTCGGCGACTTCGCCAAGTTCAAGGAGCAACTGAGTGCCGCGGCCACCTCACAATTCGGCAGCGGCTGGGCGTGGCTGAGCGTTGCCAACGGAAAACTCGAAGTCGCGGGACGTCCGAATCAAGACAGCCCACTCATGGACAGGAGGATTCCCATCCTGGGCCTCGACGTCTGGGAGCACGCCTACTACCTCAAGTATCAAAACCGCAGGCCGGACTATGTGGCGGCCTGGTGGAACGTCGTGAATTGGGCCGAGGTGGGGCGGCGATTCGAAGCCGCGCTATAACTCGGCGCAGATCCGGTTGACGGTGCTGAGGAGCGCCTCAAGGTCAAAGGGTTTCGACAAGATCTCGTCGACGTCGAGGTGCGCTCCAGACCACTCGCGTGTCGCCGCGGAGAGGAGAACAACGGGAATCGCCTGCAGTTTGGGAATGCGCCGTTGCACTGAGAGAAACTGTCGGCCGTCCATATTCGGCATTTTGTAATCGAGCAGGATCAAATCGGGCAGATCGATTTTCTCCAGCACCTGCAGGGCGTGATGGCCGTCCCGCGCCGTATGCACGACAAAGCCTTCCTCTACGAGCAAATCGCGCAACGTCATGCGGACGTCTGGATCGTCGTCTACAAGCAGGATCGAGCGACGCATAGGTGACTCTTGTAACCCTAATACCACACCCGCGTTCGGATTACACCCATGAGGAGTAGCCCAGAAGATTGAGCCGGACATCACATCAGAAATGGGCATTCGCAATCGGAAGCATCCGGAGAATACCGCGGTTGTTTTGCGCCCGGTTGAGGACACCGAGTTGCACGCCTTTGAGGGTCCGCGCGGAGTTGTAAATGCCGATCGACAACCCAACTTGCGGCCCACGCACGCGATTATAGGCGGCGATGGACACGCCATGGAGCTCGCGGGTCTTCACGTAGAGCGCGGTGCTCCATCCCTTGATGGAACGCGCATCGACGGTATAACCCGCGAGCCCGACGCCGCGGAGCCGGTCGGTGGCAACCGTCGCCAGTCCACTCACCCCAAGGCCGTGGAGCGATCCCGTCGTCACGCTCGCGAGTCCGCCGATCGAGATGCCGCGGGTGTCACCGTTCGCAACGGTGGCGAGCCCTCCGACTCCGATACCAGTGATGTCGCGATTGACCACTGTCGCGAGCCCGCCCAGCCCGAGTCCTCCCAGACTGCCGTTCGCGACCGTGGCGAGCCCGCCGATGCCGATCCCGGTGATATCGCTGTCGACTACCGTCGAAAGTCCCCCTACCCCAATGCCGGCCAGACTGCCGTTCACGACCGTCGCAAGTCCGCCGATACCCGCGCCGGTCAGGTCACGATTGACGACTGTGCCAAGGCCCGCCACTGCGAGGCCCCAGAAGTCCTCGTTGGCGACCGTCCCCAGTCCCGAGATCGCGATTCCTGCTACATCACCGTTCGACACAGCGCCGAGTCCGCCGACGGCCAGGCCCTCGAGCCGACCGTTCGAGACCGCGCCAAGACCGCCGATCATGACCCAGCGTGCCCGACGCTCAGCGACCACGCCGGCGATGCCGATCCCGATCCCGTTCAATTCATCGACACCAGGGCCGGCGATGCCGATCGCCAGACCATTGACCGTGCCGGTCAGGGGTTCGCGCGGCTTCCAGATGGTGACGTTGACGCCGTTTACGACATCAAGGTCTGCATCCGCGAAGTTGATACGCAGACCGTTGGTCCGCGCCGCGTTTCCAATGATGATCCCATGGTCACGATATCCGAGAGTGACATGCCAGTGGCTCGCGGCGCGACGCGGCGCCCTGTCGGAGCTCGTGGTGTCTTGGGAAGGGAGGGCAGCAGGCAGGAACAGCAGCGCGACGGCCAGTCGGGGCATGGCCGCCTTACGACAGGCGCCTCATCCCCGTTTCAGGAAGACGCAGGCGGACTAATCGTCGAGGGGCGCCGCGAAGACCTCCGCATTGCCCTCGTCATCGTAGGAAACGGTGACTCGCCACGGCCTGCAACACACCTGACAATCCTCGACATAGTCTTGATAATTGCCGCCACCAGCGTCGATGCCGATTTCGTTAGGCTCGCCGCAGTAGGGACACATCACAACGCCTTCGGTGTCGGCCGTGCCGTCGCCGAGCGGGAATTCCTCGTCGAGATTGTCGTCGGCGAAGTCGACCATTACTCCCATCCCATCCGGTCGCGCAGCGACGTAACGTGCGCCGTGTGGTGCCGTCCGTGCCACGCGTATAGCGCGACGAGCGTGTCGAGGGATGGCGCGCCCCACTCGGGGTGCTTGACCGTGCGCGCGAAATCCGCGGGTCGCATCCCGTGCAACAGGTTCACCCAGCGCACATGCAGCGCCGTGAGCAGGTCAAGCGACGAGGCGATGGGCGCCGCCGTTTCCGGCGTCCGCGCCCAATCTTTCTCTTCGTAGGTCTTGATCGCCGGCTTGTCCTCGGTGAGACCCCACTTGAACCGCATGTACGCGTTCATGTGACTGTCCGGCAGGTGATGCGCCACTTGTCGCACGGTCCAGCCGCCGGTCCGATAGGGCGTGTCGAGCTGCGCTTCGTTCAAGCCAGCGACTGCGCGGCGGAAGTTGACCGGCGCATCCACGATCTGCTGGATCGCGGCGGCGCGCTCCTTACTCGAGAGCTGTTGAATCGGTGTGAACTTTCCTATTGGATACCGCTCATCGCTCACGGAGTGACTCGCCAGTTGGTGTTCAGTTCGGTAGAGCCCCATTTGATGCGCAAGATCCCACTCAGACTCGCGTACCCCGTGGCCGGCTGCGGCGCATCGGGCACCAGATAAATCGACAACGAACCCTCCGGTTCCGCCATGGTGCGGCTCGCGAGCGTGACGCGACCCAGATCTTTGCTGGGGTCGCGGTCCGTGCCCCACTGCCCCGTCCCCCGATTCACGATGAGCGCGTACCCCGAACGGGCATACAGCACGAACAACGAGTAGTCGCCGCGCGCCAGGGTCAGGTCGCCGAGCGTGATGTCGAGATCCGTGTGCAACGTCGTGGCCATGTTCGCGCCGAACCGCCAGACCGTATCGAGCGGAATCAACCCGCCTTCGACCTTCCGGCCGCGCGCGTGGGGCTGCCCGTACGTAATCGCTATACGCGAAGGCCCCGAGAGGCTCGCGTCCTCCTCGTACCAGGAGTTGCCGATGCGGCGCGAGTTGAGGTGGACTTCGACGGAAGCGTAGCTACTGGCTGCGATGCGCAGCGGTGTGGGCGGCGGTGGCGGTGCGGGAGGATTCTGTGCGGTGGCAGCCGGAACAAGTAGCGCGCCGAGCGCTACCACGAGGGCTCCGGCCGCGGAATGAACAACGCGTCGCATCACGGGACCTCCGACAGGGCAGCCTACGTTTTTAGGCGTGAACAGAAGGCGCGGAGAGGCCGAGACGCTCGGCGTCTCCCTGGAAGGTTTTGGCTCAGGGTGGCTTGATCACGCCAAAGCTCTGGACCGCCAGCACACCGTCCCGCAAAGCGCCGATAACGTAGACCTTGGCTCCGTGTTGCGAACGCAAAGCATCCGGCGTGCCCTCGAGGCGGAGTGGAGGGCGCGTTTCGAGCCATACCTCCTCTCCTCGCTCCACACGCAGCACGCCGACGTGCGGTTTCTGTCCATCAATCGCGAGGACCTCGTACCCGGTGGGGACGATCGTGCGCCACGGTGTCGTGGCCTGCACCGGTCCAACCAGGACGAGCGTCGCGCCGGTCAGCCTGCCGACCTCGGCGGCCAGAGGGCCGTTGACCAGGACCTGCTCACCGCTGGACAGACGGACCGCGATCCTCAGTCCGGGGTCGCTGCCCATGGTACCGGCGACGCCCTCTATGCGCGTCTCGCTCGCAACCGGTATCGTCGCTGTCTCCGGCTGGTCTCGCACCTGCTTGGTCCGCTTGCATCCCGCCACGATGAACAGAAGTGCAACCGCCGGCACCAAGATCCCCGACGCCGATCCCACGATCACTGCAGCCTCACGATCCAGACATTCATCGATGTCGGAAGCGTCGTATTGGTGCTCGATCGCACCCGCACGGCCGTCGCCGGCCGCGCGGTGCCGCTGATGCGGACGTAGGCGGACGAACCGGCTCTGACGTTCCGCGCCAAGTCGAACGCCGCGAACCCGACCTCCGTGGGCTGCAGCCGCGCTGGGATCACGAGGCCACTCTCCACGTCCACGAGGTTCCAGCTCGGCAACGTCAGGCGCGCCGCCGCACCCGGCACCCGGTCGTCGACGTAGAGCATAGCCGCCCACTGGGCGAGCAGCGTGTCGATCGAGACGCCGACCGTGGTCGCGAGGTTGGCGTATCCGCCCAGTGGGTTTCCGATGATCGCCTTGTGGAGACCACGCTCCCCGCCTGGGAATCCCGGACCAAATTGGTCCGCCGTCCAGCGATACAAGGACCACGGAACCCCGTAGACCTCTCGACCCGAGAGACACGGACCGTTATTCCCCTCGGACATGCCGCCGATCCAGGTACACTCATGCGGCGCTCCCGCTTTGCGCGTCGTAGCGGTTTCAAAGCCGTAGTAAACTGCAAGGTCGACGAACGCCGATACGTGCCAGTCGATCGGCGTGGACGGCGTCGGACGGTTGAAGGCGACGTTAAAACCGTAATTCTGTCCCGGCGACCGCCCTGCGACGGCGAACCCGTTGACCTCCTCGGCGAACGTCGCCTGTCCCTCTAACAGCCATCGGGTGAATGCGCCGCCGCCCGCGATGCGCCGCGCAAGCTGAATGATGTGCGAGAACTCGTGCGCGATCACAAAGGGCGCGTCCGCAAACGCCTCATCCCGAGTATACGTACTACCGAACATGCCCGTCGGATCGGGCGCCTTTGCGTAGAAGAATTCGCCCTCGTTGCTCGTTGCGCATGATGCGCGGGAGAAGAAGTCGACCGACCCGACGAACCCGAGCAAACCCGGGGCCTGCTCGTTCAATTCCTTGGTGATCACGATCGCGATACGGGCGTTGCCGTCCAGGTCTCCGGGGTCGCCGAAGTACGATGTGTCCGTGTCGAAGATGACGTTATCGAGGTATCTGCTCAGCGAGTCGATGTCCGCGGTCGTGTATCCGTTGAGCGGGTTGTTGACGTCTTCGACCCAGATGCCCCGCGACCCTTTGGCGCGCACCACGACGGCGATCGAATCGTAGTCCGCGCACGAGCCGGTGCGCCGCCAGACGCGAACGTTTTTCACGGTGTCGCCCACGTTCACGGTTCCCGGAATGATGACTTGGGCAGCGGCGGGGCTCGGGGCCACAAGCGCCGCGCTCGGGCGACGCGCCATGAGCAGGGAATCGGCCGTGCGCACCTCGCGCTCGGCCACGCGATGACGGAACCAGCGCTCGTCGCGGGCGGTGAGCGGAGCGAATTGTCCAATGGCCTGCGACTGGAATGCTGGAATCAGAGCCGGGAGCGCCGCGCTCAGGAACCCGGTCGCGGAGATCAGGCGCGTCGCCTGCAGGTTGCTTGGTGTTTCCGAAAGCGACTGCACGCCGATCAGATACGCCTCCGAGGCTGCACTGGCGGAGAACCTCAGACAGAACTCGGCCGGATCGAGCAGGATCTGCTGCTGCCCCACCGCGAGGGCGATGTTCTCGGCGATCGGTTTGAGCGGATGCGCCACCGTATTCGAGCCGACGCTTCCGACGGTCACCTGCACGTTCACGTTCCGCGCGGGCTGGCAGTCGTAGGCGGGCACGGTGACGGTCAGCGTGGTCGCCGACGCCGATGTCACGGTCGCCGCAGTCCCCCCAATCAGCACCGTGTTCTCGACGGGTGTCGAGCTGAACCCGTCGCCCGTCAGTGTAGCGCTCTGCCCTTCGACCAGCGTGTCGGGCTGCACGGCTGTGAGCGTCAGGTTCGTCGCCGTCGCGCTAAACGCAATCGGGGAACCGGTCAGTGTGCCCGACCGCACTTCAAGGGTTTGTTGGCCAAGAGACGACCCGAGCGTCCAAACCGTCTGGGCGCGCCCATTCGAGCCGGTCACCACTGATCCCGCCGTCGCGGACCCACCGCCAGAGGTGACGACGAACTCCACGGTCCGACCCGGGACGGGACTGCCGAGCTGATCGTTCACCTGGACGACGAGCGGCGCCGCCAGCGCCGTGCTGGGCTCCGCGAACTGACCATTCCCCGAGATCAGCACGATTGCCGCAGCCACTTGGGCCACCGTCACTGTGGAGGGTGCGCTCGTCAGCCCTCCCGAGTGCGCCATTATCTGAGCGCCGCCGTTGCCCGCCGCCCGAACCAGGCCCGTGCCGCTGACCGTGGCAATCGACCCGTTGCTCGTGCTCCACGTGATCGTCTGACCGGTCATCGTGTCGCCTCGCTGATCGAGGACTGCGGCGCTCAGCTGACTGGTCTCATTGATGGAGCTCAACGTGACGGCGGTGGGGCTGACGACGACGGTCGTGGGGACCGGTGGACTCGTGCCGTCCTTACCGCACGCGGCCAGGACGCTGAGGGGCAATACGAAGACCGCGACGCGAGACAATTTCATCGAAACTCCCAGTCGATGGAGCACCCCGAGCGGGATTCTGGACCTAGGCTGCCGCTCGGAAAGGACAAATCGTGGCGCGAGTGGAGCGGATGGGATTCGAACCCACGACCCCCTGGTTGCAAACCAGGTGCTCTCCCAACTGAGCTACCGCCCCCAACCGCCACGAAAATACGGACATAACGGCGATACTGGTAGGCAACGACGAGTTCGCGCCGGTACGGGGAAACCCTTGCTCTATGCGCGAGGTCCATCACTGGTTACGGGATCGACCTCCAGGACTGATCCTTGTCGCATTCCGAGCATGAGCCCTAAACACGATTCCCGGGCGGTTGTATCTCGAAACGTTCTGACACGCCCTGTGGGCATCGGCGCCACACCACCGAACGGATCAATGGAACGATTCTCCGACTGTGGTATATCGCATATCGAGCATTGAATTGGCGGAGGCCTTATGCAATTTCCAGATATGCGTCCGAGAGCGAATGTCACATTGACGCGGCGCGGGATGTCGGTGATCGGTGAGCGCGAAGCCCGGCTGCTTGAAGCAGTAGAGCGCGTGCGGTCGATCAAGGACGCGGCAGCAGAGGCAGGCATCAGTTATCGCACCGCGTGGAGTGCGATTCAACAAATCGAGCAGGTGCTCGGCAGACCGATTGTCGTATCGCGAGCCGGTGGTCCCGGCGGCGGCGCGACCACGTTGACCGAGGAGTGCCGGCGTCTGCTGTCGATCTACCAGGACCTGCGGCGCGAGCTGGAAGAGTGTTTGGAGCGCGTCTGGGAAGCCCCGGGGGCGCTTCAACAAGCAACCGGCTAAAAGCAGCCGGCTAACGCGTTATCGCGAGCGCGTAGCCGCTGAGCGACGTGCGCAGCTGATAATCCGGCTGCGCCACTCCTTCGATCGTCCCGCTGTACTGGCTCAGCGCGTTCACGTCCGGAACGCCGATCGTCAAGATGACGGCGCCTTGCGTGAGCCGGCCAATCAACGCAAATCGCGTAGTTCTGTTGGTAAGCGGCGGCTGAAACAGCCGCAGACCGGTACCCGCTGTGGCGTTCGTGAGTGTGGAGCCCGCGGGACCGGTGATCGTCAGAACAATCGCGGAATCGGCACCCGAGTTCGGGGTTGTGAGCCGCACCTTCAGCTCCCCCGCCCCGCTGCCCGTGGAGTCGCCGCAGCTCAACCCGACAATGATTACGACGCTCAGAAGGCCCGCGTGGAACAGCTTCTTCATGGGCGGCCTCTTTCCTTTTCTATCACCTGCAGCATCGCGGCACTCAGCGGCGCCCCGGTCGCTTTGACCCACGCGAGGAAATCCCCGATGTCGAACGCCGAGTTGTTATTGCCAAGAAAATCGAGATAGCGAACCTGATCGGTGGTGAGCGGCGCGCCAGGACCGAGGAGCTGCGTCACGACCTCCGCCGTGGCCAGCGTCGGCGCTGAGACGGACATCGAGAATACCCGGTTCTGGCTCTGCGCGCCGGAGGTCACCGTCGCGGTATAAGTGAAATTGCCGGTCTGGCGCGGATAGCCGGATATCACACCAGTCGCCGCATCGAGCGTCAGACCTTGCGGCAGCGTCCCCGTGGTTAAGGTCCAATTGTTCACGCCGGTCCCGCCGGTGGCGCGCAGTGTGTCCGCATAGGCTGTCCCCATCACACCGTTCGGCCGCGCGGCAGGCGTGGAAATCACCAGGGCTCCGAAACTCGCCACGACCGTATAGGGACGACCCATTGGCAACGTGAGGACGTTGTTCGTGGTGACCGTATCGCCGGACCAGCCGCCGAAAGCCTCTGACCCGCCCGCCGTCGCCGTGAGCGTCACGGCGCGGCCCTCGGCGATGAACGTCCCCGCGAGATTGATTGCGGTGTCGGCCTGAATAGTCCCGTTGCCACTTACCGTCGCGATGAGCTTGAAGTCGCGGTTAACGCTCGCCGTAAGGGTGTCGCCCGACAGGCTGCCAGTGATCGCGTGCGTGACGGTGCCGCCATCGGACCAGGACGCGAAGCGCCAGCGCGTGCGTCCATTCGCGGAAACCTGCGGATCGGGGAAGCTGACGGTGTGACTCGAACCTTCGTCGAGCAAGTCGCGGAACACGTTGAACGTGACCGTGTCGAACTGAATGGTCGCGGCGCTGTCACTCGCGCGCACGACCGTGAGGTCACCGAACCGCAGCCGGAACGACATCTGGCCGCCTGGAACGACCTGCGTGATCTGATCGACAGCGAATCCGACGAAGCTGCCGTCCAGATTCTTCGTGGCGGCGGGGTTCGTGCGGAAAACCAGCGCGGGATTGCCTGCGGTGCCTGGGTATGGATCGCCGGCGTCGCCGCGGTCGGAACAGCCGTTGACGACGCCGCCATTGGGACAGTTGGGCCCCGTTTCCTCATTCGCCTCGAGGTTGCGAAACCCATCCGCCTGCATCAGTGCGAGGCCATGGATCGGCCCATGGTTGACGCCGCTGCCGGTATTCATCTTGGTGCCGTCGATGTGCCAGATGAGAAGGCCTCCCGCGCAGCTGGCCGGATTGCCCGATTTCAGGCACGCCACGCGAATGAGCGCAGTGTCGGCCTGCGATGCCTGGCGGTTCTCCAGCAGGAAATACTCGCCGCGCGTGTTCGTTCCTTGCACGTTGACGAAAAAGGTCGTGTCCGACACGGGTGCCGCATCCAGCGAATAGATGCCCGTGGCCGTGAGGGTGTCGAGCGTGACCCAACCCAGTTCGTTCAACGACCACGCTTCCATGCGCGCGGGGCTACGCGGCGAGGCGTCACTGCCCATCCCCATGAGACCCCACCGCCCGATGCCGACGGAGGGCCCCTGGCTCAAGCCCTCGATGTCATACAGATCGGGAAGGCCGAGGCCATGCCCCAGCTCGTGGGCAACTACGCCGATCGGCATGACACTCGTAACGTCGCAGCCCGTGGCGCCCCCGAGCGCACTTTGGATCAGGTAGTCGGCGACGCGAATCAAGCCTCCACCGGCCCGGGCGTCATTGGTTGTGTAGGTCGCTGTCGCGCTGAGGGTAAACCGGTGCGCCCAGACATGGTTGTTTGCCGCGGTGACGCACGCTCCGTCCTGCGTCGGGTGGCCAAAGAGCGTCAGATCCACGAAGCCGTCGTCGTCGCCCGAGTTCGGAATGCCGTCGGGGCCATTGTTGTCAAACTGTCCGAAGTTCATGCCCCCGGGCCCGGTGTCTACGCGCGCGAGCGCCTCTCGCAGACCGGTGTGCAGCTGCGAAATCGCCAGGCTGCTGAAAATACCGTTGCAGTTATTGAATCCATCCCCGCGGGTAATCGCGCAGTCCGTGCTTGGGGTGCCCGTATATGCAACCTCTGCATTTACGAGTCGCGCCCACGGACTCACGCGCCCTTGGATGCCGAACAGCCCGTTGGAGAGCTGGTCGTAGAAGCTATTGAGCGAATACGGCAGGCCGGGGGGCGCTGTGGCGCCAAACAGCAGGGTCGAATATTGCGCGGTGTCGCGCATGAACGAGACGGAGTCGACCCCCGGATAGCTCAGCAGCACATAGGGCACTTTGAGAGATCCGGTCACCGCCGTTGCGGAAGGCGTTGGCGTACCACTGGTGACAGGCGCATTCAGCTCGGCGAGTCGTCCTCGCGCGAGCAGCGTACGGCGCGCCTCGGCGACGCGACGCGCGCGCACGCGCCATACTCCATCCTTGCGGAAATCGAAGCCCGGTCTTTCCCAACGAGGATGCAGCTGGCTCTGCGCGGCGGCGAGGTTCGTCTCGAGTGAACACAGCACGACGACGAAGCCCAACGTCCGAACGAGATATGACGCCACCTACTGACCTCCAGGGAGGAACGGCGAGCCCTGCGAAGGAACGCCCGGAATTTAGGCTATTACTCCCATGCCGGGGAAGCTGTGGCAGGTCTCACAAACTGTCTAACTCAAATAACCACTCGCCCTTGCCAATTCAGTATACCCGGGCTAAGCTGTACCACTGCTTTCCGGAAACCCGAGGATTCGTTGCGCACAGAGACCCTGCAGAATATCGCGCTGTTCGACAAGTGTAAGAATTTCACCCGGGCGCGCGAAGTCCAGGCTGCCGGGCTCTATCCCTACTTCAAGCCGATCTCCCGCTCCGAAGACACCGTCGTCGTCATCGAGGGTCAGGAGCGGGTGATGATGGGGTCGAATAACTACCTCGGCCTGACCCATCATCCCGAAGTGCTGGCGGCGGCCCGCGCCGCCCTGGAGCGCTACGGATCGGGCTGCACCGGCAGCCGCTTCCTGAATGGTACCCTCGATCTCCACGAGCAGCTGGAAGGCGAGCTCGCCGAATTCCTCCGCAAGGAATCCTGCCTGGTCTTCTCGACGGGCTATCAGGCCAACCTCGGCCTTATTTCCGGACTGGTCGGACGCTCGGACGTGGTCTTCCTCGACAAGCTGGACCACGCGTCGATCGTCGACGGCGCCAAGATGTCGCACGGCGAAACGCAACGTTTCAATCACGGCGACCTCGCGGGTCTCGAGCGGAAGCTCCAGAAGGTCCCTGAGGGCACCGGCACGATGATCATCGTGGACGGTGTGTATTCGATGGAAGGCGACATCGCCGACGTGCCCGGCCTGCTCAAGATCTCGCAGAAATATGGCGCGGCCTTGGCGATCGACGACGCTCACTCGATCGGCGTGCTCGGCCCAAACGGTGACGGCACCGCGGCCCACTACGACCTGGTCGACGAGGTCGATCTCATCGTTGGGACGTTCTCGAAATCACTAGCCTCGATCGGTGGCTTCGCGGCCGGGTCCGAGAACGTCATCCACTATCTCCGGCATCACTCGCGACCCCTCATCTTTACCGCCGCCCTGCCGCCCGCGAACACGGCCGGCGTGCTCGCCGCGCTGCACGTCATGCAGCGCGAGCCGGAGCGGCGGGAGCAGCTGTGGCGCAATACGCGGCGGCTCCAGGACGGCATGCGGTCACTCGGCTTCGACGTCGGTCCGACCGAAACGCCGATCGTGCCCGTGCTGATTGGCCCGCTCGAAAAGACATTCCTCTTCTGGCGCAAACTGTTCGACGCCGGCGTCTTCACAAACCCTGTGGTCCCGCCCGCGGTGCCGCCGTCACAGTGCCGGCTACGCACGAGCCTGATGGCGACCCATACGGCCGACCAGATCGACCTCGCCCTCGAGGTCTTCGGGCGCCTCGGAAAAGAGCTGGGGGTCATCTGACCGCAGTGGAGATCGTGCCCGTCTCCGACGGGCGCGGTCTCGATCGTTTCATCGCTTTTCCGTACGACCATTACCGCGCCGATCCGCTGTGGGTGGCACAGTTGCGCCGCGACGTGCGTACGTTGCTCTCTCCAGGTAAGAATCCCTTTTTTGAGCACGCGGAAGCCCAATACTTCCTCGCGGTCGGACGGTCTGACGGTCGGACGGTCGGTCGGATTGGGGCGATCAAGAATGACATGCATAACCGCGAGCATCAGGACCGTGTGGGGTTTTACGGCTTCTTCGAATCCGTGGACGACCAGGGTGTCGCCAATGCGCTGTTCGACACCGCGGCCGGCTGGCTGCGCGCCAAGGGCTTCGACACGATGCGCGGGCCCATGAGCCCGTCGGTCAACGACGAGTGCGGCTTGCTGATTCACAACGACGGCACACCACCGTCGCTGATGATGCCGTACAACTTCTCCTATTACCAGCAGCTGCACGAGCGCTATGGCTTCACAAAGGCCAAGGACCTCCTGGCCTACGACGGCGGTGGCCCGGAGGCAGCGCCCGAGCGATTCCGACGGCTGGGAGAGCGCGCACTCAGGCGGTCCGGCATCACGTTGCGCACGCTCGACAAGAAACGCTTCGAGCATGAAGTCGAACTGATCAAGAAGCTCTATAATCGCGCGTGGGAGAAAAACTGGGGATTCGTGCCGTTGACGGATGCCGAGATCGATCACCTGGCCAAGCAGCTTAAACCAATCGTCGTCCCGGACCTGGTGATCTTCGCCGAGCGGGATGGTGACGTGGTCGGCTTCACTGTCGGACTGCCGGATTTCAATCTCGCGTTGCTGCACAATCGCTCGGGTCGGATGTTTCCCGGCATCCTCAAGGTCCTGTGGCACGCCCGCAGAATTCACCGTGCACGGATGCTCCTGCTCGGCGTCATCCCAGAGCTGCGGGGCCGTGGCATCGATGCGATGCTGTACCACCGGGTGTGGGAGAATTCCGTGAAGCACGGGATGCCCCGAGGGGAGGCGGGGTGGTTCCTGGAGGACAATGAAATGATCATCAAGGCGGCGCTCGAGCTCGGCTTCCACCACACCAAGACGTACCGCATCTACGACAAGCCGCTGTGAACGTCTTCGTGACGGGCGCTACCGGCTTCGTCGGCACGCACCTCGTGACGGCACTGCTGGCCCGGGGCGACTCCGTCACGGCGCTCGCCCGCAGACCTGCCCTCGCCGAGCTGCTGGGCTGGGGGAACAACGTTCGGCTGCTCAAGGGCGGCCTGGACGATGAGGCCGTCCTTCGCCAGGGCTGCGCGGGCATGGACGTGGTGTATCACGTCGCCGGGAAAATCGCCGCGCGCGACCTGGCGGAATTCATGGCCACGAACCGCGACGGCACGGCCAATGTGCTCGAGGCGGCACGGGACGGCGGCGCTCGTCGCTTCCTCTTTGTCTCCTCGCTCGCGGTATCCGGCCCCACGGAGCCGGGACGGCCGATCGATGAAACCAGGCCGCCGGCACCGGTCACGGACTATGGACGCTCAAAGCTCGCGGCGGAAGTTCTGGTTCAGGCCATGCCGCTGCCCTGGACGATCGTCCGCCCCCCCGTGGTATACGGCGAATGGGATCGCGGCACGCTCAAGATCTTTCAACTGGCCAAGCGCGGCATTCTGCCCGTGTTCGGGGACGGATCACAGGAACTGTCCGTGATTCATGCGGAGGATCTGGCGCGCGGGATCGTCGCGGCGGCGACTGCTCCAGCGGCGGCCGGCAAAGTCTATTTCGCCGCTCATCCGACGACGACGACGAGCCGAGCGCTTGCGGTCTCAGTCGCGAAAGCGCTCGGCAAGCGCCCGGCGGTGATCGGCATCCCGCCGCTCGTGGTGCGCGGCGTGCTGTGGGCAGCCGGGACTCTTGCGCATATTGCCGGAAAAGCCACCTTGCTGTCGGCCGACAAGGGCAATGAATACCTTGCCCCGGCTTGGACCTGCCGCAGTGACGCACTGCGTCGTGACGCGGGCTGGCAGGCCGAGATCGAGCTCGAAACCGGACTGCGCCGCGCCGCGAATTGGTACCGGGAGGTGGGATGGCTCTGAGGCCGCTGTGGCGTGGATACACCGCGATCGATGTTGCGACCATGGCGTATGTCGCGATCGCAACGGGCGCCGTCGTGCTCGCCTTCCGGGGCGACGGCATCCCCGGTTGGCCGTGGCTGATCCTCGCACACACCTTGATCCTCGTCCTCGTTTGGCTCGCGCCGAAGGCCCGCACCGGCAGCCCGGTCGGCCGCTTCCTGGGCGATTGGTATCCCATGCTGCTGCTGGGAGCGCTCTACGGCGAGATCGGCGTGCTGACGCTGAGCGCCGGCTTCCAAAACGATTTACTGATTCAGCGACTCGAATCGTGGGTGTTCGGCTCTCAGATCTCCTACCGCTGGATTCGCGAGTCGCCGAGTGTCGTGCTCTCGTGGGCGCTGCACGCATGCTACCTCGCGTACTACGCCATTCTCTACGCCTCGCCGATGGCGCTATGGTTTGGCGGACGCCGCGATGCCGCAAGGCACACCATTTTCGCCGTGATGGCGACGTTCTACCTGTGCTACGTCGCGTTTCTGTTTTTCCCCGTCGCCGGTCCACGCTACGCGTTCGATGCCGCCCACAACGTGGCCACGGACGTGTGGCCCGCGCGTTTCGCCGCCTGGTTGCTCGATCACGGTGACTCGTGGGGCGCGGCGTTTCCGTCGTCGCACGTCGCCGCCTCTGTGGTGGCCACGGGGATGGCGCTGCGTTACTGGCGGCCCGTCGGGCTGCTCCTGATGCCATTTACGGGCGGCCTGATCCTCGCGGTCGTGTATGGACAGTTCCACTATGCGGTCGATGCGCTGGCTGGCCTGGTGGTCGCCGCGCTCATGGTCGGCATAATGCAAACCGCCGAAGCGAGCGAGCCGCGTCGGCGGTTAGTGGCAGACTACGGAGTCGAGTCCGGCAGTAGCGTCTAGTGCGAGCCGTGCGAGTGGGAGACCGGCGCGCTCGTCGGTTTCCCGGTCCGCTTGAAGTGCCGCAGGTCCTGCTGATAGAGTGAGTCACTCGGGTTCGTCGCCGGCCACACGGCTTTCCGGTCCGGCATGAAGATCCCGGCGATCACGCCCATCCCGCCGCTCGGAATCGAGTGGCCAGTCGAATTCTCATAGATCACGCGCACCCGATAGCGGTGCTCCGGAGTGATGGGCAGTCCAATTCCCTTCAGACCCCAGAACTTCGCTATGGGAATGGTGCTCGCTTCCCCGGGGTCCGCGGTGGACGGCTCTCCGCGCCACAGCAGCTCATTCGTCGTCGCATCCCAGAGCTCGATTGCCCGGCCGTACTCGTGCAGATGGGCGCCAACCATGACCATTTTGCCCGGCACCGCCGGACTTCCTTCGTAAGAGCGCTCGCTCCGGCCTGGGGGCAGATCGAACGACTTATCGCCAACGGGAAAACCGACGTCGAGCTGCCAAGGAAGCACGGAAAACAGGGGCCAAGGCCTGCGTTCGGGCACGTAGTTCAGGATCAGTCGAACCCGGACGCCGTGATACGACTCCGTAGAAGGGTTGTGGACCATGGCGTTCGCAAGCACCTGCTCGCCGGCGCGCACCGGCGCGCCGAACAGGAGCCAGGGGAATCGCACTTCGCCGGTTTCTTTTCCCGCCGCGAGGAGGCGCCGCGAAATCGGCAGAAAGAGCTCCCGCTCGTTCGGATTCATCACGTTCATGTGATGCAACAGCTCCATCGGCAAGCGACGCCCATGCGCGTCCAGCACTTCAGCGCGGAATCCGTAGATCGACCCATTCACCGGGAACTCGCCCAGCGACGCGGGCGGCTCTACCACGCTGCCGGCGGGGAGATCCATAGGGGGCAACTCCAGAATCAGCTCGTCACCTTTGGAAGTCAGCGTGATGGTAGTCCGCTCGAGCGTGCTGGCCACTTCGGGGTGTGTGGCGTGTCGCGCGGGCACCGCGCTCCAGGCGTTGAATCCCGGAGCAACGAGGCGCAGCGCGGCGACGGCGATCAACAGTTGTGGAAGGGCGCGTGTCACGTCGGATCTCCTGGCTCGGGCACGAACGTCTTCAAAATGGACTTTCCCGTCACCGCCGGGAATACGCCGAAAAGGAAACGGCAATCAGCGCATGCGTGTGGTCATCGTCGAGCGAATCTCACAGCCGAACGCGGCCCCGGAATTCCTCCGGGACCGCGTCCTTTTTTGAACGGCAGTTACTGGACCGTGATCGCGATCTTCATTCCCAGCGTCAAGTGGGGCGTGCAATACCCCTTGTACGTCCCAGTTGGCGCATTGGCGAACGACACGTCGTAGGACTCGTTGGGCTGCGTCAGGAACGCCCCCGAGAGATTGTCGACCGTGTTCTTCATGTTGGCGTTGAGCGCAGTCGCCGCTCCCGCCGGAATCGAATCCTGCCAGAAGGCGATGTTGTGCGGTCCGCCTGAGACGTTAACGAAGCGGACGGTCGTGCCCGGCGCGATCGTGAGCGAGCTCGGCTCGTACGCCGCTCTGGTGCTGCCGTTGCCGGTCATCTTCACCTCGACGACGGGAACAGTCGCCGCCATGCCGCCCGCAGCTGGAGGAGCCGCCTGCTGCTGGTTCTGAGTTTGATCCTTCTTACCGCAGGCGAGCGCGCCGATGGCGATGACCGTCGTGAGCAATGCGAAGCGCATTACGGGAGTCCTCCGGAACGTGGGCTTGGGGCTTGTGTTGGTCGCTGTGGTGCTGGGATCGCTTGTGAACTGTTTCACAATAGCGGTCAATATAGACGCGGGTCTCAAAAAAGGGAGTCCTCCAAAGGCATTGCATTTCCGGCTCTTTCTCCAGTTATTAGGCGCGTTCTCGGCAACCTCCAACCTCTCCGATGAGGTCACCGTTGCAACGAACGCTCGCCCTCCTCGCACTGCTCGCCGGTTTCGTCTCAGCGGCCCCCGCCCAGCAGTCCTGGCGGACTGAATTCGGTATCCAAGGTGGATTCACGCGTCTGGTCGAGGCCGGCGCCGGACTCGATCCCGTCGATGTGATCAGCGTTCCTGGTTTCAACTTGGGCAATGCGCTGCCCGCTCCGGCCGGCCTGTACGCGATCATCCCCTGGTCGAGCAAGTTCGCCGTGGAGGCCGATATCGCGGCGTCGCAATTCTCCTTGGGAGGCGGGACGGCGTCACTCATTAGCGCCGGCCTGCGCGGCGACTATGCGTTGACGAACAACCTCTATCTCGCCGCCGGCGGCGCACTCGTCTATAACAACGGCCTCGGGAACGAAACACAGCTCGGCGTACAGGGCGCGCTCGGGTATCGGTTTGGTCTGACAGGCACGCTGAGCGCTCGCGTCGAAGGGCGTACGACGTTCTATGGCAAGGCCGACAATGCCGTGCCGGCCGACGTCTACTCGGTATTGTTTGGCATATCGACCGCGACAAGCGGTGGACGAGCCACGTCCGGTTCCTCGACGCGCCCGCCCACGGGTGCATGGCGCCCGCAGCTCGGCTTGGCGGGTGGTTACGCCGACGCCCACCTGATCGGTGTCGGGTCCGTGACTTCTCTTTCATTTCCGGGTTATGGGGCCGCGGCAGGAACTGCATTGGGAGGATTTCTGTCCACCCTGCAAGCCGTCGCGCTTCCGCCGACCGTGTTCGCCATCATTCCAATCGCCGATAAGGTCGCCATCGAGCCTGGGCTCGACATTCACCGCTTCCAGTCGAGTGGACAAACGGACTTCTCAGGCAATCTGTCGGTTCGAGTCGACTATGCCGTGCATGGCGGGTGGTATGGCGCGTTGGGAGGCAATATCCACTACCTCAAGTCCTCGGGAGTCAATGCCGCGACCCGCACCGGCATGAATCTGGGATGGGGCTACCGCTTCCCGCTGGTGCTGGGCGTGAGCGGGCGCGTGGAAGCGAATTACACGATGTTCAAGGAAAACACGGACCTGGGTCTCCCTCCGACCAATGTGTTCGGCCTGATGTTCGGAGCAGCGATGCCGATCAAGTAGTTGCGTTTTCGGGCAGCGGCGACGACACTACCCCACTCGATGTCCGACAAACAGCTGCCCCAGATCCCGCCCGAAGAGCTTGCCGAACGGCTCGATCGCGGTGAGTCACTGCAGGTGCTGGACGTGCGCGCGCCAGACAAGGTCGCGCGCGGCCATGTCGCGTTCGGATCCGAGCTCGAGTTTCACGCAGTGCCCAATTCGCAGATCTTCAGACTACCCGATCTGACCGGCCTCGAGCTCGATGCCAACCGGCCGGTCGCTGTCATCTGCGGCCATGGCAACTCGAGTAAACAAACGACGGCGTTCCTGCGCGATCGAGGGTACGAAGCCTATTCGGTGATTGGCGGCATGGCCGCCTGGGAAACGGTGTACGTCGCCCGGCAACTGTCCCCCACACCCTCTCTGTCACACGTGATTCAGTTCGACCGAATCGGAAAGGGGGCGCTCAGCTACGTACTCGTCAGTGATGGCGATGCCGTGCTTGTCGATCCCGGCCGTCATCTCGCCCGCTACGAGGCGCTGTTCAACGACGTCGGAGCGACACCGGCGGCTGTGGTCGACACCCATCTGCACGCCGACTACCTGAGCGGCGCGCGCGCCGCGGCGGCGCGGTGGAAGGTTCCCTACTTCCTTCATCCGGACGACGCGATTTCCCCATACGACGAGCGCCCGGGGAAACTCGCGTTCCAACCGCTGACCGACGGCGATACCATCGTGTTCGGGCGAGCGACATTGCGCGCCGTTCACGTACCCGGCCACACACTCGGGAGCATCGCGCTTATCGCCGATGAAGGCATCGCGCTGACCGGCGATTTTCTCTTCGTGCAGTCCATCGGTCGGCCGGATCTTGCCGGGCGAGCGGAAGCATGGGCGAAGCTCCTGTGGCAGAGTCTGGAGCGCGTGCGCCGTTCGTGGCCCGGGGATTTTCTCGTCCTGCCTGCGCATTACTCCGGTGAAAGCGAGCGGCGCGCCGACCGGGCCGTGGCAGCCCGTTTCGATGTCGTGGCCGCGACCAACACCCCCGTGGCCATTCAGGATCAGGCGACATTCCTGCAGTGGATAGCGGACCACACCACCACCTTTCCAGACGCCTACCGAACTATGAAGGAAGTAAACCTTGGCCTAGCCGAGGTCTCCGATGCCGACGCCGAGATCCTCGAATCCGGGCCAAACCAGTGCGCGATCGCGTAACGCGTGCGCGGTAAGCAGTGCGCCGTGCGCAGTGCGCCGTGCGCCGTGCGCCGTTAATCAAGGGCCCGCGAACGGCTTACGGCGCACGGCTCACGCCTTTGTGCAATTCCGAGGGCACCAGCCGTCTCTCATGGCGTCCCTAACCAGGTGTAGCCATGCGTACGTCGCCCGTGCTGGGAGCCGCCGTTCTCCTATGCGCTATTTCGTTCACCCTCGCCGGCCAGGGTTGGATCGATCCCCCTGTTCGTCCCAATCCACCCAACATCATGGGGCGGATCGAGCGTCTCCGCAGCGCGGTCCAGGTCACCGTATCGGGACGCGTGGCACGCGTGACGGTCGAAGAGTGGTTCCGGAACAACGGCTTCGTGATGGACGAAGGGATTTACCATTTCCCCCTTCCCGGAGAAGCCGTCTTCTCGAGCTATTCGCTCTGGCAAGGCGACCAGGAACTGCGAGGCGAGGCAATGGATGCCACACAGGCCCGCTCGATCTACGAGGCCATCGTGAGACGGAAGCGCGACCCCGCGCTGATCGAGCTCGCCGGTCATGGGCTGATCCGCGCGAGCGTCTTCCCGATCAATCCCGGTGAGACCCGCAAGATCACACTCCGATACACCCAACTGCTCGACCGCGCGGGCGATGCCTGGCGCTTCCGCTACCTCGGCGATCGCAACCGGCAGACCGCGCCGCGCAGCTTCCGCCTGCAAGTCGACAGCGCCGCGCGTTTCGGCGATCCGTTCTCGCCCACGCACCAGGTGCAGATCCACCGACGCGACAACCAGATCGACATCACGCTGGGCGACAACGCGAGCTCGGGCGATTTCGAGTTACTGTTGCCCCTCGGGCGCGGACTGGTCGGTCTGTCGCTCGTGCCTCATCATCCCGCCGGCGAGGATGGCTACTTCATGCTGCTCCTCGCCCCCGGTGCCGCGACCGATGCCGCGGCCATGCGCCGCGATCTCGTGGCGGTGATCGACGTATCCGGATCGATGTCCGGTGAAAAAATCGAACAGGCACGAAGTGCGATGATTCAGCTACTGGGCTCGCTGCGCGACGGCGATCGCTTCCGGCTCGTCGCTTTCTCGAGTGGCGTGCGGCGCTACGCGCAGGGATGGACGATCGCCACGGCGGATGCCCGCCGCGACGCGACCGCGTGGATCCGCAGCCTCCAATCAGAAGGTGGTACGAACATCGCCGGCGCGCTCACCGAGGCGTTTGCCCAATCACCGGCGGAGCAGTCGCTCGGTGTCGTCGTGTTCTTGACGGACGGGCAGCCCACCGGAAATGAAACGGATCCCGAACGGATTGCAGAGCGTGCCGAACAGGGACGCGGCCGGTTCCGCGTGTTCGCGTTTGGGGTGGGCGACGATGTGAATACCTATTTGCTCGATCGCCTGACGGAGCGCGCGCGCGGGACGACCGAATACGTCCGGCCGGGTGAGAACATCGAGCGTGCGATCGGATCGCTGTCCTCGAAGATCGCGACCCCGGTGCTCACGGACGTGGCTCTGACAACGGGTTCCGGTGTCGAACTGTACGACCTGCAGCCGCCGAGCTTGCCGGACCTGTTTGCCGGTGACGAAATGGTAGTTTTTGGACGTTATCGGGGAGCACGGAGCGCCGAGCAGTCAGTCACCGTGCGCGGGAGTCGGAATGGGCGGCAGGAGGAGTTCACGACGAGGTTTGCCGATCCCACGGATGACCAGGCACGGTACATCGAGCAGCTTTGGGCATCCCGCAAAGCGGGCGCGCTGTCGCGCGAAATCCGCCTACGGGGACAGACGCGCGAAACGCTCGATGCGCTCAAACAGCTCGCACTCCGCTATGGCATTCTGACCGAGTATACGTCCTACTTGGTTCAGGAGCCTACTATTGCCATGCGCGAAGAGGCGGTAAACCGTTTCATGAGTGCGCCTGCTGCCGCTCCCGCGGATCAAGCCGGAGCGAGCTCGGTAGGCCGCGCGGCGCGTGACCGCTCCATGGCGGACGCGAATAAGCTCCAGGAGGTTGTCGTGACGGCGGAAAAGGAACAAGCGGGTTTCGACGCAGTGCTGCGAGCGCGCTCCGGTGTCAATCCGACCCAGCGGGTCGCCGGCCGCCTCTTCATCCTACGCGACAGCACCTGGACCGATCTGAACCATGGCGACTCGTTGCGCGTCGTGACTGTGGAGCCCTACAGCGATGCATACTTCGCGCTGCTTCGCGCGCTCCCGGATCTCGGAGCGTCGGCCGCCCTCGAACCAGCGGTGCTGGTGGCTGGCCATCGCGCCAGCATCAAGTTTGGAACGGGTGGCAAGACGACTTGGAAGCCGGGTGAGATGGAGCGACTCGTGAAAGACTTTCGAGGATGATGCCCGAAGACATCGCCGAAGTGTACCGCGACACCTACCCCGCGCTCGTGCGCTTCCTGTATCGCAAGGTATGGGACGCCGAGCGCGCGGAGGATCTGGCGCAGGAGGCATTTGCTCGAGCGGTGGTGCACAAGCCCGAGAATGCGCGCGGCTGGCTGTTCGTGGTGGCCGCCAACATGGCGCGGGACGAGGCCCGCCGGGCGGCGCGGGAGAAACGGCACCTGACGTTGCTCAAGAGTGAACCGGACGCCGTGCACAGTGCGCCGGAAGACGAAATCGATGCCGACGCGCAGCGCGCGCGCGTCCGGGAGGCGCTGGACCAGCTTACGCCGCGCGACCGCGAAGCCTTGCTGCTGTGGGATGCCGGCCTGTCGTATGACGAGATTGCCGCACAGACAGGGTTAGCACGCGGCGCCATTGGAACGACACTGGCGCGGGCGCGTCGGAGACTGGTAGAAGCCTATGACGCAGGACTCGAAGGGGGGGGAGGTCAGCATGCCGCACGTGGATGAGGGGACGCTGCACGCGTACCTCGACGGCGAGCTGCCATCCGCCGAGCGCAAGACGGTGGACGCTCACCTCGCCGAATGTGTGAGCTGCCGCGCAATGCTCGCTGAGGAGCGAGCCTTGCTCGAGCGCGCCAGCGCGTTACTGGGGGCTGCGCGGCCCGCCGACCGGGCGGTGCCGCCGTTCGAGCAGCTGGGCATTCCGCGCTCGCGGAAGCGCTCGCCATGGCACGTTCGCACACCCGTTGCGTGGGCGGCATCGATCGCGCTCGCGCTGGGTGTTGGGTATTACTTGCACGAACCAGGCACGGCAAGCCAGGCGCCGCGTGAGAATCTTGAGACTGCGTATATGACGGAGCAGCGCGCGGTGGACGCGAACCGCGACCTTCCAGCCCCCGCGGACGAAGGGCGCAAACCATCGTCACGCACTCCGTCCTTCGCAGCAGGTACGAAACCCGCTACAGTCCCGCCGGCGCCTCGCTTGTATGACTCGGCGACTGTTCTGAGCAAGAAGGCGGCGATAAGGGATTCGGCCGCCGTGGCCCAGCGAGCCTTGGCGCAAGCGGCGCCGACGGCGGCATTCCTCGTCAGCCCGCCGGCCGCAGCGCAGCAGCTGCGCAACGCCGAACCAGCAGCTGTAGCTGGAGCGAAGGATTCCGCCGTTCGCGTGGACGGCGTCATCGTCGCAAGTGGTGCGAGTGGTGCTGCTATGCGCAAGGAGAGGACTCATCTTCCAACGACAACGAGCTGGCCGATCATTAGTCGCGGCGCCGCACGCTCGCTGCTCGGCACGGATCCCGTTGGTGTGCCCGGCCTGGCCCGGCAGATCCGTCGCAGCCCGGCGGCCGACGGCACCGTAGTAGTCGAACAGAGAATCGACTCGGCAACGACGATTCAGATTTTCCAGCGGCAGACTGGGATGGATTCCTCAGGGCAGGCCCGGTACTACTATCGCCAACAGGAGCGGGAGATCGCTCCGGCCGATCGCCTGGCTCGGTATCTAGGACGGCTGCGCGTCGAAATCGCTGGACCGCTGTCGACCGATTCGCTGAACAAACTGCTCGACCAGGTGCAGCCGCTGCCCTAGTCCCCGGCCCCTCGGCGCCACGCGATCAGCTCGGCGACGACACTCACCGCGATCTCTTCGGGAGTCACCGCGCCGATGGCGAGACCCACCGGCACTCGCACGCGCTGCAAACTCTTTGCCGGCACGCCGGTGGCGGTCAGCCCTTTGGTCACAACGGCTTTCTTCCGTTTGCTGCCGAGCAGACCGACGTAGCCTGCGGGCGACGTCGCGACCCGCTCGAGTATGACGGCGTCGTTGCGATGGCCCCGCGTTGCAATGACAACGGCGTCGGCCGCGGTCAGCGGATACCGCGCGAGCGCGGCTTCGACATCGCCGGTCATGACCGCCGTTCCATTTGCAAAGCGCGCCGGGTCGGCATACTCGGCGCGATCATCGACGACGACTGCGCGGAAACCGGCTGCCGCCGCCGCGTTTGCGATCGCGGTCCCGACGTGTCCAGCGCCGAACACAAACACGCGCGGCGCAGCCATGAGCCGCTCCTCCATGAAACGCCCGTCGGCGGTGAGTGTCGCCGGTGCCGCGGATGCGACGCGTGACAGCGGCTCAAACGTCTTCACCGGACCATTGCTCCAGTCGGTTGCCGTGCGGACCAACCCTGACTCCGCCGTCGCCGCCGTTTCGAGGACGCGCACGTACGTGTGGTCGGCCACGAGGGGCTCGACGAAAATATCGACGGTGCCGCCGCAGGAGAGGCCGAGATCGCCGGCGAGATCGGCGTTCAAGTGGTGGGTCAGGAGCGCGGGCCGGTGCCTGATTTGCGCGTCCAACGCCGCTCCAATGACGTCCGCTTCGACGCAGCCACCGCCCACCGTCCCAATCAACCGGCCTTCGGGCCCGACGAGCATCTTGGTCCCCGCCGGCACCGGCGTCGAGCCGCGCACACGCGCAACCGTCGCGAGGGCTGCTCGCGTGCCGGTCCGCGCCAGGTCAGCCGCAGCGCGCCAAATGTTCATGCTTCAAACATACGCGCGCCATGCCTGACTCTCATCCCCGGTGCTGCACCCCTACGGCACTACAACGATCTCGCCGACCATTCCGGACGTGAAATTGGTCGAGTGCAAAGTGCAGCGATAACGAAACGTTGTGCTGCTGGCCACGCTGGGGAACGTCCGCGGGTGCGAAGCAGGGCTCGACAGGTTTCCGGAGTTCCCGAGTCCATCCTCGAACGTGATGTTGTGCAACGACGCACCGGCTGCCCAAGTCCATGTCACTGTCCCACCAGTCGTAACGGAACCACTCGCGGGGCTGAATGAGTTGTCGTTTACCGTAACGCCGAGCGTGGGACCCGGCGGCGGCGGCGGGGGGGGCGGCGGGGGCGGTGGTGGTGGCGGTGGTGGTGGCGGTGGCGGACCAGGCGGTGGCGGTGGTGGCGGTGGAGTGCCGCCGTTTCCCGTGCTGCTGCTGCACGCAGCGGCGACAAGTAGGACTGCAAGCGGCAACCAACGAGCCAACGGCATAAGCACCTCGCAGGTGAAAGAGGATCACGTGCGTCCAATTGAAATCTGGTCGTAGGTGACGGGGGGTTGTCAACAAGGCTGTCACAAGAAGCTCCCGGTGCGAAAACGCACGGGAGCTCAGGTAGCCGATGGCCGATGGCCGATAGCCGATAGCCGATAGCCGATCGCCGATCGCCGATTAGCTACTGCGCTGTGATCGTGCCGTTCATCCCACTGTGGAGGGTGCAATGGTACGTGTATGTCCCGGCCTGCAGCGTTACTTGAAAGCTGCCAGACGTTCTCGTTGTGGCGTTCGCCGGCAGGGGGGCCGGGCCGGTCTGCCATGTCACGTTGTGGCCATTGGAGGGCGCTACCCAGTTGAACGTCACCTGGCCTACCGGCACCGTGTTCGGTGTCGGACTAAAGAAATTGTTGCCTACTGTGATATTCGTCGAACGGCCACCGCTGCTCGTCGGGTCGCTGCAAGCCGCCAGTATGCCGACCGCCACCACCACCGCTGCCAAACGTGCGAACGTCATAACGCCCCCGGGTTCGAGTTAACAAGCCAACACGCTACTCGTACACCGGGTTCCGGAAACGGATCGGGCTGCTGTATGGATTGGAGACGGCTGGGTTTTAGTGGTGCTCCCGCTCGACGGCGTCGGCGGCCAGGCGTGGGGAAATGATCGGGTACCTGCTGGCGAACCCCGACCATGAGAGGAAGAACAGTCCACCAAAGAAAAGCGTCGTACCCACCTCGGGAACCCCGATGGCGGGACCGGCACCGTGGTTGATCGCCGGCACGACCTCGAGATAGCGCTCCAGCCAGATGCCGACGAGGCTGACAATTGCAAACCCCACCATGGTGGGACCAAACTTTTTCGGCTTCACACCAAGCAAGCCAATGAACGGAATCACGAAGACGAGGAGGAAGACCAGAATGCCGATGGGACGCCAGGCGCCCGTGAGCCGGTAGAAGATGAAGTACGTCTCTTCCGGCAGGTTGCCGTACCAGATTACGAGATACTGCGACCACATCAGGTACGCCCAGAACACGGTGAAGCCGAAGCACAGTTTGCCCAGATCGTGTTGCTGGCGGGTGCTGTAGGCGGACGCCAGACCCATCGTGCCCCGCAACACGATCGCGAGAATCGCCAGCATCATCAATGCGGCGAGGAAACTCCCCATGAAGTAAAACGCGCCGAACAGGTTGCTGACCCACCTGGTCGACAGCGCCATGATCAAATCGTAACCGAGCATCGTGTAGCCGAACGCATACGCGAGGATCAGGATCGCGGCCTCGCGCGCGATGCGCGGCGCATCATCCTTGCGGTCGACCGGCTTGCCCGAGTCCAGCTCGCGCAGATCCGGCGCCGTATCGTGACGGACAAAGCGCCATGAAAGCCACGACAGCGCCGTGAGAATCAGTCCGTTCCGAATGAAGAACCAGCGCGTGGTGAGCCAGCCGCCGATCTCCGGCCTCGCCTCATGCAGCCACGTAAAGATGTGGTCGCGTCCGATGATGAGACCGATGAACAGGACGACGGTGACGCTCGTGAACGCCACGCCCGCCTCGGCGAAACGGATCACAACGCCCGACCAGTGACCCTTCGCGAGTTTTTGCGTCGCGGCAAATACGACCATCCCCTGCGCCACTCCGGCCCAGAACACGAAGTTCGCCGCGTATGCCCACCACGTCCGCTCCGGATGCGCGCTCAACAATCCCATCACCGTCACGATGCCGCCGAGGATCGCGGCCAGGCCGCCGACCAACGCGAACCGGGCAACGGGAGCCGAGCGCGCCTGCTCGGCAAGCTCGGACCGGCTGACGGACGCAGTAGCGGCGCTCACCGAACGCCTCGCGCATTCAGCTGCATGCTGCGCACGTAATTCACGACGTCCCAGCGGTCGTTGCCGTGGATCTTGTCGGCATACCGCGGCATCAGGCCGCGGCCCATGCGCTGCGCGTCGACGATCATGCCGTAGATCATCCCGTCGCTCATGCGTGGGCGCGCGGGATCGACGAGAGACGGGACGCCGGGCAGCGGTCCCCCGCCGCCCAATGCCACGGGCCCGTCGCCCCGCCCCGTCTCGCCATGACACACCTGGCAATACGTCTGATAGACCCATTGCCCGCGATTGAGCGACTCGGCCGTACGCGTGCGCGGATTGGCCAGCCGGTCGGCGGTTGCGCGCGTGAGCGGTGGCTCGCCGCCGGACACGGGGACCGTACCGTCGACCGGCGGGATCGGCCGGGCATATGGCTTGATGTTGCGCTGATGCCGCATCGTGGAGAACCAGCCGACCTTGTGCACGACCGTGTCGGGATTGCACGCGCACAGCAGCGCGAGCGCGCTGATGATGATCGTGCGCTTATCCACGGCGCACCTCTTCGGCGCCAACTCCGCGGAGCAGCGTCTCGACGCCCGCGGCTTGGTCCGATCCCGCCGGGACGAAGACCCCGAACTTGTCGTTGGTAAAGCGAGGATCGTACTGGATCGTCCCGAGACGGCGCGCGGCGAACATCGAGTTCAGCAGGATCCCGAGGATCGTCGACAACGCGCCGAACAGGATCGTCATTTCGAACATGATGACGACGTACGGCGGAATCGCTCCGATCGGCTTACCGCCCACGTTGATCGGCCAGTCGCCCGACATCCACAGCGTCACCCATGCGCCCACGGCGCACCCGGCGATGCCCCCGAGCAGCGTGAACATGCGGACCGGGCTGACCGCCTGCCCGAGCGCGTCCTCGATCTCGTGTCGCGGGATCGGCGAGTAGACGGTGAAGTCGGTGTGCCCGGCCGCGCGCAGCTTCTTGATCGCCTCGAGCGTCGCGTCGAGGTGAGAGAAAACGCCCAGCACACCGGGGGTCGGCGGCGGATGGAAGATCTCGCGCAGCGGTCCCGGGAGCGGCAGGCGAAGATGGCTCGTCATGTCCGATGCGCCCCTGCGGCCGACCGCGCTGCCTGCCGCTTGGGCGGCGGCAGCACTTCCTTCACCTCACTGATCGAGACGGCCGGGAAGTTCTTCACGAACAACAGGAACCACATGAAGAACCAGCCAAAGCTGCCGGCCATGATACCCCAGTCGGCCCACGTGGGGTTGTAGACCGCATTCGCCCACGTCACGTACGGCTCACCGGCCAGCGACACCACGATGATGACGTAGCGCTCGAACCACATCCCGATGTTGACGAAGATCGAGATCACGAACAGCGCGGTGATGTTCGTGCGGATCTTCTTGATCCACAGCAAGAGCGGCAGGAACGCGTTGCAGATGATCATCGTCCACGTCGCCCACCAGTAAGGACCGAAGGCTCGATACCAGAAGGCTGCGCGCTCGTTGGGGTTGCCGCTGAACCAGGCGATGAAGTACTCGCACACGTACGCGTACCCGACGATCGAGCCGGTCAACAGGCAGAGCTTTGCCAGATTCTCGTAATGGTGGACCGTGATCAGTTCTTCCAAGCCGAACAGCTTGCGGATGGGTGTGAGCAGCGTGATGACCATCGCGCAGCCCGAGTAGATCGCGCCAGCGACGAAATAGGGGGCGAAGATCGTCGCGTGCCATCCGGGCACGATGGCCATCGCGAAGTCCCACGACACGACGCTGTGTACCGACAGCACGAGCGGAGTCGCGAGCGCCGCCAGGTAGAGGTACCCCTTGCTGTAGTGACGCCACTGCTCGTTGGTACCCGTCCACCCGATCGAGACCAGCGAATACAGCTTCTTGCGCCACCCCGTCGCGAGATCCCGTACCGCGGCGACGTCGGGAATCAGTCCCATGATCAGGAACACGGTCGACACCGTGAAATAGGTACCGATCGCGAACTCGTCCCAGATGAGCGGTGACTTGAAGTTCGGCCAGAGGCCGCGCTCGTTCGGGTACGGAATCAGCCAGTAGAAGTACCACTGCCGCCCGATGTGAATGAGCGGAAACAGGCCCGCCGTCATGACGGCGAACACGGTCATCGCTTCGGCGGTGCGGTACACCGCCGTGCGCCACCCCGAACGGAAGAGAAACAGAATGGCGGAGATCAGCGTCCCGGAGTGCGCGATGCCCACCCAGAACACGAAGCAGGTGATGTAGACAGCCCAGTACACGGGATGCGAGTAGCCCGCGAGCCCGAGGCCGTAGCGCAGCAGGTACAGGAGCGTGATGATGCCGACCGCCAGCAGCGCCACGGCGGCGCCCAGCAGCAGGAAGTAGCCGCGGGACGGGCCGCCCAGCGTCCGCGCGATCGTCCGCGTGACGTAGTCGTACGTCACGCGCGAAGAAGGGGACGTCGGCGTCGCGTGCTCAGTCATGCCTGGCGGGGCCCGCCGCGGGCGTATCCTGCGCGACGACGCGCGCGAGGTAGGTGATCGCCGGTTTGGTGTTCAGACCAGCGAGCACATGGTAGCCGCGTGGATCGCCGGCGAGCCGGGAGACCCGCGAGCGGCGGTCATTGAGATCGCCGAACACGATCGCATCCGACGGGCACGTCTGCTGGCATGCGGTGACGATGTCGCCGTCGCGCACGGCGCGATTCTCGAGCCGCGCCTGATTCTGCGCGCCACGAATGCGCTGCACGCAGAAGGTGCATTTCTCCATGACGCCCTTCTCGCGGACCGTGACGTCGGGGTTGAGCAACATCGAGAGCGGCTCGGGCCACGCCTCGAACTGGCCGTCTCGCTCCGCGAAGTTGTACCAGTTGAAATAGCGGACCTTGTACGGACAGTTGTTGGAGCAGTAGCGCGTGCCGACGCAGCGGTTGTATACCTGCCCGTTCAGGCCGTCCGGTGTGTGATACGCGGCGAAGACGGGGCAGACCGGCTCGCACGGTGCGTTGCCGCACTGCTGGCACAGCATCGGTGAATTGACGGCGCCCTGGGGTTCGCCATGCTCATCGGTGAGCCAGTACCGCTCGAGCCGCAGCCACGACATCTCGCGCCCGCGCTGCATCAGGTCCTCACCGACGGTCGCGATGTTGTTTTCGGCATAGCACGCGGTCACGCAAGCCGAGCAACCCGTGCATTTCGACAAGTCGATCGCGAGGCCCCAGCGCGGTTGCTCGCCTCGATAATCGCCAAGCTCGGTCTTCTCATGCTGGCGCTCGGCCCACCACTCGACGGCCTCGGCCGCGTATTCCGGCGTCTCCTCGTGATGGAAGGGCGCCTGACCGGGGCGCAGGGATCTGGCTCGCGCGACGCCCAGCACTTCGACCGTGCCGCGCCCACGTTCGCGTGGGCTCCCTTCGGTGGTGACGATCCGGCGATGCTCGCCGGTCTTGGTCGCGCTGGCGCGCACGACAAACGTGCGGCCGCCGTACTCGTTGACTTGCGCCCCGAGCAGCTCGAACGCGTTGGCCGAACGCTCCTGCGCGTACCGACCATATCCCGTGTGTCCCTGACCCGTCGGCACCGCGAGCACATCGGGACGAATGGAACGCGTCAGCCAGGCGGGAAATTTCTGCGCGCCAAAGGGCGACTTGAGCAGGAGGAAGTCGCCGGTCGTGAGTCCCCATTTCGCCGCCGTATCCGGATGCACCTCGACCCAGCTGTGCCAGGCGATCTTCGACACCGGATCGGGCAGCTCCTGCAGCCACGGCTTGTTCGCGCCGCGGCCGTCGTGGAGTACCGCATGGGGGAAAACGACGACAGTCTGATCCTCAGGCCCTGTTTCCTCGCCCGCGAGACTCGGAGCGACGGCGGACAGATCGGTCGATAACCGCACGGCCCGGGTGGGCGCCTCGCCGTACACACCACCCCGCGCCAAAGCGTCGAACACGAACTGTTCGGGAGTGGCACCGGCGGCCGGCGTGCGGCCACGCGGTTGGAGTGCGCGCCATTTGGCCTGGACGTAGTCCTTGAACGTGCCGCCGCGTCTCGCGAGACGGAGGAGCACATCCCCTGTCTGGCGCGTGTCGAACACGGGCTGCACGACTGGCTGCTGGAACGCCGTCGTACCGGCGCGAGGCCGGCTGTCGCCCCACTGCTCGAGCGGGTGATGGTCGGGCAGGATCAAGTCGCAGGCGGCCGCCGTCTCATCCATGTAGGACGAGAAGCTCACCTTGTACGCGACCTTGCCGAGCGCCTGCTGGAACGCCCCGGGGAGCGAGTGCGCGGGATTCGCCCCGTGCACCAGGAGCAACGCCACGCGTCCATCCGCCATCTCCGACGTCAGCGCCGCGAAGTCGGCGAACGTATTCGCCGATCCGACCGCCAAATCGGCGCCGAACGTGACGAGCGATCCGACCGCGCCGGCGACGTAGTTCAGGATGTTCACCGCCGCGACCGTTGCCGCACCATTCGCGTATTGCGTCGCCATGCCACCTGCGACGGCCAGACCACCACCCGAGGCAGCGAACTCGCGGGCCAGACGTACGATCGTTTCCTGCTCGATCCCGATCGCATCGGCAACGGCGCTCGGCGCATACCCGGAGAGCACGCTGACCAGACGACTCGCATCGGCGGGCAAACGCGCGAGATGACGCGCGACGATGACCTGCGCCATGGCCAGGGCGAGGGCACCCTCGGTCCCCGGACGCGCCGCGATCCACTCGTCGGCGTTCATGCCCGTGAGCGAGAGACGCGGGCCGACATAGACGAACTTGGCCATCGAGGCGGAGCGACCACCCTCGAACGCATGCGCTTCCGTGAACCCGTTCTGGAACTCGACCGGAGAGAGCCAGGTATCGAGGAAATCGGCGCCGAACGAGAGCACGTACTTCGCATTGGCGAAGTCGTGAGAGGGCAAGGAAGCCGTGCCGAATGCCAGACGATTGCCCGCGCGCAGCGCGTCGAAGTTGAACGCCTCGTAGCTGAGCCGGCGCCCGCCGATCTGCCGCACCCACTCGTCGACGAGGTCGCCGAACGAGGAGACCTCGGTGCCGGTGATGAAGACAATCCCCTTCCCGCGCGATTCGTCGACCTTGGCGCGCAGCCGCTCGATCGCCCCGTCCCAATCGATCGCCTCCAACGTCCCATTCGCGCTGCGCACCATCGGGTGCGGAATGCGATCGGGATTGTATAACCCCTGCAGCGCCGCCTGGCCGCGCGCGCACAGCCGCCCCCGACTGATCGGCGACTCGGGATTGCCCTCGATCTTGACGGCGCGCCCCTCACGGATGCGCACCTGCATGCCGCAGCCGGCCGCGCACTCGCGGCAGGTCGTCGCGTAGTACGTCGCGGTACCGGGGATCTGGTCCTCAGGTTGGACCAGATAAGGAATCAGTTTTTCCGTGGGCTCGGGACCAATCCCGCAGGCGGAAACCGCCGCGGCGCCGGCGCCGGTGACGCCGAGCACCTTGAGAAACCGGCGGCGATTGATCGCGTCGGTCATGTCAGTAGTGGCATACGCTGCAATCGCGCGTCACCTTGCGTTCGACGTGACAGCGGACGCACCACCCCATGCTGAGCGTCGCGACTGGGTAGACCTGCGCCATGTTCTGTACATCGCCGTGACAGGTCGTGCACCCTTGCGCCCCGAGCGCTTGGATGTGGCGCATGTGCGGGAAGCGTACGAATCCCGGCAGCGCGTGAATGCGCGTCCATTCCGGCGGCTTGCGCTCGCGCGAGCTGGCGCGCAGCAGCTGCACCTGATCCCGTTCGGAACGCACGGCGGCTGTGTCGCCTTTCACGCCGGCCCGGGTCCCTCCTGCGACGTACAAATGACAGCCCATGCACGTCTGCAGCGACGGAATACCGGGCTCGCTGGAGACCGCGGCCGAGTAGTGACAGTACATGCACGGGACCTCGTACTCACCCGTATGGACGTCGTGGCGGAAAAAAATCGGCTGGCGCGGACCCTTCAGCGCTCCGCTGTCTCTAACGATGGGTGCCTGGTAACGCTGGGAAGCCGTTGGGGCCTGCAGGCCGTACACGACCGCAGGCGGGAGGGCAAGCATCAACACCACGACCGCAGCTGAACGCAGATGGCCTCTGTCGGCTAATCAGTAGTTCGGTTTCGGTGTGGGACGACTGCCTATCCGAAGGCCACCGAATGTATCTCTGAATCGGAACGTGGCACAAGTAGGGGCGCAGCATGTTGCGCCGCTACTACTCGCGTTCGCGCCTCTGCTATTCGGGTCTCGCCAACAATTGGTATTTCAGTCGAACAACGTCGGAGAATGCATGTACGGCGTCGAGATCGGCGAATTCCATCCAGCAATGCCGGACCCCATCGAGCAAGGCGCCGTCGCGGACCGCTTGCTTGATGACGCGCGGCAATCCGTTCGTGGCGCTGATTTCCTGCTCTTCGAGCCCGGACAACACGAACGTGCCGCTCACACCGGAATGCATCGGATGCAGATAGCCGAGTTTGCGCCCGCCGACCTCGTACATCCAGACCCATTTCCAGGTCATGCCGAGATAGACGACCTGCTCGGTGACATGGCGCAAACTGCGCAGCTCCTCACGCGCTTTCTTGAAGCGCTGCGCGGCCCGCGGCGGCAGGTCACGAACCGGCTGATCCGCCTTGGGGCGATGCCGGGGGCTCATGTAGAGGTGACCGGCCCAGTAATCGGTGTTGGGTTTAATCATCGCGCCAATATTACTGGCATGGTCAAGAGCCGGAATCGGCTTGGATCGAGCAGCCTTCCGCAGGATTGTTGAGGAACGACCATGCGCCCATCCCCGCCCATCGTGAGCTTGATAACGTCCCCGTTGCGGCCAAACCATCGGGCCGAGGGCTCCAGGTCCGAGGCATAAACGAACAGCGGCAGGGCCGCGGCGGCGAGGGCCGCCTGCGAACCGATGCCGGACTCGGGCATCGTCCCAGCCCAGAGCTGCGCCCCGTACTCAAGGGCAACGCGATAGATCCGGCAGACTTCGCTCAGCCCGCCCACGCGATGAACCTTGATGTTCCAAACCTTCGGTCCGTTGAGGGCCATGATCTGACGCGCTGTGCGAGCGTCGCGCAGCGTTTCGTCCAGGCACACAGGCGTGCGTAACATCGTTGCGAGACGGGCATGCCCGACGACTTCATCGGGGTGGAGCGGCTGCTCGATGTAGAGGAGGCCGGCGTCGTCCAGAGCGCGCAGAGCGGCTTCGTCGCGGGGCCACTCATACGCGCCGTTCGCATCGACAGTGAGTGGCAGGTCCATCCCCGCCATCCCCTCGCGCGCGGCCGCCACGGCCGCGACGTCCCAGCCCGGCGCGACTTTGATCTTGACGCGCCGGTACCCGCGTTGCGCTGCTTCGTAAACCCAGCGGGTGAGCATGGCGGCTCGCCGCTCGGGCGGAATACCGAGCGCGACGCCGCAGGCAACGGTGCCGGCCGGTTGGACGTCGAGCGCTTCTCCGAGCAGCGCCGCGAGCCCGGTGTTGCGGCGCTGTGCTTCGAGGTCCCACACCGCGGTCTCGATCCCCGCGCGCGCGAACCAATTGCCACGGACACTGTCGCGTATCACCGCGTCCACCGCGGCCGGCGCGGGCACGTCGAACTCCCGGCCCACCACGCGAGGCAAGAGCACACGGGCGATCATGTCGCGCGCGCCGGCGAGTGTCTCCTCGGAATAGAAGGGCAACTCGAACGGCGGCGACTCCCCGTAGCCCACGTTGCCAGCGTCATCGTGCAGAACGACGATCAGCGAGCGTCGTTCCGCAATGGTTCCGCCCGAGATCACGAAGGGCTCGACGAGCGGCAGCGTCAGCTCGAAGAGATCAGCGCGAGCGATACGCATCGGGAAGGAGATCGAGGAAGTGCAGCTCGCCGCCGCGCCGCGCGAGGGACCCGGCGGCTTCGCGCTCCAGCATGACAGCGATGAGGCCATTGCGGGGCTCGAAGACGAGCGCATGCAACGCGCGCTGGGTGCGCGACCCATGGGTCGCCGGATACGCCTCGAGCGGGAGTTGAAAAAACGTATGGAGCTGGACCGAGGAGCACCCACGCAGGGCGTACTCGACGATGAGACGGCCGGAGTGAATGTTACCGGTTCCGCAAAGTTCTCGTTTCCCCGGGCTGGCGCCCGGGGTCGGAAAACCCAGCACCCGCAGGTTCCGATCGCTCAGTTCCGGCCCCCCATACGCAACGCCGAGGCGTGGGTCGAAAAGCCGGTTGAACACGACGAGTGCATCGGCACCCGACGCGGCTTCCATCATTTCACGCTGAAAACCATCGTCGAAGCGGGCGTTCATCAACTTCATCGCGAGGCGCACCGCGGCGTGATCGCGAATGCACGATGGTACCTCTTCCAGCCACCGCAGGATCTGCTGCTTTTCATCCGCCAACGCGTCGCCGGCCAGCGTCGGTGAGAAGTCTTTCTCGAGCAGCAACGGCGATGCGTCCCACGCGCGCGCGAGCGCACGGGTGGTGAACGCGTATTCCTCGAATCGAAAGGGCTCATGCAGCCGGGGCAGGTGGTACTTCACGGACGGCACGGCGAGCAGCCGACCTGCGCGCGCGAGGTCTCGACCGGCGCGCACCAGGCCGAGGTAGTCTTCGAACGAGCGATCCCACCCCCTGCCCTTCCACGTCACCGTCCAGCCGCCGCTCCTGCGCTCCACTTTCATTCTCGTCTCGTGAATCGCCCAAGCCGCCATCGATTGCGTGCCCTCGCCATCCTGCGCGATCACGGTTTTCAGGACCGCAAAGGCGAGTCCGGCGTCCGCGTCCGTCTCGAGCTGGCCCGTGTTGAGCGAGAGCTGCCCCGAGCCCTTGCCGATGGGATGCGGGAGTGACTCGCCGAGGTAGCGTCCGGACAGATCGATCCTGTAGGTGTCGCGCACGTGCGCCGCGAAGTCGCGCGGCAGGTCCCGCTTGAACCGCTCGAAGTCTTTAGCGAGCGAAGCGCGAGAGTCGGAATTGCTCATCCGGTGCCGCCTCGCTCAGGGCGAGACGCGCCACGAGCTCTCCCACCGCAGGACCGTGTTTGAAACCATGTCCCGACCCGCCACCGACGAGCCAAACATTGGCCGCGCCGGGAAGGCGATCGATGATGAAGTGCTCGTCGGGGGACTCTTCGTACTGGCACACGCGCGCCTCGAGCAGCGGCGCGTCCTTCAGTGCCGGGAATCGATAGGCGATGTAGTCCTGGGCGGTCTTGAGGGCTTCGCGGCTCGGGACCCGGGATGCGGTCGTCGGATCGATGACCGGCCCGCGCGTATCGTCTGCCACCTTGAACCCGCGCCATTCGTTGCCCGGAATACCGTACATGAACGTCGTGCCGTGGTCGGCCCAGACGGGCAGCGCTGTTTCCGCGAAACGCTGATCCCCCGGCGGCGTGCCGAAGAAAAACACCTCCTGGCGCGTGGCACGAATGCGGTCACCGATCACGTCCGGAAAGAGAGAGCCCAGCCACGGCCCACATGCAAAGACGAAGTGGTCAGCCGCCAGCCGACTGCCGTCTGATAACGTCACGCTCGCAAGCCGGCCGCCACTCGGCGTCGGCTGCTGCACGGCGAGCTGCCGGTACTCGCCGCCCTCGGCGAGAAAACCGTCGAGCACTGCGGCGCAGGCGCGCCGCGCGGTGAGATAGCCGCCGTCGGCCTCGAAGATCGCCCACCGCACCCGATCGCAATTGATTTGCGGCCAGCGACGGACGACTTCGGGCCCGGTCAGCTCTTCAAACCGCACCTTTGCGTCGCGCAGCATCGGCAGCGCGGCTTTCTCATACTGCTCATCGCTCTCCACCAGCCACAGCACGCCGATGCCGTGGAACAGCCGGCGGTTCCAGCGCCGTTCGTGCTCCTTCCACAAGGTCAGCGCGCGCACGGCCATTTGCGTGTAGACCTTCCGCGATCCGTACGTCGCACGAATGACGCGCGTCTCACCCCCGGAGCTGGCGCGCGCATTTCCCGGACCCCAGGCGTCGAGCAATGTTACGCGCGCGCCCTGCCGCCGCAGAAACAGCGCGGTCCACCCGCCGAACGCTCCCGCTCCTACCACCACGACATGTGGCTTCGTAGCCATGCGAACGCGAGCTCCCTCTTCTCTCGCTCCGAGCGCGACGGCCGCGCATGATGCGAGGAACGAACGTCGTTTCAACGGTTGCCGCGGATCTCGCGGACGGCTCGCCGCACCGCATCCCGGTCGGCCGGGGGCAGCGCAGGACCCCAGGGATCATCATACGCCACGTCGGGGATCACCCCGTCTGCCGCGAGCGCCCAGAGCATGCGGCGGATATAGCCCTCGATGGGCGGGGTGAATGTGGCCGCCCCGAAAGCGTCCAGCTGAGTGGAGAGGCGCTGGAAGGCGCCGTTGTCCTCGTTCTTTCTCGCCTCGAGCAGCTTCGCCTGGATGTCCGTGAGCACCGCGCCCATCCCGATCAGCGCCGCGCGCGCCCCCATCATCAACGAGTAGCCGAGGAATCGATCTTCACCCGTGATCAGGAGCTTGTCGGGATGCTCCCGCATGACCGCCGCGATGCGTTGAAAGGTCATGACCGAATCGAGGGTCGCGACCTTGATCCCGATGACGCCGGGCAGCGCCAGGATGTCATGCAGCGTCCGGTCGCTATAGTCCGTGCCGCCCGCCGCGGCGTAGAGATAGAACGCGATGACGGGAAGCTCTTGCGACAGCTCGTCGTGAAAGACGACCGGGTTGTCGCGGGGCGGAAAAGCGAGCAGCGCATCGGCGCCATAGCGTTGGGCATCACGCGCCATCGTAGGGCCGTTCGCGCCGGCCACAATGGTCTTTCCGGGCAACGCGGCGCGCCACTCTTGCAACACGACGCGGCGCTGATCCTCCGAGAGATGCGGCCCGCGGCCCGTATGCGCCCACACCGCCACCCCGGCGATCGCCTGCTGCGACATCCAGCGCGCATAGGCCCGCTGCGCGTGGATGTCGATCGCGGCCCCCCGAAACGGCACGGGAACCGCAGGGACGAGACCCCACTCCAGGCTGCGTTGGACAGTTGGAGCGGTGGACAGTCAGGCCACCGACGAAGTGAGCGTTTTCACGTTGCCGGATTCGATCGCGGCTCGCTGCTCCGGAGACAAATCGAGCAGATCGAGCTTCGCGATGCTGTTCTCGGGGAGCCGCAGCGGCTGGCCCGTCCCGAAGACAAATCGATCCGTCCCGATCGTCTCGATCAACAGCTCCAGGTGATCTTCGGGCGGACCCCAGACCCAGCAGATGTCCCACCACATGCGGCGCGCTTCGTCCGGCGTCGAACCGAAGTGCACTTCCTCGATGAAGCTCCGATCCGCGTGCGTGACGAGCAGCCGGAGATCGGCATCGCTGCGAATCAGCGCGCGCACCGCTGCGGCCGGCAGTTCCCGGACGGGGTCATTCGGATGACGCGGGCGGCCGTCCTCGAGGCGCACGGCCAGCAGCAACGGCAGCCGCGCCGCGCCGCACGCGGCGGCCAGCGCACGCATCTCGCCACCTGCGGGCTCTAGGCCGAGATAGTGAGGATCGCAGCGAACGACCGGCGCACCGGCATTTGCGGCGTCCGACAGGACTTCGGCCCACTGTTCCAGGCCCGGATGCACCGTCGGCACGGGTCTTAAGCGTCCCCGGGGTTCCTTGCGCGCCACCTCATACAGCCAGGCGTTGCCTTCCGTGGGGTCGCGCCAGAACAAACCTGGCAGGTGTGTCACCCACGCCGTATCGATCGCGACACGATCGAGCGCTTTGGTCAATGCGTCCGGCGACGTGCCCGGCACCTTCCGCCACGGATAGGCGCCGACGAACGCGTTGACGTCGATGCGGGTGGGGGAAGCCATCAGTCGGCCGGGAGTGCGCCGGGCGGGAAGATGCGCGCCGCGTTCTTCCAGCGCACCAATGCCAGCTCTTCTTTGGTGAGGAGGAGCTCGAGGTAGCGCAGCTTGGCCCAGCCCGTATCCATGGTGAGGTCGGTACCCCACAGCAGGCGATTCACGCCGACGCTCGCCACGCATTCTTCGAGCATGCCGCCATCCACGCCGCTCCCCGACAGATCAACGTACACATTGTGCACCGCGCGGACGGCATGCAGCGAGTGCAACCAATCGCCGCCACCGCCGATGTGCGCGAGAATGAACGCGACCTCCGGATGCCGGCGCGCGAGGGTGCAGAGCTCGGCGGCATCCGACGCTTCCTGACCCGGCCAGTCGTGACGGCGATGCTGCCAGATGTGCTGCAGGATCGGCACGCGCCGCTCACGTGCCAGCTCGGCGATCGGGTCGAGCAACCGGTCGTCCGCCCGCCGACTCGCGGCGAGCTTGATGCCGATCATCCCCGCGTCCAGTCCGCGGACAATCTCGGCCCGCGCGTGCGCCGTGTAGTTCGGGTTGACGCACACATAGCCGCGAATCGCGTCGGGGTGCTCGCGCTGCAAGGCCAGCAGCGCGTCGTTTCCCACCGTGACATCGCGCGGTGAAGGGAAATAAGTCGGCGACGTGAGGCCCCAGCTGCCGAGGATCGACGCGACGTGCACCGAGATCCCCATTTTGGCGCCCGCAGTGAGCCGGCTCACGTTGCGCTCTCGCCAGTCGGCGCGCGGCGTCCGGGCATGCAGAAAGTGCGCGTGGACATCAATAAGCATGGCAACAATCTACAGACAAGCTGGCGCGACGCCGCCTCACTCCTATCTTGGGGGCGACCTCAGCGGGAGTAAGCGATGGAAACGCTGGTCAGTCGCGCTAAAGCGATCCTGCTCGAGCCACGCACGACGTGGAGAGAAGTCGATACGGAGTTCACCAAGCCCGGTGCGCTGTGGGGACGCTACGTCTTCCCGCTCGCCTCGCTGGGGGCGCTCGCGCGCACGATCGGCATGATCATTTTCGGGAAGCAGGTCGCGCTGACCAGCCTCACGAATCCCGTGCCCCTGACGACTGCGATAGTGAGCGGCGTAGTGGTGCTGGTCGTCGCGATCCTCAGCGTCTTCATCCTCTCGAAGATCATCAGCCTGCTTGCTCCCGGCTTTGGCGGCCAAGCGAACGACGTGCAGGCTCTCAAAGCCGCCGCTTACTCCAGCACGGCAGCCTGGATCGGCAGCGTGTTCGCGTTGATCCCGGCGCTCAACCTGGTCTCCGTTCTCGTTTCGCTCTACAGCGTCGTACTGCTCTACCTCGGCCTCCCGATCGTCATGAAGGTCCCGAAGGATCGCGCGATGGGCTACACCGCCGTCGTGATCATCGTGGCGATTGTGATTTTCGTGATCGGTCAGGCCGTGATCTCGGGTTAGGCGTCGCGCAGCGCTGCGTCCAGGATCTCGAGGGTCTGCGCCACGACGGCTTCGTCGTGGGCAAGAGACACGAAGTTGTACGCCGTCCGCTTGAACAGCACACCCCGCTTCGCGGCGCCCAGCGCCACGGCGTGCGCTTTTTCCTCCGTCGCGTAGTGCAGAAAACACATCTCCGCAATTCCGGCGACCTCGCTGATCGTTCCCGCGTGTTTGCGCTGGAGATCATGCAAGCCGTGTAGCAGCTGGGTCCCAACCCGATGCAGATGACCACAGACATCCTCACGCTCGAATACCTCGAGCGTCGCCCGCGCGGCGGCGAGCGCGACGCCTTCCGTCGCGAGGGTGGACGAAATCCAGGTGCGGCTCGTGCCGGCCATCAAATCGGCGCGCCCACCGACCGCCGCGAGCGGGAACCCGTTGGCGAGCGCCTTGCCGATGACCACGAGATCGGGAGCTGGACTCACGCCGTACCGCTCCACGGCTCCCCCGATCGCGAGGCGGAATGCCGTCTTGATCTCGTCGAAGATCAGGACGGCGCCGGCTCGCTCCGTTTCGGCGCGCAGCATCTGCAGCCACTCGCGCGCCGGCTCGCGCACGATGACCGGCTCGATCACGACGGCGGCGAGCCGGCTGCCGCGCGCGCGGATCATGTCGCGCCCGGCAGCCACATCGTTGAACGGCAGCTCGGCGAACATGCCGCGCACGGCGGCGGGCACGCCTTCCGTGGCGCCCTGGCACCAGTCGAGCCAGCCGTGATAGCCGCAGCCGAGGACTTCCTCGCGTCCCGTCGCGACGCGGGCGAGCCGCACCGCTGCGGCGACGGCCTCCGCGCCGGTCTTGAGAAAGCGCACGCGCTCGAGCCAGGGAATGCGCTGCGCCAGCGCCTCGGCCAGCTCCTCTTCGGCGACGGGCGGCAATGGTCCGACGACACCCGCGGCGATGGCGTCCTCGGCGGCACGATTGACAGCCGGGTGGCCGTACCCCAGCGCCACGGCGCCGAGGCCCATGACGTAGTCGACGTATTCAAGGTCCGCGTCATCCCAGACGCGGCAGCCGGACGCCCGCGTCATGCGCGCGGGAGACCCGAACAACGCCTCCGGTCGCTTGCTACCGGTCGACGTGAAGCCCGGAACGCGCCAGTCGCTCACCGTATTTGGTCACCTCGATCGCCATCGCCCGGAGCAGCTTCACCTCTCGTACGTCGAGCGGCGCGCGATGGCCGATTTCGCGCACCGTGCGCATGACGCCGTCGGCATTGCGCGTCTTGAAGAAATCGATTGCGCGTAGCGCGTTCGCGACGTCGATAAACAGACGCTCCAAGTCGCCGACCGCAACGGGCTCGGATGGCCGGCGCGGCGCCTTGAACGGCCGGCTCTCGGCCCCGCGCGCCAGCGCCAGCTCGTACAACATGATGATGACCGCATGCGCGAGGTTGAGGGAAGCATATGACGGATCGCTCGGAATCGTGACGACCCGATGGCAGCGATCGAGGGCCTCGTTCGACAACCCTCGATCCTCGCGTCCGAACAGCAAGGCAACGGATCCCTCCTGAACGGCACTCACTTCGGCCGCGGCCTCGCGGGGGCGCTGCACATTGCGCTTGGCCGTGCGACCGCGGGCCGTGAACCCGACGACGTGCACGCAATCGGCGATCGCTTGCGCCAGTGTCGGGAACGTCCGCACGCGCGCGAGAATGTCCTGTGTTTGATGCGCGATCCCTTCGACGCGATACCCGTCGTATTCGCGCGGGTTGACGAGCCGCAGGTCGCGCAATCCGAAGTTTTTCATGCCGCGCACGACATGAGCGATGTTGACGAGATCCTGGGGCTCGTGGAGGACGACGGTGATCATGGCGTGCGCAGTGCGCCGTGCGCGGTGCGCCGTGTTCCTCATTCGGCGTACGGCGCACGGCTTACGGCGCACGCTTTCATACTACCAGCTCCAGGACACCGAATCGGGACGGGTCCTGTCGATCCCCGCGCAGCCAGACCCATCCGCCACCCCCGCTCCACACGAGCTGACCCGTGCGCCGCATCCGGCCGGGAAGCATTTCGTTGACAATAAGGTCGAAGCGCACGCGGGCGCCCGCATGCGGGTGCACGCCCGGTGTGACCGTCCACGGAATGGCGACGGTAACGCGGTAGCCATGATCGGTGCGACGCCACTCGCCGTGGACCAACGATGCATCGACGGTGCCCCGCGTGTCACTCGTGCCGGCGACACGCACACTACGAGCGTCGACCTGAGGCACGATCACGTACCCCACCGGAGCGGCGCCGTCTTGCTCGGCGTCGGCGGCCCCCATATAGACCTGGAGGCCATCGGAATGGATGTCGTCGGGATCATTGTCCAGTCCGAGCGGCTCGGAGTGCGGCGGTCGCAGGCAGAGATCCGGCTTGGTCACGTCCACGGCAAGGTACAGCGCGCGCTCGTCCCACGCCGCATAGGCAACGGCGGAGAAGTCGTCCGGTCCGGGATAGGCGTCCTCGCTGCGACGGTATTGATCCTCGAGTGCCAGATGGAGCGGTTCCGCCAGTTCGAATCCTTCGAGCGTGCCATCGAGCGGTGGAGCCGCACCGACGCGAAATGCCGGTGCGGTAACTGGCGTCGGCATGTCGATCTCGACCATCGGCTTGAATGGGGGGCGCGCCTCGCGCGCACCTCTCAGCACGAGAGGCTGACGCTCGCCTGACTCAATCGTCCACTCCAGGTTGCCCGGACGATGGCGGTCGAGCCCGGCGGTCGCTTCGACCTCCACCACCTCGCCTCGGGTGCGCACCATACGCACCGTGGGCGTTCCGCCGTGCGCGTCGAGCACCGACACGATGCGGACATTGCGGCCCCGGAGGCGAGCCACGTAGAACGGTGTGCGCTCCATGCCGCCGGGCAACGGTGGCCCCTCCGCTCGCAAGAACTCGCCATCAAAAATGGCGTGCGCCGTGAGCTGTGCGCCGTGAGCCGTACACTGCACCACAACCGGACCAGGCGCATCGGGTACGAACCGCTCGACGCGCGTCACGAACTCGTCGGCCAATTCAGCCGCGACCCACCGCCCTTTCGTGGCGATGTCGCCGCCGCCGTCGAAGTGCCACGCCAGCTCGACCACATGTTCTTCGCGCGCCGGCAGCTCGACCACGTCGACGACATAGGACGGACCCGTCACGACGGTCCGGCTCAAATCGCCGGACCGCCCTCGGACCCATCCCCAATCATCTTGCTCGGCGAAGGTTTCGCAACGGGTCTCATCCGTGAGTGATTCGCCATCGATCCGCGGAACATTGTGTGCCAGCGGGGAACGATACCAGAAGAGATCGCGGGTGACGTACCCGCCCGTTCCTGGATCGGGCAGCCAGTGGACGCCATCGGCAAACAGGGTGAGGTGCAGCTGATCGGGATGACCGTGTCCACCGCTGCTCGAGCCTGTCTCGAGACTGACGTAGCGGTCGCCGCGGCGCAGGACCGCCAATCCCTGACTTTCGAGAAGAACGCTCTGCGGCTGCCATGGCTGCGCGGGAGGGAGTTCGGGGAGCATTTCGAGGAGCGACCACCACGACAACGAACTACGTGAGCTGTCCGCCGTGCGCCGTGCGCCGCAATCGTGCAAGTAGGACTCAAGTAACTCAGGTTCAGGAGGGGCCTGCTCGTACAGTGCGTAGAGCCACGAGGCAAGCTCATCACGGTGCACGGCGTCCGGCGCACTGCGCACGCAGTTGCCGAGTCCGATTTCCCACAGCTCGAGAAATGCAGGCTGTGCCAGCGAGACTCCAAAGCGCGCGTCTTTGCGTGCCGGAAATGTGAAATCGGGGAGCGCCGTCAGCATCGGAGCACGGAGCGCACCGGCGATGCGCGTGCCGAGGCGCTGATCCGACCAGAAGTCGAGGCCCGCCAGTCGAGCCCATGTCGCGCCCGTCAGCAAGCCGCGCAACGCGAAGAGATGATAATTCTCCCCCTCGAACCACATGCCGTCGCGCCCGTAGCCGCGCGCCATATGCGCGATGAGGCCGGTCTCGCCTTCGATCGCACGCTGTGCCAGCTCCTCGTCCTCGAACCAGACCGCGACGGCGGTCAACGCGGCGTTGTTCCACGTCTGTCGGTTCGAGAATCCTTCGTCGTAATCGCCGATCAACGTCGCTGCTTCTTCGGCGACCTGATGGACGGACTTCGCCGTAGCATCGTCGAGCAGACCGGCCGCGCGCAGCATCATCGCAGCCGCGAGGTAGTTGCACGTCCAGATGGATTCGAGATACGTAGAAAAAAACAGGCGGCTGGGCCCGAGGACGTTGTCGCGATTCGGATAACGCCAGTAGCGCGCGGCGTAGGCCGTGAGAATCTCGACCGCGCGATTTGCGCTGGCGCGATCGTCCTGCTCCCCCAGGCCCGCGATCGTCGCGAGGTCGACGGCCCGCTCGGCAAGCCACAGGTGCTGAAAGCGGACCCAGTATCGGTCATAGCGGTCGCCCCGCCACGTCTTTCCGCAGCGAGGACACCGATGCTCGGTGGGACTCCATGGATCGAATGTGAGCGGGGTCCCGTCGTCGGCGCAGACGCCGCCGTCGCTCGACAGCAATGCCTTGTGCTCCGGGACGAGGGGCATGCGCTCGAGCAGAGGGCGCGCGCGCTCCCGGATGTGGCCGAGCAGTCGCTGCAGATCCGGCGAGGCTGCGACAACCTCCCTTCGCGCCGCCAGGTCTTCAGCCGTCACCACGAGCGCACCCCCTCCGCCGCCCATGACACGGGAAGCACGCGCCCCCCAGCGGCCGTCAATGCGCCTGCCGCGTCGCGAGCATCACCCTTCATGATGAAGAACATCGAACCGCCGGCACCGGCACCGGCCGCTTTGCCGCCCAGCGCCCCGGCGGCAGCAGCCGCCTGTTCGAGCCGTGCCATTTCTTCCGTGCGCATACCGGAATCGAGCGCTTGCTGGTGTTTCCAATTCTCGCTGAGCAGGTTCGCGACGCGCGCGAGATCGCCACGCCGCAACGCCTCGACCATGGCATCTCCCGCGGCTTTGATGCCGTGAAGGGCGCGCGTGATGAGGGGATCGCCACGCTCAAACCCCTGCATGACGCGGGAGATCGTGTCGCCGGAGACGCGGCTCTTGTTGGTGTAGCACAGTAGCGTCTGCCGCGCGAGCGCGACAGCGAACTCCCGTTCCAGCGTGAGGGGCTCGATGCCCACGTCGCGATCGCGAAAGCTGAGCCGATGGAAGCCGCCGAGCGCGGCAGCATACTGATCCTGTTTTCCGCCGGGAAGGTCCGCTTCGACCGCCTCGACCTGCCACGCTTGCTCGGCACACTCCCGTTCCGCACGCGATTCCTGACGCGCCCGGGTCAGCGCAGCGACCAGGGCGACGCCCAGCGCTCCCGAGCTGCCCAGTCCCGACCCCGGTGGAGCATCACTCCGCGTCGTTAGCGTGAAGCCGCCCAGCACCGGAAACATCCGGAGGGCGGCTTTGAGCAGGGGTAATTTGGCGCCCGCGGTGAGTCCCCCGGAGTTCGCGAACTCGAGTGTTTCGCCGAGCTCCTCCGAGACGAATCGCAGGACCTCGCCCCCCATTCGGAGAAACACATGCGCGCGCAGGTCGATGGCGCCGTTCACGACGACCCCACCTTCGCGCGCGGAGTACGGCGGGACGTCGGTCCATCCCCCGGCGAAGTCGAGCCGCATTGGAGCATCGGCGTGGAACTCGGTCGGGAGATCCCGTCGTCTCACGGCGTCACCCGCCAGCTCGCGACCGTCGGCAACTCGCCACGGACATCCATCTGAACACCTCGCACGCGTCGGTTCATTCCTTGCACGCCCCGCGCGTGGTACAACCAAGCGACCGGTACCTGCTCCGCAAAGACACGTTGAGCCAGCACCGGATCTGCCGGAATCCCGACTCCGGTCACGCTATCGAGCGATTGCAGAAAGCCGAGCCCTGGATCGCCTGCGATGCCAGCTACTGCCGCGGTGAAATCATGGCGCGGTCCAAAGACGAGACTCAGGAATGTCGAATTCTCCAGCTGCCGAATCGTAACCCTGAAACCGACCGCGTTCAGGCGCGCCTGCAGCATCTGTTCCAACGCTCCCTCGCCGCTCCCGACCGTCAGCAACTCAAAACTTCGCGCTGCGTTCGGCAGCGCCGCAACGAGGCGACGCGCCGAGTCGGGAGCGACTGGTGTGTGCGGTGGCGCGACATACCGGGGGAGACCGGGCGGGACGGGCCCATCGGCCACGGTCGCGAGGCCAAACAGGTAGCCGTCCACGATTTCCTGACGGTCGATCGCCAGAGCGGCAGCCAGCCGCGCCCGTCGGTCGTTGAAGGGCGGGCGGCGACTGTTGAAGACGAGACCATACGAAAGGACCATCGGGTATTCGCGAATCGCGAGCCCGTGATGACGCCGCACGAAAGCCACGTGCTGTGGACTGATCCCGGCAAAATCGAGCTCTCCGGAGACGAGCGCGGACAGTTTGACCATCGGTTCATCGACAACAACTATCGACAGACGATCGACGTTGGGCGGCCCGCCCATCGCGGCGGGAAAATGAGGATTCCTTGCGAACACCCAGCGGCGGTTTGGCTGGTGCGTCACGAACCGGAAGGGACCGTTGCCCACGGGAGCCAGGTTCCAGGAGCTTTCGCGAAGACGCGCGTGCGGAACGCGGTCCAGGAGATGGGCCGGCAGAATCGCGAGATCGGTGAGCACGAAAGGGAATTCTTCGACGCGGCGGGCAAATCGCAGCTCCACCGTCGCGTCGTCCAGCGCGGTAACCGAGGCGAGGGTCTGCAGCTCGGCGAAACGAGGATATCCAGTCGCGGGATCGCGCGCGGCGTCCAGCGTCCAGACGACATCTCGTGCGGTCGTCGGTGTGCCGTCGTGCCACCGTACTTCGGTTCGCAGCTCGAACGTGAGCGTGCGGCCATCGGCGGACCAACGCCAGCCGCGAGCCAGATAGGGTCGCGGCACGAGCGACGAGTCGTAGCGCGCGAGTGTCGTGAGCAAGACGTAGCGTTGCACCTGGCGGGCGAGCGGGTGGCTCGTGAGCAATGGATTGATGCTCTGAAGATCGGCGCCCGATGCGAACATGACGGTCGCGCCGCGACGCGCCGCCTCGTCGCCGCACGCGGACGTCACACACAGAGCAACGGTAAGGACGGATCCCAACACGCGCGACACGCCCGCATTCTAGCGGCGCACGAGGGGCGGCGCGAGATTCTCGCCGATGCTCGCCAGGCTGGCCCACCGACTGCTCGCCGGTTTCGCCGTCGTGCTCGGCGTCGTCACGCTCACCTTTGTTCTCCTGCATGCGGCACCCGGCGATCCGGTCGAGCTCATGCTGGGTCCGATTGCGACCGGCGAGCAGCTCGCGGCGCAGCGGCGCGCATTCGGGCTGGACCGGCCGCTGCCCGAGCAATTCACACGATGGGTGAGTCGGTTCGCGCAGGGTGATTGGGGGACCAGCATCGCGAAGGGCCGACCCGTGCGAACCATCCTGGGCGATGCGTGGCCGGCTACCGTGCGGCTGGTGGCGCTGTCGCTGGTGCTCAGTTACCTGCTCGGGCTGTTCGTCGGCGCGCTGCAAGCCGCGCGGAGCCGGTCCCGTACCGACACCGTGCTCTCCGTTGCGACCGTAACGTTGTTCGCGCTTCCCGGCTACTGGCTGGCACTGATGCTCGTGCTTGTGTTCACGTATTGGGCGCGTTGGCTGCCGGCCTTCGGCGCGAGCGGGCTCGACGCCGAGTATCTCAGCAGCGGCGCGCGGCTGATGGACCAGCTGCGCCATCTTGCGCTGCCGCTCGCTACGCTCACGCTCATCGGCGTCGGCGGCGCAGCCCGTTTTGTGCGCGGCGCCATGCTCGACACGCTGAGCCAACCGTACATCACGACCGCCCGTGCCAAAGGATTGGCATCCCGCCAGGTGATCGGCCGTCACGCGTTGCGCAACGCGCTGACCCCGGTCGTGACGCTCCTCGGCCTGTCGCTGCCGGCGCTGTTCTCGGGCGCAGTGTTCATCGAGGCAGTCTTTGCATGGCCGGGTGTAGGCCGAGTCCTCGTCGAGGCGGTGCAAGCGCGCGACTACCCAGTGGTAATGGCTGCGACGGCCGTGAGCGCCGTCCTCGTTGTCGCCGGGAATCTCCTGGCCGACGTGCTGGCGGCCTGGCTCGACCCGCGCGTGCGGACCGCGCCGCCGGCATGACGCTGCTGCTGAGAGATCGTCGCGGGGCCTTCGGCACTCTGGTGCTGCTCGTCGTGATTCTCTGCGCCCTCTTCGCCCCGCTCGTGACCAGCAGCGACCCCGCCGCTCAGCGCGACATCGTTGCCACTCGTTTCGTGCCTCCGCTCTCCACCGACGCGCACGGGCAGTTTCATGCGCTCGGGACAGACCGATTTGGACGAGATGTGTGGACTCGGTTGGTCTACGGGGCCCGCGTCTCGCTGGGCGTGGGCGTCGTCGCCGTGCTCCTATCGATCGTGCTCGGCGTCCTCATCGGCGCCGTCGCCGGTTTCTGGCGCGGACCGATCTCGCTCACCCTCCTCGGCATTACCGACTTCGCGCTCGCCCTGCCGCGCCTCGTGCTGCTTCTGCTACTGGCAGCGCTGTGGCAGCCCAGTACCGCGCTGGTCATCGCCGTGCTGGGGCTCACGGGTTGGATGAGTGTCGCACGGCTGGTGCACGCTGAGGTTCGCGCGCTTGCCGTCCGCCCGTTCGTCGAGGGCGCGCGGGCGGTAGGCGCGCGTCAACTGCGCGTGCTCAGCCGCCACATCCTGCCGAACGCGCTCACCCCCGTTATCGTCGCGGCCGCGCTCGGGGTCGGCAATGCGATCACGCTCGAAGCCGGGCTCTCCTACCTCGGGTTGGGAGTACAACCGCCGACGCCATCGTGGGGGAACATGATTACGTCGGGTCGGGACGTGCTGGTCAACGCTCCCTGGGTAGCAATCGCGCCCGGCGTGGCGCTCGCGCTGGTGGTCGTTGCGTGCACACTACTCGGGGACGCGCTCCGGGATCTGCTCGACCCCAGCGTGCGCCGTTCGCCGTGAGCAGTGCGCCGGAAGGCGGGTTCGGCACGGCTCACCGCGCACGTACTTCAGCAAGCCGTAGCAAGGTTGTGGTGTCGATTTCATGTCCACCTTCGAACCGGACTACCTCGTACGGGATGTCGTGCTCGCGTAGCCTCGCTTCCGTCGCCGCGACCACTTTCGGCGTGAAGTACTCGTCGCTATCGCCATAGACGAGGGTGAGCCGGCTATTCCGTAACCGCTCGGCAGCTCGAGGATCGGTCAGGTCGAGATCGGGGGGCACCTCGCCACCCCAGACGATCAGGCGATCGATGCGAGCACCCGTTCCGAGAGTCGCCCAGCGACACACGGTGGCCGTTCCCTGCGAGAATCCCAATGCGGTGACCTTGGCCTTGCCTCCCGCGACATGGCGCTGCAACGCATCCAGATAGCGGACGTAATCGTCGATCTCGTGCAGTCGATCTTCCTTCGTCATCCAGCTTGCGCCCACGCGCCGCTCGGCGGGGCTTTCGGAGAGATAGAAGCGCGACAGCCCCTCTGGGGCCACGACGCAGCGTTGCTGTTCCGCGATCGGACGAAACCGCTCAAGGAATCGGGCGGCGAGCTGTCCGTAGCCGTGACAAACGATCCACACGTCGGTCGAGTCCTGGAGGGAGCCGAGGGTGAAGTAACGTGCCGTGCGCAACGTCGTCAGCACGTGTTCCTGCATCAGGTGACCATAATCGAGACGAGTTCGCGCGGCTCGGCCACGAACCGCACCACGTTGCCGCGCTGCTCCAACACGAGCGCGACGGCTTCGCGCTCGTCAGCGCGCACGCGATGCGCCGTTTTCACGCCGGTGCCAAAGTGCCAGGCACCCGCGACCTTGCGATTGGTCGCGTTGTAACACCGCAGCACCATCGGCGATCCGAGTTGCGCCGGCTTCAGCGCCGAGAAGACGAGGCCCTGCCCTTCCAGGGCGATGTCCAGGGGTGCGAGCTGGAGGCTCGCCGCATCGCGCAGCCAAAGCGCATCGATCGGGAGAAATGCGTCCTCCCACACGCGGGGTAAAAAATCACCGCGCTCGATTTCCGTCGCGCTCACGGGCACCAGCGCGAGATCGATTCGCGTCGTGCCAAGGCATTGCGCAGCCGGAATCGGAGTCGGCCAGGCCGCGTGACCGGACCGGGTCGGCAGGTCGCCCCGCGACAAGTCCCCGATGGACCGCAGCAGTGTTAGCAGCAAGTCTCCGCGCGCCGTCCATTCATATTCGAAGAATGCCGGCGCGAGCACGGCCAGCCCTCGACCGGCGCGGGCAGCCGCGACAAAGCGCTGGGCCGGCGCCGTGCGCACCGGCGTCTCTCGCGGATACGCTCCCGGGTCGACAGCAACCGCGTTTCGCTCGACCGCGCCAAACGCCGTTCCCGCACTGACCGCTACTCCCTCGAGTCCGGTCGGCAGCCGCGCGCGAAGTCGGTGATACATAGCGCGATTGTCGATATCGAGCGTCGCCCGCAGGATGGGACTGTCCGCATACAACTGCAGGAGTAGCCGCGCGCCGACCGCCCGCGTCACGTCCCAGCGCGCGTCCAACGCGGCGACCAGCGGACCGTCGGCGAGCCGCCGCACCGTGATCGGGCCCTGACTTTGGGTGACGCGGTTCCGGGCAGGCGGGCAATAGGTGTACGCATCCCCCGCGTCTCCCGCATCCTCCAGACGCAACAGGTCGCTGTAGCGCTCGTTCCGCCGCCGATCGACGATCGTGATCGCCCCGTTCTGCTCAAGCGTTACTTCCACGAACCGGTTTTGGAGCCCGCGGCCCCGAACGCGCACGTCGTCGCCCCGTTCCGGCGGCACCGGGCCGCCTGTGTGCAGCGAAGCGAGGCCGAGTCCCGGTACCGCGGGAGCGCGAAACGCGATGCGGACCTGGTCCACTTCGTCCTGATCGGGATAATGCCGTGTCGCATCGGTCCGTTCTTGTGCAACGCGCTGCGCCAGCACCTGCACCGGAATCGCGCCACTCTTCCCACTGCTCCTCCCGTAGAGCGCAAACGGGCGGTACCCCGCCCCCTCGCGCCGCGTTCGATCGCCAGACGGAGGTCCGACGAGTATGTCGCCGCGGAAGAATGTGACATCTGCGACTGTGATCCCACCCCGCGGCCGCGGCGTCGGATTCCACAAGACGAGCGTCGGATCGGTGACGACTGCCTGCTCACGTGCGGTGTCGGGATCGTATCCGGTGAGGGCATACAACGCGTCGCGTCGCAGCGCCGCGGCATAGGCGGTCACCTCAGCGAGGCGCCGCTCCGCCGCGGCCGTCACCTCGTCCGCCGTGGACCCGCAGATCGTGTCGTGGAATTGCGTGCGCACCAGGATGCGCCACGCGGTCTCGAGCAGCGCCCGACGGTCGCGGCCTGTCGTGTAGCGGGCGAGCGCGCTGAGGGGTTCGGCAATGCGCTCGACGAACAATTCAGCGGCCGCGTGACGGCGCTTGAACGGCGCGCGTGTGCCGTGGACTCCCTGCAGCGTCCACGTATAGCCATAGGACCAGCGCAGCTCCCCGGCTATGGGGCGCGCGGTGGTGCTCTCGGCGGCCTGAAAGAACTCGTCGAGCCGCGAGATGCGAAACGCGCTGGCCGGCTCGAGCTCGGCAAGAATGTCGCGGAGCCGCGAGAGTGCGGGATGGGGCGCGTGATGGTCGGCGCCAATGAAGACGGGTATGTGTTTCCCCGCCGCGCGCTGCACGAGCACCGCACGAACTGCTTTCCAGAGCTCGGGCAGGCGCGAACCGGATCCGGGCAACGTGGCGCCGATTTCGTAGCCCTCCGGCGGCAAGTGCCACAGCAGCATTTCGCGGCCGTCGGGAGCTTTCCACCGAAACCAATCCCTCTCCTGTCCCGGCTCGCCGCCCAGGCCGCGCCAGACCACGCCGAACTTGATGCCGAATTCGCGCGCCAGAGCCGGCAGAGCGCCGGGGTGACCGAACGCATCGGGGGAATACAGCACGTCGAGCCGGCCCCCCAAACGCTCGGCGTCCATGGCACCGAGCAACAGGTTGCGCAACAGTGACTCCCCGGATGGAATCTGCTCGTCTGCGAGCACGTACCAGGGCCCGACCTGAAGGCGACCGGTCTTCACCAGCGTTTTGATCTCGCCCTCGCGCTCGGGTCGCGAGCGGAGATAATCCTCGATCAGGACGGTCTCGCCATCGAGCAGGAAACTCCGGAACGATGCGTCAGCCTGGAGTCGCTCGATGAGATCGTCGACGAGCGGGATGAGTCGAGCATGGAAAGCGGCGCGCGGCAGGAACCATTCACGATCCCAGTGGGTGTGCGGGATCAGATGGAAGATGTAGGCACCGGCGCTCACGGGTTCAGTAACGCGATGCCGGCGAGGCTCGAGAGATGGACGTGCGCCACACGACGCCCTCGCGCCAGCAATGCGCGCATGTCGCCACGCGCTTGCGCGCGGTGCAGCTCGCCGAACGTCCACCTCATCTCGGGAATCGACAGATCTTCACGCGTGTCGGCGGTGATAACGAGGAACAGCCCGGTATTGGGCCCGCCTTTGTGCAACTGGCCAGTCGAATGCAGGTAGCGCGGTCCAAAGCCGAGCGTGGTGGCGCACCGGAGCGCCTTGCCCCAGAGAGCGCGCACGTTTTGCAGCTGTTTGATCATCTGCGGTGTGGGCGGCACATACGCCAGGATCGCGAGGTAGTCACCGGGCTTCCGCTCGCGCCGCAACGCTTCGGTCGAGAGCGTGGCTAGTGGAGCGTTCTGCTGCGAGCCGCCGCCCGTCAGCTCGGCACGGGCAAGCCGTTTGGCCTCGTCCACGTCCGGCTGATCGAACGCATTTACGCCCAGGCGCTCGCAGAGGGATTGCGTGGCGTATTCCCAGCGCAGGAACTCGACGCCGAGATCGAGCGGATCGCCGGAGATCGCCTCCGGTCCCACTGATTGCATGTCGGGCAGCACAACGCGGATGGGGTCGTTCACGATCGGAATCACGCCGCGCTCATCTTTGCCGGAGCTCTCGGCGATCAGCTGCTCCAACCAGTGCGCCAGCCAGGCGACTTCATGCGGTGGTGCGACGATCAGTTTATTCCGGCCGGCGATCGCCCGATCAGCGATCACGACGCCGAGCGCCCTCGCCGCCTCGATATCCACGCGGCGCGTCCGCTCGAGCACTATGCGGCCGTCGATTCCCGCCAGCGCGGCCGGCAGCATGCCGATCGCGGTCAGCGCGGAATACCGGCCGCCCACGTCCGGCGGGTGCGGTAGGATTGCCCGGAATCCGCGCTGGCGCGCGAGCACGTCGAGCGGGGTGCCGGATTCGGTGATAGCCACGAATTGGTCGGGGCGCGCGCGTTCCAGGAAGTAATGACAGAAGGCAAGTGTCTCGACCGTATTACCTGACTTGCTCGCGACGAGAAACAGCGTCCGCGAGAGATCGTGAGCACGCTCGACCCCGCGCACGGCATCCGGGTTGGTGCTGTCGAGCACGTGAAGAGTGCTCTTCTGGAAGGTTTCGGCGAGCACGTCCGCAACCAGGCTGGACCCACCCATCCCGCAGACGAGCGTCTGGTCCAGACCGCCGGCTCGCGCGGCTGCCGCCAGCCTGGTGTGCGCGTCCCACTCCGCCAGCGATTGCTCGGGCGCCGTCATCCAGCCGAGGAGACTCATTGGCCGCGTAACTTAATGAGGATGGATAACCTCGCCCATGCCTTGGTCGGCGCGGCGCTCGGACGGGCCGTGGCCGACCGGCACCTCGCGCGCGCCGCAACTATTGGCGTGATCGCGGCCAACGCGCCCGATTGGACCGAGCTTTTCATCGGCCTGCCCGGCACCCCAGCCGACTACCTGCAGCTCCACCGTGGCATCACGCACTCGCTCGTGGGCGCCATCGTCGAAATCATCAGCCTGACCCTGCTGATCCGCGGCGCCTGGTGGCTCGGGGCGCAGTGGATGCGACGTCGCGGCCGCGAGATCACGGTGCCCGCGTGGCGATGGTTGGCGCTCTGCATCGGGGTGACCGTGCTGAGCCATCTCTACATGGATTGGCAGGGATCCTACGGGTGGCGGCCCTTTCTGCCTTGGAGCGGCCGCTGGTACTACCTCGATTGGGTGGCAATTGTTGATGTGTTCTTCTGGCTGCTGCCCCTCATCGGGCTCGCGTGGGGCGCCGAACGACACTGGATCCCGTTCTCCGAGACGCTCGCCATCGGGGCGTTCATCACCGTCCTGATGATCTGGCGTGCATCCATCGTCGCTCCGTGGGTCTTCGTCATGTACGGCACCCTGTCCGTGGTCGCACTGATCGGATGGGCACGTTACTGGTTTGGACCCGTCGACCGCCAGCGCTCGACGGTGCTCGCCCTGCTGGTCCTGGCCCTATATGCGGGCGCGCAAGGCATTGCGACGCAGCCGCGCAAAGCCGCCATCCGGCGGCAAGCCGTCCAGCGTTTTGGCCCGGCCGCGACATGGGCAGCGCTCACAAACGTCGGCCGGCCGTTCACGTGGGAGGCGATGTACGCGAACTCGGACAGCGTAGCGACAGACACCTGGCGCGTGGCGCGCAAACTCCGACTACCAGCAGTCAAGCAAACGATAGAAACCACCACCGAAGGGCGCGCGATGGCTGAGTTCGCACGCTTCCTAACAGCCGACGTGGACTCGGCGAGCAGGACGATCTATTTGTGGGATGCGCGATTCGCGCGTACCGGCCGCGAGAACTGGGCGGCGCTAAGCGTTAAGCTGGAGTGAAGTAGCTGAACACCATTCCCGAACCGCGGCGATCTTTCAACTGGCGGCGGGGTTGGGGCGACCGGCGTTCGATCAGGCTGCGGCGCTCCATGCGCGCGCGTCGCTCCACCAACACCACAACTGTCCGGATCCGCCGTTCCGCGATCCGCCGGTCCAGACCGGAACGCCGGTCGGGTCTCACACGGCGCTCTAGGCGATGGCGAAGCTCGCGATGCTCGTTGTCCATTGGCGCTCAATTTGTTGATTTCTTCGACTTCGTGCCAGCAGAAAGCTCGACACCGACTACATTTCGCCGCGCGTGCAAACACCTGACCGGCGCTCGACGCCCCCCAGCTCCGTGAGGTCGGTGGCCACCGGGGACTTGCAAAATCCCCCCCCCGCCGAGTTACTCGACCAGGCTTTACGAGCCTTGGAGCCCGCTTTCCGGCTCGACAACGTCGTCGCGCTCTCCCCGGAGCGCGCTCTGTACCACGCGTGGGATCGTGTGCTCAAGCGCGCCGTCGCCATACGGCTGCATCTGACCCCTAATACCCCAGGACGCGCCTGGTTCATGCGCGAGACGGAAACGCTTGCGGCGCTCGACCATCCGACGATCCGGCATGCGTACGCCGCCGCCGAGATCGGCCCGTTCGTCTACCGCACCGCCAACTGGATCGAGGGCGAAAGCCTTGCCGATGCGCTGCGGCGCGGACCACGGCCCATCCCGCAATGTATGTCGCTGATCCGCGATTTGCTGTCTGCGCTCGAGCATGCGCATGCGCGGGGCATCATCATGCGCCGTATCGTGCCCACGACGCTGATGGTCAATACCGGGGGCCAGGGCGTGATCACCGATCTGCGGTATTCGAACTGGTGCCTACCCTACATCGAACCCCTGGCGTCCGACGACCCAACCCTCGCGTACATGGCTCCTGAGTGCCGCACCGGCGATCCGGGGGATCCGTCCAGCGACGTGTATACCGTGACCGCGAACATCTATGCCGCGCTTACCGGCAATCCCCCCGATCTCGACCCGGCGGCCATCGTGCCCCCGCGGCAGCTGCGCGCCGCGATTCCCGCCGCAGTCGAGCGTGTGATCGCGCGCGGACTGTCGGCGGTCCCCAAGCAGCGCTATTACACGGCTACCGAGATGCTCGAAGACTTCGTCAGTGACGCGGGCACCTTCCAGGCGCCCGCGGCCGCACCTGCCGTCACGGAGAAGGGATTCGAGCGGAGGCTGCGACGCGCCCTCGGCGACGACTACGAGCTGCTCGAAGAGATCGGCACCGGCGGATTCGGACGGGTGTATCGCGCCCGCGATCTCGCGCTCGAGCGCGACGTCGCGATCAAAGTGCTGCATCCGTCGCTTATCGCTGATCCCGGCGTGATGGAGCGCTTCCGCCGCGAGGCACAGCTCGCCGCGCGGCTGCGCCATCCCAACATCGTGAGCATTTACGACATCACGGGACGCGCCGGCTTGACGTGGTACTCGATGGAGTACGTTCCGGGCTCGAATCTCGCCCAGGTCGTCCAACGCCACGGCCCGTTTTCACTGGAGCAAACGGAGCGACTCCTCAAGGAAGGCCTCTCGGCGCTCGAGCACGCGCACAGCGTCGGACTGATTCACCGCGACTTGAAGCCCGAGAACATGTTGATCGAACCCGACGGCCGGCTGCGCATCACCGACTTCGGGCTGGCGCTGGCGCTGCGCGGCGGAGCCCGATTCGGCGGCGCCACCTCGCGGAGCGGCACACCGCAGTTCGCGGCGCCCGAGCAGCTGCTGGGCGAGCGCGTCGATCAGCGCGCCGACCTCTATTCGATTGCGGCGGTAGCGTACTTCGAACTCCTGGGTCGCCCGCCCTTCACCGGCAAAACCCCTGAGCAGATTCTCGCGATGCAGACAACCGAGGAGATCCCGTCGCTCAGCAGCGAGCGGCGCGACGTGCCGCGCGAGCTCGAAGACGTGCTGAAGCGGGCGTTGCGCAGCGATCGCAACGAGCGGTTCCACTCGGCCGCGGCGTTCAGCGCGGCGGTAAGCAGCGCACTGGGCGGCTTTTTGCGACGGCTGGCCGCGCTGTTCCGACCGGAGAGCTAGCGGCCGCTGGTACTGTCTGGTGATGTTGAAGGGGTCTCTCACCACGGAGGCCTCATGCGCCTCTGCTACGGATTGTTACTCGTGTTCCTCGCAGCCTGCGGCAGCGGCACGTCGTCCTACAATTCCTCACCGCCACCGCCGCCGGGGATGCCGCCCGGTCCCCCGACACCTGCACCGGGGACGGCGATCGTCACGATCGCGGATTTTCAGTACACGTCCGATACTATCACGATCGCTAAGGGGACGTCGGTTCGGTGGAACAACGATGGACCCTCGGGGCATAGCGTGACGTCGGACGGCGGCGTATTCGACAGTGGCACGCTGGCTGGGCCTGGGACCGACGCGTATGGGGCCCCGACACCGGGGGCTCAATACACACGCGTCTTTTCGACGGAAGGGACCTTCGCATATCACTGCACCCGGCACCTGGGAATGAACGGCGCGGTGATCGTGACGCCGTAGACGGCTAGCGCCAGCGGAAAATCTTCAGCGCGATGACAAAGCTGACGGCACCCCAGGCGACGACGATCGCAATTGGGGCGCCGAGCGTCGCGACCGCCGCGCCGTCGATCATCACGGCGCGCAACACATCGTTCAGCGCGGTGAGCGGCAGCGCCTTGACGAAGGGGAGCATTGCGTCGGGGAAGCGGGAGTAGGAAAAGAACGTCCCCGACAGAATCCACATCGGCAGCATCACCAGGTTCATCAGCCCCGACACACCCTCGATCGTCTTCGCCCGGCTCGCCACGAGCAGCCCCAAACCGGCGAACGCGAACGCCCCGAGGATCGTCACGCCGGCGAGCGTCAGGAATGATCCACGAACCGCCACCCCGAACAGCAACCATCCGAACCCGACCAGCGCCACCACCTCAAGGATGAGGAAGACGAGGCGGGAGAGAATGAAGCTCAGGAGGTAATGACTGCGGCGCATCGGCGTCGCCATGTAGCGCTTCAGCAACTTTTTTTGGCGTGCCTGCACAACCGAGAACCCGACGCCCCAGATCCCGCTGCCCAGCAGGTTCATGCCGAGCAATCCCGGAATCAAGAAATCGATGTAGCGCGATCCTGGCGCGGTCGCGCGGTCGTCTCGGATCGCGACGAGATCCTTCCGGCCGCGCGCGCGCTGCAGTACGTCGTCGACCTCGAGCCGCGCGAGACCGCTCTCCGTGCGGGTCGAGTCGTAGCGATAGACGATCGGATCCCCGGGCTCGACCAGAAGCGCGATCCGGCCGGTGCGCAGCCGCAGGTGGGCCGTTGCCGTATCGAGCACGGTCGCGACGAGCCGCGGCGACGAGTCGAGCGTGGCCGCGAGCGCACTGTCCCCCGGCCCCGGACCCACGCCGACCTGCAGCTCGCCTGGCCCCGTATTGCGGAACGCGAGGCCGAGCGCGAACGCGAGCACGATGGGAAATCCAAACACCCAGAACACGGCCTCGGGCTCGCGATAGAACTCGCGCATGCGCGAGAGCGCCAGCTGGAACATCGGATGCTCACGTATCACGGAGCTGCCGTCCCGTGAGCGCAACGAAAACGTCGTCGAGCGTCGCGTGGTGGGTCGTAAGCGATGAGAGCTCGAGACTCCGGCGTTGCAGCTCCGACAGGAGCGCCGGCAGCGTGCGGTGCAGCTCGGTCACCGTCAGCGATAGGCCGCTGGTCCCCGAACGGGCCGCGGTGACGCCGATCAATCCCCGTAATGCGTCCATCAGGCCGTCAGGTACGGCCTCGATGAGGGCGAACTCGACGACGTGCTCGGCACCGAGCGTCGCGATCAGCTCGCGCGGCGTGCCGAGGGCGATCACCTTGCCGTGATCCATGATCGCGACGCGGTCGCACAGCCGCTCGGCTTCCTCCATGTAGTGCGTCGTCAGCAGCACCGTCCCACCGGCTGCGCGGAAGCGTCGGATGATCTCCCACAGCTGGCGCCGTGAATGCGGGTCGAGTCCCGTCGTCGGCTCGTCGAGAAACAGCAGCTCGGGCTTGCTGACGAGGGCGCACGCGACGGCCAGCCGCTGTTTCTGACCGCCCGACAGCGTCACCACTCGCGCGCCGCGCTTCTCCTCCAGCTCGACGAGGGCGAGCACTTCCTCCACGGTATGCGACCGCCTGTAGAACGATCGGAACAGCGCCAGTGTCTCGGTGACGGTGAGCTTGTCGGCAAGCTGGGTTTCCTGCAGCTGAATGCCGAGCCGCTCGCGTAACGCTCGGCCCTCCGCCCCCTCGCGCCACGGTGTCCCGAGGATCTCGACGTCGCCGCCGTCGGGCGTGGTGAGCCCCTCGAGGATCTCGATGGTCGTGGTCTTCCCCGCCCCGTTGGGACCCAGCAGGCCGAAGCATTCGCCGGCGCCGACCGTCAAATCCAGTCCCGCGACGGCCACCACGTCCCCGAAACGCTTGGTGAGGGCGCTACAACGGATGGCTACGATGTGCGCGACTCTTCGTCTTTCTCGGGAGGCATTTCGCGGGCGGCTCTGAGCGCCTGTTCGAGCTGTATGGTCATACTGTTCACGCCGTCCCCCAGCGCGCGAATTTTCATGTTGAGGCCCGTGCCGGTCCGGCCCGCGACCACGGCGAGGTTGCCCGCGACATCGGGCAGCGTCCCGAGGTTGGCGGTCAGGGCGCGCTGGCGCATGTGCGAGAGCTCTCGCGCGATGTTGCTGCAAATGCCGTTGAGGATACTCGCCTTGGCCGCGCGGTTCGATTCGAGCTCGGCCACGAGCTTCTTCACCTTATCGACGGTGCGCACGTAGTGCTGCAGCTCTTCAATGCGACGCATCTGACTGGCCGACTGCTTCTGGGGAGGGGCCACGCTAATTTCGGGGCATCAAGGCGTCGGAGCGCGCGCGACCATCCACCAGCGACAGGGGCGACACCCCCAGCAGAGCGGCGAGAGTGGGCGCGATGTCGACGGTATTCATGCGGTTGACGTAGGTGCCTTTGCGGATCCCCGATCCCCAAAAGATGATCGGCACGTGGGCGTCGTCGTCGGACGGCTGGCCGTGCGTTGCGATCGGCTCTCGGCGATAGCCCCACACGGAACCCGGCTGAAGGGAGACAGTCAGCGCGACGCCCGCGTCCGGCGTCAGGTGATGGAGCCAGCGGCGCGCGACCGGATCGGAAGCGGTATCGGCGCGCGCCAGGTCGGCGGGCTTGATGACGCGCGCCACGCCCGGTACCCGCAGGATCCGGGTGGTCAATGCATCGAGGATGCTGTCGGTCTTGATTCCCATCGCGGCGAAGCGGCCGTTGTCTCGCAGCAGTAGCATCCCCGAGTCGAACTCGAGCCACTCGCGCGACGTGCCGGCGACGCGGTCGAGCTCGGCGTTCACTGCCGTGATCAACGTATCGAGCAGCACGTCGTAGGCAGTCCCCCCTTTCGCGCGGGTGCGCGCCGGGTACGACGTCACACCGTGATCGGCGGTCAGGACGACGACGACGTTGTCGCGGCTCACCCGGTCCGACACGCGCTTGAGGAACCACGCGAGGTAGCGATCGACCCGCAAGACTTGATCGTGCAGCTCGCGCGAGTCTGGTCCGAAGGTGTGCCCCACCGCATCGGTCCCCGACAGGCTGACCGCGAGGATGTCCGTCCCCTTCCGACCGAGCTTCAGCGCCTCGAAACCGTCGAGCGCGAACAACAGCGTGAGCGAATCGATCGCCGGGAAGCCAGGCAACGCCAGAGCGGCGCGGAGGCTGTCGGGGGGTAAACGATGGGGGAAGACGACGTTGCTGCCGCCGTTCTCCCAGAGCTCATTGTCCGGCTCCTGATACGCACTGTCGGGAAGGAGCAGGGTCCAGGTCATGTTCGCGGCCTTGAATGGCAGGCGACGCGCGTTGAATGCCTGCACCCACGTGGGGAGCGTGTCGCCGTAGTACCGGCTCGTCGTGAACATGCCGGACTGATACCAGTAGACCTGCTCCTTGGCGTGGCCAATCGGCAGGATCGCGCCGCGATCCTTGCGACTCACCGACAGCGCCCGCGCTGTCGGATCGGCGGCCTTCAGCCAGTCGAACAACGTCGTGCCGCGGAAGCGCCGCGGCGACGCACCGGGTCCGGCGATCCCGATCAACGGCGCCAGGGTGTCCTGGACGCCCTCCGAATTCCGAATGATGCCGTTGTGCGCGGGCCACGTCCCGGAGAGGATCGTCGAATGTCCCGGCGCGGTTTCGGTCACCGCGTGATCCTGATAGCCCTGAGTGAAAAACGCGCCTTCGTTTGCCAACTGGCCCAGCCCACCCGTGAGCTGACTCTTCCAGCGGGTGAAGTAATCGGGGCGAAGCTGATCCACCGTGATGACGACGATCAGCCTGGGCCGTGCAGGCGGCACGACCGAATCCGCTATCGGGAACAGGGCGAGCAGTGCGAGCAGACCGGCGTTGTGCATGGTGCAGAAGGTAGTGACGGTCAGGCGGTTGCCGCCACTTGGTGGGGGCGTTCGCGAAACGCCAGGACGGCGGCGAGCGCGACGATGCTCGCCGCCAACAGGAACGGGACACCATGTCCGAGCGCCGCAAACGTCGTCGTGGCAGCCACGGGTCCCACGATGCTTACGATGCCGCGAAACGTCTGCTGTGCGCCCATCACCAGACCGAGCTCGTGGCGATCAGTCCGCTGACTGACCAGCGATGTGGACGCGGGAAACAGCAACGCGGTGCCCGTAGGAACCAGAACCAGGAACAGAATGAAGACGGGCAGCGCCTGCATCGGCGAAAGGATCGCCGCGGGTAACGGCATCAGCGCGAGACCCAGCAACAGCGCGATCGTTCCGATTTGCATGGTGCGAATCTCACCGTAGCGAGCGTTGAACCATCCCACCAACGTCGCGCGCATCAACACCCCCACCACGCCAAAAATCGGGAAAAAGTACCCGATCGTCCGCGCGCTGACGCCGAAAGTGTGTTTGAGATACAGAGCCAGTGCACCAATCACGATGTTGAGCGCGAGCATCCCAACGACGTAGATCCAGATGACGCGATTTGCCGGCGTCGTCGGCTGACGCACAATTTCCAAGAGCGCCTGCCGCACCGGCCGTGCTGGGGGGATGATGACCCGCCCGCTTTCCGTTTTCGCGTGCGGGGCGCGTGACTCGGGCAGCCAAGCCCACGCAAAGACGACATTGATCAATACCAGCACCGCGGCGACGAGCCCCGGCGCTTCGCGGCCGAAGTTGAACGCCGCCGACCCGATGAACGGACCGATGACCACACCCGCGCTCGTCGCCGCGGACAACCAGCCAAGCGCCTTCGCGCGCTCCGCCGGCGCCATCGTGTCGGCGACGTACGCCTGGGCGACGCCCGTTGTGCCGCCCCCCAGTCCCTGCACGATTCGGGATGCGAACAACATCCAGAGGCTGGTCGCGACGCCGAATATCACGTACGCAAAGGCCGACGCCCCGAGACCGATGAGCATCGCCGGCCGCCGGCCGTAACGGTCGGAGAACTTGCCCCAGACGGGCGACGAGATGAGTTGGGCCACGGCGAACGAGGCGATCAGCGGCCCGACGAGCCAATCCGGCGCGTTCAAATCGAGCGCGTAGAACGGCATGAGCGGCGCGACGAGCATCAGCCCCATCATGTCCACGAAGCAGACGGCCATCAGCACACCGAGACGCTTCATCGTCTCGCACCTACTCCCAGGACCAGCGCACTGACGATCATCAGCACCACCCCAAACGCCGCCGCGACGCCGGTCTCGGCGAGCCGCAGGCTCGAAAGGATTTCGATCGAGATGGGACGCGTCTCATAGGTGTACAGCACGATCGAGGCCACGATGTCTCCCAGCCCGGCGACGAAGGCCAGGCTCGCCCCGGCGGCGAGACCGGGACGGAGCTGGGGGAGCGTCACGCGCGCGAGCGTGCGTGCGCGGCCGGCTCCGAGGCTCGCGGCCGCTTCCTCCAGCGAGGGATCGAGCTGGCGAAAAGCCGCAAGCAGGCCGCGGCCGGTGAGCGGTAATCCGCGCACGAGATACGCGAGCGGCAGAATGACCGCGGTCCCGACCAGTACGAACCGCAGCTCGAGCGGCGCGTGGGAGCTGAAGGCGATCGCCAGCGCGATGGCGAAGACGGTTCCCGGCAGCGCCCAGGGCAACACCAGTAGACCCTCGATCACCCTGCGCAACACCACGCGACGGCGGACCACGAGCCAGCCCGCAACGAGCGCGAGCACGACTGCCGCAGCGGTGCTGGCCGCCGCCATCCACAGCGAGTTCAGGAGGGGCCGGAGCCTCTCGGGTTCCGAAAACAGGCGACGGTAGTTGTCCAGATTGACAACCGGGGGCAGGATCTCCGTCGTCCACGCGCCGTAGGGCACGAGCGAGACGAGTCCCAGCGTGAGGTGCGGCAGCAGCAAGAGCACTGCGAGACCCCAGCCCGCAACGGTGGTCAGCCGGCGGATGCCGACGCTGCGAATCGGTCGGGGGCGTGGCGCGATCCCCTTCCCCAGCGCGACGAGAATGTCATCGCCTTCGGTGCGACGCAGAATCACGAGCGCGACGACCGCGACGAGCGCAAGCACGACCGTCTCGACCATCGCCAGCGGCAAATCGCCGTTCAGCTTGGTCGCGACGATTTGCGTGGTCATCACGCGAAAACCGCCGCCGAAGATGTATGGCGCGCTGAACGACCCCAAGGCGGTCATGAAGGTGAGCATCGCCGCGCCGACGAGCGACGGCCGCAGTAACGGCACCACGACGCGCCACAATGTGCGCCGTCGGTCCGCTCCCAGCGCCTGTGCCGCTTCCAGCATCGACACGTCGAGCCGGGCCAGACCGGCGCGCGTGAACAGGTAGAAGTAGACGTACATCGAATAGGCGTGCACGAGCAGAATCGCGAGGGGACCTTGAAGCCGCCATGGCGCCTGCTCGAGTCTGAACAGCGCCTGAATCGTGCGTGCGACAAACCCTGATTCGCCGTACAGGAACAGGAACGCGATCACACCGACGAGCGGGGGCAACACGACGGGAAGCGCGATGATCGCACCCAGCGTCTTGCGCCCCGGGAAGTCGAACCACTCGAACAGGAACGCGAGCGGAATGCCGATCCCGGCGGCCAACACCACGCTCGCCAGCGATATCCAGATGCTCGCCCAGAGCGCGGCCCACTCGCCCCGCCGCGCAAGGAAATCGCGCCACGCGGGGCCGTTGGCAGCCTCGGCGCTCACGACGATGATCGGGTACAGGACGAGCCACGCCAGTAACAACGTGACGACCACGGCCGCGACGGCCGTCCCGCGCCGGCTCATCGCGTGGCTCCTGGCTCCGGCAGCTCGATGACGCGTGTCGCAGAAACGTGAACGCGCTCGTCGACGCGCGCGGCGTCCGGCTCGGCGAGTACTTCGAACCGCTCGCCGTTCTCACCCTCGACGAGAAAAATCGTCACGGGCCCGGTGTAGCGCAGCTCCCGCACCACACCGGGCAGTCCGGCCGTGCCGAATTGCAGCCGCTCGGGCCGCACGACGAGGACCTTGCCATCGGCCTTCCCGCCGAGCGCTCGGGCCGCAGGGCCTCGGAAGACGTTGCCGCGCCCGACGAACGTGGCGACGAAGAGGTTGACGGGATGTTCGTAGAGCTCGAGGGGCAGACCCACCTGTTCCAAGCGCCCGCCATTGAGCACCGCGATGCGATCACCAAGGTCGAACGCTTCTTCCTGCTCGTGCGTCACGAAAACGGTCGTGATGCCGATCCGCTTGATGACCTGGCGGAGCTCGCGTCGCGTCCGCTCGCGCAGCGCCGGGTCGAGATTCGATAGGGGCTCGTCGAGCAGCAACACGCGCGGCTCGGGCGCAAGGGCACGCGCCAAGGCGACGCGCTGCTGCTGACCGCCCGAGAGCTCCTGCACCTTCCGCCGCTCGAAACCGGCGAGGTCCACGAGCGCCAACGCCCCCGAGACCCTCGCCGCGTTCTGCTCCCTGCTCCCTGCTCCGTGCAGTCCAAATCCCACATTCTCGCCCACATCGAGATGCGGAAACAACGCATAGTGTTGGAAGACCATCCCAAAGCGGCGCCGCGCAGGTGTCGCGGCCGTGACGTCTTCATTCAAGACCGCGATCTGTCCCGCATCCGCCGTTTCAAACCCCGCCAGCAGCCGTAGCATGGTCGTCTTCCCGCTGCCAGACGGTCCGAGTAGCGCGAGGATCTCACCGCGGGCGATGTCGAGAGTGATCGGCCCAACCGTGACGTCGGTGGACCAGCGTTTTTCAATTGCCTGGATCCCGAGAAAGCCGCTCAACGAGGACCCGTGCCGCGCACGTGTTGGTCCCACCAACGCATCCACTCAGAACCGCGTGCGGCGAGCAGGTTCCAGTCCACGTCTTCCACGATCATGCGGCGCCGCACGTCCCGCACCCAGTCCGGGAGCGAGTCGGCGGGAAGGTCGAGGCGCGCCGGCAGCCGGTAGACCTCGCGCGCGGCCGCGAGCTGCATCTCGACGCTCCCCACGAAATCGACGAACGCCCGCGCGGCGGCTTGATGCTTGGCGCCACGGACGACGGCGATGCCGTCTTCGATCACGACCGTGCCGCCCTTGGGGAAGAGATAGCCGACCGGCATACCGCGGCGGCGGCTGATCAGCACATCGGGGAGATCCCACACCGTGACGAGCGCTTCCTGCCGCGCGACCTTCTCGCTGATGAGCGCCGGATTCTGCTCGTATGCCTTGGTCTGACCGTCGAGCCGGCGCAACCACGCAAACCCAGCGGCCGTATCGCCGCGTGCCTTGAGGCCGCGCTCCATGATGAGTCCGTAGACCGCCCGCATCGTCCCACTCGCGAGGGGATCGCGGATGATCAGCTTCCCCTTCCACTTGGGATCGAGCAGATCGTCCCAGTCCTGCGGTGCCTCAGCTGCCGATACGACGCGTTCCGCGTAGAGAAAGACGACCGGCGTCTCATATGCCGCGAAATAGCAGTCCCCTTCACCGCGCGCACGCGGTGCAATCGCCTCGGCCCAGTTGGGCCGATGGCAATCGAGCAGTGAGTCGCGGGCGGCAGGCGCGAGAATCAGGGATGGGCCGCCAAACCAGACGTCAGCCTGTGGGTTGGCGCGCTCGGATCGTACTCGATCGTATACGTCCTGCGAGCCCATATCGAGCCACCGCACATCGACGTCTGGGTGCACCGCCTCAAAGCGCGTCTCGAAAAGCGTGAGGAGATCGCGGCCGTGCGGACTGTATATCACCAACGGCGTGCGGTGATCGCGAGAGCAGGCGCTGAGGAACAGCAGAATGACGTACGTGGTGCGTAGTGCGTGGTGCGTGGTAAACCCCACTCCACGTATCACGCACCACGCACCACGCACCCTTTTACGGGACATTGGTCCTTTTCAACCCAAGGAGATTGAGGAACAACCGATAGGCACCAGGCACCCCAGCCGGCAGTTGTCGGAAAAAGCTCAGTCCCGTGTACACATACGTCCCGCGTCCAACGGGCGCGACGAGCAGGCCTCCCTTTAACTCCTGCGGCGGACTCGGCGGCGGATCGTGCGTCTCGAGCAAGGGAGCGTAGGTCGTATCCCAATCTCGAGCAAAGTACAGCCCGCGCTCCTGCACCCAGCCCCGCCAATCGTCGGCGCCGATCTCGTTGGGATAATGGAAGGCGGGGTGGTCAGGCGCGACCAGCGTCAGCGGGGCGTTCTCATCGGTCACGCGATCGTGTGGTCTCGCCATGCGCAACGGGTACGGAGCGAATCCCCCATCGACGAAGGGATACTGCTGGTACTGCACGATCAGCAGTCCGCCATTCCTCGCGTAGTCGAGCACGCGGCCGTTGTTCGCGACCAGTGCGGGTTCGGTCTCATACGCGCGACTGCCGATGACGATCACGTCATAGCGCGACAGATCGCCGCGGGCGAGTGAGTCGGGACCGATCAGCTCGAGCGGCAACCCGACCGCGAGCAGCGCTTCGGGGACGCGATCGGAGGCGCCGCGCACGTAGCCAACGAGCGAGAGGCCTGGTAAGAGCAGGTCGGCAACATGTATCCGCGCAACGGACGGTCTCGTTATCGCGCGCGCTCTTATATGCGGATAGTCGATGATCTCAAGCGATCCTACCGTGCGTCTTCCGTCTTGCCCAAGCGCTGCTAGGGTTAGCTCGTAACGGCCATTTTTCACCGTGTCGGGTGGCCTTACGAGAGGGATGACTACGGTCTCACTTTCGTCTTCGCGAACGAAAGTCAGGCTTTCTGTTGGAAGGCCGGATGACCATCCGCGCGGCGGCGTAGTCGCGATACGACCGGCGGCGGCACCTCTCGTGCGATTCGTTACGGTCGCGGTAAAACCAAGCCCAACGTGATTCCCACCACGAAGAAAGTCCTTCAGCGCAAAAAGTCGTTCTTCCGGTTGGACCACAACGTCGAAGTCGCGGGTGACAAAAATGGGCCGCCGCACCTCGCCGACCGCCTGATCACGATAGCGGTACACGACTTCCCGCGTGAGCGTGATCGGCTCGCCGGCAATCGTCAGCCTCACACGCGCGGTGACCGGCGGCAGCTCGAACGGAAGCCCGCGCACCTCCGGCGGCGCTGCGGACCAATCGTACAATCCGCCGCGATTGACCAGCGGGCGTCGGAGGAAATACGGCTGGGTGCGCTCGGCATCGCGCCCGACGGTCAACGCGAAGCGGCGTGTCAGCAACGTTCCGGGCGCCACCGCGGGCGCGCCGAGCTCGAGCCGCTCGAGCAACCAACCGGAGGGTGCGGCCACGGAGACACTGTCAACGCGCACAGTGCTGTCGCCCGCATTCCAGACGTTGACCTCGATCTGCAGGCGTTCCCCCGGCGCGATGATGCCGTCGTCGGACGTGCCGTCGATCGACACTCCGGCGGCAATCGCGATCGCGCGCTCGAGCAGCGCCCGTTGGTCGGCATCCGCGTTGCCCAGCAGGCGCAGCGCGCGAATCAGGTACGGCAACGTCGCCCCCGGCCGCCACGGCGTGAGCGCCGCGCGCGCCGAATCGATCAGCGCCGCGTACCCCACCGCACGGATCGTCGTGTCGACGCCCGCGAATAGCGACGACTCAGCTGTTGGCGTCTTGGTGGCGATCAGGCCGATGCGTGCGGTGGCCGGTCCGGGCCGCTGCAGCGCGCCCATGTCCTGGGAGCGATGGCGGCTCCGGCTCGCCATGGCGACCTGGAAGTACGACTGGCCGAGCACCGGATCGAGCGTGCCGGTCGGCAGCGTCACGGTCGTCGCGGCGGTATCGAAGCGGGTCGAGCGAAAGAACTTAACTGGTCCGCCGGCGGAGTCGCGCAGGAGATCGAACGCCTGGCGGGCGATCATTCCGGAGACCTGATGTTGACCGTGGCCGTCGGCCGGCGTCCCCGAAAACACGGCGATGATGATCTGGGGCTTGAAGCGCCGGATCACGTCCACAACGTCCTTGAGGATCGAGTCGCGCGGCCAGAATCGGAACGTCTCGTCGGCGGACTTGGAAAAGCCGAAATCGTATGCCCTGGTGAAGAACTGCCGCGCGCCATCCAGCTCGCGCGCCGCGAGCAGTTCTTCGGTCCGAATGATCCCGAGCGCCGGGCCGAGCTCGGGCCCGATGAGGTTCTGGCCCCCTTCTCCTCGTGTCAGCGAGAGATACGCGGCCTGGGCGCCGAGTCCTCGCGACAGAAGCACGAGCAGCTGCGTGTCTTCGTCATCGGGATGCGCGGCGATCATGAGGACCCGTTTGTTGCTGCCGAGCTGGCGGAGTGTGCTGGCCAAGGCGGCGACGCCGCCGGTGCCGGCCGGCGCAAGCTGCGCGGAGCCGGCGCCGGCGGCGCCGATACTAAGGAAGAGCGCTACCCCGAACGATCTCACTATCTGGAAAGGTAAACGACGCCGCCCTTCATAACGAATTTGACCCGTTGGAGTTCCGTGATATCACGCGTGGGATCGCCGGCAACGGCGATGATATCTGCAAACATTCCCGGTGCGAGCGCGCCAATGTTCTGTTCCTGTCCGAGCAACGCCGCCGCCACCGAAGTTCCCGACTGAATCGCCTGCATCGGCGTCATGCCGTACTGCACGTAGTACTCGAGCTCCTTCGCCTGATTGATCTCGGTCCAGGGGAAGCCACCGACGTCCGATCCCATCGCGATCTTCACACCCTTGCGTAGCGCCCGAGCGAAGGCGCGACGCTCGAGAGCGACCAGCGCGGGCCAAACGCCTCCCCGTGGGACGACATGCACGCCGACGGTGACCGTGGGTACCCAGTAGACATTGCTCCTGACCATCGCGTCCATCAGCGAGTCCGTCAGACCGTGGCCGTGCTCGATCGTGCTCACACCCGCGCGCAATGCCGCCGCGATGCCATCGGAGCCGATCGCATGCGCGGCCACTCCACGGCCCAACCGGCGCGCTTCGTCAACGATGGCTTTGGCTTCCGCGTCGGTGAAGTTCACCCAGCTGCGCAGCACACTATCGGGCGTGAAGAAGTAGCGGCGGTCGCTGTAGTACTTGATCCAGTCCGCCCCATGCTGCACCTGCTCGCGCACCGCGAGGCGGGCATTCTCGACTCCGTCCACGACCTGCACGCCATGCGGCAGCTCAATCTCCCAGTTCGGCGTATTGATCGGGTACATGCCCGTGGGCGCCATCGCGCGGGTTGAAGCGAAGATCCGCGGCCCGGGGACCTCGCCGCGGTTCACGGCCAACTTCACGTCGACGTCCGCGTACATCGCGCCTTCCGTCTCGACATCGCGGATTGCCGTGAATCCGTGCTCGAGCGAGAGGCGCGCGTTGCGGGCGGCGAGGATCGCTCGGTAGGGGATCGACTGCTTGAGGAGCTGATCCTCATACTCTTGCGAGGTGATATCGCCCTGCAGCAGGAGGTGGGTGTGTGTGTCGATTAGACCCGGCAGCACGGTCATCGATGTGAGATCGATCACCTCCGCATTTCCGGCCTGCGCCTGCACCTGGGCGAGTGGGCCGAGTGCTTTGATCCTTTCGCCTTCGACGAGAATTCCTACATTGGGTGCCGCTTGGTTGGACCGGCCGTCTATGAGCCGCCCCACTTTGATGAGCCGTGTAGCCGGAGGCTTGGCGGCCTGAGCAGGCGTCGGAGGAGGTGTCGCTGAGGTGACGATCGTCGCACACAGCGAGAGCAGCAAGCCGCGCATCAACAGATCTCCAGTGAAGGGCGCGGAGAATGTACGTCCATTTCCGTCTTCCACCATGGAGGGCTCCGTATGTCGGTCCTCATGACATGTGAATGTGGGACGTCATACGATTTGAAGGACGAATTCGCCGGCAAACTGGTGAAGTGTCCCCAGTGTGGCCGGCCCACGCGCGCGCCCAGCGTCCGAACGTCTGTTGCCGAGGGCGATCCCGCCTTCGACCGCGACATCTTCCTGCTCCGCCAGCAGCTGCTGCGGATCTCGGAGAAGTACGACGTGGGTGACGAGCAAGGCAACAAGATCATCTTTGTCGAGCGACCCGCGCACCTGCTCCGCAACCTGGTTGCAGTGCTGGCCGTGCTCGCAATCATGATCGCGGCGGTCGGGCTCATCGGATCGCTGGACAACACCGCTGGGCCGGCAACCGCGACGCAATTGCTGGCCCCGATCGTCGGACTGCTGCTCATCTTCGTTGGTGCACCGGCTGTCGGTATCGCGTTGTCGGTCAAGCGCCACGTCACGTTCTATCGCGACGAGTCCAAGCGCGAGAAGCTCCTCGACGTCTTGCAGGACAAGAAATTCCAGCCCATCACCAGGACCTATACTGTTCGGGACGCCCGCGGCCGGCCTTTGGCGCGGTTCGGGAAGAATTGGCTGTTCAATATTTTCCGGAAGCGCTGGTACGTTTGGGCCCATGGCGCCGACCGCCGGCTGCTGTTTCTCGCCAAAGAAGACTCGATCATTCTGTCGCTGCTGCGTCGCTTCCTCGGACCCATGTTCGGGCTGCTGCGCACCAACTTCGTGTTCATTCCGGCCGGCACCGACGATGTGATCGGTGAATTCAAACGCAAATTCACGATCCTCGACCGCTACGTGCTGGATATGAGCGCCGATCCGCAGCGGCTCATGGACCGCCGCATCGCGGTCGCACTCGGCGTCATGCTCGATACCGGAGAGCGGCGGTGACAGCCGGCCGTCCGGACACCTCCGGAGACGCTGAAGAGCCAGTCCTCATCACGCCGGAGATGCTGGCGCCGCGCCGAGTCACGCCGCCCAGCGACGGACGCATCGACTTCGAGCGCCACATGCGGAAACTGCCGCCGCTCGTCATCGCGGTGATGGCCGCGAACGTGGCGGTGTTCGCGTGGGAAGTCGCAGCGGGCTCGTTTCTCGACGGGAAGGAGCTGATCGAATCGGGGGGGGCGGTGGCCAATCACGTCAACCCGCTCGAGGCAGGCGCTCTGGTGCGAGCAAACGTCCTGGCGGGTGAGTGGTGGCGCATGTTCACGGCCACGTTCCTCCACGCCGGCCCCGATCATCTCATCGGCAACTTGATCGCTTTCTACATCGTCGGCATGGCGTGCGAGCACGCGTTCGGCACCATGCGGACGTCGCTCGTCTATGTGGGGAGCGGCGTGACCGGCGCCGCGCTCAGCCTGGCCGCCAGTCCCGGTCCGTCCGTCGGCGCATCCGGCGCAATCTTCGGCGTGCTCGGCGCGGTCATCGTCACGCTGTACCGCCACCAACGGCATTTCTACGTTCGTGACAAGCGCATTGGCATCGTGCTTGCCGCGTGGGCCGCGTGGCAACTGGTGACGGGCTTCATGACCCCCTACATCGACAACTTCGCGCACCTTGGGGGCTTACTCGGGGGAGCGATGGCCGCCTTGGTGCTCTCACCAACGCTGACCGCGCCGGCGCGCTTCATGAAAGCGCGCGGTAACTCTCCGGTGCAGTCGGGTATTAGATTGAGACCATGACGACCGGCCTGGCTGAACCGAAGCGCAGAGTCACTGCGGAAGAGTCGCGCGAAGTCGCGGAGGCGGCGCGCGAGCAGGCCTGGTCGGCACCCAGCTTTGTCCGTGAGCTGTTCCTCGGCAAGCTGCGGATGGATTTGATTCACCCTTATCCCGAGCAGGACCCCGAAGAAGTCGCCCGCGCCAAGCCGTTTCTCGATAAGCTCGAACGTTTTCTCCGCGAAGAAGTTGATTCCGACCGCATCGACCGCGAAGGCGAGATCCCCGAGCAGGTCATCGAAGGTCTCAAGAACCTGGGTGCGTTCGGCATAAAGATCCCGCGCGAATACGGCGGTCTCGGTCTGTCGCAGCTCTCGTACATGAAGGCCATCGAGCTCGTCTCGTCCGTCGATGGATCGCTCACCGCCCTGCTCTCGGCCCATCAGTCCATCGGCGTCCCGCAGCCGCTGAAGATGTTCGGGACCGAGGCGCAAAAAAAGCGATACTTCCCGCGGCTTGCCAAGGGTGCGATCTCCGCGTTTGCGCTGACCGAGCATGGCGTCGGGTCCGACCCGGCGGCGATGGAGACCAACGCCATTCCGAGCGACGACGGCAACGCGTGGATTCTGAACGGCGAAAAGCTGTGGTGCACCAACGGCACGAAGGCCGAGCTGCTCGTCGTGATGGCGCGGACGCCGTCGCAGATCGTCAAAGGAAGTGAGAAGAAGCAGATCACCGCGTTCATCGTCGAGACGGACTGGCCCGGTGTCGAGATCGTTCATCGCTGCCACTTCATGGGCCTGAAAGCCCTGTACAACGGCGTCATTCGATTCACCAACGTGCGGGTGCCCAAGGAGAACGTGCTGTGGGGTGAGGGGAAGGGCTTGAAGCTCGCGCTGATCACCCTCAACACCGGCCGGCTCACGTTGCCGATTTCCTCCGTCGCCGCCGGGAAACGCTGCCTCGAGATTTCGCGGCGTTGGGCGGCTGAGCGTGTGCAGTGGGGCCGCCCAATCGGCCAGCACGATGCGATGGCGCAGAAGATCGGCACGATGGCGGCGAATACGCTCGCCATGGAAGCGATCGCCGAGCTATGCGGCGCGATGGCGGAGCGCGGCGGCGCCGACATCCGGCTCGAGGCCGCGATTGCGAAGCTCTACAACTCCGAGGCCGGGTGGCGCATCATCGACGACACGGTCCAGATCCGCGGCGGCCGGGGCTACGAGACCGCGGATTCCCTGCGCGCGCGTGGCGAGCAGCCCGTGCCGGTCGAGCGCATCATGCGCGACTTCCGCATCAATCTGATTTTCGAAGGCTCTTCGGAGATCATGCACCTTTTCATTGCGCGCGAAGCGGTCGACAAGCACCTGCACGTCGCGGGCGATCTGGTCATGCCGCGCAAAACACCGGCCGAGCGGCTCGCCGGACTGGTCCGCGCGGCGGCGTTCTATAGCTGGTGGTACCCGACGCGGTGGCTCGGCTGGGGTCGCTGGCCGCGCTATTCGGAGTTCGGCGCGCTCGCCCAGCACCTGCGCTTCGTCGAGCGGAGCTGCCGCCGGCTCGCGCGCAGCGTCTTCCATTCCATGGTCCGCTACCGAGCAAAGCTCGAGCTGCGCCAAGCGGTGCTGTTCCGGCTGGTGGACGTGGCAGCCGAGCTGTTCGCCATGGCTGCGACGTGCTCACGGGCGCAGCGACTGTATGAGCGCGATCGCGCCACCGGTGCTCGCGCCGTGCGCTTGGCGGACTTGTTTTGCCGGCAAGCACGCCGCCGCGTGCGCTCAAAGTTCAATGGCTTACGTCGTAATGAGGATGTCCCGACCTACAAGTTCGCTCAAGAAATCTTGGCGGGAGAACACCGTTGGCTGGAGCGGGACATCGTAGAGCTTCCAGAGTAGGCCCGGCTTCAGGTCGACGGTCTTTGCCTCGTTTTTCGTTCTATCGGTTTTTCTTAGTCTCTCACTCAAAAAAATGACGCTCGGCTTGTCATCCTGAGCGCCGCAGGCGCGAAGGTCCTTCGCTCCGCGCGCGTTCCGCGCGCTCCGCTCAGGATGACAGCCTCGTCGCCGCCGTGAATTAGTGAGAAGGGAGATAGGTCACGCGGCCTCGTGCGCAATCACGATACTCTTCAGCCGCTCGGGGGAATCGTCTCCGGGATCGCCATACGGGCGGGGATGCCCCTGGGGCTCCATCGTCACGCTCGGGCAAATGAGCGTGTACTGGCGGGCTCTGATGCGCTCCACTGCCGGTTGGGCCGCCACGGGCGCCGCGATCACCACTTCTCTCGCCTGCTGCCGCTCCACCGCCTTCGCCGCTGCGAGCACCTTCCACGGATAGACAATCTGTCCATCGACGATGACCGCGGTGCGTCCCTCGAGCTTCTTCGCCGGCCGCTGCGTACGAAACAGCACGAGGTCCTGTTTGACGCGCGCGCGCGATTCATCGAGCGCCGCCTGGAGTTTTTCCAGCAAATTCATTCCGGGCTGGAAATCGGGATCCATCTCGGCCGGCGCCGATTCCGCCATCGCCCCCACCGGCGCCAGGTTCGTGCCGAGCTTGATGAATGACGCGATCACGACGTCGAACTGCGCCCCCATCGCTTTCGCTGCGTAGGCCGCGATCTCGACGCCTTCCGGCGTGATGCCGAGCAGAATAGCGGTCTGATAGCCGCGCGCGGCGAGCTGTTGTCCGAGCAGCGCCCCCGCGGCGGAGCGCGTGGGGTAGAGACTGGATCGGGGCTGAGCCACGGTTGGCGAAGATAGGACGACAGTAAGGGACGGTAAAGGCTCCTTTACCATCCTTTTTTCGGGTTATCTTTTCGCGGCACCCAATCCAGGACACCGTAGTGTCGAAGGACACGCTCAGCGTCGTCGACAATCGTACGGGCAAGAGCTACGAACTCACCATCCAGGATGGGACGGTTCGCGCCGCCGATTTCCGGCAGATCAAGAACGGCGACGACGATTTCGGGCTGATGCTCTACGACCCCGCCTTCATGAACACGGCGGCGTGTCGCAGCGCGATCACGTTCATCGACGGCGACCAGGGAATCCTGCGCTACCGCGGTTATCCGATCGAGCAGCTCGCCGAGAAGAGCACATTCCTCGAGACGGCGTACCTGCTGCTGCACGGGGAGCTGCCGTCGGCGGCCGAGCTCGACGCGTGGGTGTATCAAGTGACGCACCATACGATCATCCACGAGAACATCAAGAAGTTCATCGACGGCTTTCATCACGACGCGCATCCGATGGGGATGTTCGTCAGCGCCGTCGCCGCGTTATCGACGTTCTACACGGAAGCCAAGCGAATCTTCGACGAGAAGTCGCGTAACAATCAGATCGTGCGGCTGATCGCCAAGACGCCCACCCTGGCGGCGTTCGCGCACCGCCACTCGATCGGCATGCCGTACGCCTATCCCGACAACGATCTGAGTTATACGGGCAATTTTCTGAACATGATGTTCAAGACGACCGAGGTGAAATACCAGCCGCACCCGGTCCTCGAGCGGGCGCTCGACGTGCTGTTCATCCTGCACGCCGATCACGAGCAGAACTGCTCGACCAGCGCGATGCGCGGCATCGGATCGTCACATCCCGACCCCTACTCCTGCATGGCGGGAGCGGCGGCCGCGCTATACGGGCCGCTCCACGGAGGGGCGAACGAAGAGGTGCTGCGGATGCTGCGCGAGATCGGCTCCGTGGACGCGATCCCCGCATACATCCAGCGGGTCAAGAAGGGCGAGGTCCGCCTGATGGGCTTTGGCCACCGGGTCTACAAGAACTTCGACCCGCGCGCCAAGATCATCAAACAGATCGCCGAGCAGGTGTTCGACGTCACGGGCAAGAACCCGCTCATCGATATCGCCGTCGAGCTGGAGCGGATCGCGCTGCAAGAGGAGTACTTCGTCACCCGCAAGCTCTATCCCAATGTCGATTTCTATTCGGGGATCATCTACGAGGCGATGAAGTTTCCGGTCACCATCTACCCGGTGCTGTTCGCGATTGGTCGCACACCGGGCTGGCTCGCCCAGTGGCAGGAGATGTTGCTCGACAAGGAGCAGAAGATCGCCCGGCCGCGGCAGGTTTACATCGGGCCGGACAAGCGGGATTATGTCTCCATCGAGAAACGGAGCTAAGGCCGTCCCATGCCCACCTACATCCTGCTGTCGAACCTGACGGACGAAGGCGCGAAGTCGCTGAAGAGCAACCCGAAGCGGCTGCAGGAAGTCAACAAGGAGCTCGAGAAGTACGGGGCGAAAGTCACGGTGCAGTACGCCGTGCTTGGTCCCTATGACTTCGTCAGCATCGTGGAGTGCCCCGACAATGAGACCATTGCGCGCGTGTCGGTGGAACTGGCTTCCCGTGGCAGCATCCGGTTGCTGACGTTGGCTGCGACGCCGGTGGCGAACTTTATCAGAACACTGAAATCGAAAGACTGATACTGCCTAGCGTCGCTTTCCCCCTCTGCGCGGCCTCATCGAGCGCTCGGGTCTCGACGCTTCAACCGTCCGGGATCGAGGTTGCAGGGGCGCCACCGACGGCTCGAAACCCGGAATCACCTCGCGCGGAAAGCTCTGCCCGATCAGCCGTTCGATGTCGGCCATCAGCAGCCATTCATCGGGCGAGATCAGCGTAAGCGCGAGCCCACGCGCCCCGGCGCGCGCCGTCCGGCCCACGCGGTGCACGTACACTTCGGCATCCTGCGGCACGTCGAAGTTCACCACCATGCGAATACCCTCGACGTCGATACCGCGCGCGGCGATATCCGTCGCAACCAGGATCTCGGCCGTGCCGTCGCGGAACTGATTCAGCGTCCGCGTGCGATGGCTCTGCGCCTTGTCGCCGTGGAGCGCGTTGGCCGCGATGCCTTCCCGCTTCAGAAACGTGACGAGCTTATCGGCACCATACTTGGTGCGCGTGAAGATCAGCGTCTGACCGACGGGCTTCGCCTTGAGAATTGCCCCGAGCGCGCCGCGCTTCTGCAGCTTGTCGCACGCGACGATCACGTGCTCGATGCCTTCGGCGGCCTGCGCGCGCCGGCCAATCTCGACCGACGCATGCCCGTTGAGCGCACGCCGCGCGAGCGCGTCGACCTCGGGCGAGATCGTCGCTGAGAAGAGCATCGTCTGGCGCTCCTCCGGCAACGCGTTCAGGATGCGGCGCACGTCCGGCGCGAACCCCATGTCGAGCATGCGGTCGGCCTCGTCGAGCACCAGCACCTCGAGCTGCGTGAAGGTCACGTGCCCGCGTTCCATGTGATCGAGCAAACGGCCCGGGGTGGCGACGACAATGTCGGCGCCGTGTTTCAAGGCGCGGGTCTGCGGCTCCATCCCGACGCCGCCGTAGACGGCCGCGCCTTTGAGATGGGTGTGACGCCCATACGCCTTGATACTGGTGGCGACCTGCTCCGCCAGCTCACGTGTGGGGACGAGAATCAGCGCCCGCAGGATGCCGCGCTTCCCGGGCGAGAGCCGCTGCAGGATCGGCAGCACGAACGCGGCCGTCTTGCCGGTGCCGGTTTGGGCGGAACCAATCAGATCGCGGCCCGCGAGTGCGAGCGGAATCGCTTCCGACTGGATGGGGGTGGGTTGCGCGTAGCCTTCATCGGCGACCGCGCGAACGAGTTCGGGCGCAAGGCCCAGTGCTGCAAATGGCATACTACTCCTAGGTACACACACACCCGCTGCGAGATGACCCAATGTCGTCTCGACCTCAGCGACGCTTCAGTTTTGAACCTGAGGATGTGACCGTGCGTGTGTTCAGCGACGAGTCCCACCTGAGCGGGACTTTCCTACGGGAGGAGCCAGCTCGCGGTTCTTGCGCCCGCAAGATAGCTGGTAGACGGTCAGAACCAAAGGGACCCAGAAGACGCCAAGACGCCAAAGACGCCTAAGTGGTTAACAGCTGACAGCTTGCAAGTCTGTCTACCACTTGGCGCCTTAGCGCCTTGGCGTCTCCTTAGTTCGAATTGCTTGCCGCCTTGGTCCTCGGTTCAGAATCCCACCACCACATCTTCGGCAGCGTCCGCTGGCGCGGCCACACCTCGGCGAGCGTCTCGCCCTCATACAGTCGGCCGTTTTTCATCACATGGCGGACGGTGTTCGTGTTGTGGATGTCTTCGAGCGGGTTGGCATCGAGCACAATCAAATCCGCCAGTTTGCCGGGCTCGAGTGAACCGAGGTCCTGCTCCATCCCGATGGCATTGGCGCCGTGAATGGTGGCTACGCGCAACACGTCGTGAGTGGACATCCCGCCGGCGGCCATCGCCCACAGCTCCCAGTGGTCGCCGAGCCCGTCGAGTTGGCCGTGACCACCCAGACCGACCCGGCCACCGCCTTTGAGAATTGCGTTGGCCGTGGCGGCGATGCGGGGAAATACGTGCTGGTTGTCGCGCACCCACGGCCGCCGCTCGGCACGCTGGTCGATCTCCTCGTGGGGGACGTAGCGGCGCACTTTGGCGTTGTCGTGGATGTCGAAATGCTGGTAGAAGTAGTTCTCCGCCCACGGGCCGCCGTAGGCAACCAGCAACGTCGGCGTATAGGTGATGCCCGACTGGGCGATCAGCTGCACGGCGTCCTTGTAGAGCGGCATGATCGGATAGCTGTGCTCATGCCCAGGATAGCCGTCGATCACCGCAGTGAGGTTCATCTTGAAGTCGAGGCCGCCTTCGATCGTGGGCATGAGGCCGAGCTCCTTGGCGGCCATGATCACCCACTGGCGTTGTTTGCGATTGCCGGTCATGTACATCTTGATCGTGTTGGTTTTGTAGAACTCGCTGTAGCGCCGCAGCGCTTGGCGCGCGTCCTCGAGGCTCTTGAAGTCCTCGTCCCAAAACACCCCGGGACCAGTGTGGAAGATGCGTGGGCCGAGGATCTCGCCGGTCTCGACCAGATCCGCATACGTGAGAACGTCGGTCGTCGCCGTCTGCGGGTCGCGCGTGGTCGTCACACCCCACGCCAGATTCGCGAGATACTTCCACACCTGCGTTTCGTGGATCCCCCAGGTGGGCCAGGGATGTGCGTGAACGTCGACGAATCCGGGGATAATTGTCTTGCCCGCCACATCGATGACCCGCGCGGTGCCGGGGGCACTCCCGCGGGGGCCGACCGTCACGATGCGATTGTCCGTGACGACGACGTCGCCGTTCTCGATCACCTCGTCACCTTTCATCGAAATGATCCGCGCCCCGCGCAGCACCACCGATCCTTTCGGCACGTCGCGAGGGACTCGAATCGTGACATCGGTGCGTTGCGGTTCGTACGCGGGCTGTTTGCCGAGTGAATCGGAGCGCGAGCGCAGCCGTTTCTGTACCGAGTCGGGCAGCGCCTTGAAGGCATCGGTCTTCAGTGAATCGGCGCGGATCGAGTCGGTGCGCTGCTTGATCTTGTCCATCGAATCCGCGACAGCGGGATCCCACCTGAGGAACGATCGGCCGATCGACCAGTAGGCCTGGCGTCCGTCGTTCGTCCAGCCGAGAAAGTCCCCACCGATCATGGTCAGGCGCTTGACAGGAAATGCCGATGACGACGGATCGGAAACGTTCACCACCGGCGTCTGCCCGCCGATGAATGGTAGCGTGACTTGATAGACGTAGTTGCCGACCAGGGCGAGCACTCGCTCCGAATCGGGACTGATGATGATCTCACCGGCAAGATCGGGTTCGGCGCCGGGCCCGGGGTACGTATAGCCGGTGACCCGGAGATGGGCGCGCCGATCCGTGCCGTCGTAGCGCATCGAGACCAGCCCCTCGGGGCCTTCGTAGATGAAGATGCGATTGCCGTCGCGGCTGAAATGCGGCCGCCCCCAGGCGTTGATCGGAGAGATTCGAGTCAGTGCACCACCCGCCGACGGCACCCAGTCGATCTCGTAACCGGGAGCGAAGTGTTCCTGCGTACGCGGCGTGCGCGGCCCCTTTACGACGACGATGCGAGCGCCGTCCGGCGACCACACGGGCGTGTCGTAAAACGCGCTGTCCGCCGTCAGACGAACGGGCCGGCTGCGGCCGTCGGCCTTGATCTTGTTCAGCGTGCCGCCCTCATCAGTCCAGGTGACGTAGGCCAACCACTGACCATCGGGTGACCACGCCGGCACCTGCTCCTTCACGGTGTCACTCGTGACGCGACGCGGCGTCCCGTTCGGCAAGTCCATCACGTACAGCCGGTCCAGTGCGCTGAATGCGACCCGCTTGCCGTCGGGCGAGGGCGTCGCGTTGCGGATCTGGCGCACCAATACCATCTCCGTATCGATACGGATCGGGAGGTGCACCATCGGGCCGAGCTGCTGATCCACCTTTGCGGTGAACGGGATTTCGGTGACCTGCCCCGAGGGGACTGCGACACGATGAATCTTGCCGCCGTAGGAGACGACGACCGACTGATTGTCCGGAGTGAACGAGTAACCGGGATAGAGGTCGCGCGTGAAACGCGACTCCTGGTCGTCTCTGGTCACGGGGTAGGCCAACCACTTTTCGTCACCACTGGTCAAATCCCGCAGCCGCAAGCCCGTTTCGGCGTCATAGCGCGTCGCGTACACGAGCCACTTGCCGTCGGACGAGAGCGCGGGCCGCATGCCGCTGCCATGTACATCCGTCTGCGTAAACAAACGACCGTTCTGGCGGTCGTAGATGGCCAGCTGCCAAAGGGGATACTGGAGGTTGTACCCGAATCCGCCGCGGTGACGTGACACCCAGATGTAACGCGGGTCTTTCCCAAATGCCGCGCCGAGCGTGTTCATCGGAGGCGGCAGGTTCGGGCCGGCCTGCACCCGCAGCATGGCCGCTCCTGATCCTCCATCTTTGTGAATGAGCCAAAGCTCGTAGACACTGCCGAGGACGCCCGTGCTGCGCGAGACGACGATGTACTTGCCGTCGGGCGTCCATTCGGGCGAAGCGTACAGATTGTTCGTGCCTTTGGTCAGCGCGTTGCTATTTGCCCCATCCGGGTCGGAGAGCCAGACGTTCTCGGCTCCGTTTCGATCGGACAGAAAGACAATCCGCTTCCCATCCGGCGACCAGCGAGGCTGGGAATCGAACCCCGGTCCGGACGTGATCCGCGTCGCTGTGCCGCCGCTGATCGCCATCGTGTACAGATCGCCAAGCAGCTCGAATACGATCGTTTTGCCGTCGGGCGAGACGTCGAGGGAAAGCCAGGTGGCTTCGGATGTCTCGAAGTTCACGTTCCTGCTCATTTGCAACGGCAGGGAATCCAGCTTGACCTTGGTGGTGTCGCGTTTTGTTGTGTCTGGCGGTGGCGGAGGAGGCTGCTGAACGGCCAAAAGGGCTGTCATGACAAGGAAAAGCATGGATTCTCCGCAGGAGAGAACGACGGCGTGATGGAACGGCTTGAAACTAAAGACGACTGTAAGGGACGGTAAGAGACGGCGAGGTGCGGCGGCGTGGTGAAGCGGCGGCGAAAGCAGCGGCGGCGAGGGGGTACGCCGACCCTCGCCGCCGAATGACCTCGCCGCCGAACTACCTCGCCGCCCTTAGATGCTCAACGCCCTCACCTGCCGCGGCGCCGGATCCTGCGATCGCAACACAATGCGCATGGCATGCGTGTCGAGATCGATGTCCCAACCGGCGATCCGGGGACGAACGAACTCGTCTGCATCGTCCGGTGTGAGGCCCTCGGGCGTCGCGTCGAGGAATTCCATCAGCTTCATGCGCATCTGGAGGTAGGTGCAGCCGTCCCGGCTCGCCGCGATGCGGATCCCCACATCGTCATCCAGCTGGCGACGCACAAACCCCTGCGCGACTTCCAGCAGGCGGCCGACGATCACCCGCTCCAGCATGACGCCGTCCTTGCGGCCCAGGCGTCGGGCCAGATTGCGGGCCCGAACGGGGTCGAGCGAAAGCGCCAAAAACTGCCGCCGGATGTCAGGATGGGGCCGGCGGCGGCTCTTCGTCTCCCCGTCCCGCTCCGCCTTGGCGCAGGTCGGGAGATCGTTGCGGTGGAGTTTGAGGAACTTGGTCATCGGAGCGTAGACGTCCATCCGCCCGGGAGCCGGGGGACGCCGCCGTCCGGCAACAAGGTCAGCGATATACACTTCGGACACCTGAACCGCATCCGCCAACTCGCGGGGGGTGCGCTTCAACTCGCGCAACCGGCGCCGCACGAGCTCGCCGACTCTGACGGGGCGCTTCAGGGGGAGGGCAGCCGCCATTGAAACACTCCTTGGGTTTCGGTATGAAACGCCCGCGGGTGCATCAGCATGCACCCGCGGGCTGATGGACACACAATATCGCTAAATGCGGGCCAAAACGGTAGTTCCGAGGGTCCAATCCCCTGGTCGGAATGCCGCCCGCGCGGGGGATTCGTGCTCGGACCGTCCACTGCTGGCCGCGCCCGCGTGCCGCCTTGCAGGACTGGCCGGCGTATGATACAGTTGTATCAAGAATGGATACAGCTGTGACATGGCTCCGGCGACGGCTCACTGCCCTCTGGTCGGTAGTCTCTGGAATGGGTCGCGCGGCACCCGCCGCGTCGGCGAATCCGCGTGTCCTTCCCGCCTACGCCGCCCTCGCCCGTTATCAAAGGGGCGCGAGCGACCTCGATCCGCGCCTCCGACTGCTCGCGACTCAGTTCGCGGCTGAGCGCAGCCGGTGTCGCTGGTGCATCGACAAGGGACGCCATCTCTGGCGTGAAGCGCAGCTACCGCTGGACGCGTTGCGCGCGCTGCCGCACTACGAATCCTGTGCGCTCTTCTCGGAGCGCGAGCGTGTCGCGCTGCGCTTCGCCGACGCCCTCACGCGCTACACCGAATCCGACGGCGGCGATGACACACCGCTCGAACTGGCGGCCGCGCGCGAGCACTTCAGCGAATCCGAAATCGCGGCCCTCACGGCAGCGGTGGCCGAGATGCATTTCTTCAATCCGATCACCGGAGCGCTAGGGGCCGACGCCGAGCCGCGCGCAGTCCAAGCCCCTGACAGCTCTTGGGGCGCTCCCATCGGCACGTCGCTGCGGGGCTTCTGGCTGTGAAGAAACGAAGCTCCCATGCCGACCGCTGGTTGCTGCTCATCCACCAGTTGCCACCGAAACCCGACTACTTCCGGGTGAAGATCTGGCGGCGGCTACAATCCATCGGTGCGGTCGCGATCAAGAACTCCGTCTATGTACTCCCATTCACTGATGAAGCCATGGAGGATTTCCAATGGTTGCGGCGCGAAATCACGGCCGGAGGAGGCGAAGCAACCGTGTGCCGCGCGTCCTTTGTCGACGGGATGTCAGACCAGCAAATGCGCGCGTTGTTTCGTCCCGATCACGCGCCGGCAGCACGGCCTGCCGCCGATGGGAAGGTCGCCATGAATAAGCGCGGACGCACCTGGGTCACGCGACCGGATGTGCACGTCGACCGGATCGCGAGTGCATGGTTGATTCGTCGGTTTATCGACCCCAAAGCGCGATTTGCCTTCAGTGAACCGAAGGCCGGCATGGTTCGCTTCGATATGTACGAAGGCGATTACACGCACGAAGGCGATCGGTGCACGTTCGAGATGCTGCTAAAGCGGTTTGGACTCGACGCAGACACCTCGCTCCGCACGATCGGCGAAATGGTGCACGATCTCGACTGCAAAGAAGACAAGTTTGGCCGGCCGGAAACGGCGGGGTTCGAGCGGATGATCAGTGGGGTCATCAAGCGCTACGCCAATGACGACGCGCGCGTCGCCCGCGGTGCCGAGCTGCTCGACACCTTCCATGAGTCATTTCCGGCTGCGCAACAACGCAGCCGTACCCACTAAGGCAATCGCCGCGAAGCTGAACCACTGGATCGCATAGGACAGGTGCGACCCGTCATCCAGCGCCGCTAGCGGCCAGCGGCGCGGCAGGCCGCGCTCGACCGGCGGGTCTGGCGCCTCGAGCTGAATCACGAACGGCAAGTATCCCGTCGTATTCACGTCGCCCCGACCACGCGGAGGGATCACGGCCAGGCCGACAACCGTCGCGGAGTCGGGCTCGCGATACAACGTCCCATCCACGTGATAGGCATCCGGCGATGGGACCCAGCCCCGATCGACGAGCACGGCGGAGCCATCTGCCAGACGCAGTGGTGTGACGAGCGCGACTCCGGGCGTGCCCTGGAGGCTCCGCCCCAGCCACGTCTGCTCGGCTGAGAAATCGTAGGTGCCGTGGGCCATGACCCGCCGCTGGCGGACGGAATCCACGGCGACGGCCCCCCCCCTCCCCAATTCCAGCGGGGGAAGCGCCCGCCGCGCGGCGATGAGCGCGTTGCGCGCCCGACGTTCGTCGAGCCGTCTGAGCTGCCAGATGCCGGCCCCCACGCACACCGTCGCGGCAACTACCGCCGCGACGGCGAGCATCAGGTCGCGGCGTTGCACAGGGCGAGCTTCTCGGCGCGGGAGAGTCGCCGGATCGCCGCCTCGCGTTTCAGGGCGGCGCCGCGGTCGGGCTGCAACTCGCGATAGGCCAAAGTGAGCGGCCGGCGGGATCGGGTGTAGGCGCTCGCCTTGCCGGCCTCGTGCAGCATCAAGCGGCGACCCAGGTCGCTGGTGATCCCGGTATACAATGAGCCGTCACGGCAGCGCAGGAGATAGACCATCCAGGGCACGCGTGCAAGCTAGCGGGCCCTGCGGAGCGGCGCCATTTTGGCGCGCGTGACCCTCGAGCGACGACGGATCCTCGCGTGGTGTCTCTTCGATTGGGCGAATTCGCCCTACACCACGCTCGTCGTCACGTTCGTCTACTCGGCTTACTTCGCACAAAAGTTCGCTCCCGATGTGGTCACGGGCACCGCGTGGTGGTCACGCGGCGTCGCGATCGCCGGCATCGTTGTGGCACTGCTCGCGCCGCTGCTCGGCGCGATGGCAGACAAGAGCGGGCGGCGGCTCAGGTTTCTCTTGGTGACCACCACCGTCTGTGTGCTTGCGACCGGAACGCTGACCTTCGTCGCTCCCGGCGACCGGAGTGACGCCCTCCTCGCACTCGCGTTGTTCGTCCTGGCGGATATCGGATTCGAGCTGGGGATGCTGTTCTATAATGCCCTGCTGCCCACGGTCGCTTCGCCTGACAAGTTGGGCCGAGTATCCGGTTATGGCTGGGCGCTGGGTTATGCAGGCGGGCTGTTCGCACTCCTCGTGGCGCTCGTGGGATTCGTGCAGACCGAGCGTCCCTGGTTCGGCGTAACGCGAGACGCGGAGTTCAACATTCGGGCCATCTGCCTGCTGGTCGCGGTGTGGCTGGCGGTCTTCTCTTTGCCGTTGTTCGCAACGCTCCGAGACGAACAGCGTGTGCCGACGCGCCTCGACATCCGCGCGACCTTCGCGGAGTTGGCTCGGACGTTTCGCAACGTGCGGCAGTTTCGCGACGCCGCGCTGTTTCTTCTCGCGCGGTTGATCTTTAACGATGGGCTGGTGACGGTATTCGCGTTCGGGGGAATCTACGCTGCCGGCACGTTCGGCATGACTCTCGCGGAAGTCATCCAGTTTGGGATCGCGATCAACGTGGCCGCCGGGGCCGGCGCCTTTCTGTTCGGGTATGTGGACGACAAGATCGGCGGAAAGCGCACGATCCTGGTGAGCTGCGCCGCGCTGGGGGCGGCCACGGTGCTCGCCGTCTGGGCGCCGACACGCGGCTGGTTCTGGGTCGCAGCAATGCTGATCGGGGTGTTCGCAGGTCCGAACCAGTCCGCGAGCCGCTCCCTCATGGCGCGATTCGCGCCACGCGGCAGCGAAAACGAGTTCTTCGGATTCTTCGCGTTTTCCGGACGGTTAACCGCGTTCGCGGGGCCGGCGCTCCTGGGCGTCGCGACACAGCTGTTCCAGAGCCAACGCGCCGGCGTGGCGACGATTCTGCTGTTCTTCCTGGTGGGCGGTGGGTTGCTGCTCGGCGTCGACGAGCAGCGCGGCCTCAGACGAGCTTTACCTCCATCGTAATCGCGGCGACGCCCTGCAGCGCTTTGGAGACGGGGCAGTTTTTCTTCGCGCCTTCGGCGGCCTGGAGGAACGCCGCCTCATCGATGCCCGGCACCCTGCCGCGCACGTCGAGTGCGCTGCGGGTGATCGTCGGTGCCCCGTCCACCGTTTCGATCGTCACCGCCGCGCGCGTCTCGATGCGGGTCACGGGATGGCCCGCCTTCTCGAGCGCCGCCGAGAGGGCCATGCTGAAGCAGCCAGCGTGCGCCGCGGCAATCAACTCTTCGGGATTGGTGCCCTTCTTGCCCTCGAAGCGCGTGCCAAAACTGAAGGCGCCGCTGAACGCGCCACTCTGGGCTTTGAAGGTGCCTTTCCCTTCCCGGAGCGTGCCTTCCCACGTCGCGACGGCATTGCTGGTCGCCATGTTGGATTTCCTCTGGTGGTTGCTGGAGTCTCTAGAATCTGGCGATGGTCACGCGCGTGCGCTACGCTTGAGGCATGGCAAAAACGACGAAGAATCGCGCTCGGTCCGCAAAAGCCTCCCGTCCAGCGGCGCGTAGCCAGCCGGAAACGTTGCGGCTGCGCAACGTCTCCCCCTCGTTTACCGCCACCGATCTGCAGCGCAGCATCGCGTTTTACCGGGACGTGCTGGGATTCGTGGTGGCGGATGAATGGCGCGAAGACGGCGTGCTCCAAGGCTGCGAGATGCGTGCCGGGACCGTCTTGTTCATGCTGAGCCAGGACGACTTCGCGAAAGGCCGCGACCGCCAGAAGGGGATTGGGAGTCGCCTGCACTGCTCGACGGCGCAAGACATCGATCGGCTCGCCGCCGAGATCAAGGCACGCGGCGGGTCCCTCGATCAGGAACCGGCCGACATGCCTTGGGGCCAACGTGTGTTCATGATTACCGATCCCGATGGGTTTAAGCTGACGATCGCGCAGGTGCGTTGAGCCTTTCACCGGCCGCCCTGCGCGTACTGCGCGCGGTTGCCGCGACACTGGTTGGGGATGGTGCACCGGACCTCAGCGATCGCGTCGCGCGCAAGATCGATGCACTCCCGCGCGCGACGGATCGCGCCGAGCTCGATCTGTTGCTGCGGCTGTTCGAGAGCCGCGTCATTAACTTTCTGCTCGCCGGAATTCCCCAGCCCTTCACGCGCATGTCCCCCGATCGGCGCGAGCACTATCTGCGGGATTGGGCCACCAGCCGCATTCCGCAGCGTCGCAAAGCCTTCCAGGCGCTGAAGCGGCTGACGACGGTCACGCACTTCACGACTGCAGGCGTGGGACGCACGATAGGCTACCCAGGTCCTCTCGGACCACCGCCAGCCACGCCCAAACCGATCCGTCCCCTGGCCATCACCCGCGATACGACACTCGACTGTGACGTCGTAATTGTCGGCTCTGGCGCTGGGGGCGGCGTCGTCGCAGGTGAGCTCGCGACGCGCGGCAAGGACGTCATCGTTCTGGAGAAAGGCGGCTATCGCAACGAGGCCGACTTTACGCACATCGAGGGAGAGGCGTTGGAGACGATGTACGACGCGGGCGGACTGCTCACGTCCCGCGATCTCGGGCTCGTCGTGCTGCAAGGGGCCACGCTGGGCGGCGGGACGGTGATCAACTACACCACGAGCTTTCATACTCCCGACGCGGTGCGCGACGAATGGGCGCGCCGACACGATCTGCCGCACCTCGCCAGCCCGGAGTTCAGTAGCTCGCTCGACGCCGTGGCACAACGCACCGCGGTCAACACGGCGCACGCCACACCGTCGGGACGCGACCGAGTGTTGCTCAGGGGGCTGGAGCGGCTGGGGTGGCACCACGGATCGCTCCCGCGCGACGTGCGCGGCTGCCCGCAGGACGATGGGTGCGGCTACTGCGGTTTTGGCTGCCGTCGCGGCGCCAAGCAATCGACACTGATCACCTATCTCCAGGACGCCGCCTCCCGCGGCGCGCGCATCGTCGTGGACTGCGATGCACGGCGGATCGTGCTGGAGCATGGCCGCGCGACGGGGGTCGTCGCGCATGTCACCGGCGAAGGACGGACCCACACCCTGACGGTCCGGGCGAGCGCCGTCGTCGTGGCCGGTGGCTCGATTCATTCCCCGGCGCTGCTGTTGCGTTCGGGTGTAGCGCTCCCGGCCCTGGGGCGGCACCTGGCGCTGCATCCCGCCACCGCCGTGCTCGCCGAGATGGACGAAGACGTGCGGCCGTGGACGGGGACTGTCCAGGCGCGCTACTCCGATCAATTCGCTGACCTGAGCGACGGGTACGGCTTTAGATTCGAGACCGCGCCGCTGCACCCGTCTCTGCAGGCGCTGGCAGCGCCCTGGGAATCCGCCGCCCAACACCACGCGTGCATGGCACAGCTGCCCCACACCGCGCTGGTCGGCATCCTGCTGCGCGACCGGTTTGGGGGGCGCGTCACGGTCGATCGTGACGGGTATCCCGTTGTCGATTACCGTCTCTCTCGGTATGATGCGCGCCACTTGCGGCTTGGACTCGAAACGGCAGCGGAGCTGCTGGAAGCCGCTGGAGCCCGAGCAATCTGGGCACCGCTGGCGCGTTTCGTCGGCTACCGGCCGGGTGGCAGTCGGGCGCGTCAGGACTGGCTCGCACGGGTGGACGCGGCGGGCTGGGGACCGAACGAACTGCTGCTCGTCACGTTCCACCAGATGGCGTCGTGCCGCATGGGTTCCAGCGCGCGCAGCTCTGTGGTGGATGCCGAAAACCGGGTGTGGGGCATGCAAAATCTGTTCGTTGCCGACGCGAGCACCTTCCCTAGCGCGTCTGGCGTGAATCCCATGCTTACCGTCATGGCGATTGCACACCGCGCCGCGGGCATCATCGCGGCTCACTAGGAGAACTGGATGCTTGCTTTGCTCGTCGCGCTTCAACAGCCGGTCGTGGATTCTTCCCCGTTTCGCCCGCTCCCCTTACCGCCCCCGACGCCGGTCCGTAGCGCGTCGGGAGCGCCCGGACCAGGGTATTGGCAGCAACGCGTCGATTACGTGCTAGAGGCCACGCTGGACACGGCGACCAACACGTTGCGGGGCCGCGGCCGCATCTACTACGTCAATCGTTCGCCGCAGACGCTGTCCCACGTCTGGGTGCAGCTCGACCAAAACCTCTTCGCGAGCGGGTCGGCGTCCAAGACACCGCCGCCGCTCAAATTCGCGGGCGGGGTGGTGTTCGACTTCACTGGCAGGGGCTTTGTCGGTGGCATCAAGATCGATCGGTTCGCCGTTGGCTCCCGGCGGCTCAAGACCACCGTCCAAGGCACGATGATGCGCGTCGAGCTGCCGCGTCCGCTGGCCCCGAAACTCGGCATCACGTTCGACGTCGCGTGGCGTTTCCCCATCCCGCCCTATGGCGCGGGCCGCATGGGCCGCATCGGCTCACGGTTTTACGAGCTCGCTCAGTGGTATCCGCGCATGGCGGTGTACGACGACGTGCACGGCTGGAACACCCTACCCTACCTCGGCGCCGGCGAGTTCTACCTCGAGTTCGGCGACTTCGACGTGAGTCTGACGGTGCCGGCCGGATTTCAGGTCACGGCGACCGGGGCGCTCGCGAATCCGACGGTCATTCGCACGCGGCAGGAGCGCGCCCGGCTTGCCCGTGCGTTCGAAAAACCCGGCCAGGTTGTTTCGGTGATCACGCGGCAGGAAGCCGCCGCCAACGCAACCCGCCGGGTGCCGGGCACGCGGACGTGGCGGTTCACCGCAAGCAACGTGCGAGATTTTGCGTGGGCCGCGGGGCCTGACTTGCGCTGGGACGTGAGCGTATGGAACGGAATCGTCGTGCAGACCTTCTACCACCCGGACGCAACGCCGTGGGAGGCGGCGAACAACATGCTGCGGTTTGCCGTGCGCCATTTCTCGAGCGCATTGGGCCCATACCCGTGGCCGCAGATCTCGGCGGTTGAAGGACTGATCGAAGGGATGGAGTACCCGATGGTCATTTTCTGTCCAGCATTGCCGAAGCGCGAGGATCAGTTCTGGAACCTGATGCATGAGCTTGGGCACCAGTGGTTTCCTATGCAGGTGGGGTCCGATGAGCGGCGCTACCCCTGGATGGACGAGGGCTTCAACACGTTCGTGGACTACTCCGCCGCAGAGGCTTTCTTCAAGGGAACGCCGTATGCCGACACCGTGCGGCGCGAACTGCTGAGCGCCTACGCCGCGACCGCGCTTCCCGACAGCGAGCAGCCGATGATCACCCAACCCGACGAGGTCAGCGAGCTGTACTGGACGGCGTATCAGAAGCCGGCGCTGATGCTCACAATTCTGCGCGAGTCGGTGCTGGGCCGTGACGCGTTCGACCGCGCGTTTCGCGAGTACGTCCGGCGGTGGAAGGGCAAACACCCCCAGCCGGCGGATTTCTTCCGGACGATGGAGACCGAAACCAAGCGGGATTTGGACTGGTTCTGGCGCGACTGGATTTACACGACAGCTCGAATCGATCAGGCAGTGAACGAAGTTCAACGCCAGGGCGACAGCACGTTCATCACCATATCGAATCGCGGACAGATGGTTCTTCCCGTGCAGCTCGAGCTACGATTTGGCGATGGAACGACCGAACGTCGCGACTTGCCGGTGGAGATGTGGAATCCCGGCAACGAGTTCACCTACCGGATGGCGGGACCGAAGGAGCTGGTCGGCGTCGTGATCGATCCGCGACGCATCTATCCTGATAGCGATCGCGACAATAACAGCTGGGAACGGTAGCGGTATCGGACCATCGGTGACCGACAACTAGTGGATTCCGCCACTTCCGAACTGCTTCACGAGATCCGCGAGCACGGCTTTCGCATCCCCGAATAACATCCAGGTGTTGTCCTGGACGTACAGCTCGTTGTCGATGCCCGCGAACCCGGGATTCTTGCTGCGCTTCACCGCCAGCACCGTCTTGGCCTTATCCGCGTCGATGATCGGCATGCCGTAGATCGGTGTCGCTTTGGCGTACCGCGCGGCGGGATTGACCACGTCGTTGGCGCCGAGCACGAGCGCCACGTCGGTCTGCGGCATCTCAGGGTTGATCTCGTCCATCTCGACCAGCGCCGAGTAGGGGATGTTGGCCTCGGCCAGCAGCACGTTCATGTGTCCGGGCATTCGGCCGGCGACGGGATGGATCGCGAATTTGACGGTGACGCCGCGTTTGGTCAGCGCGTCGAACAGCTCGCGCACTTTGTGCTGGGCCTGCGCGACCGCCATGCCGTATCCGGGAATAATCACGACGTTGCGCGCCTGCTCGAGCAACTGCGATGCTCCTTCGACCGTCTCCTGCTTCCAGACTTTTTGCTCGCCGCTCGTGAGCGCGGGCTGAGCCTTGCCAAAGGCGCCGAACAGAACATTGGTGAATGAGCGGTTCATCGCCCGGCACATGATGATCGACAGGATCAGGCCGCTCGAGCCGTCCAGCGCGCCGGCGGTCACGAGCAGCTTGCTGTCGAGCACGAACCCCATCGCCACGGCCGCGAGGCCGGCGTAGGCATTCAGGATCGAGATCACGGTCGGCATGTCGGCGCCGCCGATCGGAATGATCAGCAGCACCCCGAAAATCGTCGCGAGGACCGCGATAGCGACAAATGCCTGGCTCGCCCACGCCGCGTGCGGATTCAGCACGACCGCGACGCCCAGGCCGACGGCGAGTGCGAGCACGCCGATGTTGACGACGTTCTGGCCCGGGTAGGTCACGGGACGCTGCGGGATCCAGCGAACTTCCTGCAACTTGCCCGCTGCCATCAAGCTGCCGGTGAACGTCAGAAAACCGAGAATCACTTCGAGCACCAGCGCGCTCATCCGGAACGGCGTGATGTGAGCGCCGCCCGGCTCGTTGATCCAGAGGAAGAACTCCGCGGTGCCGACGAGCCCGGCCGCCAATCCACCGAACGCGTGGGAGAGCGCGGTTCGTTGCGGCACGGCCGTGAGGGGCACCCGAGACAGCGGTACGCCCACCGCGAAGCCGAGGATGATCGCCGCGACGATCCAGCCGTGATGGAGAATCTCGGGCTGGATCCACGTCGCGATGACCGCCACGCCCATGCCCGTGACGCCCGCGATGACGCCGCGCCGCGCTGTCTTGGGATCGTTCATCCAATACAGCGCGAAGATGAACAGCGACGTCGCGAGGACTGCCGACAGCTCGCTGATGAGGTGCATTACCGCTTCTTGAACATCTTGAGCATGCGGTCGGTGATCAGGAACCCGCTGACGATGTTGGTCATCGAGGCGAACAACGCGACGGCGCCCAGGATGCGAATCGTGAGGGGATGATCGGCGCCCGCGACGACGATCGACCCGACGACCGCGATGGCGGAAATGGCGTTGGTGAGCGACATCAGCGGCGTGTAGAGCAGGCGCGAGACCCGGCGTATGACACCGAGGCCGATGAAGGTCGCCAGCACGAACACAAACAACATCGATCCGAAATCGGTCATGATCTGCGTACCTCGCCGGCATGAGTGACGCACGTCTCGCGGATGATCTGATCCTCGAAGTCGAGACGCAGCTTTCCATCCTGCACGATGTGGCCGAGAAAGGCCGAGAGATTCTTTGCGTACATCTGACTGGCGTGGAGCGGCACGGTGCTCGGGAGATTGAGCGGTCCCAGGATCGCGACGCCGTCGCGCACGATTTCCACGCCAGGTTGGGTGAGCTCGCAGTTGCCGCCTGTCTCGGCGGCGAGATCCACGATGATCGATCCCGGCTTCATTCCCTGCACCGCCGCGGCCGTAATAAGAATCGGCGCCTTCTTGCCGGGAATCGCGGCGGTGGAAATCACGATGTCGGCGTCTTTCACGGCGCCCGCAAGAAATGCGAGCTCCTTGCGATGCGTTTCTTCCGACAGCTCCTTCGCGTACCCTCCCGCCGTTTCCGCGTGCTCCTCGATCGTCATCTCGAGGAACGTTGCGCCCAGGCTTTGCACCTGCTCCTTCACTGCCGGTCGCACGTCGAACGCTGAAACGATCGCCCCGAGGCGTCTGGCCGTCGCGATCGCCTGCAAGCCGGCGACGCCGGCGCCGAGCACGAGCACACGCGCGGCGGGAAGCGTGCCGGCGGCGGTCACGAGCATCGGCAGCAGCCGTCCCGCCGCCGCCGAGGCGAGCAAGACCGCCTTGTAGCCCGCCACGGTGGCCTGCGACGACAACACGTCCATCGGCTGTGCCCGCGTGATGCGTGGCAAGAGCACCAGCGTGAACACCGTGAGCTTGCGGTGGGCTAGCTGGCGCACGAGTTCGGAGGCAGGCTGAAAGAAGGCAACGAGGACGCTGCCTTCGCGATATTGTGTCAGCTCGGCGGGACTCGGCGGCTGCACCTGCAGCACGATCGCCGACTCACTGAGAACCGAGGCCCGATCACCGATGCCCGCTCCCGCGGCTCGGTAGGCGCCATCGGGAAAGTACGCCGACGTACCGGCACCCTGCTCGACGATGACCTCGAAACCGCTCTTGACCAGACGTCCCGCGACGTCAGGCGTGAGAGCGACGCGCCGCTCATTCGCGGCTGTTTCCTTCGGCACTCCTATCTTCATGGGAGTCAGGAGTCTGGAGTCTGGAGTCAGGAGTCTGGAGCCCGGAGTTGCGGGGCCCGACTCCCGACTCCTGACTCCCGGCTCCTTTGTTGTGCCAGCATTCGCTCGGCGAAATCCACGCGCTCCGCCAGCTCACCGACCTGCTGGCGCAGCGCGTCAAATTGCTCTTCCATCTCGTTGACCCGCTGCTCGGCACGGCCGGTGAGCTCTCGACGCGACCCCGGCGTTTCCTCAACTCCCCAATTCCTTAAGGGGAGATCCTGGGAATCCCGGAACTCGCCCGCGACAAGCAGTACGACATCATAGAGCCACCAAATCCCCATCCCGCCGAGCGTGCAGATCATGGCGATGGCAGACGTTGGCTTTTCGACGTAAAAACGATGTAATCCAAAGACGCCGCCGACGATGCTCAGTCCCAGGGCCACGCCACGCGAGCGCTTCGACACCTGAGGCTCCGGAGTGGAGCGGACAGCGTCGTCGTCGTAGGCGTCAGGCAGCGTCATGCCCGATACTATCGACCGCTTTCAGGCGGCAAGCAAGTGACGCAACGCAGGCTCTAGTGTGTCGTAGCAAAACCGAAAACCGGACTCGAGGAGTCGGACCGGGACGGTCCGCTGGCCGCTCTGCAACATGGCCGCCCCTTCGATGCCAAACGCGATGCGGAGTGCGAACGTGGGAACAGTCAGGACCGCCGGCCGCCCCAGAACCTTACCGAGTGTTTTGGCAAACTCGCGATTGGTCACGGGAGTTGGCGACGTGACATTCACGGGCCCCGCGAGATTCGGGGTCGCCAGAACGTGCAGGATGGCCCTGATCGCATCGTCGAGTGCGATCCAGCTGAAGTACTGGTTCCCGCTGCCCACGGGTCCGCCCAAACCCACGCGAAACGCCGGCAGCATCTTGCCGAGACCACCGCCTGACGGCGTGAGCACCACGCCAAACCGCAGGTTGTGAACGCGAATCCCGGCTGCGGCGGCTCCCGCTGTGGCGGCTTCCCAGTCGCGCGCGACGTGCGCAAGAAAATCATCCCCGGCTGCGCTGCGCTCCGTCATCACCTCCTCGCCGCGATCGCCGTAGTAGCCGACCGCCGATGCGGCCAGCAGCACGCGGGGAGGACGGGCGAGCCCCGCGATCGAGTCAGCGACGAGCCGCGTCCCATGCACCCGGCTCTCGCGAATGCGCTGTTTCTTGGCGGGTGTCCAGCGGCCGAAAACGTTTTCACCGGCGAGGTTGACAACGGCATCAATACCCGCGGCCTCCAACCCGGCGCGGTCGATCGTGCCCGCTTCCGGATTCCAGGAGAACGCACGCTCGCCCGGCGTCACACGACGCCGTACCAAGGGCATTACCTCGTGTCCTTCTCGCACCAGTCGCGGCACGAGCGCCGAGCCGATCAGACCCGTCGAGCCGCTCACCACGATTTTCATTCGGGAAGAATCGCTTCAGCCTCGATTTCAACCAGCATGGTCGGATCGACGAGACGCGTCACCGCCACCAGCGTCGAGGCGGGACGAATGTCACCGAAGACCTCGCCGTGCGCGCGACCGACCGCCTCCCAATGCTCGATATCGGTCACGTACATCCGCGTTCGGACCACGTCGGCAAAACGGGCGCCCGCCTGCTCGAGCGCCCGTCCAATGTTCCGCAAGGCTTGCACCGCCTGGACATAGGGATCGCCTTTGCCGACGATTTTCCCGCCCGCGTCAGTCGCGGTCGTGCCGGAGACGTGGACGACGCGCCCGATCCGAACCGCTCGCGAATAACCGACCTTCGGCTCCCACGGAGCGCCGCTGGAAACGTTCTGCCGGTTCATCGCCCCTCGCCGCCGGGGGGTGGTGCGTTCCACGTGACGTGCGAAGGCACGCCCGTCGACTTGGCCTCCGCGATCCGCTCATCGGTGGCGCGGACGACCTCCTCGACGGCACGCGGAGGGTTGAGGAACGTCACGCCCCCGATGCTGGGCGTCGCGAGCTTGCCGTCAGTGGTCCGGAGCTCGGCAAGACCGCTCTGCAGCTTTTCAAGCACAATGCGGGTGGAGGCAGCACTCGTTTCGGGCAGGAGCGCGATGAACTCGTCGCGGCCCAGCCGGGCGACCATGTCTGTGGCTCGCAGGGCGTTTCGCAGTGCAGCGGCGGCAGAACGGACCAGGTCATCCCCGACGCGCGAGCCGAGGTCTACGACCGCCACACTAAAGGGATGCTGGTAGCGCCGCGCACGCTCGATCTCAGCGCCGGCAGCTTCGCGGAACGCCCGAGCGTTGCGAACCCCGGTCAGATCGTCGATGCGGGCAAGGCGCCGCTCACGGGCGAGAGAGCGCCGGAGCGCCATGACGGCCCACGTGAGCCCGCCGATCGCGATAATCGCCAAGATGATGACGGCAAGGCAGTTCCCTAGCATTAGCTCCCAAAACCTATCGAGGCGGACAGGTTCCAACAGGCCCTACCGGGAGGGCCGCCGCCAGTGCAATCTCCGGGTTCACATGAGAGGGAAGCCCAATGAGTGAGAAACAGAAGTTTCAGGAAGCGTGGGACAAGGAATCCGCTACGACGCTCAAAGTGTTGCGAGCGTTCCCCGAGGACAAGACTGACCTCAAGCCACACCCCAGCTCTCGTAGCGCGAAAGACCTCGCCTGGGCGTTTGTGTTCGATGGGGTGGCTGGATCGCAGGCCGTTCAGGGCGAAATGAAGCTCCCGCCGCCCGGCATGCCGGAGAAACCCTCGTCCTGGAAAGCGATGATCACCGAGGTCGAGAAGGCGTTGAAGGTCATGAGTGACAGGGTCCGGAAGGTGGACGACGCCCAGCTGAACACGACGGTCAAGTTCGTCACCGGCCCCAAGCAGATGAGCGATCTGCGCCGCATGGATGTGCTTTGGTTCCTCCTGAATGACACGATCCATCACCGCGGTCAGTTTTCTGTCTACCTGCGAATGGCGGGGGGTAAAGTGCCGGCCATCTACGGTCCTTCAGCCGACGAGAAGTGGAGCTGAGCCACTTTAAGCGTAAAAAGCGGATAGATCGGAGCGGCACCGGTCACTATCGTGAAGGCGTGACTAGTGCCGCTGCTGTTTTGACCCCCCCCACACCGTCCCGGCGTACCGACCAGCGCTGGCAGGCAGTGCTGTCGCGCGACCGGCGTTACGACGGTGCGTTCGTGTACGCGGTGCGCTCGACGGGCATCTACTGTCGGCCCTCGTGCGCGAGCCGCCGCCCGCGCCGGACCCAAGTGACGTTCTACGCGATCCCCGAGGTCGCTGAGCGGGCGGGCTACCGCGCCTGCCGCCGCTGTCACCCGGCACTAGCGAACGGCACGGACCCGGCAGTGGCGCTGGTCCGCGACGCATGCCGGGCGCTCGACGCGGGGCAGAAGCCCGCGGGCACGCCTCGCCGGCTCGTGCGTGCCTTCAAGCGCGTCCTTGGCATCTCGCCAAAGGAGTACTCGGCGGCCCGTCGCATCGCGCGGTTCAAACAGGAATTGAAACGGAGGAAGCACGTGAGTCCCGCCCTTTATGAAGCCGGCTATGGCTCGTCGAGTCGAGTGTACGAGCACGCCCACGAACAGCTCGGCATGACACCCGCCAAGTACGCGCGCGGCGGCGCTGGAATCGGCATCGCATACGCTACCGTCCTCACCTCCCTGGGCCGGCTTTTGGTAGCGGCGAGCGAGCGCGGCGTCTGCCGTGTCGCGCTCGGCGATGACGCAGCGGCACTGGAAGCGGATCTCCTCGCCGAGTTTCCCGCCGCGCGGGTGGTGAAGGACAAGAGCGGCGTCTTACACGGCTGGGTCTCGTCGATTCTCGCTTATCTCGACGGGCGGGAGCCCGATCTCGACCTGCCGCTCGACATTCGGGCGACGGCGTTTCAGCGCAGGGTGTGGCAGGAGCTGCAGCGGATCCCCTTCGGGAAGACGCGAACCTACGCGGACGTTGCTCGTAGGATTGGACGGCCGACGGCAACGCGAGCGGTGGCGCGAGCATGCGCCACCAACCCCGTGGCCCTGGTCATACCGTGCCATCGAGTGGTGCGCGGTAATGGGGAGCTGGGTGGATATCGGTGGGGAGTAGAGCGGAAAGAAATGCTCTTGGAACGGGAACGAAACGTCGAGGGAGACGCGTAGCGACGTCTCCCTCCTCCCTCCCCCTTCGGCGTCTCAAGTCTCTTTCCCACCCAACGCTTCATACACGCGACCGCGATCGTACTGCGACCCGATCGTCTGGGCGACTTCCCGGAGCGCTGCGCGGATTTCGGGATCCAGTTTTACCTTGCTTATGACCGCGATGAGGAGCTCGGCAAGCTCGTGATCGGACGAGATTCCCTTCGCGGACTCGAGCACCGCCAACGCGACCGGGGGCGTCACGTTCCCGCGTTGAATCACACTGGTCAGGACCCGGCCGTGCTCGTAATCGGAGGTGAGGGAGCCGGCTGCCGCGAAGAACGGCGGCCGCAGCGCATCATCGAGCTCATACGCGCCTCCGATCTTGATCATCAGCTCCGCCAGCTCGTAATCGGAGTTGATCGATCTGGCGGACTCGAGAACGTCGGCGAGCATCGTGGCGGTCATCCCGGTGCGGCTGACGACCGCGTCGAGCACGCGACGGTGCTCGTAATCCGACGACAATGAATTCGCCGCCTTGAAGTACGCGGGCCGAACCGCCTCGTCGATCTTCCGAGCCGTATTCAGCTCGATGAGGAGTTCCGCCAGCTCGTAGTCCGAGCTGATATCGGACGCGGCGACGAGCATGGCTGACTGGCTCGCTGCCGTCAGGCCAGGCCGCGAGAGCGCCGCTTTCAAGATGCGATGGCGTTCGTAGTCGGAGCTGATCGACTGCGACGCCGTGACGAATCCCGCCTGCATCCGCTCGGTCAGCGGCTGGGTCTTCGAGATGACGATCAGGAGCTCCGCAAGCTCGTAATCGCTGCTGATGGTCTGCCCCGCGAGCGTGACCAGCCGCTCGTATCCCGCGGCATCGAGCTTGCCGCTCTCGACGGCAGCCTGATAGTAAATGCGCCGCGTGTAGTCGCCCGAGAGCTCACCGAATTCGTTGATCAATCCCTCGATGCCGCGGGTCTCCAGAATCCAGCGCGCGCGCGCTTCGGCCTGATAACCCGTCCGGCGTAACAGGAAGGTCAGCGTCTCGGCGAGCCAGCTCTTGGCGTCCGCATCGAACGGACGGACTTCACCATCGACCTTGTAGATCCGCTCGTCGGGCCGAATCGTGAGACGGCGATCGTGCGTGCCGTAGTCGACCTCGATTACCACCTGGCCGCCTGATGGCACCGACGCGATGTCACTGAAATCCCTCGTGAACTGGAACTTTCCGAAGGCCGAGAGACGAATGGTGCACGGACCTACGGTCGTCACGATGGTGAGATCGTCGTCATTCTGGCGCGTGCTACTGGAGGTAGAGCGCCGCGACTGACTCCGCTCCGAGCATCCGCGCAGCGTGTCGAGCACGACGAGTCCGGTCACAGGTGACGGGGCCGGGCGCGCCGGCGAGCGGAGGGCTGGCCGCGGAGTGCGCGCCACCAAGTTCGGCTCGGGCACGCGGGGGATCGTGTCGATCGTCACAGCGGCCGGCTCGGCCACACGCGGAGCCACCGCGGCTAGCGGCACAACGATCACGATCGCCGCAATCCATGCGGGCACCGCCGATTTCGGCGACAGCGTATCGCGCCGGCGCCGCGCATCGAGCACGTCGATAAGCCGCGTCGCGAGTTGTGCGGGCCGGGCCATGGCAACGCTCGCGAGCGAGGTCGCACGGGCTGCTCGCAGGCTGCGCGCGATTTCGAGCAGATGGGTCGCATACGCCGAAGGCGTCGCGCCGGCGCGCAGCACGTGATCGTCACACGCACGCTCGCGCTCCTCGCGCAAGCGCGTCGCGGCAATCCAGACGAGCGGATGGAACCAGTACACCGCGCAGGCCACCTGCGCGATCAGCTGAATCAGAAAGTCATGACGCTTGACGTGTGCCAACTCGTGCAAGAGGACGTCGCGACGTCGGTCCGGTGACCACGCCGCTGCGTCCGCCGGCAAGAGAATGGCGGGCCGGCGAATTCCCCACGTCATCGGCATCGCAGGCCCCTTGGCCTTCAATAACCGAACGACGCGATCTCCAAGGCCCAGTTCGCGCGAGAGATCGTCCGCCAGCTCGAGCCAGCTCTCATCGAGCAGCGGCACCGTGAGCCGGTCGAGCCACCAGATGCGCGCGAGGCCCAGCGCCAGGAGAATCAGCACCGCCGCGACGCCGCTCAACCAAATCACAACCACCCACGCCGTCCAATCGGTCGTGATCGTGAAGCGCACTGCTCCTGGCGCGTGGGCGGGGGGGGGGGCAGCGACGGGGGCGGTTGTGGCGCCGGCCGGGGCCGGGGTGGGGGTGGGGGTCGGTTGCGGCGTGACGCTCACGGCGGATGGGGCCGCGTGAGGCGATTGGGGCGTCGGAGTTGGCTGTCGTGCAGCCGGCTGGTCCAAGGTCTGCGTCGGGACCTCGTGCAGGTTGAACGCGATCGGCGCGTCGAAGCGGGGCCACCCGCCCAGTCGCCAGTTCGGCAGGACAGCGGATGCGATCGGCAGCACCAATACTCCACCGCAGGCCAATGCCCAAACCAGGTGTCGCAACGCCGCGCTCGAGCGGCGCAGCAACCAAGCTCCGGCTCCCGCGACCAGCAACAGCACGGTGGTTTTGACGATGGCGTCCACGAGAATCGCGATCATGTCAGCGTCCCTCCTTGCGCGCGTCGGCGATCAGCCGGCTCAAGCGCACAAGCTCCGCGTCGGAAAGGCGAGTGGAAGAGAGATCGAGTAAGGCGGCGACGGCCTGTTCCGTCGATCCGTCAAAAAATGTCTGGAGCAGCTGGCGCAGCGCGGACTCCCGCGCGCGCTCGCGCGGGATGGTCGGGAGAAATACATAGCGCGGCCCGTCTTCTTCGTGCCGCAGGTGTCCCTTCTCCTCGAGCACCCGCAGCAACGCGCGCACCGCAGAATAACTCGGCGGGTCGGCGAGCTGCTCGAGCACCTCGGCCGCGGTAGCGCGGCCGCCGGGAGCGCCGTAGATGACGTCCATGATCTCGCGTTCACGACGGCTCAACGGTGTCGTTGGTTCCTTCCGCATTCCGCGTCATCCCTTTGGGGTGTGCTAAAAAACTAGCATATTATGCTAGGAAACTAGCACAAGCGCGGGGCGCGTCAAGCGGGGGGGAATGGTTCGGAAGGGCTTCGGGGTTACACGCCAAAACCGGCAGTGGCCCGCACCTGGCGGGCCTGCCACAGGTGGCGCCGGTCGTGAGCCAGGATGAAATGAAAGTACGCCCCCAGGGGCAAACGAACCAGGCGATTCACCGGTGAGATCGTCCTGATCCGGGCTAGATCGAGACCATCGGCCTTGCGCACGCGATCGGCGAGCTGATCACGCAGGCGAGCGAACTCGGGCAGCACGTCGGCCGCGCGGTGGGTCGTCCCTGCCGATTTTTTCATCGGGGTCTTCATGCGCCACCGCGGGGGCGGCTCCATCGAGGCAATTGCCAGTCGCGAAAACCACCCGTAGCGAAACGGTCCGGGCGACGTTTTCCCCTCGTCACGGCCGGCGGCAATGGCCCGATCAAACGCCGGCAGCACCATGGCCACGCCGACATTGAGATGGTTGAGGCACTGCGCAATCGACCAGCGTCCGGGACCCGGTTGCCAATTGAACTGCGAGTCGGTCAAACCGGAGGCTACCGCTTCGCCCTCTCGCCTGATAGCGTCGAGTTGGTCCAGCATCTCCTGGAGTTCTGGCGTCATACCCCAATATGGCAAGCCCGGAGGGTCTATGAGTGCGTTGGCCGTCCCCCTAATCCTGTTGTCCACTCTTACGCAGGCGGCGCAAGCTCCGAAGGCTCCTGCATCCCCCGCCCCGCGTGATCTCGTCACCCGGGCCCTCAACGCGATGGGCGGAGAGTCCGCGGTCCGCGGAATCCGCAACGTGACGGTGGCCTATTACGTCGCGAATTTCGGACTCGGCCAGGAGGAAACGCCGCAATCGCCGCCGCGACCAAACGTGGTAGCCGGCACGCAAACCATCGACTACGCCGGTCGTCGGCAACTTACGGTGACCGAAGGCCGGAACCCCGCCGGTATGGTCAATAAGGTCCGACGCGTGATCACCGGCGGCATCGGCATGACAGACGCCAATGGCACCCAAACCGCTGATGCGTCGCAGGCGGTCGCGAACGTCGAGCGGAACCAGCGTCGCTTGCCCGATCGCGTCCTTCTCGCGGCGTTCGACAGTCCGGCGTCGCTGAGCAGCCTGCCGGCGCGCACCTGGCGCGGCGAGTCGCTCGATGGGGTGCACTATGTCAGTGCCTCGGACACCCTCGATGTGTACTTCGATCGCCGGTCCGGACTGCCGGTGCTGATCGAGACTATCACCGATGACCCGATCCTTGGCGATCGGCGCACCCTCGTGGCGTATACCCGCTGGCAGGATGCCGGAGGAGTTCTGTCCCCGCGACAGTGGGACGTGGACGTGAACGGCCGCCTGCAGAACGCTTGGGTTTTCACGGCGGTGACGACCAATGGCACGGTCGCCGATTCGATGTTCGTCATAGCGGACTCGATCAAGGCAAAGGCGCAGCCTAGCAATCCCACGCCGCCGCCGATCACCGTCACGCTCGCTGAGCTCGCGCCCAATGTGTGGCGCGCCGAGGGCGGTTCTCATCACTCGTTGATCGTGGATCAGGGCACGCGACTCCTCGTCGTCGAGGCGCCGCAGAGCGCGCAGCGCATGGAAGCCGTGTTGGACACGCTGCGCTCGCGCTTCCCCGGCAAGCCGGTGGGGACCGTCATCAATACTCATCACCACTGGGACCATACCGGCGGGCTCAGGACGGTCCTTGCGGCCAACGTTCCGATCGTGACCCACGCGCGCAACGTGAGCTTCGTGCGCTCCATCGGGGCGGCGCGCAAGACGGTACGTCCCGATGCGCTGTCGCGCTCGGGCCGGCCCTCGCGCAGCACAATCACCAGCGTCGAGGACAGCCTGGTCGTCGGCTCGGGAGACACCCGCGTCGTCGCCTACCGGCTGCCGACGGCACATGCCGAGGGACTGCTGGCGATCTACGTCCCCGCGGCGAAGATCCTGTTTCAGAGCGATGTCGTGACGGCCAACCCGAACCCGCCCGCTGCCGGAAGCGCCGAGCTGATCAAGTTTGTGAAAGCGCGTGGTCTCGCGGTGGAACGGATGGCGGGCGGCCACGGGATGGTGGTCGCCTGGACAGACATCGAGCGCGCCGCGGTGCCACCGACCACGGCGCCGTAGCGTTGAGGCAGAACGGCGAGCCGGTCGCTCTTTCTGAGCCGGCTCGCCGCGAGCCGGATCACATCCGGCTCGCGCGCGTGCGTCTTATCGTCAGCGATGCCGCGACCGGTTCATTGGGCCATCATCGCAATGGCATTGCTCGCGCTTCCCGCCGGAGCGCAGGACGTTTCCTACACGGTCGTCGTCCATGCGTCGAATGCCATCACTCGCCTCACTCAGGATCAGGTCTCGAGGATCTTCCTCCGCAAGGTGACGTTGTGGGAGAACAAGAAGCCGATCCTTCCGGTCGACCAGACGGCCGAAGCGCCCGTGCGCCGCACCTTCACGAAGCGGATCCACCAGCGCACGATCGCCGCGGTGCAGACGTTCTGGCAGCAACAGACATTCGCCGGGATCGCCGTCGCCCCACCGGAGCGCAGCTCCGACGCGGACGTCCTGAACTACATTCGCAAGTATCCCGATGCGATCGGCTACGTCCGCGCCGGGGTTCCCCTCGGCCCCGCGATCAAGGCAATAAGCGTCCTGCCCTAGCCCGACGTAGATCTACGAAATGCTTCGTATTGGCAACTACGAAGGCTTTCGTATTTTGACCAGCATGATGCGTCCCACAAACGCCGAGCTGGCGATTCTGAAGGTGCTTTGGGAGCGTGGTTCCAGTACGGTGCGCGAGGTGCACGCGGCCCTCGACGCACCCCGCCCCCGGAGCGAGGCGGTTGGGTACACGACCATTCTGAAGCTGCTTCAGATCATGACCGAGAAACGCCTGGTGAAACGCGACACCCGCGCCCGCACGCACGTGTATTCGGCTGCGGTGTCGGAGGCAACCACCCGCCGATATCTCTTGTCTGATCTTGTGGATCGAGCGTTCGGAGGGTCGTCGCTTGCGCTCGTCCTCCAAGCTCTTTCCACGACCCGCGCGACACCTGCGGAGCTCGACCAGATTCGACGACTGCTCGATGAACGGACGGGAGAATCCTGATGAACGCCACGCATGCGTTGGGCTGGGCTCTGGTACACTTTCTGTGGCAGGGTGCCGTCCTCGCCGTCTTGCTGGGCATCGCGCTCCCGTTCACGCGCGCAACCGCCGCACGCACGCGCTACACGCTCTCGCTCCTGACCCTATCGGCCATGCTGGTGGCCCCCATGGCAACGGGTCTGCGAATCCACCGCTCGGATCGCGCGACGCCGCCCTCCGCCGGCACAAACGATCTACTGCGCTCAGATGTCGTGACTCCACGAGCAATTGACCCCGAGTCCCCCGCCCTGCCGTCGGGCTCTCCCGCCACATCGACGCTGGATCAGCCCGTTGAGCCTGCATCCAGCGTCGCACGGCTGCGCGGGCTGCTGACGCCGGTGCTCCCCTGGCTCGTCGTGGCGTGGGTCGTTGGGGTGGTCCTCTTATCGATTCGACTGGCACACGGCTGGATCACAGCTCGGCGGCTCCGCACTCTGGGGACATACCCGACCGAGCAATCGTTGCAGCACGTGCTGTCGCGTCTCGCCGCGCGAATGCGCGTGACGCGGCCGGTGCAGTTGCTCGAGTCGCTCCTCGTCGACGTGCCCGCGGTTCTTGGCTGGTTGCGCCCTGTCATCCTCGTACCAACGAGCGCGCTCACGGGGCTCACGCCTCAGCAGCTCGAGGTCCTCCTCGCACACGAGCTCGCTCATGTGCGCCGCTACGACTACCTCGTGAATGTGGCGCAGTGCGTGATCGAGACTTTGCTCTTCTATCACCCGGCGGTGTGGTGGGTCTCGCGGCGCGTGCGTGAGGAGCGCGAACATTGCTGTGACGACCTCGTCGTACAGGTGTGCGTCGACCGTCACCTGTACGCCTCCGCGCTCGTGAACATGGAACGGCTTCGCTCGGCGACGCCCCGCTTGGCGCTCGCCGCAACCGGCGGCGCGTTGCTATCCCGCGTCAGGCGACTCCTGCTGCCTACCCCGGCGCGCGTGGAGTTCTTTCCACGCTGGGCCGCAGCCGCCGCGGGGGTCGTGGCGGTAACCATCGCGTTGCTCGCTACGCGCAGCGATCAGTTGACGGCGGAGCCAACGGAGTCGCCAGCCGTCGCGGCCGATACGGCACGCACCGCGCCCGACACGGTCTTACGCCACCCCGATCCCACGCAACCGCTCTCGCAGCGCTGGGAGTGGGCACGCACGCAGGCCCGGCAACTTGGCAAGCGAAACTACTGGATTGGCTATCAGATCTCCCGGCCCGAATGGCTCGAGCATTCGGTTTACATCGATCGCGGCACAGAGGTCATCGGTCAAAACATCACGATCAGCGGACGCCTGTTCGGCGACTTTCAAGGGCTGATGTTCCGTGGTGTGCGGCTCGCGCCGCTCACCGGCTCGTCTGACTCCGACGATATCGCCATCCTGTTCGGCGTCAGTAGCGACCAGGGCGGGAAAGTGACGCATGTCCACGTCGCCAGCATGTACCTCCCCGTTGATTTTCGCGGCCGGACCCTGCTCTGGTTGGGCCGGGCAAGCGATGCGCAGAGTCTTCCGCTCATCGAAGGCCTGTTTGCAGCCACGGCACAGCCCGACCTGCGCCAGGACATCGTCGCAGCCGTGGGGATTCACGGCACCAGCGACGCGGTCGTGCCGATCTTGATCCGCTGGCTCACCGGCAAGGAGCCGACCGATGTCCGCTCGCAGGCGGCGGAGTGGCTGGGGTTCCACCCGAACGCCGCCGCCGTCGTGGCCCTCAGTCGGGCGGCCCGCAGCGACCCGGCCAGGGATGTGCGTCGCGAAGCGGCCGAAGGGCTCGGAGACAACACGTTGCCGGCCGCCACCGACTCGGCCATCGCGGTCGCCCGCACAGCGACCGACCGCGACGCCAGGCGTGAAGCGGTCGAGGGACTCGGACAAAAAGACAGCGACCGGGCGCTCGCTGCCCTGGTGGCGCTCGCGCAGAGCGATCCCGATGTGGATGTCCAGCGCGAGGCGGTGGAAACATTGGGAGACGTTTCGGACGGCCGCGGTCTCGGCGCGGTGCGCGACATTGCGCGGAAGCATTCGCGCTCCGATGTGCGCCGCGAGGCGGTCGAGACGCTCGGGGAGAACCTGAAGGCGACCGATGCGATCCCGACGCTCAAGGCGATCGCGACCGAAGATCCCAGTCCCGACGTGCAGCGGGAAGCCATCGAGACGCTGAGCCAGCTGCACGAGGGCGGAAGCGAGGCGTTGGCTGCACTGACGGAATTCGCGCGCACGCATCCCAACTCCGATGTACGCCGCGCGGCGATCGAGACGTTAGGGCAACTCGCGCCGACGGCCGAGACGGTTCGACTGCTGTCGACGATCGCTAGCAGCGACCACAATGAAGCCGTGCAACGACGGGCGGTCGAAACGCTGGGTGAAATCGGGGACTTGGGCCTCCCCGCCGTGATCAACATCGCGCGCACTCATCCCTCTTCTGACGTGCGTCGCAAAGCGATCGAGACGATTGGCGAACACGCGCCGCCGGCGCAGGCGCTCGACCTGCTTGGCCAGATCGCGCGTCGCGACCCGAATCCCGACGTACAGCGCAAGGCGGTGGAAGCGCTCGGCGCGCTGAACGATGACCGTGCGTACCGTTTGCTCGTGGAATTCGCGCGGACTCATCCAGTCACCGACGTGCGCCGAAAAGCGATCGAGGCCCTCGGCGAAACAGGCAGGACCGACAGCGTCATCGCCGTGCTCAGCGATGTGGCACGTGGCGCGGAGGACCCCGACATCGCCCGCGAAGCGATCGAAACCCTGGGCGACATGCACGATGCGCGCGCGCTCACAGTGGTGGCTCGCATCGCGCGTGCGCCCGGGGGCGTCGACGTCCGCCGGAAAGCCATCGAGACCTATGCCCAAGCGGCGTCAACCGACTCGGCGCTCGCGCTGCTCAAGGGTGTCCTCGCCGCGGACGCGCCGGAGGACGTCTACTCGAGGGTGCTGGAGGAGCTTGAAGGGATGGACGGCGGCGCCGGAATCCCGGCGCTCATCGACGCAGCGCGGTCACACCCGAACCGCGAGGTTCGGGCAGACGCGCTGCGTCGTCTGGCGGAAAGCGATGATCCGCGGGCGCAGAAGGTGTTCGACCAAACACTGCGGAGGCCTTAGCGCTTCGGCGCGTCGCCTCCCACATTCGCCGCAGCATCGCTCCCCAAGCGGTGCTTCTGGTACCAGCTCAGCATGTAGAGCTGAGTACGCAAGAAGTTCGATGGCTTCGAGCTCGTTCCGTGGTACTCGCCGTTGAAGCGGAGCATCACGACCGGCACCTTGAGGTACTTCAGCGCCGCATAATACTCCTCGGTCTGGGGCATCGGCGTCCGCAGGTCGAGCTCGCCCGTCATGAGCAGCGTCGGCGTCTTCACGTTGCCGACATAGGCCAGTGACGACTGCTTGATCCACTGCTCCGGCTTCTCCCAGAACGGGGCGTCGAAGAAGTTGTACGTGAACAGCGGCACGTCGGTCTGGCCGGCCATGCTCAGCCAGTTGATTACCGGACACCGCACCGCGGCTGCCGCGAAGCGAGTCGTATGCCCGATCACCCAACTCGACAGTACGCCACCGCCCGAGCAGCCACCCACGTACATGCGCTGGCTGTCGATGTATCCGCGAGCGACGACGGTATCGACACCGGCCATGAGATCGTCGTAATCGACACTGGGATAGGCGCGCTCGATGGCGTTGCCGAACGGGCTGCCGTAGCCGGTGGAGCCGCGCGGATTGGTGTACAGGACCACGAAACCGTTGGCCGCGAAGTTCTGGAACTGATAACTGAACGCCACGTTGTACATCGCGTGCGGCCCGCCGTGAATTTCCATCACGAGCGGGTACTTCTTGGCCGGATCGAACCCTGGCGGTTTCACGATCCAACCCTGCACGCGCGCGCCGTTGGTCGAGGTGTACCACACCTCCTCGACCTGACCGAGCTTGATGCGCTCCAGGACATCGGCGTTCACATTGGTAAGCCTGGTGACCGGCTTGCTGGACCGCAGGCTGTACCGCACGACATCCGGCGGCTCGTCGGCATCGGTGCGTATCCCGACCGCGGTGAAATCCCGGGCGATCGAGCTGAGCCCCAGCATCTGGACGCCGTCGGTGACCTTGCGCGAACCACCTCGGAGGCCGGCGAAATGGACGTTGCTGGTGCCGCGCTCGCCGAGCGTGAAGTACACGCCACTGCCGTCCGGCGCCCACTCGAGGCTTCCGGGATCGCGATCGTACGTCGTCAGCGCGCGCAAGCCGCTGCCGTCCATGCCGACTACCCACACCTCATTCGCACGATAGGAAAACCGTCCGTCCTCGCGACCGGTGAACACGACCGTCCGGCCGTCCGGCGAGATCTCCGGATTCGACCACGAGCCCTTTGTCGTGACCAGCGGACGGATGTCGCCGTTCGCGACGTTCACGGTGTACAGGTAGGACTCACGATAGCGATAGTCGGCATCGGCCTCCCGCAGACCATCGAAGACGATCGTCCGGCCGTCGGGCGTCCAATCGTAATTGAGGCTCGAGGCCAATTCGCTGGCGCCGAATTCGCCGCTCGTGAGCTGCCGCGGGGTCCCGCCATCGGCCGACACGAGGAACAGGTGTGTCGCCCCTTGCTCGATGAAACCACGCTGATCGCGCCGATAGTGCAGCCGATCCACGACGCGCGGCGCCGGGGTCCACTTCGCGCCTTCCGGCGCGGCCGGCATGCTGAGCTTCCACGGCGTTTCGCTCTTCACGAGCATCGTAAACGCCAGCGACCGGCCATCGGGCGACCAGCTCAAATTCGTTGGGTTTTCGCTGACTCGCGTGACCTGCGACGCGGCGCCCGCGGCATCCATCCAGCGCACAAATAGCTGAGTCCCCTTGGGCTCGCCATCGGCGAAGTACGCGATACGCGTCCCATCTGGCGACCAGCGCGCGTTTGAGCCCTTCACGAGGAATCGGTTCTTCGAGCCATCGGCATTCATGATCCACAAACCGGCATCCCACCGATCATCGACCTTGTTCACCCAGCGTCGCGTGTAGATGACCTGCGAGCCATCGGGAGAGATTTGAGGATCAGCCACCTGCTCCCAGTCGAGATAATGGTTGACGGTGAGCAGTGTATCGGATGCGGTTTCTTGACTGCGGGCCACGGTGGGAACGGCGAGTAACGCGAGCAAGATCAGGGAACGCATGCATCCTCCTAGCGAGGAGTGTCGAAACTGTACAGTTGCGCGTGAACGGCGGGGTTGTGCTCTCCCGCCCAGGTAGTCACGACATAGACTCGACTTTCGATCGGATTCTGCACGATGCGACAGAGACTGCGGCCGTACCCTGCGGCTCCCGTAACGTGCAGAGTCGTCACGGCATTCAGCGTCGTGCGATCAAGCACTTGCAGCACCGATTGCGGGACTGGGGACGATGTGGTCTGGCCGGCGACGTAGAGCCAGCGGCGCGCGCCATCGACCGCCACCGCACAGGGCGAAAGCCCCAGCGTTCGCGTCGCCACGCGTGCGCCATCGGCCGCGAGGACGGCGGCGAGTGCCGGCGCTCCCGCGGAGTCGCCCGCGAGAAAGAGCGTGTCCCCTTCGGGAGTGAACGCCGCGCCCTGCGCTCCAGAGAGCACCGGCACACGATACCCGACCGCGCCTCCAGCGACATCGACGACTGGCATGCCGTTTGTCGGCCCCGGGGTGCCAGGCCGCGAGAGTAGCGCGGCGCGATCACCGCGCGGTGAGCGCACCACGTCGGTGCCCACAAGACCCGCGATTGCTTCCGAGGTACAGACCGTGGCCGACTTGCACACCACGAGCGAGAACACACCGTTGTTGAGCACGATCCAGCGGTCCGCTCGCAACACCGCAACGAAGTCCGTGACGGCCACCGACGTCGTATCGGTCGCAGTTAGCGGCTCCGGATGCCAGACCATCCAGGTGCCGGTCGTGCAGCCGCCGGTCAGGAGCACGAGGTCACCGGCGGTGGGACTGGGTCCCACGCCGCGCGTGCAGGTGACCGCGTGCAGACTGTCGGGATAATCGATCGCCTTGTTCGTCGCGATATTCCAGCGGCGCAGGCTGGTCGGGCCATTGCCGAAGACATGGCGTGGATCGCGGCCCGATTCGACGCGACCGCTCAAGAAGGGTCCTTCGACATACTGCACGAATCCGCGCAAATAGATGATCATGGAAGCAGTATCGACATTCTTGGCGACTACACGGAGGTCATGAGGCCCTGGTGCTTCGGGAATCGACGCGATGAGCGTCGTGTCGTCAATGCGACGCGCGTCGAGCGGCAACTGATCGAGCAACACGGCAGGAAGCGCGGTACCGGCAAAGGCTGCTGAGGTAATCGTGATCGCGCTTCCGCTCCACACGTCTGTGCTAGCGCGAAACGACTGGCGTTCGATGACTGTGGGAATCGGGGGAAGTTCCGCGCAGGCGACCAGCAGCAGTGCCAAGCAGAGCATTCGGCGCATCGTCACTCAAAGAGAACCTTCGGAACGCCGATAAGGTAGGTCCCCCGCAGAGGCGACCACCCACCGCGCATGTCGCCAATTTGCCACTCGTACGTATCGAGCCCCTGCACCAGGTCGCGCAGCTGTCCGGGTGAGTACGCCCGCAGGCACGAGACCACACCATCGAACGTGCCCACCAAGGGCAGGACCGGAGGTAGATACGTCCAGAGAAAGCGAGACCAGCGCCAAGGTTGGATGAACGGTTCCGCGAGCAGGACCCCGATCCACGTGAGCGCGACGATCAGCATCTCCCAGGGCGCTCGGCGCGCGACCTCGAAGACGGCGATCCCCTGCCGCTTCGCGACGGCGTCCGTGAGTATCGCGCGCGCCTCCGCGGGACGGAAGTGATGGAACGACGTGAACAACGTCCGAAATCCATCGAGCTCCTGCCGCACCGCCCGCGCGTCCACCGGC
>JBIOXD010000123.1:0-71801 GCA_044869265.1 Gemmatimonadales bacterium
CCGCCCCGCCCCATCCCGTCCAGCGTTTCGTGAATAACGGCGCGAACGGTAGGTTCCGGGGTATCGCACCAGCGATGCAGGAGGAAGAGCACGGTGGTGGGATGCGGGAACTTGGGCTGGGTCCCGAAGCCGCCGTTGGTCCGGTCCACCGTCGCGAGAATCCGATGGGTGGCGTCATCGAGGGCGAGCGCATCCAGCTCGCCCGGTACGGTCTCGTCGAGATGCGGCACCAGTAGCTCGCGCAGCGCCTGGGCTTGCGCCTGGACCCGGGGCCGCTCGCTGCGCCAGACCTCGAGCACTCGGGTCAATACTTCCCGGAACGACGGCCTTCCCTGCTGCGGCTCGGGAGGAAAGTAGGTCCCACCGAAAAAGAGCTCGCCCTCCGGCGTGAGGAAGCCGGTCAGCGGCCAGCCGCCCTGCCGGGCAATGGCCTGGACCCCGCGTTGATAGCGCGCATCGACGTCGGGGCGTTCATCCCGATCGACTTTGACGGAGACGAAATGCTGGTTGAGAAAGGCGGCGAGCTCGGGATCCTCGTAGGACTCGCCATCCATCACGTGACACCAGTGGCACCAGACCGCGCCAATGTCCAACAGGATCGGTTTTTGCTCGGCGCGCGCGCGGGCAAAGGCCGCGTCGCTCCACGGTAGCCAGTGCACCGGCTGGTGGGCGGCGGACTTCAGATACGCGGACGCTTCGGTTGCGAGGAGGTTAGACACTAGGTGGCAATCTAGTCGGGTCTATTTAACCCCGGGCTTGCGCCCGGGGTCAGGGAATCTTGATCGGGTGTTCTAACCCCGGGCGCCAGCCCGGGGTTCAAGAACGCGCCGAGGCATCAAGCATGATCGAGATACGCGACCGCAGTCCTGGTCATCAGCTCGGCCCCGATTACCAGGGAGTCCTCATCGATATCGAACGTCGGGCTGTGATGGGGCGAGGCCTGGCCGGTCCGGGGTGCCGAGCCGACGAAGGCGAAACAGCCCGGCACGCGTTCGAGAAAGAACGCCATGTCTTCGCCCCCCATGGTGCGAATACCCTGGCGCACATTCGCGGCGCCGACCAACTCCGTCGCCACCTGACGCATCAAGCCGGTGAGGCGCTCGTCGTTGACCAAGGGTCCGCTCAAGCGGTGGTAGCGCACCTCCACGCGCGCACCGAACGCCGCGGCGACGCCACGCGCCGTCTCTTCGATTAGGCGCGGCGCGGCAGTGAAGAATGCGCCGCCGAAGGTCCGCACCGTGCCGCGCAGGTCGGCGCGCTGCGGAATCACGTTGAAGGCGCGCCCCGCATGTACTTCGGTCACGGACACGACGGCATGCTCGAGCGGGTCGCGCCGCCGCGACACCAGGCTTTGGAGCGCCGTGATGAGGTGTGCCGCGACCAGCACGGCGTCGATCGTCTGATGCGGCGCTGCGGCGTGCCCCCCCCGCCCGTGGATTTCGATCTCGAATTGATCGACCGATGCCATGATCGGCCCGGGCGTGACGCCGATCGTTCCGACGGGCAGGTCATTCCAGAGGTGGATGCCGAACGCCGCATCGACCTTCGGGGTGTCGAGCACGCCATCGGAGATCATGGCCTGCGCGCCGTTCGATGCTTCTTCGGCAGGCTGAAACGCGAACTTCACGGACCCGTCCAGCGCCAGCGGCGCCAGCCGCCGCGCGACTTCGAGGCCGATCGCCACATGCCCGTCGTGGCCGCACGCGTGCATCTTGCCGGCATGCCGCGACCGATAGGGCACGTCGTTGGCCTCCTCGACTGGAAGCGCGTCCATATCGGCACGAAGCAGCACGCACCGTCCCCGCCCCCCACCACCGTCGCCTGCCGGGTTCGCTTTCAACGCCACGACGCCGGTCTTGCCGATGCCGGAGGTGACCTGATAGTCGAACGACCGCAGCCGGTCCGCCACAAGCAGAGCGGTGCGCGTCTCCTCGAAGCCGAGCTCGGGATGCTGGTGGATGTCTCGGCGCGTGACTACTAGCCCCGCTCTGTCGACGGGCGGAAGGGCTGTGCTCATACAGTCACGTCTGCACGTCGGCACGTCGGCGCGATGTTCTTTGCGTGCCGACGTGCAGTCGTGCCGACGTGTAACGTGGCATCATACAGTTGAGCTCGGACATAACCGATTCAAAATGCACTCGTCGCATTTCGGGCGCCGAGCGATACACACCCCGCGGCCGTGCTGGATCAACGTATGCGAGAACCAGGTCCAATCCGCCCGAGGCACGATCGTCATCAGCTCCTGCTCGATCTTCACCGGATCGTCCAGCTTGGACAGCTTGAGCAGCCGTGTGAGTCGCTGGACATGCGTGTCCACCACGATCCCTTCATTCTTCTGAAACCATGTTCCAAGGATAACGTTGGCGGTTTTCCGGCCGACGCCCGGCAGGGCGGTCAGCTCCTCCATGGTCTGCGGGACCTCGCCGCCGTGCCGCTCGACCAGCGCCTGCGCCATGCCGATGATCGACTTCGTCTTGTTGCGGAAGAATCCGGTGGACTGGATCTCCTGCTCGAAGACGCGCGGATCGGCAGCGGCGTAGTCCGCCGCGCGGCGGTACTTCGCGAACAGGTGGGGCGTGACCATGTTCACGCGGGCGTCGGTGCATTGTGCGGAGAGGATCGTCGCGACGAGCAGCTCGAGCGCGTTGGCATGATGTAACGCGCAGGTGGCGTCGGGGTACTCGCGCTTCAACCGCGCAGTGATCTTTCGCGTCAGCGCTTTGCGCACCGCCGCGGCGACTTTCGGACTCATCGGGAATGCGCGGAATCTACTCGACCTGGACGACGTGCTCCATTGCGCTCGGTGTCCCTGGATTCGGAGTCGGGTCAAGCGGGAGGAGTGGGAGCAACCGGCAGGTGAGGAGCAACAGCTCTCCGGGATTGGCGATCGAATGCAGTCCTGCCGCCGAGCCGCCCGCCAGCGTGGGCCCGAACGCCGGGCTCCCATCGTCACGCGCCGCAGCAATCTCGATTTCACTTGCGCCTGCCTCATCGGAATCCGCACGGCCCTCGAGCCCCACGGCGCTGAAGCCCGGACGGTCCGGACGCAGGCCAAAGATGGCCAGGACCGCGACGCCGCTGGGTAGCCATCCAGTCACGAACATGCCGTCGAGCGGCTCGGCCTGGCCATCCGGCGTTGGTGTTCCCCACACGCGCAACTCAGGCAACTGCAGATAGAACGCGGCGCGGGGAAGCCTATCGGTTATGGTGCGCTCCGTGAACGCGCGGGAGAGCGCGGACTCGCTGATGCTGTAAACGCAGCCGTGGGCGGCCCAATGGCAATACGCGTGATGCAGCAGCCGGATGTGGGCTTCGACCGCCTCGGCGCTCGCATCCGGCGGCACGATTTGCTGTAGCAGATGCGCGACCGGTTCGAGGAGTGCGAACTGATCGCGGTCGGCCTCGATGGCTCCAGCATCGTCCATGGCTTTGTCGATTGCCGGAAACTCGGCGACGGCAAGGTCGCGAAAGATGTAGCCGAATGGCGTGGCTCTCATGCGCGGGGCAGGAACGCATCCAGCGCGCGGACGAAATCGTCCGTCGCTTCGACGTGCGGGCAATGGCCGACGGGCAGCTCGATCAACTCGGTCTGGAGCAACGCCGCCAGCTCGCGTGAGCCGGCGACCGGAATCGGATCAAAGGTGCCGTGAACGAGTCGGGAAGCGGGCAACGGGAAACGGAGAACGTGTTGCTTGAGCTGAGAACGCAGATCGTATTCCCCCAGGCTGTCCCAGACTGCCTGTTGCGTCCGCGCATTCACACGAAATGGCGTCAAGTTCTTCGCTTCACGAAAGTCCCGAAAGTATCCGGCGACCGACAGCTCGAACGCGCGTCGTTGGTAGGCGGCGGGGTCCCGCTCACGCAGCCCGGAGGCACGCAACGCTTCGCGCTCGCGTTGAATCTCGGGCGCCGCCATGCGCCGAGCGAACTCCGCGTCGAACTGCCGCCGGTACTCGGCCGTCGGAGCGGCGGGAGAGACCAGCGCCAGGCGCTCGACCCGCTCCGGATGCTCCAACAAGTAGAGAACGCCCAGCAGCCCACCCCAGGAGTACCCGCAGATCGCGATCCGCTCGAGCTCGAGCTGCGCGCGAATGGCATCGAGGTCGGCGACCTGCTCACGCCAGCCGACGGGCGTCTCGCGCGGCACCGGTGATCGGCCCCCGCCACGCTGGTCATAGTAGAACAGCTCGCGACCGTCGGCCAGCAGGTCGTACTGGGGGAGCAGATAGTCGTGATGCGCCCCGGGGCCACCGTGCAGCACCATGACGAGCGGGTTTCCCCCCGTCCCGACACGGCGCGTGAACAGGCGAACCCCATTTACCTCAAAGAAGGACGGCGAGGGCGTCGGCAACTTCCTTGACGTCGGCGTGCTCCCGTTCGCCGAACCCGTCCGGCACGTCGGAATCGATGTCGATCTGGCCAAGAATGTGACCGCCACGGCGAATCAACACGACCAGCTCCGACTTGGTGAACATGTTGCAAGCCAGGTAATTGCCGATCGCGTTCACATCGGGGACGTTCTGATCCTGTTTGGTTGCCACCGCGGTCCCGCAGACACCCTTGCCGACCGGAATCCGAACGTGATCGGTGTCGCGGCCCGCGTGCGCTTCGAGCACCAACTCGTCACCGTGCAGCATGTAGGCGTAGACCGAGGTGAAGGGCGGGCCCCAGGACCGAATGCGCTCGCACGCCATCCGCAACAACGCATGACGACTTTCATCGTGCAGGTGCGCGGCGCGCAGGGCGCGCACGACCTTCGCGGGGTCGGTGACCGCCTCACTCTTCATGTCCCGCGCTTCCCCAGGATCGCCGTAGCGCGGTGTTCGACGCCATCGCGCCGCGTGACGACGACGACGGTGTCCCCCGGGCGGCGGCTTCGAAGGGCGTCCGTCATGTCGTACAGATTGGCGATCCGCTTGTCGCCGATTGCGGTGATCACGTCGCCGCCTTTGAGTCCGGCCTGCTCCGCGGGACTGCCGGCGCGGACTCCGGTAATCCGGACGCCGTCCGAAACGCCGCCGCCGGTCATGTCGGGAATGGTGCCGAGGTAGGCGCCATACCCGGAGCCGCCGGTAGTCGCTTGAGGGCGGGGTGCGTCGACAAAAGTCAACGGCCCAGGGCGATTGGCGAGCGACCACGCGAGGTCAGCCACGAACTGCGCGATCTCGGCAATGCCCGACACGTTGAGCTTCTCCCAGTCGTCGGTCGAACGATGGTAGTCGTCGTGGAGATCCGTGAAGAAATGCAGCACCGGGCGCCGAGTCGCGAAGAAGACCGCATGGTCGCTCGGCCCCCATCCATCGCCCGACGCGCGCAGATCGAAGCGCGCCGGCGTGTTGAGGGAGTCCAGCAAGGCCGGGAACTCCCGCGCGGTGGCCGCACCCAGCGCGCTTAGACGGCCGTTCCGGAGCCGACCGACCATGTCGAGGTTCACCATGGCGTACAGCGAATCGATCGGTTGGGGCGTCGCGTGCTGGACGTAGTAGCTCGACCCGAGAGTGCCGAGCTCCTCGGCGCTAAACGCGACGAGCACGATGGTGCGCGGCGGTTTTCGCGCGGCGAGCGCGCGGCCGATCTCGAGCAGTGCAGCGGTGCCGGACGCATTGTCGTCGGCGCCATTGTGGATGCGTCCGGTGGAGTCGGGGTCCAGCGTCCCAAACCCGCCCACGCCGAGATGGTCATAATGAGCGCCCACGATCACCACCTCGCCCCGGCGCGCCGGGGACGTTCCCGGGATCACCGCGATCACGTTCCGTGTGCTCGATCCCGCGAGTTTGGTATGCAGCACGGCGGGCGCGTCGGACGGGATCGTAAAGTCCTGAAAGGACGTTTGCAGTCCGGCACGCGCGAACCCTTCGTTTATGTATGCGCCGGCGCGCTCGAGCCCCGCGCTCCCGATCCCGCGCCCTTCTTGCCGGTCGTCCGCAAGAAAACGAACGTCGTTCAGCACGCGGCGCGCGGCTGGTGTGAGCGTGTCTTGCCGAAATGACAGAGCTGTCGCGACGAGGAGGATGGCGATCATGGCGTACTCTAGCTGCGACCGCGTGTCACCGGAAGCGTGCTAAATTTGGTTGCCCTATGACAGGCCCGCAGGAATTCGCAACGCTCTTCGCCCGTACTCTGGTCCTGTTTCGCGATCCCAATGCGAAGGAGGAGCAGAAGGCCCAATTTCGGGCGCTCGTGACGCTGCTCAAGAGTCAGGGGGCGGTAATCTCGGCGCAGGATGGCCAGTTGGTCATCAACGGCGAGTTGCTCGATCCGTCGGATTCCCACGACGCCCTGGTCCAACGTCCGGGACCGTACGATTCACTGGTGCAGCGTCTCGAGCTCCATGCGGTCAAGGAGATCGCGATTCGGCCGAATCCACCGCCGGCTGAGACGTTCGAGTTGCTACGCGGACTTGCCGATTCCCCGAGCGATGAAGATCTCGCGAGCCGGTTGAGGACGACAGGCGTCAAGCAGATCACCGTGGTCATGCAGCCGGCGCTCACCATGCCTCCTGACGGCGTGGCGGGGGCGGAGCCGGAGCCGGTGAAGAAGGCTGACACCCCGAAGAAGCCGGCTCAGGTCCCCACGACCACTCCTATCGCGGAAAGCGAAGTGCCCGCGATTGTCCGCGAGTCCTTGGCCCAGAGTAGCGGGTTCTCCCCGGGTGCCGCCTCAAAGCCGGCTGTCGATTTGATCGCGCAGCTGCAGGAGAAACCGTCAGGTCCGAACGTGGGTGATCTCCTTGCGGTTCTCGGGCGGCAGTTCGAGACGGCGGTGAAGGCCAATCGCATCCCTCAAGCGCTCAGCATTCTAGAGGCTATTGTGCGAGCCGAGCAGCAAGTAACCGACGCGACCTGGCGGCGCCAGTACTCGATCGCGCTGAAGCGCATGTACAGCAAGGCGGTCTTGGAGGCGATCGCGGAAATCGCCGACCATCCTTCCGATCGCGAGGGGGCATTACTGGTGCTGCGGCGGGCGGGGGAGGACGGGGTCGAAGTGCTACTGGAGCTGTTGGTGGCAGCGCCAACACTCGAGGAACGGCGGGGCATTTTCCTGGCGCTGACCGGCATGAAGGAAGGCACACATCAGGTCGTTCACATGCTGGGGCACCATCAATGGTTCGTTGTCCGGAATGTGGCGGAGCTCGCCGGCGAGCTGGGCCTGGAAGAGGCCGTACCCGCGCTCGGCGAGCAGTTGAATCACGCTGATGAACGTGTCCGCAAGGCGTGCGCGCTGGCACTCGCGAAAATCGGGTCCAGCGCGGCGGCCGAGCCGTTGCGCCGGGCGCTGCGGGACAAGTCGCCAGAAGTCCGTATCCAGGCCGCCCTGGGTGTGGGCGGCCGCAAGGCCGGCCCCCTGGCTATGCCGCTCGTCGTTGCGATGGAAGAGGAAGAAGACGAAAGCGTCGAGCGCGAGCTGATGATGGCGCTCGGGCGCATCGCGAGTCCTGCGGCAGTGCAGGCACTCATCAAGTTCGCGCAGCCGGGGGGCCGACTCTTCGGCCGCCAGCCCACGGCGCGTCGCGTCGTCGCGGTCGAAGCATTGCGGATCGCGGCCACACCGGCGGCAATCGGAACGCTCGAGGGTCTCACAGACGATGGCGACCGGGACGTCCGAAATGCTGCGGAATCGGCGCTCGCCGATTTGAAACAGAAATAGGCAACTTTCTGCTGCCGATTTGTCATCCTGCACATTGCGTGAAAAGATGCATAATGCAGTATCAAGTAATCATACATCAGCACGAGCCATTTTTCCTGCATCCTATGACTGTAAGATATTGTGAAATAGCTGGTTAAGCGGACGCGCCAGGGTTGGGTGCAGTTCTTGCCCCCGTGGGAGTGCGGTTTTTATGGGCCACAACTTTGGTCAGGAGCGTAGTATGCGCGTCCCAGTGTTAGTACTCGCCCTTCTCGCCATGCCGATCGCGGCTGGCGTTGCACAGGGCCGTGGCAAGCAACAGCGCGTTCGCAGCGCGAGCCTCGAGAGCGATTGTAAGCAAGAGCACGCCGATGCTCTGAGCCGTGCGGTCGCGGAGGGTCATGCGCCGTATGGTCTTGATAAGAAGTGTCCGGACCAGGCGCCGCCGCCGCCTCCGCCGCCCCCGGTGCCGCCGCCGCCCCCGCCGCCCCCGCCGCCTCCGCCGCCTCCGCCGCCGGCGCCTGAACAGCCGCCGACTGGGCCGCATCAGGTGCGGGGTGTGGTGTTCGAGGACCTCGACGGCAACGGCGTGCAGGATGCCTTCGCCGGCGAAATGGGCCTGGCGGGCTGGACGCTAACGATCTCGTGGAATGGGCAGGTGTTTGCCACCACGACCTCGGATGCGGACGGCAACTACGTCTTCGCAGACCTCGGCAACACCGGCTCCGGGGCGTTCGAGGTCTGTATCCAGCTGCAGTCCGGGTACACCCAGACCGCCCCGGTGGGCGGGACAGGGTGCGGTGGCGCCGGCTACTCAGCCCCGTTCAACAACTCGTTCATGACGTGGTTCCGCGCAGATTTCGCGGAGATGCTCCAGCTCCAGTAGGTCTTACAGACTCCTGACCAGGTTGAAGGCCCCGGGCGGCTCGCCGGGGCCTTCTTCTTTTCTAGCGGGGGATGAAATCGGTGCTGGGCTCGAGCCGCCTGGCGAACGCGGCGAGCAGGTGGGCGGCGCGGTCGAGATCTTCGATCGCCACCATTTCGTTGGGGCTGTGCATGTAGCGATTGGGCACGCTCACGAGCCCCGTCGGTATTCCGCGCATCGCGTTGTAGATCGCATCCGCGTCGGTTCCGGTGTCGCGCGGCGCCGCCTGCACGGTGTAGGGGATCTTCTCCTGTTCGGCACACGCCACCAGGAGATCGAAGACCACGGAGCTCACCGATGAGCCTCGGCTGAGGACGATGCCCCCTCCCAGCTTGTGGTCGCCGGCGTGCTTCTTGTCAGCGCCGGGATAGTCAGTGGCGTGCGTGACATCGACCACCACGGCGACATTTGGCTCGATGCCGATCGCGCTGGTTCTGGCCCCGCTCCCCGTCCAGGCGATCTCTTCCCGCGTCGAGGCGACCGCGAACACGGCCGCATGCTTCGGCCGCTGGGATGCCAGGCGACGCAAGGCCTCGGCGGTAACGTAGGCGCCAATCCGGTTATCGAGGCTGCGGGATACGATGCGCTCGTTCGGGTACTCCTCCACCCGGCAGTCGAGCACGCCAGGATCGCCGACGCGGACCCGGGCGAGCGCCTCATCCCGGCTCGCCGCCCCAATGTCGATCCACAAGTCGATCACCTTCGTCACACGCTCGAGATCTTCTTTCTTGAGCTGGTGAATCGCCTTCTTTCCGACGAGGCCACGGACTGGGCCCGCCCGCGTGAGAAGGAGCACCCGCTGGCCGACGAGCACCTGCGAATCCCAGCCACCGATCCCGGAGAAATAGAGAAACCCGTCGTCATCGATGTGGGTGATCTGAAAGCCGATCTCGTCGATATGGCCGGCGAACATCACCCGTGGCTTTCCTTTGGGATTCAGCACGCCCACCGAGTTACCGTGCACGTCCGTGGTCACGTCATCCGCGAAGCCCGAGACCTCTTCGCGCCAAACGCGTGCAGGAGCCTGCTCGAATCCGGAGGGCCCCGGCGTGTCGAGCAGTTTCTTCAGGAATCCAAGCGTCGGTATCGCCATACTGTCGTTATGATGTCGTGATAATGTCTATTGGCGGCGCAGCCCTGTTCGGTAGAGCAGGGTCCCGAGAATCGCGAACATGATGAGCCCGACGACCGCTGACGTCGAGAACCAGCCGAGCTTGTGATACAGCCCGACCGCCTCCGCGAGCCAGTCGGCGGCCTTGCCGCTCCGCGAGCCCCATCCGGCGATCGCGGCTACCGCTATCCCGCAGATGGCGCCGCCGGCGATCAGCCCGCTCGCGAACAGCACACCCGGACCCGATTCGATCTCGGCGAGGGAGCGGTTATCAGAACGAACCCGGCGTTCCACAAGCCAGCGGACCAGGCCTCCCGCGAACATTCCGGCCGATGTTGTGAGGGGGAGGTACACACCGACGGCGACAGGCAACGACTGTACTCCCATCAGCTCGATGGCGATCGTCAGAAAGACGCCGATCAGGACGAGCGCCCATGGCAATCTGTGGGTCAGGATCCCGTCGGTGATCAAGGCCATCAGCGTGGCTTTGGGTGAGTCGAGCCGCTTGAGCTCCTGACCGCGGTACTCACGAATACGGCCGCCGATGCCCGGATCGACAACGTAGCGAATCTCATGTGACGCGGGGTCCACGAGATACTTCCCGGGCGGAACGCCCTGCGTTTCGACATAGACCCGGACGAGTTGGTAGCTGCCCCCGTCGATCGAATCCGTGCCGCCCACGCCGAAGTTCGACATGGTTTGATCCAGCACGACGACGTTGCCGTCCGGGCTCGAGCCGCTCGCCGGCGCGACAAACCCCGGCCGGCTCTCGGGGACCTGGTAGCGGTATGCGTCATTAAGGAAGGTGAGAGTCCATCCGACGGCGAGTGCGGAGCCGATCGCCCCGATCAGAATCGCGATTTGCTGGCGCTTGGGCGTCGCGCCCACGAGAAACCCGGTTTTCAGGTCTTGCGAGGTATTTCCGCCATTCGCGACCGCCACGGCGATCACGCACGCGACGGATATCGCCCGCACCCGGTCGTCGATCTGGTTCCAGCCCAGAAGCAGGAAAATCACCGAGATCGCGATGAGTGATGCGATGGTCATACCGGAGATCGGATTTGCTGAGCTGCCGATCTGGCCGCAGATGCGGGACGACACGGTCGTAAAAAAGAAGCCGAAAAGGATGATCAACACACCACCCAGCAGGTTGACTCCGATCTGCGGCAGAAACGCCAGAATGATCGCGAGGGCGATGGAGCCGAATACGGTGAGGCTGATGGGCAGATCGTCATCGGTGCGCAGCTTCGCGGCAATGGCCTGCCCCACGCGGCTCGCGCGCATGTCGGCGAAGCCGGCCCGGAAGGCGCCGATGATCGTGGGGAGTGAACGGACCAACGCAATGATGCCGGCGCTCGCGACAGCGCCGGCGCCGATGTAAAAGACGAACGCGGCGCGGATCTCACCGGCGTTCATGTCTCGAATCAGCTCGGTGGTGCCGAACATCGGCTCCGTCATCGAGCTGCCGAAGAGCTTGATGGCGGGCATGAGCACGACATAGGCGAGACAGCCACCGGCGAACAGGTAACCAGCGATGCGTGGGCCGATGATGTAGCCGACCCCCAGCAGCTCAGGGCTCACTTCCACGCGCACTTCGGCGTTCTGGTAGCCGCGCAGCACCCTGCCAGGCGCCTCGTTCCAGACCTTCAGCGCCGTCATGAGGAACTTGTAAACGAAGGCGATGCCAAAGGCCTGGAATACCGTTTTGGCGTGAACGCCGCCGCGCTCGCCGGCGATCAACACTTCGGCGCAGGCCGTGCCCTCGGGGTACGGCAGGTTGCCGTGTTCCTTGACGATGAGCGCGCGGCGCAGCGGGATCATCATGAGCACGCCCATCAACCCGCCCGCGATCGCGAGGATCGTCACACGCGAGATGTCGAGATCGTAGCCCATCAGCAGAATCGCGGGGATCGTGAATACGACGCCAGCCGACACCGAGTCCGCGGCTGAGCCCGTCGTTTGGACGATGTTGTTTTCGAGGATGGTCGAGCGACCCAGCCAGCGAAAGATCGTGATCGACAGCACTGCGATCGGAATCGACGCGCTGACGGTGAGCCCGATCTTCAGCGCGAGGTAGACGTTCGAAGCGCCGAAGATGAGGCCTAGGATAACACCTAGGACGATCGCCCGGGGCGTCAGCTCAGCCGGTGACTGCGAGGCCGGAATGTATGGCTGGTGCGCGACGGCGTCGGTAGCGGGGCTGGTCATAGGCGGCACAATCTGCGGTCAGAATAGCGAACGTGTCCAGCAGGGATCACAACTCGTTGGTCATTTTCACGCGAAACTTTGGCCCTCGCCTTCGGGTATGGAGGCCCGATGCACGCTTTGCGTGAAGCACTTGCCGGTCGGTACGACATCGAGGCGCCGCTGGGGCGGGGCGGGATGGGGCTGGTGTATCTCGCGCGCGAGCGGCGGCTGGACCGGCGTGTCGCGGTCAAGGTCCTCGACCCCGAGCTCGCCGCCGACGTCGAATGCCGCAACCAGTTTCTCAGCGAGGCGCGCACGATCGCGAGCCTGACCCATCCGAACATCGTCCCAATTTTCTCGGTGGACGAAATCGACGGTTTTGTGTTTTTCGCGATGGCATACGTCCCGGGTGAAACGCTGTTCGAACGGATCACGTCCGCGGGACCGTTGCCTGCCGATGTCGCAGGGCGGGTGATCTGTGACATCGGAGCGGCGCTCGACTATGCCCACGCCCGCGGCTTGGTTCACCGCGACGTAAAGCCCGACAACATCCTTCTGGACGCGGTCACGGGGAGAGCTCTCCTCTCCGACTTCGGCATCGCGCACGTGAGTCCACCCGCGCGCGGGACGTTGGGCCGCCCGGCCGCACCCAGGGGACACGTCATCGGGACCGCCGGGTTCATGAGTCCCGAACAAGCAAGCGGCGAAATCGTGGACGCGCGAAGCGACATCTACTCACTGGGCGTTGTGGCGTACTACGCGTTGTCAGGTCACCTCCCGTTCGCCGCCGCACGCGACGAGGCGCTGCTGTCGCTGCATATCAATGCGCCCGCGCCACCGCTGAGGTCCGTCGCTCCGCGTGTGCCGCCACGGCTCGCGCAACTGGTCGATCGTTGCCTGGCAAAGGAACCTTGGGCGCGTTTTCCCGATGCGGCCGCGTTTGTGCAGGCGGTTACCGCGGCGGTGAGCGCGCCGGCCGCCCCCTTGGCTGTGCGTGCTTTCCTTGTGCGCGGCACGCACCTCGAGGCACCCGCGCTGATCCACGCCGCTCTGATCGGTATGGGCCTGCTGCCCGCAACGATCGTGGTCTGGTCGTCTCCAACGGACGCCTTCACCCGATGGGTTGCCACGGCAGCACTTGCTCTCGCGCTTGCTCTTCCACTCGTGGTGCAGCTGGTACGCGTGCGACGGCTACTCGTCGCCGGCCACCGCCGAGAGGATCTGGTCGCCGCACTTGCCGCGCGGCAGGGCCGGCGGCGCGAAGAGTTGGCGTTCGTATACGGTCCGGGCCCAACCAGCTTCGAGCGAATCATCACATGGCTGGCACGCGCAGCCGTTCTCGCCGCGATCGTCTCGGTGTCGGACGTCCTGCCCGTGCTCGCGCATCCGACCATCACCCTTGGCGCCGCAGCGACAGCGTTGGTGGCGAGCATCATCGCCCGCGCCAGAACGGAACAGCGCACCGACCCTATCGGCGAGCGAAGTCTCCGGTTTTGGCGTGGTCCGCTGGGGCGGGCGCTCTTCTATCTTGCTGATCGGCGCACCACTCAATCGCCCCCGCCCCCGCCCCCGTCCCCGATCGTCACGGTGCTCGACCGGTTGGAAACACCCGCCTGAAATCGGGGAGCATTAGTTTAGGGATGCCATGACGCATCCCGCCCCTGATCGGCTGTTTGTCGACTTCCAATCCGCGATCGCGGGTAGATACTCGCTCGAACGTGAGCTGGCACGCGGCGGCATGGGTGTCGTCTACCTGGCGCGCGAAGTACGGCTGGACCGGCCAGTCGCGATCAAGCTCTTACCACCGTCCAAAGCGTCCGATCCCAGGTTGCGCGAGCGCTTCCTGCGGGAAGCGCGGACGGCTGCCAAGCTGTCCCACCCCAACATCATCCCGATTCACGCGGTCGAAGAGATCGGCGAGTTCGTATTCTTCGCGATGGCGTACATCGAAGGAGAGACGCTGACCGAGCGGGTGCGGCGGCGTGGTCCGCTGGTGCCATCCGATGGCTCGCGGCTGCTGCGCGACGTGGCGTGGGCATTGGCATACGCGCACACGCAGGGGGTGATCCACCGCGACGTGAAGCCCGACAACATCTTGCTCGAAAACACCGGCCGCGTACTGGTCGCCGATTTCGGCATCGCAGGTGTCGTCGCGGGCGCGGCCGGACTGAACACCGGGGAAATCATCGGGACACCGGAGTTCATGAGTCCGGAGCAGGCGCTGGGTGAAGCGGTGGACGCGCGCAGCGATCTGTACTCGCTCGGCCTCGTTGGGTATTTCGCCCTCTCAGGCACGCTTCCATTCGAAGCCGAGAAGGCGACGGAAGTATTGGCGAAGCAAGTGACGGAGCCGGTGCCACCGCTCGCGTCCGTCGCGCCGCTGGTGCCGCGGCGCCTATCTCAAGCCATCGATCGCTGCCTGGCGAAAGAACCCGAGGAACGGCCTGACGGCCCGGCCGTATTGGCGGAGCAACTCAGTCACGCACTCGAGCAGCGGCGAGAGCTCCCGGTGGCGCTGCGCGCGTTCGTAAAACACGACGCCCGGCTCGATGGCAGCGGCGTCTTGCTCTACCCGTTCGCGATGCTGCTCGCCACGCCGCTCGTGGGGTTTTGGACCGGCTCGGTCGCCGTCGGATTCGCCACGCTGGTGTCGGGTTATACGCTCGTCCCGCTCGGCGTACTCCTCAATCGCGCGCGCCGGCTGCTCAATGCCGGGTTCGGCCATGGGGACATCGGGGTCGCGTTCAAGGCGGAAATCGAGCGCAGCCGGGAGGAACGCGCCTACGGTCTGGGCCACGGCGGTGGCCCGTCGCTGATCGAGCGGATCCTCCGCTGGATCTCTATTCCCGCTCTCGGCACCGCCGCCATCACGTTGCCAATCTTCGCGGCGAGCGTCTCGGACGCCGCCATATTCGTCTTCGGATGGTCTCTAATTGTCGGCGTCGGGTCGGGAATCGGCGCGCTGATCATGCTGCAGCGCCGCCGGGATGTGGATGCGGAGTTCTGGGGCCGATTGTGGACCGGTCGCCTCGGCCGATGGCTCTTCGGCATCGCCCGGCTGTTCACGAGCAGGAAAGCGCTCCCGGCATCGCTCACCCATCGGCCGACCGAGCTTGCCCTCGGGATGGCAGCGGAACAGCTGTATGATTCGCTGCCTAAGGCGACGAGGAATCAGCTGCGCGACTTGCCGGACGTCGTGCACCGGCTCGAACGGGACGCGCAGACCATGCGCACCCGGCTCGACGAGTTGCAGGAGGCCTTATCGGATGTCTCGCAGCGGGGCGGGAGCGAGCCCACGATCGCGGCCCGGCACGACCGCATCGTGAGCGACCTAAGCGCCGAGCGCGATCTCGTGCAACAACGGTTGCAAGACGCAGTCGCGGCGCTCGAGACTATCCGGCTAAACCTGTTGCGCCTCCACGCCGGTACGGGAACGGTTCACAGCCTTACGACCGATCTGGGGCTCGCCCGCGAGTTGGCGCGCGATATCGGCGTCCAGGTCGAGGCATATCGCGTCGTGGAGCAGGAGCTGGGCAGCTGACGGTTCATGGACCCACGACCGGTAGCGCAAACGCTACGGGGACTCTTACTTAATGTTCTCGGATGGCCAACGCGGGACCGTGAAAGCGCGTAAGTAGGTATCCATGCATCCTTTCCACAGCCGACTGCTGTTCTTCTTACCTGGCGCGCTGGCGGCCTGCGGGCGAGGCGGGGAGGCGAGTGGTGCCCAGCGTGCCGGCGCAGTCCGTGCCATCCCGGTGGCCGTCGCGCAGGTCGCTCCCCGAGACCTCTCCCGTTCGGTCGTGGTCGCGGGGCCGGTCGAGCCGGTTCGCACCATCGGCGTCAATGCGTTGCTTGCTGGAACGGTCCTCGCCGTGCGCGTCCAGGAAGGAGACCGGGTTACCGAAGGGCAGCTCCTCGCCGAACTGGATGCGCGCGAAACTCGCGCCCAGTTCCAGCGGGCGCAGGCCCTGCTCGCCAATGCGCAAGCCACGTTCGAGCGCAATGAGCAGCTCGCGAAAACCCAAATCATCACAGACGCCGAGTTTCAGCAATCTCGCTCCGCGTACGATGTGGCAAAAAGCGATGCTGAGGTATGGCGCACCCGGCTGGCATTTACCCGGATTACGGCGCCATCCCCGGGGATCGTGACGAGTAAGGCCATCGAGGCCGGCAGCGCCGTGTCGGCCAATCAACGTCTCTTCGATCTCGCCGATGTCAGCCTGCTGGTCGTGCGGGTGCCGATCTCGGAGCTCGATGTGGTGCACGTAAAGCCCGGGGCTCAGGTGTCTGTCGTCCTCGACGCGTATCCCAGTTCGCCGATCGAAGCGCGCGTGCGTCGCGTGTTTCCCAGCGCCGACGCGCAAAGCCGCTTGGTTCCCGTCGAGGTGGCTTTGGGGCGCTTTCCAGACGGCGTCGCCGCGCGTCCGGGGTTCCTGGCGCGCGTCACATTCCGGCTGGACCGCCGACAAGGCGCGCTCGTCGTGCCCGCCGCGGCTGTCGGCGTCGGTGAAGAGGGGCAATTCGTCTACGTCGTCGAGGCCGATTCATTGGTGCGGCGGCCGGTGACGGTCGGGATGACGGTTGAGGGGATGGTTGAGGTGCAGCGGGGACTGAAGGCGGGCGAGCGGGTGGTGACGTCGGGTCACACGAATCTTCGCCCCGGCGTTCGAGTGCGGGCGGAGGCGTCATGAGCCTTGCCAGCGGCGCCATTCACCGGCCGGTCGGGACCGTGGCGTTGTCGACCGTCGTCATCGTGCTCGGAGTGTTCTATCTCGACCGGCTCTCGATCGACCTCCTGCCGCAAATCGTCTATCCGCAGGTTCGCGCCAACGTCAACTACTCAGGTGTCGCGCCGGAGGTGCTCGAAGAGCAGGTCACGAAGGTTCTCGAAACGTCGCTCGCGACGACGGAGAACGTGGTGCGGTTGGAGAGCGAGACGTCGGAAGGTCGCTCGGGCGTGGATCTCCACTTCCGCTACGGCACCGATATCAATTTCGCGCTGCAGGATGCGTCGAAGAATCTCGACCGCGCGCGGGCGCGTCTGCCGCGGGATGCGGATCCGGCCACGCTCTTCAAGTTCGATCCCTCGCAAAGTCCGATCTACGAAGTCGCCTTCAGCTCGCCGACGCGCAGCCTGGTGGAGATTCGCAGTTGGGCGGATCTGCGGCTGCGCCCGCAGCTCCTCACCGTCGAAGGCGTTGGTTCGATCGACGTCTCCGGCGGGCTGATACGTGAGGTCCGCGTGACGCTCGACCAGGAGCGCCTCCGCTCCTACGGCCTCGCGGTGACCGACGTGCTCAATGCCCTGCGCGATCAGAATCAGGACGTGGCGGCAGGCAACCTTACCGGGCCGCGTTACGAGATCATCGGGAAGACGACCGGCAAATTCAGGAACGTCGCCGATATTCGCGCGGTGTTGCTCCCCGTGGGCGCCGGGCGGCGCATTCCGGTGTCGGAAGTCGCCACGGTCTCCGACACGAGCCGCGAGCAGCGCGTCTACGGCCGTCTGGACGGTGTGCCCGCCGTGCGGGTTTCGGTCCGCAAGCAACCCGATGCGAACACGGTCAGCGTCGCGGCGGCTTTAGGACACCGGTTGGAGCAGCTCGCCGCAAGCCGGTTCATTCCCGAAGACGTCACCTACCAGGTGTTGTTCAATCAGTCGTTCTTCATCGAGAACGCCGTCGCGGGTGTGCGAGAAGCGGCGGTGCTGGGGGCGTTGTTCTCGATGTTGCTCGTGTTGTTCTTCCTCGGCAGCGTGCGCAAAACGCTGGTGATCGGGCTGTCGATCCCGCTGGCTGTTCTGGCCACGTTCATCATCATGGGGATCGCCGACCTGAGCCTCAATATCATGAGCCTCGGCGGGCTGGCGTTGGGCGTCGGCATGCTGGTCGACAACTCGATCGTGATTCTCGAGAACATTTTCCGCCACAAGGAGATGGGGAAGTCGGCGGATGCCGCGGCGCACGAGGGGTCGCATGAGGTCACGTCCGCAGTCATAGCCTCCACGACGACGCACCTGGCGGCTGTGGTACCGTTCCTGCTCATCTCAGGTCTGGCCGCGCTGATATTCCGCGAGCTGGTGCTGACGATTTCGTTCGCGATCGCGGCGTCGCTGGCGGTGGCGATGACTCTGGTCCCGATGCTGGCGGCCCAGCTGTCGAAAGTGCACCGCACCAGCGGGATCAACCGGACGCGCCCCTTGCTGGCGTTCAATCGTGGTGTCGACCGGCTCACCGCGTGGTACCGGCGCGTCGCAGGACGGGCGGTGCGCCACCGCGGGCTCGTGATCGGTGTCGCCTACGGCTCGCTGATCCTGGTCTTCTTCCTCACGCGCGGACTCGGGAGCGAGTTCCTACCCACCATCGATGACGGCAACGTCAGCGTAAACATCAACATGCCGCCGGGAACGCCGCCACAGCGTACCAACGAGATCGTCGAGCGACTGGAAACACTGGTGCGCCAGATGCCCCACGTACGGCACGTATTCGCGACGGCCGGCGGCGGATTCTTCGGCGGTGGCACCCAGGAGCGCGGTGGGCGGGGATCCCTCGACGTCCAGCTGTCCCCGGCGACCGAGCGGCGCGGCATGCCGGCGACGCAGTGGGTCGCGCAGCTGCAGCAGCGCATCGATTCGCTCGCCATCCCGGGCGGGCGCATCTTCGCGCGCCCGCCGCGGATCCGTGGGCTCCGAACCAACATCTCCGGCTCCGACGTCGCGATCAGCATTCAAGGCGAGGATCTCGGCACGTTGCAGCAGCTCGGCAATGACGTGATCCGCCGCCTGCAGGGGATCCCCGGACTCGAGGCGCTGCAGCCCTCGACGGAAGAAGCGAGCCCGCAGCTCATCGTCGCGCTCGACCGCCAGCGCGCCGGCGACCTCGGGCTCAACGTCGCGGAGGTGGGCCAGGCGGTGCGCACGGCGCTCGATGGCGCGATTCCCACGCGGTTCGCGGACGGCACGAACGAATACGACGTCCGCGTGCGGCTGCCGCGCGAGCAGTTCAAGAGCCCTGAAGATCTCGGCGCCATCCTGCTGTTCCCGGGGACGGGACGCGCCCAGCCCATCTACCTCCGCGACGTGGCCGACGTGCGCCTCGGACGCGGCCCGACGAGCATCCTGCGGATCAACCAGAGCCGGCAGCTGCGCATCAGCGGCGACGTCAACGACGCCGTGACGACGGTCGGCGAGGTGAACGCGGCGGTGCGCGCAAAGCTGGCGGACCTGAGCGTGCCGGAAGGCTTCGCGCTGGTCTACGGCGGGGAAGAGGAAGCGATCCGCGAGAACGCGCGCAATCTCGCGATCGTCATCGCCCTGGGAATTTTCCTGGTCTTCGTGGTGATGGCCGTGCAGTACGATAGCATTCGCGACCCGGTCATCATCATCGGGTCGGTGCCGCTGGCGCTCACCGGCGTCGGTCTGTTATTGTGGCTCACGGGAACGCCGCTCAGCGCGCCGGTGCTGCTGGGCGTCGTGCTGCTGGGCGGCATCGTCGTCAGCAACGCCATCCTGCTCGTGGAGTACGTCGAGCTGGGGCGTCGCGAGCGAGGGTTGTCGATGGAGGAGGCCGTGGTCGAGGCCGGCGCGATCCGGCTGCGCCCGATTCTCATGACGTCGGCGACCACGGTGCTCGGCATGCTGCCACTGGCAATCGGATTGGGCGAAGGCACCGAAATGATGCGGCCGCTCGCCATCAGCGTCGTGGGCGGGCTCACCATGTCCACGATGCTGACGCTGATCGTCATCCCCTGCGTGTATCTCGTGGTCCACAAGGCGAGCGAGCGGCTCAAGCGCCTTGTGGTGGGCCGCGAGGCGCCGCCCGAGCCGGTGGGCGAAGCGGCGGACTAGGCCGAGCGCGATCTGGCGCAGCAACGGCTGAAGGATGCGCTGAAGGCTGGCGTGGCGCCGGATCGACTGTTCCTCGATTTTCAGGCCGCGCTGGCCGGCCGGTATTCGTTGGAGCGGGAGCTCGGGCGGGGCGGCATGGGCATCGTGTACTCGGCGCGCGACTTGCGGCTCGAGCGCGTCGTCGCGATCAAGCTGTTGCCTCCCCAGCTCGCCGACGCAGCAGAGCGCCGCCACCGCTTCGTACGCGAGGCTCGGATGGCCGCGCAACTGTCCCATCCCCACATCATTCCCATTCACACCGTTGAAGAAATCGGTGCACACGTGTTCTTCGTCATGTCGTACATCGATGGAGAGACACTGGGGAACCGGGTGCGCCGGGACGGCCGATTGAAGCCCGCTGACGCGGCGCGGATTGTCCGCGAGGTGGCCTGGGCCCTCGCCTATGCGCATAGGCAAGCCGTGGTGCACCGAGACATCAAGCCGGACAACATCCTCATCGAGAAGGGCAGCGGCCGCGCGCTGGTCGCCGATTTCGGAATCGCGCGTGTGGGGGCAGCGCCTCGGGAAGGCGACTCGGGCGAAGGCAGGTTAGTCGGCACGCCCGAGTACATGAGCCCCGAACAAGCATTGGGCGAACCGGTCGATGGACGCAGCGATCTCTATTCGCTCGGCGTGGTCGGTTATTACGCGCTCTCGGGCCGTCTGCCGTTCGGCGGAACCACGACCGCGCTCATCGCCCAACAAATCAGCCAGCCTCCGCCCCCGCTCGACGCTCCCGGGGCGCCGCCGCAACTTGTGGCAACCATCGCCCGTTGCCTCGCGAAGGACGCCGCGCAGCGTTATCAGACGGGCGAAGAGCTGGCCGCCGCCCTCGCTGAAATGGTCGAGGGCCGGCGCGACTTGCCGGTGCCAATCCGGGCTTTTCTCGCAGAGAGTCGCGCACAGGCCCGAGCGCAGTACATCGCCCCATTCGTTGCAGCCGCCGTGCTTGTCCCTATGGGCCTCAACCTCCTGCTCAACAGCGTCTTCGCCGGCAACCCCCCTACGGTCTTCCGGGGTGGACTCGCGGGAATTGCCGCCCTCCTCGTCGCCGTCGCCGCAGCCTCTCCGGTCGCGCTCGCGCTCCGCAGCGTGCGTCGTCTTCTGAAAGCCGGCTACCGTCACGAGGATCTGGTGCACGGTCTCGGACTCGAGCTTGCCCGGCGGCGGGAGGAACAGGAGTTTGCGGCCGGGGTGCTGGGGGTCACGTGGTGGGAGCGGTTGATGCGCACGAAGATGTACGCTGCGCTCGGGCTGGCAGTGCTGAGCGGCGCCGGAGCGTTCCTGCTTCCCTATCCGGCGGTGCTCGTTGCGTTCGGTTTGTTCGGTCTGTCAAGCGCGGCAGCGGTGGCAACAGGGCTCGGCGCGCTCGCGGCGAGTCGGAGCCGGCTGGACCATGCCGAAGCGCGTCGCTTCGGATTTTGGAAAGGTCGAGCCGGCAGGTGGTTCTTTAGGCTCGCGAGCCTCGGCCTCCCTGGGCGCACCGGGGCGGAGCTGCTCCCCGTGGTGGACCGGCCGACAGAGGTCGCTCTCGGTTTGGCGGCGCTCGACCTGTTCGCTGGTCTCCCCGCGGACGTACGGCAGAAACTGGGCAATCTGCCGGCGGTCGTGCGCGCGCTCGAGGAGCAAGTGCAGAGCCTGCGGAATAACGGTCAAGCAGGCGAGCTGCGGGAGGCACTCGGGGCGCTCGAAACCATTCGCTTCGACCTGCTGCGCTTGCAGGGCGGCGCCGTCACGCTCGCGGGACTAACGGCCGACCTGGGCGCCGCCCGCGCAATCGGCGAGCAAGTGGATGCGCTGCTCGAGGGAAGGCGCGAGGCCGACGACGCGCTACGCTAGTCTCTGAGGCGCTGGAGCCGCTCCACCGCCTGCTCCAGCATCTCCTCGGTCTTACAAAACGCAAATCGAACTTGCGTCCGTCCCAGCTCGGCCTTCGAGTAGAAGCTCGAGCCCGGCACGGGAGCGACGCCGTGCTCGGCGGTCAGCCACTTGGCAAACTGATCGTCTGGCAGGCCCGAGAGCGATGAGAAATCGGCCATCACATAGTAGGCGCCTTCGGGCGGACGGCACTTGAAGCCCGCTTTGAGCAGGCCGGCGCACAAGATGTCGCGACGGCGCTTGTAGTCACGTGCCAGTCCGTCGTAGTAATCCGAACCGAGCGTCTCCATGCCGACGGCGATTGCCTCCTGCAGTGGTGCCGCAGCGCCGACCGTGAGAAAGTCATGGACTTTGCGGATGGCGTCGGTGACGTCGGGCGGCGAGATAATCGTCCCGACGCGCCAGCCGGTGACGCTGAACGTTTTGGATGCCCCGCTGATCGTAATGGTGCGGTCCGCCATCCCGGGCAGTGTTGCAATCGGGATGTGCTCCCCTTCGTAGTAGATGTGCTCGTAGATCTCGTCGGTCACGGCGAACGCGTCGTGGCGCCGGCACAGCTCGGCGATTGCCTCGAGCTCGGCGCGGGTGAACACGTGGCCGGTCGGGTTGTTGGGCGTGCAGATGATGATCGCTCTGGTCTTCGGTCCGAAGGCGGCGGCGAGCCGATCCTGGTCCAGCGACTCGCCAATGGCCATCGGCACGAACACCGGGCTTGCATCGCACAGAATCGCGTCGGGGCCGTAGTTCTCATAGAACGGCTCGAAGATCACGACCTCGTCGCCAGGATTGACGATGCCAAGGAGTGCTGAGGCCATCGCTTCCGTCGCGCCACAGGTCACGGTGACCTGGGTGTTCGGATTGACCGGCAGGTCATACCACTCCTGGTACTTGGCCGCGAGCGCGTTGCGCAGGCGCGCGGCGCCCCAGGTGACGGCGTACTGATTCAGGTCGTCGCGGATCGCGCGCGCCGCCGCTTCTTTCAGGACATCCGGGCAGGGAAAATTCGGGAACCCCTGAGCGAGGTTGATGGCGCCGTGCTCGGTGGCGAGGCGGGTCATCCCGCGGATCACGGATTCGGTGAAGCCATGGGTGCGGCGGGCTGTGCGGTTGGACATGCCGGAAAAGATATGCGGCCACCGAGCCTTTGCCCGGTGGCCGCATGGTGCGAAGGAAATCAGGATCTACAAGCGCAATCTCACGTTGATATCCACCAGGATCGCGTCGGGCGTGTCCACGAAAACGACGCGGTTTTCCAGGTGGCGAATGATCATCTTCAGGGGCGGCCCTTTGCCCTTGCCCTTCCCCATATTGCCGCGCCGATAATGCACCACCTGATCCTTGCCCACCGTTTCGATGCGGATGACTTCGAATCCCTGCTTGACCAGCACCTCGCGCGTGACCGACACGGCACGGTTCGGTGCGACCGTAAACTCTTTCTTCGGGCCATGTCCCTGCGCAGTGACTGCGCGCGGGACCGCGGCCAATACGAGCAGTCCGGCAACAACCATCCACGACCGTTTCATGCGCCCTCCCATGGACGGACCATCCTAGCTCATGGAAGAGTCGAGAAGGGTGATTCAGGTCACTTCAGCAACATCTTCGCAATCGTGTTGAGCTGCATGTTGCTCGTGCCTTCGTAAATCGTCCCGATCTTCGCGTCGCGATAGAACTTCTCCACCGGATACTCTTTTGTGTATCCGTAGCCGCCAAACAACTCCACGGCGAGCGACGTCACGCGCTCGGCCACCTGCGCGCTGAACAGCTTCGCCATCGCGGCCTGCTTCGTATACGACTCGCCGGCGTCCTCGAGTCGCGCCGCGTTATAAACCATGAGTCGGGCCGCCTCGAGTTCGGTGGCCGCCTGGGCGAGCTGAAACTGCACGCCTTGGAACTCCGCGATCGGTTTGTTGAACTGCTGGCGCTCCTTCACGTACTTGAGCGATGCGTCGAGCGCGCCACGCGCGACGCCGATCATCTGCGCACCGATCCCGATGCGGCCCGTGTTCAGCGTCTCGATCGCCACCTTGTATCCGTTCCCCGCTTGGGCGATCACGTTCGCGGCGGGCACCTCGCAGTGATCGAGAATCAGCTCCGCGGTCGACGAGGCGCGAATGCCGAGCTTGTCTTCCTTCTTCCCGACACTGAAGCCCTTGAAACCACGCTCCACGGCGAATGCCGTGATGCCCTTATAGCCCTTCGCGAAGTCGGTATTCGCGAAAATGACGAAGAACCCCGCCTCCGCGCCGTTTGTGATCCACAGCTTGCGGCCGTCGAGCATCCACTTCTCGCCCTGCTGGGTGGCTTTGGTCGCGAGCCCGAACGCATCCGATCCGGATCCGGGCTCAGAGAGGGCGTAGGCGCCGACGAGATCGCTCGCCAGACGCGGCAGATACCGCCGCTTGATGTCGGCTGACGCCCACTTCAGCAACAACGCGTTGACGAGGGTGTTCTGGACGTCCACGAAGATTGCGACTGACGCATCGACGGCGGACAGCTCCTCCACGGCGAGCACCGTCATGAACAGGCTGCCGCCGGCGCCGCCCTGGTCTTCGGGGATCTCGATCCCCATCAGGCCAAGCTCGAAGAATTTGGGAATGAGGGTGGGGTCGAGCTGCGCGGCCTGCTCCATCGCCTGAACACGCGGCCGGACCTCGCTGTCGGCGAAGTCGCGCACCGCGCCCTGAAACATCGCCTCTTCTTCGGAGAGCCGGGTAAGTGGAGTCAGTTCACGCCTTCTTGTCGCCGCGCTCCCCGCCCCGCACGACGAGGTCGCCTCCCCCGGTGCCGCCCCCTCCGCTCGCCAGCATCTCCCGAATACCGCCAAGCGACCCGAGCACGCCAGTGGCTTCGTACGGCATGTAGATGACCTTGTTGTTCTGCCCGCTGACCATCTCTTTGAGCGTCTCGATATACCGGATGGCGATCAGATACTGCGCGGGATCGCCGCCGGTCCCTTTGATCGCGGCGGTGATGCGCTCGATCGCTTGCGCTTCCGCCTCGGCGACCTTGAGTCGCGCTGCCGCTTCCGCTTCCGCGTGCAGGATCTTCGCCGCCTTGTCGCCCTCCGCGGTGTTGATCTCCGATTGCCGCACGCCCTCGGCCGCGAGAATGCGCGCCTGCTTGTCGGCGTCGGCCGTGATGACCGTCGCCCGCCGTTCCCGCTCGGCGCGCATCTGCTTCTCCATCGCATCGCGAATGTCGCGCGGCGGGTTGATGTCCTTGAGCTCGACGCGACTCACTTTGGCGCCCCACTTGTGCGTTGCCTCGTCGAGGATCGCCCGGAGCTTGGCGTTGATCATGTCGCGGGACGACAGCACGTGATCGAGCTCCATCTCGCCGATCACGTTGCGCAGCGTCGTCTGCGTGAGCTTCTCGATCGCGTCCGGGAGGTTGGCAATCTCGTAGGTGGCCCGCACCGGGTCGGTGACCTGCGAATAGATCAGCGCGTCGATTTCGACGACGACATTGTCTTTGGTGATGACGTTCTGGCGCGGGAAGACGTAGACGGTCTCCCGCAGGTCGATGCGTTCGGTGCGGAAGCGGCGCGAGAAACTGTCGCCCGCCGGCGTCATCAAGGTCTGGTGCCAGTCCACGGAACGCGGACGGTCGATCACAGGCAGGACGAAATTGATCCCCGACCCAAGCGTCTTGTGATACTTGCCGAGCCGCTCAATGATCATCGTCTGCGCCTGCTGCACCACCCGAATGCTCTTCGAGATGAGTACGATCACGCCGATGGCCACTGCGGCCACGAGGATTGTGCCGGGACCCATCGCCTAAAGCTCCTTCTCGACCATGAGAGTCGTGCCGTCCACCTGAATGATCGTGACCTGCGTACCGGGCTCGAGCACCGTCGCGTCCGTGGACGCGCCGCGCCAGTCTTCACCCTCCACTTTGACCCGTCCGGTCAGCCCCGGGCCGATACGCTCCGTCACGATCCCCGTCTTGCCGAGCAGGGCATCCACGCCGGTCCGTAGCTCGGACCCGGGACCCAGCTGGAAGTACTGCATAAGCCGCGGGCGTAACCCCGCCATGCTGATGATGCTGGCGGCAGCGAAGGCGATGCCTTGGACCGCGATACCGACGCCAGGGATTAGGCCAACGATGCCGGCAGCGGCTGCACCCACAGCCAAGCAGGCGAGCCAGAACCCCGCCGTGAACATCTCTCCCACAAACAGCCCAATCGCCACCAGAAACCAAAGCAGCCAATCTTCCATATGGTTGAAAGCTGCAACCCTTGCACTCGTTTCGCTATCCAAGATGGGCCAACCTCTTGTGGAGCCGCCATGATCGCTCGTGCGCTATTGCTGGTCTCCGGTGTTGCATGGTTCACCCTCCCCGTTGCCGCACAGACGTCACGTCACGTCCTCAAAGGTGATTCGGTCGCCGTCTACAATCTCGTCGGCGAGCTGCGTGCCGACGGCGGCTCGGGCAGCGATGTCGTTGTCGAGATCCGGCGCGGTGGCGCCGACGCGGCGCTGCTCGAAATCGCATCGGGCGAGATCCGCGGCCGCGAGACGCTGCGCATCATCTATCCCGATGACGTGATCGTGATGCCCGAATGGGGCCGCGGCTGGAACACGACGCTGCGCGTGCGGGAGGACGGGACGTTCGGCGACGACAATTGGTGGGACGAAAGAGGGCACCGCAAGCGGTCCCGCGAGGGTCGTGAAGTCCGCATCACCGGCCGGTCGCGCTCGGGACTCGAAGCATACGCAGACTTGCGAGTCACGATCCCCAAAGGAAAGACGGTCGGGCTTTACCTCGGCGTCGGGAAAACCTTCGTCACGAATGTCGACGGCACTATTCGCGTGTCCGTCGCGTCCGCCGATGTTGCTGCGGAGCGAACCCGCGGCTCCCTGCGGATCGAGACGGGCTCGGGGAACGTGGACCTGCGCACCGCGGCCGGCGACGTCAGCCTGTCAACGGGTTCGGGCGACATCACGGCATCGGAGGTGGATGGATCGCGGCTCCGGCTCGAAACGGGATCGGGCAACGTCACGCTCCGTGACGGCAAGGCCGCAAGCGTGCACGTCGAGACGGGATCGGGCAGTATCGACGCGATGACGACGTCGGGGGACGAGCTGTCGTTCGAAACGGGCAGCGGAGACGTGGACGTGGCGCTGGTCACGACGTTCCGCTCGGTGCGGATCGAAACCGGCTCCGGCGACGTCACCCTGAAGGTGCCCCCGACCGCGGGCGCCGAAGTGGATCTCGAAACGGGCAGTGGAGAGATCGATCTTGGCGGGTTGACGCTGCAGGTGCGGCGCATTCAGAGTGATCACATCACGGGTACGCTCGGCGATGGAAAGGGGCGCCTGACGGTGGGAACGGGTTCAGGCAACGTGCACCTGCAAAAGCTCTAGCCTTCTCCGTCTTGGAGCCGCTGCAGCTCGCGGCGCTCTTTCTTGGTGGGCCGGCCCTTGCCTTGGTAGGTGGGGGCCGGCGCGATTTTGTGGGCTTCGGCGAGTCGCTCGCGGGCGGCGCGTCCTTCCGATGTTTCGTCGTACAGGAGCCGCGCGTCGCGCGCCGAGCCGCGCCGCTCGGTCACTGCTCGAATCGTGATGTGCCATTCGTAGGGACCAATTCGGACTCGCAGCGAATCGCTGAGTTGAACGAGCTTGGCGGGTTTGGCGCGGCTCCCGTTCAGATACACCTTGCCACCGTCGACCGCTTCGGCGGCCAGCCCACGTGTCTTGAAAAAGCGTGCGGCCCACAGCCACTTGTCCAAACGAACGCGTTCGGTCATGAGTGGGGTCGTCTGTTATCGGTCATCAGTCGTCTGATGAGGCCCGTAAGCATTCGCTTGATATCCGTGACGGATTCTCCAATGGTCCATAGCACTCCACGGTGAGGAATCCGAGATCCGCGGCCATTTGCAAGTGGCATTCCAACTCGCTCGCAGACCCCAAGGCAATGTATGCAAATCGCGCAAAGTCACGCGGTGTCTGACGGCCACAGCCTGCCAAACCACAAGCTTGCGAAACGGCTGCACGATAGAACCCTAGGATTCAGACCACCGCAACCTCATCGTGGTTCTGCTTCAAGCAAAACCATCCCCTCGCGACCCTCATCAAATCATCGCACGACAATCTGACAACAGACGACAGAGGACTGACCGCCGACGTCCATCGCCGATATTATCAGGTAATGAAATGGGCCCTGATTCTCGTCGGCGCCGTATTGGGGCTGGTGGCCTTGATAACGCTGATCGGCGCGTTCGTGCCGCGCGAGCATCGGGCGACGAGCACGGTCGTCCTGCATCAGCCGGTAGACAGTGTATGGAAGGTGGTGCGGGACCTCGGTGGCGTCCCGGCGTGGTGGCCCGAGATCAAGGAGTCGGTGCGGCTGCCGGACAAAGACGGTCACGAGGTGTGGCGGCAGAAGATGAGCGGCTGGGACGTCCCGCTGATCGTGATCGAGTCGACGGCGCCGAGGCGCCTCCTTACGCAAATCGACACGAGCGCCGGCGGAGCGTTCGGCGGGACGTGGACCTATGAGCTCACTCCGGATTCGGGCGCAGGGACAAAAATCAGCGTGACAGAGGCGGGATGGATCGGCAATCCGATCTTCCGCACTCTGTCACGCTTTGTGTTCGGCTACTACGGCTCGCTCGACGGCTACTTAAAGGCGCTCGGCAAGCGATTCGGTGAGGAAGTGAGGCCGGTGCACTCTTGATTGGTGCGTGGTGCGTGGTGCGTGGTGCGTGGTGCGTGGGGTGTTCCCACGTACCACCCACCACGTACTACGCACCGCTTATTTAGCGACTACGCAGCTTGCTCAGCAACCGTAAGATTGCCACGTAGAGCCAGATCAACGTCACGACCAGCCCAAATGCCGCGTACCACTCCATGTGCTTCGGCGCGCCGTGCTCGACCCCCTGCTCGATGAAGTCGAAATCGAGCACCAGGTTCAATGCCGCGATCGTAATGACGAACAGGCTGAAGCCGATGCCGAGTGGCGTCCCCTCGTGCAGCATGCCGATCCGAATGCCGGCGAACGAGAGACCAATCGCGACCAAATAGAAGATGGCGATCGCGCCCGTCGCCGCGCAGATGCCCATCTTGAAATTCTCGGTCACCGGAATGATGCGCAGCCGGTAGACGATGAGCAGCGCCAGCAGTACGCCGAACGTGAGCCCGACCGCTTGGATCACGATCCCCTTGAACTGGGCCTCGTAGATCGCGGAAATCGCGCCCAGGGCGAGTCCCTCGAGTGCGGCGTACATCGGAGCGGTGAGCTTGGCGATCCCCGGCGCGAACACGGTCACGAGTCCCACGGCGAAGCCGCCGAGGAGACCAACGAACAGGTAGCCATTCACCGGCGCCCCGATAAACGCTTCCATCCAGGTCCAGGTCGCCGTGGCCATCAGGATCAACAAGAGGAACGCCGTCCGGTTGACGGTGCCCTCGAGTGTCATGACCGGCGTGCCTTCGACGCGCTTGACGTTCGCGAACGTCTTCGCGTTGAGCACGGGATTCGTGGTGCGCATCTGCGCCTCCGAGAGCCTCAAGAAGAGGCTCCTAAGCTAAAAACGCCCGTCGACTAGGCCAAATGACGCGCGTCACACCCCTTGGTACACCACGAGTTACGGGAACAACGACGGTGCACCCGCTAAACTGGCCGTCTGCCGGCTGCCATCTGCCATCTGCCATCTGCCGTCTGCCATCAGCCGTCTGCCGTCTGCCATCTGCATTTGCATCGCATTCGTAGGATTGAACTCGCGTGGAATCGATGATTCGTTGATAGCTGACGAGGGCAGAATGAATCTCCTCGGCCATCGAGATCCACGTGCGAGCATTTAGAGAGCTACAAAATCCTTCCCTCGCGACGAGCTATACGGGCTGACATCCCAGATGCGTCGTTCCGCCGCCTCGGTTGGTGCGAACATCGCTGAGGGATGCGGCCGGGGAACACCTCGCGATTTCGCCCGCTTTGTGCAGGTCGCCCTAGGCTCGGCTGACGGGACTCCTTCGTCGCCTGACGGCAGATGGCAGACGGCTGACGGCAAACGCCTAGCGTCGCGCGCTCAAATAGTCGACCGCGAGGTGCGCCATCACGCGGACGCCGGTGGGCAGCGCCGCCTCATCCACAAAGAATCTCGGTGAATGATTCGGCGCCACCTTGGCGGGATCGGCGCCGGGTGGTGTAATCCCCAAAAAGAAAAACACCCCTGGAATGCGCTCTTGATAGCGCGAGAAGTCCTCCGCAGTCGTACTGGGTGTCGCGACCACGAGGTGTTTGTCTCCCGCGACGGCGCGCAGCGTCGGCACAATTCTCTCGGTCAGGGCCGGATCGTTGTAGGTCACGGCGGTGATGGTATCGATGACGACGAGTGCGGTGGCCCCCGCGCTTTGTGCGATCGATTCCGCCGTGCGCCGCATCCGTTGATGAATGTCGTTGCGCATCGCGGTGTCGAATGTCCGGATCGTGCCGAGCATCACCACACTGTCGGGGATGATGTTGAATCGCACACCGCCGTTGATGGCACCGACGGTAATGATCGCCGGTGCCGCGGTCAGATCGACCTGGCGACTCGTGATGGTCTGCAGCGCGACCACGATTTGTGACGCGACGACTATGGGATCGACGCCGGCCCACGGCAGCGCGCCGTGCGTCTGACGGCCCTTCACGATGATGCGAAACGCGTCCGCCGCGGCCATGATGCCGCCCGACCGATAGCGGATTTCCCCCGCAGGATACGGGAAGACGTGGAGGCCGAAGATGGCGCTCGGTGTCGGAGTGTCGAGCGCGCCCTCTTCGATCATCAGCTGCGCGCCGCCGCGCTCGCCGGCCGGCGCGCCTTCCTCGGCAGGCTGGAAAATGAACTTGACCGTGCCGGGCAGCTCGTTTCGCATCCCCGCCAGGACTTCGGCGACGCCCATCAGGATCGCCGTGTGCGCGTCGTGGCCACACGCGTGCATCACCCCGACCTCCTGCCCGTTGTATGTCGTGCGCACCTTCGACGCGAAGGGCACATCCACTTCTTCAGTCACGGGAAGGGCGTCCATGTCGGCCCGCAGCGCAACGACGGGACCCGGTTTCCCGCCGCGGAGCACCCCGACGACGCCGGTGTGCGCGACGCCGGTGCGAACCTCCAGGCCGAGGGAGCGCAGATGGGTCGCGACCAGATTGGCGGTGCGCGCTTCGCGATTCGAGAGCTCGGGGTGCTGGTGGATGTCGCGGCGCCATGTGAGCACCTTCTGTTGAACCTGCGAGGCCAATCGATCTACCTGGGTGTTCAGCCTGGTGGACTGGCCGTGGACCGGGGGGGGGATGCTGATGCCGAGGGCGATGATCGCCGAAAGGATAGGTCGCATGGTGCCTTAACGTAACGAACCTTCGCAACCCTTACATCGTACGGAGTGTCGAAGCCGATATACCCCATTGCTCTGGAGCCCGTCATGAATCGCTACCTCACCGCGTTCGCCCTCGTTGCCCTGGTTGTCCCGGTCGGAGCGCTCGCCGCGCAAGAAAGTGACGAGGAATGGCTGGAGGACTGTCGAGACGGTTGGAAGGGCGATTATGGGCGGGCACGGCGGCATTGCGAGATCCGCGAGCTGGGAATGAAGCCTCCGAAGGGGCCGCTCAGCGTCGAGCCGGGGATGAACGGGGGTGTGGAGATCACTGGATGGGATCGAGACAGCATCGCCGTGACGGCACGCGTTCAGGTACAGGCCCGCACGCGGGACGATGCCGAGACGATCGCGCGCGATCTCAAGATCGAGGTTGCCGGCGGCGCAGTCCGTGTCACCGGTGGACGGAGCTCCTACGGTCGCCATCAAAACTGGGGAGTCATGTTCATCGTGAGGGTACCGCGACGCACCGATCTGACGTTGTCTACCGAGAATGGTCCGCTCTCGGTGACTGATGTTTCCGGTCGCATGGATCTGCAGACGCACAACGGGCCGCTGTCGCTCTCGGGCGTCGGCGGCGACGTGCACGCGAGCGCTCAGAATGGCCCGCTCATGGTCGAGCTGTTAGGGACAAAGTGGGAGGGGACGGGACTCGATGCCGAGACCATGAACGGGCCGGCGGATCTCGAGATTCCCGACAACTACAATGCCAAAATCGAATTCGGAACCGTGAACGGGCCGATGGACGTCGGCTTCCCGATGACCGTGACCATCAACGGCCGTGTCAAAGACCGGATATCGACGACATTGGGGAACGGTGGCCCACCGATCCGGGTCGTTACGACGAACGGCCCGATGACCGTGCGGCGTGGCAGGATCTAGACGCCGATATCCTCGTTCCACAGCCCGGGGTGCGCCGCGATGAACTCCGTCATCAGACGGATGCAGGTCGAGTCCTGGCGCACCTCGAGGATCACACCACGTCGCCCGAGTAGCTCTTCTTCGCCGAGAAAAGTCTTGTTCTCGCCGATGATCACTCGCGGAATGCCGTAGAGCAGGACTGCCCCGCTGCACATCGCGCACGGCGACAGCGTGGTGTACAGCGTCGCGCTGCGATAGACGCGTCCTGGCAGCCGGCCGGCGTTCTCGAGCGCATCCATCTCGCCATGCAGGACGGCGCTGCCCTTCTGCACGCGCCGATTATGGCCCCGCCCGATGATCTTGCCCTGCGATACGAGCACCGAGCCAATCGGGATACCGCCTTCGCGCACGCCCTGCTCGGCTTCAGCGATCGCCGCCGCGAGAAAGGGATCTTCCGTCACGCGGCACTCGCTTGCATGGCATCGAACTCGAACACATTTGGCCCGCGCGGCATCTCGCGGGCGATGCGAACCATGGCCCGGGCGACCGTCTCGGCGCGAATCGGCCGATAGCGGCGCAAGGGACCTGGCAGGAACAGCGGCATCACCGGCGCCGTCAGCATTGCAACGCGCTCGCCAAAGCGGAATTCGGCGCGTGCACCGAGCAGGAGCGAGGGCCGGAGGATCTGCACGCCGCGATAGGGAAGTTGACGGACCGCGGCTTCCGCTTCGCCTTTCACGCGGCTGTAGAAGATGCGCGAGGCCGGATCGGCGCCGATCGCGCTGACGAGCAGAAACTGCGTGGCGCCGATGCGCAGCCCCCTGCGCGCGAGCGCGACGACGAAGTCGTAGTCGACTCGCCGAAACGCCGCCTGCGAGCCCGCCTGCTTGATGGTCGTGCCGAGGCAGCAGAAGACGTCGTCGGCATTCGGCAGGTCCACCGCCTCGAGCGCGCCGAGGTCGAGAATGCGCTGCTCGAGCTTCTCGTGCGAGCGCGGGACGCTGCGGCGTCCGACGGTGACGACATGAGTCCATGTATCATCCGCCAGCAACAGCGGGAGTACCTGGCTGCCAACGAGGCCCGTCGCGCCGGCGAGTAGAGCAGTGCGGCTCATGTCCGCGAAAAGTAGTTATTATCTCGCCCGTGGGAATCTCCGAGGCGCTGCAACACAATCCATTGGTCGCGGGCGGCTTGCTGTTCGTCGCGGGACTCCTCACGAGCCTCAATCCCTGCATCTATCCGATGATTCCCATCACGGCGGGTACGCTCGCCGGGGTGAACGTCGAGGGTCGCACACGCCGCCGCACGATTCTGCTCACGCTCACGTATGTCAGTGGCGTCGCGCTGTTCTACGCACTCCTCGGCTTGATCGCGGGGCTGACCGGTTCGCTCTTCGGGACGATCAGCGCAAACCCGTGGGCACGACTCGCGATCGGGAATCTCCTGCTCGTCTTTGCGCTCGCGATGCTGGACGTGATTCCCGTGAGACTGTCGCCACGCCTGATGTCATGGGCCGGTAGCCTGGGCGGCGGGTCGTTTCCCGCGGTCTTTCTCCTGGGGGCGACGTCGGGGTTGGTCGCGGCGCCGTGCGGAGCACCCGCGTTCGCGGCGGTGCTCACGTGGGTTGCCACGACACAGAGCGCGGTGCTCGGTTTCGTCTACCTCTTCATCTTCTCGCTCGGAATGACCGCGTTGCTCGTCGTGGTCGGATTGTTTTCCGGCGCGCTGGCGGCGCTGCCCAGGGCAGGGGCCTGGATGGCGTGGATCAAAAGGGCGGCCGGCGTGGTTCTACTGCTCATGGCGCAGTACTATTTCGTGAAAGCAGGACAGGTCTGGTGAAAACGTCCGTGGTGCGTGGTGCGTGGTGCGTGGGGCTTCTGCTCGCGGCGCCGGTAATCGTGCGCGCGCAGGAGGTCATTGGCATTCCGGTCGGTCAGACTCCACCTGCCGTCACGCTCGAAAACCTCAACGGCGATTCTGTGTCGCTGGCCCAGTGGATCGGCAAGAAACCGGTGATCGTCGAGTTCTGGGCGACCTGGTGCCCGATTTGCGAAGAACTCCTGCCACGCATGGAAGCCGCGCAGAAAAAGTACGGTGACAAGGCCGAGTTCATCGTCGTCGCCGTCGCCGTGAATCAGAGCAAGAACAGCGTGCGGCGGCACCTGCAGAAGCATCCGATGCCGTTCACGTTTCTTTGGGATGGGAATGGGGCTGCGGTAAGAGCGTTCCAAGCCCCTTCGACATCCTACATCGCCGTGCTCGACGGGACCGGGAAAGTGGTGTACACAGGGGTCGGTGAGGGTCAGGATCTCGAGGCTGCTCTGCAAAGGGCGGTCGAAGGCGGTCGAGGGCGGTGAAGGGCGGTGAAGGGCGGTGACAACGTTCACCGCCCTCGCCCGCCCTCGTCCGCCTTCTGCCGCCCTAGTTGGAGCGAATTGTTGAGTCGACAGGCACCAGCTTGTTGATCGCCGCGCCCAACTCTGTATACGCGATCGGATCGATCTCTCTAAACGGCGTCGCGCGGTAGCCAATTTTTCCATCCGGTCCTACCACAAACAGATTGCGGTTCGTAAGGCCAGCGCGACTGGCCAGCGCGCCGTACGACTTGCCGACCACCGTCGCCGTATCACTCGCGAACAGAAAGGGAAACTCGGCGTCGCGCGCCCACGAGGCGAGCGCGGTGTCGGGATCTGCGCTGATCGCGATGAGGACGACGTTCCGTCTGAAGAGCTGTGCGTACTGATCACGGTACGCATTCATTTGGATCGTTCAGCCACGCGTTCGCGCTTTGAAGAAGAAGGCGAGGACGACCACCTTCCCTTTGTAATCGCTGAGTCGCACCGGGGTCTTGAGAGTGCCCCACCGTGTCGCGCCGGGCATCGCGAAGTCGGGGGCTACGGCGCCGACCTCGAGTGCCGGAGGAGAGGGCGGCGCGGGTGGGGGAGGGGCTGTGGGCTGCTGCATGAGTGCGGCAAACACCAAGGTCGTGAACACGACATCTCCTGAGCGGAGTCGATCTCTAATCTACCGCGTCGGTCTCCCGTGGCTACCGTTCATTTTTTCACGCCACCGACGCCGTAGCGCGAGCGCAGAATCTCGAGGTGATGCCGCTCGTGCCCGGGAATCATGTAGGCGAGAGCGCGGACACTGACCGGCTTGCCGTTGGCGGTACCGCGCCGCCGCCAGGCGTCGGCGTCGAAAGTGCGGAGCAGCGCCAACGTCGCCGCACGAACGGTACGGAGCTCACCCACGACATCCGCCAGGGATCGGCCATCGAACTTCGCGACGGGGACGTACGCGTTCTCGTCGAACCCCGGGAGCGGCGTCGCATCCCCGCGGGCGATGCGCAGCGCGCGGTAGGCCATGATGCGCTCAACATCGGCGAGATGCCCGACGACTTCCTTGACGCTCCATTTGCCGCGCTCATAGCGATGCATCGCGTCCTGCTCGGAAAGGCCGTGCAGTACGGCCGCCGTCTCTTCGATTTGGGCCGCGCACACCATCACGGGATCGAGCTCGGGCACGCGCTTGATGTAGCCGAGCCAGGGTGAAGGAATCTCATCGGGCTCGGGGCGACCCACCATCCGGACGCTCACGCCTGCTTGCCTCCGAGCTCGTTGACCGACATCGCCTTCACAGTCTTGCCCTCACCGGTGAGAATGCGTCGATGATAATCGACTTGGCCCAGGTGATACGCCAGGTGCGTCGCGAAATGCGCCAAAAATGCACCGGTGCTCGATTTGACTCCGCCCACCGCCTCTGGATACGGTTTTGCGAGATCCGCCTCCGAAATCTTGCTCATCCCCGTCTCGACGGCGACGATCGCGTTGTCAATTTCACGGAGCAGCTCCTTGCGCGGCATGTCGCGGCTCCCGAACTCCGCCTCGCGGTTGCGGACATAGCCGTTCTTGCCCAGGACGTTGCCAAGGAAGTACTGGATGTTGCCGGCGAGATGGAGCGCCAGATTCCCGCCGGGATTGGCGATCCCCGGCAGTACTTCCCACAGGCCGTCTTCGCTGGGATAGGTTTCGATCTCGCGCCGCAGCGCCTTGAGCTCGCGCGTGATCACGTTGGTGATCCAGTCTTTCATGCAACCCTCCCTACGCGCATGGCCACAGGCCACCGTGCCAGGCGCGCTTGCTGCGGCGGGCCCCACGCGCGACCGAGCTCGGTGACAAGGTCGTCCACGGGATCCTGGCGATGACGCTCAATGTACGCGCGCGTGGCGGACCAGGTGCGGACGTAGCCGGCGACGTCGTCCAGAGTCAGGCGTTGCTCGATCGCGAAGGCGGGAGCGGTGAATTCCGTAAAGGGAAACTCAACGCTTCGGTAACGTTCTTCCACCATCCTGCGTTCCGGCGGCCAGTGGGGCCCGACGACGTCGCGGTAAAAGTGGTGGACGACCGCATCGATCGGCGGTGCAATCTCGAACATCACGTACGTCCAGACGGCGATCACTCCCCGTGGGCGCAGCACGCGGCGCGCTTCGGTCCAGAACCGCGACCGGACGAACCAATGGAGCGCCTGGGCCGCCGTCACGAGATCGACCGAGACAGCCTCCAGCCCGCTGTCCTCGGCTGAGGCCACGCGGTAGGTGACGCGATCGTTCGAGGTCGCGTGCTGGATTTGCGACTCGCTTGCGTCGGTCGCGATGACGTTCCGGAAGTGCCGGGCCAATCCCACGGCTGCCTGGCCCGAACCGGTGCCCGCGTCCCACGCGTCGTTCAGCGCGGGCGCCTCACTCGCCAGGAAATCGAACAGCGCGTCGGGGTAGCCCGGCCGGAACGCAGCGTACGTTGCGGAGACGCTGGAAAAGTGATCCGCGAACGTCACGGGCGCGGCACAGCCGTTGCTCGAGGTGGTGGAGGCGGCGGAGGTGACGGCGCGAGCGGGGGTGTGCTCCGCTGTGCATCCCGGCACTCCGGCCAAGCGCCTGGTTGCCCGCTCGCCGTCGTGGCGAACACGGTGCGCTTCTCGCGCGACATGCGCACGGAGTCCTGGTCGGCGAGATACACGAGCATCGCGGCGAGCGCCGCGTTGTTCTTCACGTCGTCGAAGCTGACCTTGTCGTAGGTATCACGGTTGGTGTGCCACGTGTAGCGGCCGTAATCCCAGTCGCCGGAGCCGAGTCCAAATCCCGGCGCGCCGCACGATACGAACGAGGCGTGATCCGTCCCGCCACCGCTGGGGTTGCCGGGGAAGCTGAACTTGATGTTGCGCGTGATGTCGGCCGGCACGCGCGCGAGGTAGCGGGCGAGCGCGGCCGACGCGTCGGGGAAGCCGGACGCGCTCATGTTCTCGACGCGCCCCGTCCCGTTGTCTTGATTGAACAGCGCCTGGAGGCCGCTCACGATCTCCGGGTGGTCCTTCACAAACGCGCGCGAGCCGTTCAATCCTTGCTCTTCGCCGCTCCAGTGACCGACCAGAATCGTCCGGCGCGGATTCGGATAGACGAGCTTGAGGAGCCGCATCGCTTCCAGCATCGTGATCGTGCCGGTGCCGTTGTCGGTCGCCCCGGACCCGCCGTCCCACGAGTCAAAGTGAGCTGAGAGCATCACATATTCGTTGGGAAGCTGGCTGCCTTTGATCTCGCCAATGACGTTGAACACGGGCACTTCGCCCAGCGGTTGCGATTCGGCCGTTACCTCGATGACAGGTGCCTGCTTATTCTCCGCCAGGCGGTAGAGCAGTCCATAGTCTTCGCAGGCGATGTCGAGGACGGGCGTACGGTCGGTAAAGGCCGCGAAGATTTTTTGCACGCCCCATCCCTGCGACCAGAAGCTGCCGATGGTTCCCGCGGCGCCGGCCGCTTCGAGGCGGCGAGTCAGCGGCGTGGCGGCCGAGACGCCTCCTCCCGGTCCCCAGTACCCGGTGCGCTGCTGGCGCTGCTGCCACCCTTGCTGCGCCGCGGTGCGCCGCGCCTTCAGCGAATCAGCGCCGTTCGGCGCCGCCCACTTCTCCCAACTGTCGTCGGGCCGGCAGGTCGGCTGCGGGAATGAGATGAGCACGAACTTGCCTTTCGCCTGCGGCAGCCACGCGACGAACGCAGCGCTGTCGGCGACGTCGGGGAGGACAACGACCGGTGCGCGGACCGGCTGTCCCTTCGGCGTGGGCGGGCTCCAGGCGAGCATCGTGCCTTCGAGCGTGCGCACGCGCGGCGACACGAGATCAATGTGCGTCTTGCCGCGGCGCCAACCGCGCCAAGTGCCGTACTGCTCCTTGCGAGCAGCAATGCCCCAGCTCGTATAGGTCGCGATCAGCCAGTTCTGCGCGGCGGTCATCCCGGGCGACGCCGTCAGACGCGGGCCAACCGAATCGAACAGCGCTTGCGCTAGGCGCGGCAGCTGCGAACTGTCGGTCGCGATGGTCCAGATGCGGCGCAGGATGGGGTTGTCGATGGCAAACCCCGTTGGTTGCTGGCCGAATTGTGCGTGAGCGGTGATGGGAATGAGAACTGCGTAAAGAACGGCGTACGAGAGGCGGCGCACGTTGTGACCCCTGTCGGCGGGTAAGGAGGAAAGTTTAGCTAGGTGGTTCGGCGTTAGACAACCGAATGCGGTACCGTACTTCTGGAACCTCGGTGCGCGGGTAGCGGCGGGTCGCGGCGTCCTGACGAAAACCGTACCGCTCATAGAACTTGCGCGCCGGCGAGTTCTGCTCGAGCACCCACAACGTCACTTCACTGAAGCCCCGACGCTGGAACTCGGCGAGCACGTGATCGACGAGCGCGCGGCCGTGTCCACGGCCCCGAAGATGCGGGAGCACGTGGATTGACGTGATGTGTCCCACGCGAGTGGGATCGTCGTCGGGATCCCGCGAGGGCACCATCTGACAAAACGCGACACGCTGGCCGTTCTCCTCGATCACGAAGACGGGCCAATCGGGATCCGCGATGCGCTCGGCCCAGAATCGGGTTCGGTACGCGTGATCGGTGCGCGCAATGACGTCGTCAGGCATGATGCCGCGGTAGGCGACATTCCAGGACTCGACGTGGATATGGCCAACCGCGCTCGCATCGTCGAGCGTCGCTCGGCGCAGCGTCACCGGCTCCCCCCCACCTTCGCTTCCCATTCTTCCAATGATCGTGGCCAGTCGGCTTTGAGCAGTTTGGAGAGAGACCGATCGGCCAGGACGCGACCGCCGGTCTGACACGTCGCGCAGTAGTTCGCCTCGTTGTCGGCGTAGCGAATCCGTTGGATCGGCGAACCGCACACGGGGCAGGGCTCCTTGTAGCGTCCGTGTACGGCCATCCCTTCCTTGAAGGCGCTCACCTTTTCCGGGAACTTCGCGCCGCCTTTCGTCTCGGCGCGCAAGCGGTCGATCCAGAGGTGCGTCGTCGTCCGCGTGGCGTCATACAGCCGCTCGACTTCTGGGTCGCTCAGTTTTCCCGTCAGCTGAAACAGCGACAGCTTGGCTGCGTGCAGAATCTCGTCGGAGAGCCAGTTGCCGATCCCGTCGAAGAGATGCGGATCGGTGAGCGCGCGCTTCAGTGTGTGCGACTGGGATTGCAGCCGGTCCTTGAACGTGGCCAGATCTGCCGCGAGCACGTCGAGCCCGCCGGGATCGTGCGCTTCGAGACCAGCCTCTCCCGCCACGACGTACAATGAAGCGCGCTTCTTCGAACTCGCTTCAGTCAGAAGCAACGTTCCAGTGGGAAAATCGAACGACGCGAGTCCGACCTTGGCGGGAGATGTCGTGCCTTCCGCCCTCCACTTGAACCGACCGGCGATCATCAGATGGAAAACGAGAAACAGGTGGCCGTCCATCTCCCACACGATGCGTTTCCCGATGCGGCGCAGCCCGACGACTTTGCGACCCTCGACGGCGGAGAGCGGTGGATCCACGCTGCGGAGCAGCGATGGGCTGACGATGCGTGCACGCTCGAGCGGTTGGCCGACGATGCGGGGGCCCAGCGCTTCGAGGTAGATGGTGATATCAGGGAGCTCCGGCATCGCCGGATGCTATCTACTGGAATACCTGGAGCGCCACCTCGACCCGTCCAAACGGCGCGCTCACCTGCACACCTTGGACCATGCCCTTCACCCGACCGAAAATGTCGCGCGCGATCGCGACACCCTCGGCGAGCGCAGCCTCCTTGCCACCTTCCTGCGCCTTTCGCATCCGCGCGAGCACCTCCTCCGGGACGGAGACGCCCGGCACCTCGTTGGCGAGAAACTCGGCGTTGCGCAGGCTGATGAGCGGCCAGATCCCCGCAACGATCGGCGTCTTGAACTGCTCGACCTTCTTGAGAAACGTCTCGAGCTGGCGCGCATCGAACACAGGCTGCGTCACCGCGAACTCCGCCCCCGCGTCCACCTTCCACGCAAAGCGCGACAGCTCGCGATCCTGATCCACCGCGCCCGGATTCACGCCGACGCCGATCGCCCATTTCGTCGCGCCGCCGAGCGGGTTGTTGCCCGGGTCGAGTCCTTGGTTGAGCCGGTACACCAGATTCGTCAGTCCGATCGAGTCGATGTCGAACACCGCGGTGGCTTCCGGATACGGCCCCATTTTCGGCGGGTCGCCCGTGATGATGAGGATGTTGCGCAGTCCCGCGGCGTGCGCGCCGATGATGTCCGACAGCATGCCGAGCAGGTTGCGGTCGCGGCAGCAGTAATGAATGACGGTCTCGATGCCGACTTCGCGCTCGATCAGGATCGCCGAAGGGAGCACGCCCATGCGGCTCTGCGCACGGGGACCGTCGGGCACGTTGACCGCATCGACACCCGCGGCTTTCAACGCGCGGCACTGCGCCAGCATCGGCGCCGGATCGACGCCTTTGGGCGGCACGATCTCGACGCTTGTGACGAGCTCACCGCGGGCGATCTTGGCGCCCCAGCGCGACCGCTCAGCCAGCGGTACCGGAGTGACGCCGGCAGGCGCCTGCACCTGCGCACGTGACACGACGACGCTCGACTGGCGCGGCACGACGCTCGCGACGTAGTCGCGAATCTTCTTGATGTGCTCCGGCGTCGATCCGCAGCAGCCGCCGACGAAGCGCGCGCCGGCCTCGATCATGCGGCGCGCGTAACTGGCCATGTACTCCGGCGACGCCAAGTAGATCTTGCGGTCGCCAACGTCCTTCGGGAGGCCGGCGTTCGGCTGTCCCGAGATCGGCTTGTCTGTCGCCTTGCCGATTTTCTCGACCGCTTCGAGCACGCCGGCGGGACCCACCGAGCAATTGACGCCGATCACATCGGCGCTCCACGCGGTGAGCTGCTTGGCGAATGTCTCGGGATCGGTGCCGTAGTATGTGAGACCATCTGTCCCGACGGTCATTTGACAGATAACGGGCAGATCGGTCGCGGCGCGTACGGCGCGGAGCGCGGAGTGGATTTCGTCCAGGTCGCTGAACGTTTCGAGGATAAAGCCATCGACCCCGCCGTCGAGCAGCCCCTTCACCTGCCGGGCAAAGGCGGCCTCCGCTTCCTCCTTGGATGTCGGACCGAACGGCTCGATACGAATGCCGAGCGGTCCGATCGCGCCAACGACGCTCGCGCGTCCACCGGCTGCGGCGATGGCCAGCTCGGCGGCCGCGCGGTTGATCTTTTCCGTGTCGTCCGCGAGGCCGTAGCTGTTCAGCTTCAACGGATTCGCGCCGAAGGTGTTCGTCTCGAGAACCTCGGCGCCCGCCCGCACGTACTCCGCGTGGACCTCCTGCACGAGGCGGGGCTGCTTCAGGTTCAGCTCGTCGTAGCACACGTTCAGGTAGAAGCCCTTGGAGTACAGCATGGTGCCCATGGCCCCGTCGAAGACGTGGACACGGCCGTCGTGCAAGAGATCGCGGAATGTCGGCAGGAGAGACCTCGGCTTTTTAGCGGTTTGTTTAACGTGGCCGCAATACGCCTCAAATCGCCACGAAGTCTATTGCTCCTGTCAACGTAGTGGCTTGGGAAAATAATCGCCAGGGTCGCGCGTACTCTTAGGTATCCATGGCCCCACTCACGGCCGATCAGCTGCTCGCGGAACACGCGGCTCAGCTGCGCAACTTTCTCGGCGCGCGCTGTCGCGACGACGATCTGACCGCGGAGATGCTACAGGAAGTGGCCGCGCGCCTGGTCACGGCAACGCCGCGGCTCTCGCGAAACGGCAATGCGCGGGGCTATCTGTTCCGTATCGCCGCCAACGTCTGGCGCGATCACTTGCGCCGTGAGCTCGTTCGGCGCCGCGCCGCGGTGACGATTCAAACGGATGCCCCCGCGCTTGCCGAGGCAGCGGATGCGCGCTTGCTGGAGCGGGAGTTGCGTGCCGCGGTGCGAGACGCGATCGAGGCGTTGCCGCCGCAACAGCGTGACGTCGTTCAACTCCGGCAGCAGCAGGGCATCACGTTCCAGCAGATTGCCGACCGGCTGCACCGCCCACTTGGCACCGTGCTCACGCAAATGCGCGCCGCTCTCACTCGCATTGAAGCAGCTCTGGAGAACTATCGATGAGTCACCCGTCCGAAAGCGAATTGCTGCTCCTCGCCTACGGCGAGCTTCCCGTCTCCCGTGCGGTGGAGATCGAAAGCCACACCGCAGCGTGTGATTCGTGCCGCGAGTCGCTCGCACGGCTGGAGCGAGGCCGCGTGGCGCTGGATGCCGCAATGCCGGCGCGTCGGTGCCGCCCGGCGATGGTCGGGGTGACGGCAGCGCTCGCCGCTGCCGCACTGCTCGTGGGGATCATAATCACCAGGTCAGGGCCCTCCCGTGACACGACCGAGCGCTGGACGCCTACAACGAGCTGGTCGGCGACGGCGGGATATGTGGCCGGCGGCAGGGCGGTAATTGATATCGACACGCAGCTCACTAGCCTTGAACAGGAGCCGTATTATGGTCGCCCGTAGTCTCGCGCTTATCATGCTGACGCTCGGCACCATCGCCGGCGCCCAGCAGCCTGGCCCTCAAATGCCCGACCCGCAGGCGATGCAGCGGCAGGTGCAGCGCATCGTGCAAGAGCGCCCTTTGGAAGCGGAAGCGGCTGCGCGCGCGTTCATTCACGCGATCAGCATGCAACGGGGTATGCCCTCTGCTGACAGCCGGTTGTCCGAGCTCGATCAATTAAAGCGTGGCATGCCGGATGCGTACTGGTCGGAGGTCGCGCAGTTGACGGTGCAGTTCGACATGGTGCAGAACCTCGCGCGCAGGGACAGTCTTCGCGCCAGCTTGGTGACGCAGCTGTTCGGGCTGGAATCGATTGCGCGCACTCTGCAGCGCGCCTATCGCGATGCACCAGAGGCGCAACGCGAGACTTACCGTGGTCAGCTCGAAAAGCTGATCGGTACCCACTTTGACATCGAGAATGAGCTGCGCCGGTTTGAGATGAAGGACATTGAGCGACGGCTCGCGGAGGTGCGTGCCGAAACTCAACGCCGCATAGACCGCCGAGCCGAGTTCGTCAAGTTCGCCGTGGATGACATCATCCGGGACGCCGTGCGGCCGAGATAAGAACGAATATCGAACATCGAATACCGAATACCGAATGTAGAAGTCACAGCATTTCGACAATGGACATTCGGTGTTCGACATTCGAGATTCGTTGTCATGCCTAACATCGGTCTCTACCACCCAACCATTGTTCATTTCGCCATCGCGCTGGTCGTGGTGGGCGTGATCTTCCGCTGGATCTCGCTGTCCGGCCGGGCGGCGTTCACAGGCCCCGCAGCCGCGACGCTGCTGCTCGTCGGAACGCTCGGGACGGTGGTGGCCGTGAAGTCGGGGACCGACGCGCATGGACCCGTCGAGCGCATTCCGGGCGTGCGCCAGGCTGTCGTCGACCACGAGGAAGCGGGAGAGTGGGCGCGCAACGTCTTTCTGGTGCTGGCAGCGCTCGAGCTGATCGCTCTCATCGTCCGACGCCGCAATTTGAACGTTGCGCGCGGCGCGCTGTGGGGATCGGCAATCGTCGGAGTGTTCGGCATGAGCGCGATGTACAAGGCGGGCGCCCGCGGTGGGGACCTGGTGTACCGGTACGCCGGCGGCATCGGCATTCGGCACGGCGACTCCGCCGACGTCACACGCCTCTACCTCGCCGCGCTCTACCAGTCGGCACAACAGGCCCGAGCGCAACACGATAGCGCCCGGGCGGCGCAGCTGTTTGACGAGCTCGCGCGACAGTTCCCCGCCGATACGAACGTGCGGCTACTCGCGATCGAGTCGCTGATTCGCGACCAAAAGAATGGACGCGAGGCGCTGGCTGCGCTCTCGCGGATCGAAGTTCGTCCTGACGACCGCCGGCTCCGGCTCCGGGTCGCGTTTCTGAGAGCGGACGCCTACGTTGCAGCCGGCCAACCTGACGCCGCACGGTCGAGCTTGCAGCAACTGGCGCGGGATTTTCCCGACATGCAGCAGCGCATCGAGGCTCGGATCGCGCAAATCAAATGAGCGACCTCCTCGCCGCCCGGTCGCAGATGGCGGTGTCGCTCGCTTTCCACATCATCTTTGCCGTCATCGGAATCGCGATGCCTGTGCTCATGGTCATCGCGGAACGGCGCTGGCAGCGCACGGGCGATCCGGTCTATCTCGATCTCGCCAAGCGTTGGGCACGGGGTACCGCGATTCTGTTTGCCGTGGGGGCCGTCTCAGGCACGGTGCTGTCTTTTGAGCTCGGTCTGCTGTGGCCGCGATTCATGGAGCTCGCCGGGCCGATCATCGGCATGCCGTTCTCGCTCGAAGGGTTTGCCTTTTTCACGGAAGCCATCTTCCTCGGCATCTACCTGTATGGGTGGGACAAAGTCCCGCCCCGAGCGCATCTCATCGCAGGGGTGCTGGTGGCGGTGAGCGGGGCTGCATCCGGCATTTTCGTGGTGATCGCCAATGCCTGGATGAACACACCGACGGGATTCACGCTCGTCGACGGCAGATTCGCGGCCATCGATCCGATTGCGGCGATGGGCACGCCCGCCGCGTTCCCGCAGACCCTGCACATGACGCTTGCCGCATACGCCGCGACAGGATTCGCCGTCGCCGGGATTCATGCATTCCTGCTGCTCAAGGGCCGCACGAGTGCATTCAACCGGCGGGCGTTGACCATCGGATTGATCGTCGGAGCGCCCGCCGCGGTCCTGCAACCTCTGTCCGGTGACATCGCGGCGCGGTTCGTGGCCCGTCGCCAGCCGGTGAAGCTCGCCGCGATGGAAGCGGTCTACGAAACGCGGGCGGGCGCGCCGCTCAAGCTGGCACCGGGCATCGAGATTCCGTACGCGCTGTCACTGCTCGCATTCCACGATCCACATGCCGTGGTGCAGGGACTCGATCGAGTCCCGCGCGACGAATGGCCGAACGTTCCGCTCGTGCACATATCGTTCAACGTGATGGTGGCGCTCGGAACGTATCTCGCGCTCGTCGGTCTCTGGGCAGGGTGGTTGGCGCTGCGCAAGCACGACTTGGCGTCGCGTCGCCGGTTCTTATGGGCCGTCGCGATCGCGACACCGTGCGGCTTTATCGCGACCGAGGCCGGCTGGATGGTCACCGAGCTCGGCCGGCAGCCGTGGACCATCTACGGCATTCTCAAAACGGCCGATGCGGTGACGCCGATGCCCGGACTCGTCGTCCCGTTCATCACGATCACACTGGTGTATTGCGCGCTCGCGGGTGTCGTGGTGCGGCTGCTCTACCGGCAGATCGTCCAATGAGTCTGGCCGAGAGTCTCGCCGCTACGATCCTGGTTTCGCTGACGGCCTATGCGTTGCTCGGCGGCGCTGATTTCGGCGGCGGCGTGTGGGACCTCGTCGCCTCCGGGCCCCGCAAGGAGCAGCAGCGGCGCCTGGTCGCCCAGGCGATCGCTCCGGTGTGGGAAGCGAATCATGTCTGGTTGATTCTCGCGGTCGTGCTGCTCTTCACCTGTTTTCCTGCCGCCTTCGCTCGCCTCGCGATCGCCCTGCACGTTCCCCTGACACTCATGCTGATCGGGATCGTTCTTCGCGGCTCGACGTTCATGTTTCAGAGCTACGGCGGGGGCGGCCGGCGTGTGTTCGCGTACGCGAGTCTCCTGACGCCGGTCCTGCTCGGAATCTCGGTAGGTGCGGTGGCATCCGGTGGTGTTCGGGAAACGGGACACGTGCAACGGGAAACGTTCGTAGCGGCCTACATAGTGCCATGGCTAACGCCATTCGCAGTTGTGGTAGGCCTGTTCGCGCTGGCCTGCTTCGCATTCCTGGCGGCCGTGTACCTCACGGTCGAGGCGCGCGAGCGGGAGCTGCAAGAGGACTTCCGGCGCCGGGCGCTCGTTGCCGGCATCATCGTCGCGGCCAATGCCGCCCTCGGCCTGCTGCTCTCTCCTCAAGCGCCGCTGGTGGAGCGGGGGTTGCTAGCCACGCGGTGGGCGGCCGTACTGCACGTACTAACCGGCGTCGCAGCGCTTCTCGCATTTGGGGCGCTGTGGCAGCGCCATTACCGCGTCGCGCGCGTCGCCGCCGCCGCACAGGTCGCGCTGATACTGTGGGGCTGGGGACTGTCGCAGCACCCCTATCTCCTCCCACCCCATCTGACGATTGCGGACGCCGCTGCGCCGCGAGTGACGCTCGAGCTCGCGCTCATCGCGTTGATCGCGGGCGGGATCGTGTTGTTTCCGTCACTGTACTATCTGTTTCGGGTTTTTAAGGGCCGCTCCGGTTTGTCCGGCCCTGTAGGGCACGAACACTTGAGTAATCTCATCGACCCTCCAGAAGGCGAAGCGCCGTCGCGGTCTCGATCCCGCTGATCGAGACAGTCTTGCGCCTCCCCGATTTTCCCCCCGTGATGGAGATCGCGCGGCGCGGAACGCCCAGCCGCGTCGCAAGGAACCGAATCAGCTCTTCGTTCGCGGCGTTGTCGATGGGCGGCGCGGCGATTCTGATTTTGACGGCGTCCCCGTGACGGCCGGCCAGCGCGGTGGTCGCCGCACGTGGCACGATGTGGAGGACCAGGCGGGCTATCAGGCCCCCAACAGGGAGTGGAGCATCGTCCGCGCGAGCCATAGCACGAACCACGCAACCAGCGGGCTGATATCCATTGCCCCGAACGGGGGCACGATGCGGCGGATCGGCTCGACGATCCAATCGGTGAGGATGTAAGCCGGGCGGATCCAGCGCGAATAGCGGGACTGACCAAACCACGACGCGATCACGCGCACGAGCAAAGCAAGGATGAGGATCTTGTACGCGATCTCGACGATCACCGAGAACGTCGCGCGCGGCCCACTCACCGCGGCGCCATGGACCGTCTGAAACGTCGACAGCAGCCAGCTGATCATGGACAAGAGCACGATGCCGGCCACCGCCGCGATCACGATGAGCCATCCACCGGCGTGCGCGGGATTGCCGCCCATGCGCACGATGCGACGCTCGAGGGGCCGCAGGACCGAGTCCGTCGACGAGCGGAGACCGCGTCCCAGCGCGCTGAACGGCGAGACGCGGCGCGTTCGCACCAGCCACGAGCCCAGTGCCACGAGGGCGGAGAGCGCGACGACGGCGAATACGAGATAGCGAACAACAGTGAAGAACGGAGGCATGAAGTAACTTAATCGACATGCGACGCTTTCTTCTGCTCGCGGCTTTGCCGCTTGGATTCGGCTGCGCGACGACCGTGCCGCGCGCTCGAGTAGTTCTGATCTCGGTCGATGGACTCTGGGCGCACGATCTGCAACGTGCCGAGTCCGCGGGCGCTCGCTTGCCGGTGCTCGATTCGCTGCGCCGGGTGGGCGTCCTAGCGGAGGGAGTGATCGGCTCGCTTCCGAGTGTGACGTATCCTTCACATACGACGATGGTCACCGGCGTCCCGCCCGCGCGGCACGGTGTTTACGGGAACGGGGTCTTTACGCCGCCAACGACGAAGCTGCCCCATTCCCTCTCGTACTGGGAAAGTGCGGAGATCCGCGTGCCAACGCTGTTCGATGCGGCGCATGCCAAAGGGTTGCGCGTGGCCGCGGTATTCTGGCCCGTTTCGGCTCACGACTCGAGCATCGATTACAACATCCCCGACGCATGGGATCCACGACCGGGCGGCCGCACGCAGCTCGCCGCCCTGCGGACGTTGGGCACGCCGTGGCTCCTCGACTCGCTCGGCGCGCCCGCCGAGGGCGAGCCGAACGATTCGATGCGCGCGGCCTGGACCGCGGGAATCATTCGTCGCTGGAATCCCGATCTTGTCGTCCTCCACGTCCTCGACGTGGACGGCGCCAAGCACGACTACGGACCCTGGAACGACTCGGTCGTGTCTGCCTTGCGCGGCGTAGACCGTGGGATCGGCATCGTTCTGGCGTCGGTTCGAGAGACTGGAGCCGATCGCCAAACCACGGTCATTGTGACCTCCGATCATGGTTTCCTGCCGTATCGCCAGCAGTTTCGGCCCGGTGTGTTACTGGCGCGCGCGGGTCTCGTTAGCCTCGATACCGCGAGCGGTGACGTTCGTTCGTGGGACGCAGCGGTGCAGGTGAACGGGCAGTGTGATGATCATGCCACGTGACTCGACCGACCGCAGGTTGGCCGCGCGTGTCCGTGGGGCGATTCCCGACACGCTCGTTGGCCCTCCCGAAGGAGGGCGGGCGCGGCCGATCCGCGCGGTTTGGCCGCGCGACACCATCGCGATGCTGGGTGGCGATCCGCGGGCCATCTGGGGACTCGATCTGAATGAGGGGACTTACTCTGCATCGGGATACACCGGCGCCCTCTTCACCCCACGTGCGGGAGGCGGCCACGGGCAGGATCCGCGGCGTCCCGAGCTCCACGCGTTCCTCGTGATGTCGGGTCCTGGAATTGAACGCGGGGGCTCGCGTCCGCTGCTGCGGCAGACAGAGATCGCGGGGATTGTGGCGCGGCTACTCGGACTGTCTGGGTTCTAGGAGCTTTTCCCGTAGGCGGCTCCGACAATCCGATCCTGCTCCGCTTTGTGCGCCGCCGGGTAGCCCTCGGCCGGACTGGACCGCTCGGGGCGTGACACATCGGTCAGCGCCACGCGCTCCGGCAGCACGTCCCGGATTTTTGGCAACACGAACTTCCGCGCGCCCATGTTGCGTGGCTCTTCCTGCACCCAGACGATTTCCTTGAGATTGGGATAACGGCGCGCGTAGTCGCCGATTTCCGAGCCGGGGAAGGGATACAGCAGCTCCACGCGCCCGATCGCGACGTGCGGTGTCTGCTCACGCCGCGCTGACTGGACGATGTCGTAGTAAATCTTCCCGCTGCACAGGATCAGCCGCGTAATTTTTTCCGGCCAAGTGCGGACTTTGTCCCAGAGTACACTGCGGAATTTGCCCAGGACGAGATCGTCGAGCTGCGATGACGCAGCGGGAAGCCGCAGCAGGCTCTTCGGCGTCATCACGACGAGCGGGCGGATCTCTGCGTGGCGTGCCTGGCGACGCAGCAAATGGAAGTACTGCGCGGGCGTGGTGCAGTTCGCCACGCGAATGTTGCCCTCGGCGCCGAGCGCGAGGAAGCGCTCCAGCCGCGCGCTCGAGTGTTCCGGTCCCTGGCCCTCGTAGCCGTGCGGCAAGAGGAGCGTGAGGCGCGACGTCTCGCCCCACTTCGCCAATCCTGCAATTAGGAATTGATCGATGGGCACTTCGGCGCCGTTTGCGAAGTCGCCGAACTGCGCTTCCCACAACACCAGCGCGTTCTCCGCCTCCACCGCGTATCCATACTCGAAGCCGAGGCAGGCGTATTCGGAGAGCGGACTGTTGTGCAGCTCGAACGAGGCTCGCGCGTCGGGGAGATTCTGAATCGGCGCGTGGCGCCGGCCGGTTTTGAGGTCGTGCAGGACGAGATGGCGCTGGCTGAACGTCCCGCGCTCCGTATCCTGTCCTGTCAGGCGAATCGGCGTTCCCTCAGTCAGCAGCGCGGCGAACGCGAGCGCCTCCGCGTGCGCCCATTCGATTCCTTCCGGTGAGGTCAATGCATCCCGGCGGCGCTCGAGCTGCTTCAGCAGCTTGGGGTGCACCGCGAACCCCTCCGGCACCGCCAGCAGCTCTGCGTTGAGCTTCTTCAACAGCTCCGGCGCCACCCGGGTGTCCGGCTCGGGTGCGCTCTCTTTCTTGATCCGCTGGGGCTCGTCGGCGCGCTGCCCCGCTTTGACCGCTTGCTGTATCTCGGCCAGCCGCTGATATGCCGCTTCGGTGTCGGCCTGCGCCCGCGCGGCGTCGATCACCCCTTCACGGGCAAGCTGCTCCGCGTACTTCTGCCGCACGCTCGGGGTCTGCTTGATCCGCTGGTACATCATCGGCTGCGTATAGGCCGGCTCGTCCGCTTCGTTATGCCCATACCGCCGGTACCCGACGAGGTCGATGACGAAGTCGCCGTGGAATTTTTCGCGATACATCATCCCGAGACGCACAGCGGCGAGACATGCTTCGGGATCGTCGGCATTCACGTGCACGATCGGGGCGTCGAAGCCCTTCGCAAGGTCGCTCGAATAATCGGTCGAGCGTCCCTCGCGCGGATCGGTCGTGAACCCGACCTGATTGTTGAGAATGAGGTGAATCGTGCCGCCCGTGGTATAGCCGCGCAGCCGGGCCAGGTTGAACGTCTCGGCCACGACGCCCTGGCCCGCGAATGCGGCATCGCCGTGGAGCAGGACGGGGAGGGCGACGTTGCCGTCGTGCTGCGGCGTGCGGCTGGTGCGGGTGGTCTGGTTGGCACGCGCGCGACCTTCCACGACCGGATTCACCGATTCGAGATGGCTGGGATTGGGCGACAGGGTGACGGCGACGTCTTTACCATCCGCGGTGCGATAGGTCCCTTCCGCGCCGTGGTGATATTTCACGTCACCCGTTCCGGCGTTCCAACCTTCGGATTCCGCTGTCTCTTCGCGACCCCCGCCCTCGAACTCTGCGAGGATGGTCTCGTACGGGACGTTCACGACGTGCGCCAGGACGTTGAGCCGTCCCCGATGCGCCATCCCGATGACGGCTTTGCGCGTGCCGTGCGCGGCGGCAAGCTCCATCGTGAAATCGAGCATCGGCACGGTCATGTCGAGGCCCTCGATGGAAAACCGCTTCTGGCCGAGGTACGCCTTGTGGAGGAAGCGCTCGAACGTGTCGACCGCCGTCAGGCGCGCAAGCAGTTGCCGCTTCCCATCGGCCGATAGCGGACGGCGGTGCTGACCAGATTCGATCACCTGCCGCAACCACACCCGTTCCTCGTGACTGCCGATGTGCTCGACCTCGTAGGCGATGGTGCCGCAGTAGGTCGTGCGCAGCTGCGGCAGGGCTTCAGCGAGCGTCGTGCCCGGGACGTAGATGCGCAACACGTCGGCGGGAATCCGTGCCATTATCTCAGGCGTCAGCCCCAGTCGTCCAACGTCGAGTGAGGGGTCGCCGGGCGGCTCACCGCCAAGTGGATCGAGACGCGCGGCAAGGTGCCCGAAATTTCTGTGAGCACGAACGACCGCGTAGGCGGCGGCGACGTCTTTCAAATCGTCCGCCGTGCGCGGTGCGTCGTGCGCCGGACTGCTCGGTTCGATTTCCTGCGCACGGCTCACGGCGGACGGCGCACGCTGTTCGGTTTCCGGCGCACGGCTCACGGCGGACGGCGCACGCAGTGATTCCGAAATGGCGTCGTAGAACTGCTCCTCGCCCTGCAACAGCGAGTCGAGAGTGCGAAGAAACATCCCGGACTCCGCCCCCTGGATGATCCGATGATCGTACGTGCTCGTGATCGTGATGAGCTTCGCGCCCGCGACGTCCCGGATGGTCCCGGTCGCGATGATCGAGCCCTGGCCTTTCATCAGTCTCGGGACCGAGGCCACGGTGCCGAGTGTACCGGGGTTCGTGAGCTGAATCGTGCCGCCGGCGAAATCGTCGGGCATCAAACGATTGGTGCGTGCCTTCTCGACGAGCGCCTCGTAGGCAGCGTGGAATGCCGCGAAATCCATTCCCTCGGCGTGCTTGATCACGGGGACGACGAGCGCCCGGCTGCCGTCCTTCTTCTCGACGTCGACGGCGAGACCGAGCCCGATCGCGCCGGGATCGACGCGGTGCGGCTTTCCCTCGATGTCCTGGAAGACGTGTGTCATGACGGGGAAGTGCTTCGCGGCCTGCACGATGGCGTAGCCGATCAGATGCGTGAACGAGATTTTCTTCCCGCTCGCCGCGAGCTGCACATTCAGCGCTTTGCGGCGCGCATCGAGTGTCGTGGCGCTGATGTCGCGGAACGAGGTTGCCGTCGGCACCGACAGCGAGTCGGTCATGTTTTGAACCAGACGCGCTGATGGCCCCGTTATCGGAACTGCGTGCGCCGTGCGCTGTGCGCCGTGTGCCGGACTGCTGGGTGCTTGTGGGGCCGTGCCTTCCGGCGCACGGCTCACGGCGGACGGCGAACGCTCCATGGGGATCACAGGCAGCTCAGTGAGACGACCATTATCGAACAATTCACGCCATTCCTCGGCGACAGAGGCGGGGTCGGCGAGGTACTGCTCGTACATGACCTGTACGAACGCAGCGTTGTGCGTACCGAAGACGAATTCGCTCACGGGCTTAGAATCTACACGGTATCTTATTTCGAAGTATGTCACCGCTCACGCTTCCGCTTCTCCTCCTCGTCGTCCAAGCCTCAGATTCCGGAAGTCTCCGAAGCCGCGTGGGGGCGCGCATTGCGCAGGCGCCAGCGCGCGCGGTCGGTGTCTATTACCGGGATCTGACCACCGGCGACTCCCTAACCGTCGGGTCGGCGGTGCGGTTCCACGCTGCCAGCACGATGAAACTCCCGGTCATGATTCAATTGTTCCGAGACCGGGACGACGGGCTGCTCTCGCTCGACGATTCCATCACGGTCACGAACACGTTTCGCTCGATCGTGGACAGTTCGCCCTATCAACTCGACGTGACGGACGACTCCGATTCGACGCTGTACAAGCGGCTCGGACAGCGCGCGTCTATCAGGGAGCTGATCGAGCTGATGGAAACGGTGTCGAGCAATCTCGCGACCAACTTGTTGATCGCGCGCGTCGGCGCCGGGCGCGCCAACGCTACGGCTCACTCCCTCGGAGCCGACTCGATTCTCGTGTTGCGCGGCGTAGAGGATGGAAAGGCCTACCGAGCGGGCCTCAACAATACGACGACGGCCCGCGATCTTGGCATGCTGCTCGCCGGCGTAGCGAACGGGACCGCGGCATCGCCGGCCTCGTGCCGAGAAATGCTCGCGACCCTGTCTCGCCAGCAATTCAACGAAGGCATTCCGGCCGGGCTGCCCGCGGGCACGCGGGTCTATCACAAGACCGGATGGATTGAACAAGTCGTCTATCACGACGCGGCGCTCGTCGAGCCTTCGAGCCGCGGCCGCTATGTGCTCGTCGTGCTCACGGCCGGCATTCCGAAGAACGACGATGCCTATGCGCTTGTACGGGATTTGTCCCGGCTCCTGTTCGAATCTCGATCGGGAAGGATAGGGAAATCGCCATGAAGCTCATTACCACGATCGTGCGGCCCGAGCGGCTGCCCGAGGTCAAGGCTGCGCTGTTTCGGGCCGGTATCACCGGCATTACGCTGAGTCGTGTCAGCGGACATGGAGGAGAGCACGAGATCGTGAGCCAGTACCGTGGTACGACGCTGGTCATGGAGTTTCACGAGAAGGTCAAGATCGAGATGGTGTGCTCGGAGCCCTTCGTGCAGCCGTGCATTGACGCGATTCTGTCGTCCGCGCGCACCGGCGAGGTGGGTGACGGCAAGATCTTCGTGCAGCCGATCGAGCGAGTGATTCGCATTCGAACGGGCGAGCAAAACAACGATGCATTGACGGCGGTGAACGCCGACGAGGTACAGCAGGCGGCCTTGCGGGCCGCCGACACTGAATGAGTCAGGCGCCGGCCATTTCGGCCGGCGACACAGCGTGGGTGCTCGCGTCGAGCGCGCTGGTTCTGCTCATGACGGTCGGGCTCGCCTGCTTCTACGGTGGGCTGGTTCGCTCGAAGAACTCCCTCAACACGATGATGATGAGCATCGTGGCGATGGGTGCCATCAGCGTCCAGTGGGTGGTGATCGGCTACTCGTTGGCGTTCGCGCCAGGATCGAGCGTGCTGGGCGGGCTCGGCTGGGTGCTGTTCCGGCACGTCGGCGGTGATCCCAACCCCACCTACGCGGCGACGATTCCACAATCGGCGCACGCCATCTATCAGGCGATGTTCGCCATCATCACGCCCGCGCTAATCTCGGGTGCGATCGTCGAGCGGATGCGGTTCCGCGCCTACCTCGCGTTTCTGATCCTCTGGTCCACGTTCGTCTACGCGCCCCTCGCCCACTGGGTCTGGGGCGCCGGCGGCTGGCTGCAGAAGATGGGGGCGCTGGATTTCGCCGGCGGCACGGTGGTGCACATCAGCGCCGGCGTCTCGGCGCTCGTGGCCGCGCGATTCCTCGGCCCGCGCCGTGACTTCCGTCGCGTGCCGCTCTCGCCGCACAACGTGCCCGTAGTGTTGGTCGGCGCCGGCCTGCTGTGGTTCGGTTGGTTCGGATTCAACGCCGGCTCGGCGCTCGCGGCGAACGGGCTTGCCGCGCTCGCCTTCGTGAATACCAATACAGCGGCGGCGGCCGCGCTGCTGACGTGGGCGCTGCTCGATTCGACGCGGACGGGGAAGATGACGGCTGTCGGTGCCGCGACAGGCGCGGTAGTAGGACTCGTGGGCATCACGCCGGCCGCGGGCTACGTGACGCCGCCGGCCGCGATCGCCATCGGCGCGTTGTGCGCCGTAGTGAGCTACTTCGCCATTCAGCGTCGCTCGCGCAGCCAGCTTGACGATTCGCTCGACGTTTTCTCCTGCCACGGACTCGCGGGCGTGGCTGGGGCGTTGCTGACGGGGGTCTTTGCGACGAAACTCGCCAATCCGGCCGGCAATGATGGACTTTTCGCGGGCAATGCCGGACAAATGTTGGTGCAGCTGTACGCGGTGCTCGCTGCTGTCATCATCGCGGCGGTCGGGACCATCGTGATCCTGGCGTTCGTGCGTGCGATCTTTGGAATGCGGTCCCGGATTTCGGACGAGATGATGGGACTCGATCTGAGCGAGCACGGCGAGGAAGCGTACTTCGCCGGCGACTCGGCGCTCGGGGGGAGCGCGATTGCCCAGAGCGTGATCGTCTCGCACCCCGAAGAGCCCGAGCGGAGAGCGCCGACGAACGTCTAGGGTGCCTGGCCCGCGACGAGCACCGGGGTGGGCCGATCAGTCGAGGTCCCGTCGCCCAGCTGCCCCGACGCATTGCCACCCCAGCAGTACACCTTGTTGGTGAGTGATAGTCCACAGGCATGCAGCAATCCCGTCGCGATCTGCGTGAACGCAATGTTTACGGGAATCTGCTGGGGGACGTTGCTGCTTGCGCCCATTTGACCAAGCACGCCGTTCAGGTTCATCCCCCAGCAATATGCGTCGCCGGTGGGTGCAACCACCCCGCAGGTAAAGTGATATCCCGCGGCGATATCGACGAATTTCATCCCGATTGTGACGGGACGGGGATCGAAATGTCGAGCCGTCGTATCGCCGAGCTGCCCCTGATCGTTTTGGCCCCAGCAGTAGGGCAAGCTGTCCGTGCCGATACCGCACTGATGATTGTAGCCCACTGCGACTTTTGTGAACCTCGTGCTCGGTGAAACGAGCTGCTGGGCTCCCACGGCGGGAGCTCCGCAGTAGGCTAGAGAATCAGTGCCGAGTCCGCACAACGTCGAGTAGCCACCCGCCAACGCCATGTACTTCCGCGTCGAGACCGGACCGGGAGGAAGCAGGAAACCGGTGACGCTGCCGCCCCAGCAGTAGGCAATGCTATCCACGCCCAGTCCGCAGGCCCACTCGGACCCAGCCACAACCGATTTGATGCTGCCAAGGCGGCGTACGAGGCCTGGAGTGGCGCGCGACTCGATGTCCACCCCGTAGACGCCCAAGGAGCCTTCGTCGTTCACTCCCCAGCAATACACGTCCGATGTCACCGCACAAGTCATTCCGTCGTTCGTGACGATGTCCCTGACTCCGGGGAAATCGGGGACGCCGGTGGGGTAGGCGATTCCTGGTGGTGTCTGGATGGTCCCGTGCCCGATGCTGTCGCCATACGTGCCCACCCCGAGCTCACCAGTTTCGTTCGCGCCCCAGCAATACGCTGTCGAGTCTGCAGCGAGCGCGCAGGTGGTCGACGCCTCCTCGCTTGTTGCGACTCGCACGAATGCCGGGCGGGTCACACGCACGTAAGCCGGACTGAACGAGGCCACTCCCTCGCTGGTGGCCGTCACCGTGTCCTCACCGACCTGGAGCGCCTTGATGGCTCCTCCGGCTGTGATTGAGAGGACTGCCGTCCGATGATTCCACTGGAGGTCTCGATCGCTGAGGATGCTCCCGTCCGCGCCCAGGACAGTTGCGGTGAGGAACAGGTTGCCGCCGGGAACGAGTTCGAGGCTCGAAGGGGTGATAACGACGGCCGCGACTGGGACCAGGACGCGTAGGCGCGCGGAGTCGGTCAGATTGTCCAGCTGTGCCGCGATATGTGCCACGCCGTAGTGGTGCGCTGTCACCAGTCCGCCGGCCGAAACCGTAAGGATCGCGGTGTCGGAGCTTGTCCACGACACAGAGTCGACCGACAACGTATCTCCAGTCGAGTCGAGCGCGAGCACATGCAACTGCAGCGTTTGATCGACGTGGAGGCTGATGCTGTCGGGACTGATGATTATCGCCACCGGCGAGGGAGGTGGTAGGGGCGGACCGGAGCTATCGCCGCAGTGGGCGAGCGTGGCTGTTGCGGCAACCAGGACGAGTGCGCGGGGAAGGCGCTTCACGGTCAAGAAGATAGGACGCCAACGCCGGGCGGGAACGCCACCGCCCCAAACGTCATAGTTTAGCTGACGCGCCGGGTCTTCCTTCTCATGAAGTCCATGAGAATGAACTGCCCAAGCGTCATCGTGTTCGTGAAGTAGGCCTTGCCGCGGCAGATCGCAGACACCTTCTTCACGAACTCGACCAAACTGCGGTCGCGCGCCAACATAAACGTGTTGATCAGAATGCCGCTGCGGCGGCACAGCGCGACCTCCCGGTAGGTAGCCTGCAGGATGTGGGGATCGAGCCCCATCGAGTTCACGTAGATCCGGCCGTCGGGCTGCGTGAGCGCCGACGGCTTCCCATCGGTGATCATGATGATCTGGCGCATGTCCTTGCGCTGTCCCATCAAGATCCGACGCGCGAGCTTCAGCCCTTCCGTCGTGTTCGTGTGATACGGGCCCACCTGTGCGTGCGCGAGCTGCGCCAGCGGGATTTCTTCGGCGGTGTCGTGGAACAGCACCACGCGCAGCGTATCGCCGGGGAACTGCGTGCGAATAAGATGTGTGAGCGCGAGCGCGACCTTCTTGGCGGGCGTGAAGCGATCCTCGCCGTACAGAATCATCGAGTGCGAGCAATCGAGCATCAGCACCGTGGCCGACGACGAGCGGTACTCGGCCTGATGCACCATCAGGTCGTCGTACTCGAGATTGATCGGGACGCCGAGACCCTCGCGCTTCAGCGCGTGCGAGAGCGTCGCGTTGACGTCGAGATTGAGCGTGTCGCCGTACTCGTAGTGCTTACTCGCCGCCTCGGCTTCGACCCCTGTCGCAAGGTGCTCCGTTTCGTGCGCGCCGAAGCTCGATTTCCCGATGCTGCCCAGCAAATGCTTGAGCGTCCGATACCCGAGAAAGTCGATGCCCTTGTCGGTGAGATTGAACTGCACCTGCTGCGCGGCCTCTTTCGCCATGCCGCCCGGGCCGAGCACCGGCTGCTGCGCGCCCGGCATTTTCGGCGCCTGCTGCAGATTCAGATAGCCCTCATCGATGAGCTTCTGCACGATCTGATCGAGCAGATCGGCGAGCTGCTTCTGAAGCGCCGCGTCCTTTCTGTCGTCGCCCGTTGAATCGCCGCGCAATACGTTCAGCATGTCGGGCGTGAGCTGGCCCGAGTCCATCAGTGCTTGGAGGATCGCCTGCCGCAGCGCGTCGAGCGAGCGGTCGGGATCTTCGTCCCCGAATTCGCCCCAGAACGGGTGCGAGTAGGGCCCCCCTGCAAATCCGGATTGCAAGAGGAAATCCGCGAGCTGATCGAGCAACGCCTGGAGATTGAGCGTCTCGAGCAGGCCAGGGACATAGCGGCTGTAGGTCGTGTATCGCATGCGTCTACCCACAATGTCGTGGTCTCGCGACCTTTCACGCAATGACCGAAGCGGTTCGACGCTACGGATTCGGAGCCCTCTCCCACCGCAACTTCCGTCTCTTCTTCATCGGCCAGGGCATCTCCCTCATCGGCACCTGGATGCAGAACGTCGGCGAGGGATGGCTGATTCTCACGCTGACGAACTCGCCGTTCTACGTGGGACTCACCGCCGCGCTGAGCTCCCTCGGCGTGCTGCTGTTCAGCCTCTACGCCGGCATCATCGCCGACCGGACCGACAAGCGGCGCTTCATCATCTTCATGCAGATCGCCTTCATGCTCGAAGCGTTCACCGTGGCGATTCTCGTGTGGACACAGGTCGTCGCGGTCTGGCAGGTGCTTCTGCTCGCCACGCTGCTCGGCATCGCCAGCGCCTTCGACATTCCGATGCGCCAGTCGTTCGTCGTCGAGATGGTCGGCAAGGACGACCTGATGAACGCGATCGCGCTGAACTCGTCGTTGTTCAACGCCGCGCGTGTGGTCGGGCCCGCCATTGCCGGGTTGCTGATCGGTGCGGTTGGCATCGCGTGGTGCTACTTCCTGAACGGTTTGAGTTACATCGCCGTCATCGCGGGGCTGTTGATGATGCGCCTGCCCAGAGTCACGAGCCCCCCGAAGACCACTTCCGCCTGGATGGGATTCCGGGAGGTGCTCACCTACCTCCGACGCGAGCGACGCGTACGCGTCCTGATCATTCTGACGGCGGTCCTGAGTGTGTTCGGGTTTCCCTATATCGCGATGATGCCCGTTTTTGCACGCGACGTCTTGCATAGCGGCGCGACGGGCTATGGCGCGCTCACGTCCTCGATCGGCATCGGGGCGGTTGTTGGGGCTTTGGCGATCGCGCTCAGGTCGGCGCGGATTCGGAAGCGGGGCAGGCTGATGCTGCTAGGCGGCACCGCGTTCGGTGTGTTGCTGATCCTCTTTTCGGCTTCCCGTGTGCTGGCGCTCTCGATGGTGCTGCTCGCGCTGGCCGGTTGCGCGATGATCGTGAACAACTCGCTCATGAATACGCTGTTGCAGACGTCGGCACCCGATCATCTGCGCGGGCGGATCATGGGATTCTACTCGTTCGTGTTCGTCGGCATGGCGCCGTTTGGTGCGTTTCTGTTCGGCGTCGTCGCGGAACACGCGGGAGTACCAACGACGATCGCGATCGGTGGGGGGATCGTCGTGCTGGCCTTGATGATGGCGGCTTGGCTGGTCCCAGAGATTCGTGCGCAGTGAGCCGTGCGCCGTACGCCGGACTGCTTGCCGGCGCGCCGCGCACGGCTCACGGCGCACGCGTCAGGTCCAGCCACGCCGCGTCACCTCTCCAACAATGACGCTCGCAGCCCCATCAAACCCCAAGCGCTCCGAGTTCAACACCAAGTCATACTGTGTGAGGTCCTGCCGGTTACGGCCGTAGTGCGACTTCACGTACTCGTCGCGTCGCTTGTCCGTGTCCGCAATGACCTTGTCCGCACTCGCGGCGTCCACCCCCAACCGCTCGACAGCAATTTTCCGGCGAAACGGCAAGGACGCGACGACATAGACGTGCAAGGCATTGAGCCTCGTGGCGAGCAGCGCCTGGCCGCCGCGGCCCACCAGAACCACACGGCCTTCCGCCGCCGCCACTTCGATCACCCGCTCCGTCGTTTTTACGATCTCGTCTTCTTCGGTATCAACAGGAATGGGGTGCTCCCCGGTGGCGACGAACATTTCCGGAGAGGCGACCGCGAGGGTGCGCGCCAGACGCTCGAGCAGCCCGGGCGCGCGCTCCTCCCGCCGGGCGACTTCCTCCTCCGGCAGCCCGGCGAGCTTCGCCACCTGCTCCACGAACTCGTTGTCGATCAGCGTCCACCCTTGCAGGCGCTCGACGACGAGCTGCGCGATCGCCGAGCCGCCGGATGCATACTGTCGCGTGATCGTAACGAGTGGCTTCAAGGGGACGGACGCCGCAGGTTCTGGCGCAGCTCGCCGATGTTGAGCACCGGGATCCCGCCCTCGGTAGGTACGAGGATGATCATGTTGTTCGACGACTTGAGCTCGCGCAGCACGTCGAAGTACTGGCGCGTGAGCGCCTCGGCCGTCAGCGTCGTATTGAGCAGCCGCTGTTGCTCGGCCTGGAGCCGGGCCACTTCGACACGGTGGCGCTCCGTCTCGACCTGCTGCTCCTGCGCGATCTTGTTGTTGATCGCCTGGATGACTTGGGCGGGCGGTTGCAAGTCGCGCAGGAAGAACGCCGTCACCGTCGCGATGCGAAATGGCGGACCACCGGCGCGCGGCTGCGTCACCAACGCCGAATCCACGAGCTCTTCCATCGTCCGGGCGATCTGCGTGCGCTTGGAAATGTCGTTGATCGAGTATTGCACCATCGCGTCCCGGACGCCTTTGCGGATGGCGTTCCGGACCGCACTGTGGATCTGATCCTCGTTGCCGATCTCCGTGTAGATGTGCGCCGCCTGCGCGGGATCGATCTGCCAGCGAAGCCCGACGTCCACCGTCATTCCCATCTGCTCGCGCGAGAGCGCGGCGATCTCCTCGACCTGCTCGCCCGAGAAGGGATACTGCTCCTCCCGGGTCGTGTAGCGCTCGACCGAGGACCACGGCGTGACGAAGCGAATGCCCGGCATCAGCGGTTGGGGATCGACGAAGCCGAAGGCGTGCCGGACGCCGACCCTGCCGGCATCCACGACGACGAACATGGACAGCAGCACGAGCACTACGCCCGCGGCTATCGCCACATAGCTAGCGAGGCGCATCGCGCCACCGACGGGACGGCCAGTCCCGCCCTCGGTGCGAACGGTGGCAGCGCCGAGACGCAGGAAGAACGCGACTGCGAGGAGTACGAGACCAAAGACGAGCGTGCCCATGGCGACTCCCAAATGTGAGACGGGGGGGGGGTTACGTGAAGAGGTTCGGACCGGCTCCTGGCCCCGTGTGGGGGCCCTTTCCAAACGGCGGCTTCGGTTCCGACCGCGCCCGCACGTAGCCGAGTTCCTCACTCCGCGCGATGCGTTTCTCGGCGACCAACCCTTCGAGCACCAGCTCGCAGGCCGACACCATCGTTGCGGGATCTTTCTTGCCCGCGAGCCCCGCCTGATCGATCAGGTCGAGCAGCCCGGGGACGACCGTGAAGCCCTTGAGCAATGCCTCGGAGCGCTCGTCCGGCGTGATCTTCAGCGCGCCGCCCTCGTCGAACCAGTGGACGATGTCGTCCACGTTGGCGCCGCCGACGCGTCCTTCGAAGGTGCGACCAGCCGCGCGCCGGATCAGGTCCTTGGCGATGGTCTCCGCGCCCTGCAGCTCCCCTTCATACTCGAGCTCGAGCTTGCCCGTGATCGCGGGTAAGGCGGCGTAGACATCGGAGATGCGCGGGACGACGTGCTTTTCCTTCGTGACGATCGTGCGCCGCTCCGCGTTCGAAAGCACGTTGTCCAGCACGCTGATCGGCAGCCGCTGCGACACGCCGCTGCGGCGATCGACGCGCTTATCCTCTCGCGCCTCGAATGCGATCCGCTCGATCAGCTCTGCCATGAAGTCGGGGATGCGGATCGCACGGTTCCCGCCGTTCCTTTCCACCCAGGCTTCCTGACGGGTTATGGCGGTTCCCAGCTCCACGCTGAGCGGGTAATGCGTCGTGATCTCGGAGCCGATCCGGTCCTTGAGGGGTGTGATGATCTTGCCGCGCGCGGTGTAGTCCTCGGGGTTCGCGGTGAAGACGAGCGCGACGTCGAGATTGAGGCGAACCGGGTAGCCCTTAATCTGGACGTCGCCCTCCTGCATGATGTTGAAGAGTCCCACCTGGATCTTGCCCGCGAGATCCGGCAGCTCGTTGATCGCGAAAATGCCGCGATTGGCGCGCGGCAGCAGGCCGAAATGCATCGTCAGCTCGTCGGACAACAGATGTCCGCCGCGGGCCGCTTTGATGGGATCGACGTCCCCGATGATGTCGGCGATGGTGACATCCGGCGTGGCGAGCTTCTCGACGAAGCGGTGCTCCCGGGGGAGCCAGGCGATCGGGGTCTTGTCGCCCCGCTCGCCGATCAGCTCGCGGCCGTATTTCGAGATCGGCTCGAACGGATCGTCATTGACTTCGCTGCCGGCCAGAATCGGGATCTCCTCATCGAGGAGCGTGACGAGCTGGCGGAGGATGCGGCTTTTCGCCTGGCCGCGCAGGCCAAGCAAAATGAAGTGATGGCGCGAGAGGATCGCGTTGACGAGCTGCGGAAGGACGGTCTCCTCGTATCCCACGATGCCGGGGAACAGGGCCGAGCCGTTTTCGAGCAAACAGATGAGGTTTTCCCGCATCTCGTCTTTGACGCTGCGCTGGCGTCGCGCGGGGCTGGCCCACTCCGTTTGCTTCAGTTCACCAAGAGTCGTTGGCTGAGTCATGGCACGACGTTAATCCTTTCAACCCGTGCTCTGCAACCCTTGTGCAATCCCGCGCACACTGGCGAGCAGCGCCCGAAACGTGTCGTCCTCGGGCCTGCCATCGGCGCGCCAACGCGCGAGCAGGTCGATCTGTAACAGACTCATCGGATCGACATAGGGATTGCGTAGCCGGATTGAGCGTTGCAGCACCGGATCGGAGTCCAGCAGCGCCGACTCGCGCTTCAGCGCCAGGACACTCGCTACCGTGCGATCGAACTCCGCGCGAATCGTCGGGAAGTAGTGTTCACCGAGCTCGCCCGCCAGGCGGGCGTAGCGGGCGGCGATCGACAGACGAGCCGTGCCCAGCACCAGCTCGACATCGTCGATCAGGGCGCGCATGAAAGGCCACTCGCGGGCCATTTCGCCGAGCGCCGCCGGTCCGTGGCGCTCCGTCGCGCGCTCCAGCGCGGTGCCCAGCCCGTACCACCCGGGCAAGAGATGGCGGCTCTGCGTCCACGCGAATACCCACGGAATCGCGCGCAGCCGCTCGATGGTGCCGCGCCGGCCGTTGCCGCCGTCGATGCCCTCGGCGCCCCCGTACACCGCGCGCGACGCGGGGCGGCTGCTGATTTCCATGCGCTCGATGACATCGATTGGTGTTGCCAGCCGGAAGTAGTCCACGAACCCCTTGTCGTAATACACGAGCGCGCGGTAGGCCTCTAGGCTGTCGACGGAGATGGCGTCCATGATGCCGGCCCACTCGGGCTCACGCGCATGCGGCGCACTGGGCAGAGCCGTCGCGAGCGCGACGGCGCTCACCGTCTGCTCGAGCGTGCGCATCGCGATCCCGCGCAGCCCATACTTGGCGTTGATCGCCTCGCCCTGTTCCGTCATCCGGAAACGTCCCCGGATCGAGCCCGCCGGCGCGCTCAAAATCGCGCTCGTGATCTTGCCGCCGCCACGGCTGACGGTGCCACCGCGACCGTGAAAGAAGGTGAAATCTTCGCCCGACCGTTTCATGGTCGCGACGAGCCCAGCCTGCGCCCGGTGCAGCGCCCAGCGCGACGTCGCGATCCCCGCGTCCTTGTTGCTGTCGGAGTATCCGATCATCACCATCTGGTGCAGGCCCCGCTGGGCGAGGTGCGCCCGGTAGGAAGGCTCGTCGAGCAGCGAACGCATGATGGAGGCCGCGTCCTCGAGATCGGCCACGGTCTCGAAGAGTGGAGCGACGTCCAGGGGCACGTGTCCAGACCTCGCGAGCCCTGCCCAACGGGCAAGTACCAGCACCGCGAGGACGTCGTCCGCTCCCTCGGTCATGCTGACGATGTAGGGTCCGACCGCGTCCGGTCCATACCGCGCGCGGCTATCGGCGATGGCGCTGAACATTTCCAGCGTTCGCGTGGCCTCGGCGTCCGGCGATCCCGCCGGCTCCTCGCCCTGCTCGAGCACCCGGCGCAGCCGCGTGAGCCGGTCCACCCCGGTGCGCGTGCTCCAGTTCGGGTCGCCGAGCAGCGTCGCGAGCACCGCGCGATGAACCTGCGCCCGTTCGCGCACGTCAATCGTGGCGAGATGAAACCCGAACGTCTCGACGCGACGCAGGAACCGGCGCACGCGGAACAATCCGGCGTGCTCACCGCGGTGGGCCCGGAGGCTCGCGATGACTGAGCGTAGATCCCGCTCCAGTTCGGCGGCGGCCTGATATCCGTCCGGCGCGTCGCGCCGCGTCGCCTCCAGCCGCGCTGCGATCAGGCCGAACAGCACACGATACGGCATGTCGTGATAGCGCGTTGGGATCACAGCCAGGGCCTTGGGGAACTGGGCGCCATAAGTCGCCACGTGCTCGCGGACGGCATCGCTGACGCCCGCCCGCGTCCCCGACTGCGACAACCGGCGCGCCAGCTCCGCTGCCTCGCGGCGGTAGCGCTCGAGTACCAACTCGCGCTGGCGTGCCAGGGCCGCGCGCAGTGTCTCAGCGCTGACGTTCGGATTGCCGTCCATATCGCCGCCCACCCATGAGCCGAAGCGCACGAACGATCGGGTAACGGGGATGTCGACCTCGAAGGCCCGCCGGATGGACTGCTTCAGCTCCTCCGAGAACGGCGGGATGATGCGGTACACGACATCGGTCAGGTAAAAGAGGACGTTCTCGAGCTCATCCATGACCGTCGGGCGCGCCGATGGTTGCGAATCGGTTTGCCAGGTGACGGTGACCTCTTCACGAATCCGTGCCAGCGCAGCGGCTTCCTCATCGGGCGTGCGTGACGGATCGAGCCGCTCGACGAGCAATCGGCCGATGATCTGCTCCTTTTCGAGCAGCGTGCGGCGCGTGGCCTCGGTCGGGTGCGCGGTGAACACCGGCTCGATCTGCAGCCGGTCCACCAGCTCGGTGAGCTGTTGAGGCGTGACGCCCGCGGCGGCCAAACGACGTGCGGTATCGGCGAGGCCGCCTTCCTGTGGATCGCCGCCGCTGCGCAGGTAGTCCCGGCGACGCCGGATTCGGTGCACACGCTCGGCGAGATTGACGACGGCAAAGTAGGTCGCGAATGCGCGGACGAGCGTCTCCGCTTCGCGCGCCGGCAATCCGCGCACCAGCGCTTCCAGCTCGTCCTCCGCCGAACTGATCGCCGCGCGACGCGCGCGCTCGACGAGCTGAAAGAAGGGCTCGCCGCATTGCTCGCGGAGCACATCACCCACGAGGGCGCCCAACGTGCGGACGTCGTCCCGTAACTGAGCGTCTTTGGGAGCGAACTCGATCTCAGCCCCCCCCCGTGGGCCGCTCAGGAACCCTCGGCTGGGGTAAAGAGACGGGCGGCGCTGACGCCCCACGCCGAGACATCGACGCTCGCGCGGCCGTCTCCACCGACCGCAATCGCGTCGCCGTTCTGTTCGACCAGATTCGTTCGCCGCGCCAGTTTGAACAGATATGCGGCGGGCCACATGCCTACGGCGCGCGCCTGACCCGCCACATCGAGCAATTTCACGATCGCTCCGTCGCCGTCGTCGGCGGACTTCGCTCCGACGACCATGACGTTCTTGTCCGCGTAGAACAGCGCGCGATCTTTCGCGATCAGCGGTCCCGGCGTCTCGTTGGTGTACGACGGGCTGAGGTGAAGCGGATCGCACGCCGCCCAACCGCGGCGCACCGGCTCCGCGGCGTCGCCGGGGGCGAGCAGCGACAACCGGAACCGAAATCTTGCCGCCCCGCCCTGTGAGGCTGCGTAGTTCGTGTGCCAGTAGTTGTTCATCGCATAGGCGAACAACGTCCCGTCGGGCGCGAGAGTGCGGCGCCACGCTCCGCGAAACAGATCGTTCAACGTGAAGAGCGGGCTGTCGGGCGCGGACCACAGCACCCCGTCCGACCCCTCATGCAGCCAAACCCAGTGCGTATGACAGTACCAATCGCGGCAGCTGCCGGGCTGCTGGTCACGCTCCACCGTCATGCGCCCGAGTGGGACCTCGACGTCGACGGTTGGCTTCAGAAACGCGAACGGGAAGGCGATATAGAGCGCCTCTTTCGCGAGCCTCGCCGTCTTGACGATGCGGTTGTCGATATCGACCCAGGGCAGTTCGTCGTACAGCGTGACGCTCGAGACGATTGAGGAGAAGCCCTCGAGTGAACGCTCGGTGATCAGCCGTACGCCAATGCCCGGGAGCTTCTCGCGGTGCGTGCTCACCGCTCGCGCCTGCGCGATCTCGAGCTGGGGAGCGTTCTTGAGATCGTTGCGGTCGCTGGTGGTCCACAACGCGCTGCGCTCGCCGCCCCGCGCATAGGCGAGCTGGTTCAAGCCGGACCATTCCGACGACTTTACGCGTTCCTTGCCGTCGGGACCGGTCCACGACCGGATCGCGCCGCTCGCGGGATCGAGCTGCACCGTGAACCCGCCCGCGCTCGCTTCGAGCGCATCGCCATCGGGTGCAACCGGGCGCGGCTCGCGGTCGGACTCGATCAGCGCCACATAGCCGAGCGGTGGCACGTCGCGAAACAGCACCAGTGCCTCGCCGTCGTCGAGATCGACCGAAGCAAGCTCTCGGCCGTCCAGGGTGAGGGTCTTACCGGCTCCGCCCGGGACCCGCGCGACATCCGTGCGTTCCCACGACCCGGCATTGAACACAAGGCGACCTCGCCCAACCCGTGTCGCGCGGCCGAGGCGAAGCAGGCCGGCACTCAGAAAATCGCGGGCAGCGGCCGCGCCGGCGTCCACGAAGCGGCGCTTGTAGTCCCACTGCGCAATCGTCTGTCGCGAGGTGGGTTCGGCCACGCTGACGTCGGCGCCCCAGGTATGCTCGCCGAACAGCAGGATGTCACGCCACATGAGGGCGCGTTCGTCGCTCAGCGCGCGCCGCCGCTGGACGGCGTCCTCGTCGCGCGGCTCGATGCGGTCATCCCAGAGACTCAGGATCTCGGCGGCACGTGCCAAGACCTGCGCCGCCCGGAACGTCGCGAGGGACGCGGCAGTCGAGGCGGCGCCATCCTCCCAATAGAGGCCGGTGTCCCCACGCCGCACCGGTATGCGGGGGCCAAAGCGGCGCTCGAATTCACGAAAGAAATCCTCGCCCCGACCGGGGATAATGCGGGGAAACATGTAGCGACGGCCGAACTCCTGAAGGTTCGCCACCATCGCTTCTTTCATGGGAGCATTGTCCTGCCAGTCGGCGCCGTACAGCAACGCGATGTCATACGGCCAGTTGGCGGCAAGCAATGCGGGTTGATTGAGCAGCCATTCGGAAAGGCGAGCCGCCATGACATCGGGGCCGGCATCGAAGCCGAAGCGTGCGCCGTCGCCGTAGTGATGCGCGCGCCAGTGCAACACGCGACTTCCGTCTGGACCTTCCCAGTAGTAGAGCTGCGGGTAGAGCGTGCCTTCACCGCCCGATGTCGACGGGAGCAGGGGAACGGCGCGCTCCGGATTCGCGCCGCTTGCCAGGTATTTCACGCCGCTCGCGGCGAGCAGCATCGGAAATGTGCACGCCTGTCCGGGCACATCGGTGATTTGCGCGCTCGAGAACGCAAGCCCCCGCTCGCGCGCGAGCTTCCCGGCCGGCCAGATGAGTCGGGCGAATGTTTCGTGGTCGAGCAGCCCGGTGAGCATGTTCGCGAAGAGAACGTGCCAACCCACTCGGCCATCGCGGATCGCCTGGATCAGCGCGTCGCCCGCCTCGCTCGAGCGGTTCTCCAAGAACGAGAGCACCTGCAGCGCGCACTCGGCGGTGAAACGAAAGTCACGATTCGTAGCCAGGCGCGCGAGCGCCGCATCCAGATTCCTGCGGTGGATCTCGAGCGCTCGCTCCTGCAGATCGGTGTAGCCGACGTCGGTGTGTATCGACGACAGCCAGTAGAGCGTCCACCGCTTCGGCGGCGAGAGGCGCACCTGCCGGCGGGCGACTCGATCCCGTCCGACTTCGACATCGACCTGAAAATCGGACGGCTGGGAGAGTGGCACCCAGAGCTCACCGCTGAGCGCCGTCCCTTCGGGTGAGGCGAGGAGCCCCGCGGTACCGACGAGTGCACCACGTCGATCGGTGACGCGCGCGCGCGCGGCCGGCGCGCCGAGGCCGGCGATCGTGACACGCACCATGTTCCGGCGGCCGTCGGGTTGTTGGAACAGCGCCGTGGGTCGCACCTCGATCGTCGGTTGCTGCGCGGTGTGGCGCCGCAGGCCGCGCAGTGCGGGCAAGGAAGTGAGCAAGGCGAGGAACGCGCGGCGGTCGGATGAGAGCATGATTCCTATAACTTACCGCTGATTGACGTCGTAGGTCCCCAATGTACGTTTCGCCGTCCTTCCGACCCACAGGGCCCTGAACAGGAGAAAGCATGAAGCGCATCGCATTGGCCGTGGCCGTCGTCATCATGGTCGCAAGTGCGTGCAAGAAGGCGGAGAACAGCAACGCAGGTATGCAGGCCGACACGACGAAAATGATGGCCGACTCGATGAAGATGGCCCCCGGCGACACCACCCACATGATGGCCGACACGACAAAGGCTCCAGCGCGTCGGCCGTAAGCGAGCCCTCAACGGGACTGCCACGTCACTGAGCGTTCTATCGCTGTGCGGGTGTCGATCGGCGGAGTCCATCCCAATTCCCGCTCTATCCGCTCGATCGAATACGGGTTTTCGCCGAGAATAAACGACATCGCCGCATTGCCGAGCGCGGTGTAGCGACCTGGCATGAGTCCACGCATCAAAAGACTCCAGGCGCGAACGCCGATTCGGATCACTGGAACGGGCACTGGAATTCGTAACGGTCTCACCCCCAGTGCGTTGGCGAAGGTCTGAAAGAACTCACGCTGGGTGAGCAGGGGCGGGGCATCGCGCGTCACGTTGTAGGCCCGAAACCCAGGCCTGGCTGGTGCGTCGAGCGCGGCAAGAACTGCCGCAGCGACGTTGCCGGCGTAAATGCACGAGAGATGGTTGGTTCCTGGACCGATCTGCGGCAAGAAACGGTGCTTCAGATTTGCCACCAGTCGCCGAGTGAATAGCAGATCCCGTTCGCCGTAGATGACGTTGGGCCGGATCGCGATAATCGAGACACCATCGCGCCCCGCTTCCTCCTGCAGGAGCTGCTCCGTCGCCCGCTTGCTGCGGGCGTAGAAGTCTCTGTCGGGAAGCGGCTGAAGCGGATAATCCTCGGTCACGGCGCGCGCGCCCGTCTGGAATACGGCCGTGCGGCCGTACACCGCGACGGACGAAATGTGGATCAGGCGGGCGCCGGTTCGGCGGGCCGTCTCAATGGCGAAACGCGTGCCGCCGACGTTGACTCGCATGTATTCGTCGAACGATTCGTGCGACGCCACGAGCGCGGCGGCGTGAATGATCGCGCGCACATCGGCGGACGCCCGTCGCCACGACGCAGGGTCGGTGACGTCGCCGACGACGGCGTCGGCGCCGAACGATTCCACGAGTGCGCGTGATCGCTCGCGAACCAGGGCCCGGGGACGGCGGCGGGGGGGGGAATGCTCACCCCGCGCGCGCAGGGCTGCGAGGACGTGCGTGCCGACCAGGCCCGCCCCTCCGGTGACGAGAACCGTCACGCCGGTCGGACGCTCGGCAGCGCGAACGGCAAGGCGACGAGGCGGGCTTCCCGGCCCGCCGCGCGCACCACGGCACCGACCGGCACGTCTCGACGGACCATGGCCAGTCCGATCCAGCGGCCCAGCAACGACCCGCCGCCGTCAGGCAACCACGCGATGCTCGTGACTCGACCGACCTCCCGCTCGTCTTGCGTGACCGCACTCCACCCACTCGCCGGCGCTCCCGCTCCCGGGTGCCCCATCTCGAACTCCAAGCCGCGCAGCACCCGATTGGCGTGCCCCCGGAAATGGAGCCGGCTCACCGTTTCCTGCCCCGTGTAGCAGCCCTTGGTGTAGGACACGCCCCCGATCTCGTCGAAGCGGACCTCCTGAGGGATCGTCTTCTCGTCTACCTCCGACGACAAGCCCGGCCACCCGGCGAGAATGCGGGACAGCTCGAGCGCCGCCGTGCCGGCGTGGTGCGCGCCGGCACCTGTGAGGCGCTTCTCCACCACACCGCGCTCATCGGACGGCAGCGTGATCTGAAACACGAAGGACGCCTTGTCATCCGCGCGAGCGACTTCAACGACAGCGGTGCCGAGCGTGGTCTCGAGGGCGCGATTCGCGCTGTGCGGGACGGGCAGCCCGGCCGCACCCAGCACGGCGACGGCGTGAGCACCCACGACCCGCAGCACGCTCGTGTCCGCGCTCACGTCTGTTGCGCGCGCCAGCCTGGGCGGTACCGACCGCTGCAGAAGGGCCATCACGCGCTCTCGACCTTCGGCAGGAAGTGTGAAACGCACGCGCGACCCCAACCGAGCCGTCCACCCATCCACGACGATCATGCCTTTCGGAGTGAGCAATGCGCCGTAAACGAACGCTCCGTCGCCCGGTTTCTCGATGTCGTTGGTCAGGAGTCCCTGAAAACAGGTGACCGCCCCGGTGCCCGGCCCGACGAGCTCGATCACGCTCACATCCGCGCGTGCGACGACTGCACCGGCGCGCAGCTGGTCGACAACTTCGGCCGGAACATCCTCCGGCTCGAGTCGCGTGACCGTGGGCGGCGGAGCCGTAGGAAAGACGTCGCTCATAACTCGGCAAGCTCCGCCGCCGTGCGGCCGGACAGCGACTGCCACACGAGCGCAGCCCCGCGTTGGCGCAGTACTTCGGGGGAATGACTGGTCGCGAGCATCACGCAGGGCATCCCGGCGGCGCGGGCCGCGGCGAGTCCGGGAAGCGAGTCCTCGATCACGACGCATGCGCGTGCGGCGATGGGCTTTTGCAGACTGCGGCGATTGAAGGCCGCGTGTGCGGCAAGGAAGCCTGCCGGGTCCGGCTTGCAGCGCGGCACGTCGCCCGCGGCGATGATCACTTCGAATCGGTCGGCGATTGTCGTGTGGCTGAGCACGAGATCGATCTCGCGCCGCAACGCGCCAGACACGATGCCAAGACGATAGCGCTGGCCGGCGTCGCGAACGAATTCGTCCGCTCCCGACACCATGGTGAGGGATCGCTCGATCAGCTGTTGATAGATCCTGGACTTCCCCTCGACCAGCCGGTCGATCAATTCCGTGGTCAGTGTGCGGTTCGCCCGCTGAAACGCCTGTACGAACCCCGTCCGATCGTCGAGTCCCAGATAATCCGCGTAGTACTCCTCGCGCGAAAGGGTCAGCCCCTCGTCGGCGAGAATACTGCGGAGCGCATCGCAATGCTGCGATTCGTCGTCCACCAGCACGCCGTTGAAATCGAACAAGACGGCCTCCGTCATTCGTAGCGCCCCGCGGCCCGATAGGCTTCGTCGAGCAGCTCGACTGGGTGGCGTACCGCCACGGCGCTGCCCGCCGCCTTGAGGCCGGCGCCGATCTGCATCTGGCAGCCCGGATTCCCCGTTGCCACGATCTGCGGAGCTGCGGCGCGCAGCCGCTCGATCTTCACCGCCAACACCGCGCGCGACATCTCGGGCTCCAGCACGCTAAACAACCCCGCGCTGCCACAGCACTCCGCCGCGCCGGGCACCGGCACGAGCTCGAGCAGCGGAATCGCCGCGAACAACTTGAGCGGTGGGACCGCTACTCCCTGAGCGTGCAGCAGATGGCAGGGAGGATCGTATGCCACGTGGAGGTCGAGCGGCGCCCCGGCGACCGGCCCGCGCATCGCATCACCGGCCAACAACTCCGTCACGTCGCGGACCCGGGCTCCAAAGCGTGCGCCGGCGTCATCGCCGAGGAGGTGTCCGTATTCCTTCAGCAGCGCGCCGCAGCCTGCGCTGTTCACGACGATCGGCTCGTCGCCACTGCCAAACGCGGCGACGTTCACGCGCGCCAGCGCGCGCGCCTTGTCGATCAAGCCGGCGTGGGCATGGAGAGCGCCACAGCAGACCTGGCCGCTCACCTCCTGGACCTGGTAGCCATTTAGGCTCAAGGTGCGCGTGGTGGCGTCGTGCACGTGGGAGAAGAGGCCTTGTTGGATGCAGCCCCTGAACAACTGGGCGGGCGAGGGCGGGCGAGGGCGGTGG
>JBIOXD010000124.1:0-3589 GCA_044869265.1 Gemmatimonadales bacterium
ACGTCACTGCAACCGCCATGACCGCCAGACCGCCTGACCGCCGCAGTATCGACAGCCGCCTTTTCATAGTTCGTTCACCAACCTATACGCTGTATTCCGAGAGATCCCAGTCTCCTCGACAAGCCGATCGGCGACGTCTTTCCGGGACATTCCCTGGGAGAGCAAGATCTGCGCTCGCTCTGTGGGATCCGCCGGTCGCTCCTCGACGCGCGGTTTGCCCGTCCCCGCCAACACAACCGTAACCTCGCCGCGCGGGGGGGCCTCCGCATAGTGCTCTGACAATTCCTGCAACGTCCCCGAACGCGTCTCTTCGAATACCTTGGTCAGCTCTCGAGAGACGGCAACTTGCCTTTCGGGACCACACACCTCGATCAGATCGGCGAGGAGTTGCGTGACGCGATTGGGCGACTCGAAAAGAACGACGGTCCATTCGGACGAGGCGGCGGTCAATAACAAACGGCGGCGGTCGCTCCCTTTACGAGGGAGGAACCCCAGGAACAGATAGCGGTCGCCTCCGATGCCGGAGACCGATAAGCTGGCTGCCACGGCGGTTGGACCCGGAATCGTTACGACCCGAATCCCTCGCTGCCTCGCGTGCGCTACGAGTTCGACGCCGGGGTCGCTGATTACCGGCGTCCCGGCGTCGGTGATCAACGCAACATCCCCACCATCAGATAGGATGCGCAGCACGCGCTCGACGGCGCGGTCGGACGAATGAGCATGGAGACTCACCAGCTCGGCGTGCGAGCCGGCATGAGTGAGGAGTGGTTTGCTGTGGCGCGTGTCTTCGGCGGCGACCACCGCGACACGTTTCAGCGTGTCGGCGGCTCGCGGCGAGAGATCGCCGAGGTTCCCGAGAGGCGTCGCAACGACATAGAGGGTGCCTGGCACGTCACCACGTCACCTGCCAAGGGAGACGCCCGTAGAAGCCGGCTGCCTCCAGGACGTAGCGATGCTCGCGCGTCGCGTCCTTGAGAACTTTGGAAGCCGTTCCCGGCATCATGACTTCGGCGCCTTCGAGCAGCTGCAAGGCCCAATCCGTAAGCGCCGTCGCGAGCTCCTCGGGACGCACCACCGCATCCGGCGTTTCGGTGCCGCGCGGCACGCTGATCAGTGCGAGCGCGTGGTGCGTGCCGACGATGGCGGCCGTCACTTTCTGGGCGCGCCGTTTCGCGTCACCGGGGAACTCCCGTTCGACGCCATCGACGATCCGCCAGTACAGCTCGCGATAGGTGTTGACGAGGGCGGTCGCGGCCTGCGCCGGGAGATCGGCGGCGGCGGGGAATGTGCCGGCCGACATCGCGGGCTCCGCCCCGTTGGCCCCCGCGTCGAACAGCGACTCGACGTACCGTCCCGGCGGCACGTCGCTCGCCTTGTCACAGAAGTGCCCGCTCAGATACTTCCCCTGGTCGAACCTCAAGTAGGACACCCGTCCATTCGAAATCAGTTCCAGCACGCCCGTGGTCTTTTCCTGTTGCAACAGTGGGAAGAATTTCTCCGGTTGTTTGTCGATCGCGCGTCGCTGGTACTCGCCGGCGCAGGAGGCGTACATCCAGGCGAGCTGTTCCATGGGCGCGGCGCAGTATTCGAGATCCGCGCGCTCCACCTCGCCGCGCATGCGCTTCAGCGCCTCGGTGATGGTGATGACCTGCCGCCCGGCGGTGTGCAGGGAGGCGGCATTGACGGCCTCGCCCTTGCGGAAAAACAGCAGGACGCACTCATCAGGCAAGTGCGCCGCGATATAGCCGTCGATGCGGCCATCGCGGTCACGTTTGGCGAACGCGAGCAGGTTGTCGAGATGAATGAAGGCGAGGTGGGTGCGATGAATAAGCCGGCTCACCTGCGGAAACTGCAGATCCGCGAGGCGAACCGGCGAATTCGTCAGGCGAGCGCTGCTCGCGCGCATCGTCCTCCGGCGAGGAAGCTATGACAGGTGTTGGTCGATCTTCTGCTCGAACGTCTGGGGCGGATGGGCCCCGACCAGCGTGTCGATATGCCGGCCGTCCTTGAAGAATAGAATACTCGGAATCGAGCGGACGTTAAAGCGCATCGCCGTCGCGGGATTGGCGTCGACGTCCACCTTCACGATCTTCACCTTCCCGTTGTACTTGCCGGCCAGCTGCGTCATGATCGGCGCGACCATGTGGCACGGCCCACACCAGGTCGCCCAAAAATCGACAACCGCGAGGCCCTTATGCTGTTCGACCTCTGCGGCAAAGGTGGCGTCCGTAATCTCCGCCGGATGCGTCGCTTGCATGTCCCCCACTCTCTCTCTATGTCGTTAGTTTGCCTGTATGAACGCTTCTGTCGCCCACATTGGTATCGCCGTACCCAGCATTCGTGATGCCCTGCCGTTCTACCGCGATGTCCTCGGCCTGGCTCCCGGAACCCCTGAGCACGCGGACGGCGCCAGAATCGTCAGCCTCCACTTTGGCGATGTCGATGTCGAGCTGCTCGAGCCTGCCGAACCTTCCAGCCCCGTGGCGAAGTTCCTCGCGAAACGTGGCCCGGGCATTCATCACATCTGCTACCGCGTCGCTGATCTCGATGCCGCACTCACGCGCTGTCGCGCGGCGGGCTATCGGCTGGTCGATGAGACGCCCCGGCGCGGGGCCGGCGGGCGGCGAATCGCTTTTCTTCATCCCAAGACGACGAACGGCATCCTGCTGGAGCTGACCGAGTAAGTGGAACGCCCAGCGCTACGGCCGGGTTCCCGTTCCCCCCTGTGGGCATCGGCCGACCGGACTCCCCGCGCTCTCGAGATGCACGTCGTACACCAGCCAGCCGCCGCTGCGCGTCCGGATGATGTCGATCGGCAGCACCTGATTGCAATTCGCTCGTTGCAGCTCGACGCGATACGTACGGAGCTCGTCATGACCAGGCACGAGCATCGGACCTTCGATGACCCGATAGCCCGAATGATCGAGATACTTCTGAATCACGGTCAGGCGCTGGCGGAGCACATCGGCATTCATCGACCGCACGGCGGGGCCGCGCTCGGTGCCCCACAGCTCGCCCATCCGCTTCAGATCGTTCGCTTTGACTGCGGCGAAAAACTGCGAGACCGTCTCATTCGTCGACTGCGGGGTCGGCTTTTCCGGCCCGCCCCCTTTGCTACAAGCTGTCAGAGCGGCGAGCAGGACGAACTGAACTGCAAGTCGTCGCTTCACGATGTACGACCTGTGGTCGGGACGACCCGAAGGTAAGATACCATGCGTCTCTACGTCAACATTGATCACGTCGCCACGCTGCGTGAAGCGCGCAAGACCGATGAGCCCGACCCCGTGCTGGCCGCGGCGGCGTGCGAGCGCGCCGGGGCCGACGGCATCACGATCCATTTGCGAGAGGACCGGCGTCACATCCAGGACGCGGACGTCAAGGCGCTCGCGCGCAGCGTGCGCACCGTCCTGAATCTCGAGCTCGGCGCCCATGAGGAGATCGTTCGCTTCGCGACGCGCACTTGGCCTTTTCAGGCGACGCTCGTCCCCGAAAAGCGACAAGAGATCACGACAGAAGGGGGCCTCGCGCTCCGTAGAGGCGATCGGCGGCTCGCGGGAGCGATTGCGAAACTGCAAGATGCGGGAATTCG
>JBIOXD010000125.1:0-26175 GCA_044869265.1 Gemmatimonadales bacterium
GGTCTTGAGCGTGAGTCGCCCCGTGGCTCTCGCCGGAGGAAGCGTGGATGACTGCGTGCTGAAGTACGCGCCAAACGGACATCCGAGCCAGCACGCGTTGCGATACTGGCATGCGCCGCGTCCCGGCAGGCTCCGCGTCAGGTTCGCGACCCGTCCCGGGATGATTCGTCGACCCCGGAACTTCGAGGCGACGCGGCCGGCGATGATCTCCTCGACGCAGTTGAGCGGCATCGCTGGCTGGAACTGGCCGTCGGGAAGCTGTGGAAGTCCTTCGCGCGATCCAGAAATGCCGGCGTGACGCTCGACGTGGTCGTACCACGGAGCGAGATCCTTGTAGCGGATTGGCCAGTCAACGGCGATGCCTTCTCGCGCGTTCGCATCGAAATCGAGATCGCCGAGACGATAGCTCTGACGGCCCCACAAGAGCGAACGGCCGCCGACGTGATAGCCGCGATACCAGTCGAACCGCTTGTGCTCCGTGTACGGGGAGTCTTTGTCTGATGCCCACCAGTCGAGGTTCTTTTCGTTGAGCGGATAGTCCCGCTTCAAGACCGGGTAATCGCGCTCCATCGCTTGGGTGCGCCCCCCGCGATGCGGATAATCCCAGGGAGCCTTGGTGGCGTTCACGTAGTCTTTGACGTGCTCGATATTCTTGCCGCGTTCGAGCAACAGGACGCGGAGGCCCTTCTCCGTCAGCTCCTTCGCCGCCCACCCACCGGAGATGCCTGACCCCACGACGATCGCGTCATAACTCTGAGACTGCACTATGCCCCCTTTCTAGCCTCTTCCCTTCCGGCCAGCACGACGTAGGTCACTGTATCCCACGCATTATGAATCCCAATGCACACGAGCAGCAAGGACACGCCGCCGGCGACAAATAGGGCCCACACCTCATCATGCGAGATGCCCGCTGCCGACACGAACAACGACAGGTAAGCGATCATCGGCAGGATGAGATGCCAGGCCCAATCTTCCAGGACCGCCTTGTAGTCGGTTTGCCTCTGCATCCGGCGCCACACGACAGAAACGTAGATGACGCCCGAAATCGCCAGAAGACCGATGAGATGGGCCGGATCCTTCATCCGCATCCACGGGGCGCTCAGAATCGCCGCGATGAGCAGCACAGCGACAAAGTGGATCACGTTTGGAGTGCCAAACGCACTGATGCTCGCCATCGAGCGCTGCGCGAGCGTTTCCCGCACCAGCGTGATCACCACGAACATGAGGCCCGTCAGCGCGCCTGCCGAGGAGCCGACGATGACGTAGAAGGCCTCCCATTCCCGGAGCACCGCGTGCGCGTTCGCTTCCATGTCACCGCACCTGGAAAGTGAGGGTCGCCCACTTCGACTCGTAGTTTACGCTATCACCGACGACCGGCACCATATGAATGAACTTGATGTACCACTTCCCCGCTGTAGCCAACGCGAAGCGCGCAACGCCGGCTGAATCGCTGCGGGCGCGGACCTCGCCGATCTTCTGTCCATCCCGCTCACCTCCTGCGATTACGAGCTGATCCACGACCGTCCTGCCGTCCACGAGCGCGCGGACGGCGAGCGTATCGCCAATCCGGGCCGCATACGGATTGGTCAACGGGACGATCTCCGCGGGATAACCAAGTACAGTCGTGAACGCGTTGGTCCGAGTCTCGCCCACCTGCAGCACCGCTTTCACGTGCTTGTGGTAGCGCTCTCGCACCGCTTTGCCAAGCTCGCCCCTCCGCGTGCGAGCGTCCAGCACGTCGGGGATGCCGTCTTCCTTGAGATAGCTGTTGAAATCCTCACCCGAAAGCGCGATCTGGCGCGGGCTGAGCGAGGCGCCGATGACGTAGGTACCCGGCGCGCCGGTCTGCACTGTGAGCCACGTGCTGTCGCCGGACGGTTGCCACGACGCGCGCGGAATCGCTCGCCGCTCGGTCGGCCCTACCACACTCAGATCGAGGAGCCGGTCGGCTGCCACCGCACCTTCGCTGGCCGAGAACGTGCCGTTCAAGACCATAACCCGAACCGTCGTGTGGGGCGGCATGAAGTAGTTGTCGAGCTTGAGAAACAGGTCGTGCGCAAGCAGCACCGCTGCAGTGGACAGCAGTAGGACAACAGTCAGGACGAATTGCACACTCCATCTTGCGCTGTTTTAATAGCCGACGCCACTTTCGAAGCGTGACGCGTCTCGAACGCTGGATCACTCGCGACGTCGAGGCCAACGGTGGCCGTTCTGCGTTCCGTCTGTTATCGACCGGTCTCGATGCCTTCGTCGCGCGCGCGGTGCTGATCGAAGTCGCCGAGCGGACCCTCGATCTCCAATACTATATCCTCCATCGCGATCAGACGGGCTCGCTCATTACCGACCGACTCATCGCCGCCGCGGATCGCGGCGTCCATGTCCGGTTGCTGCTCGATGACTGGGGGACCCTCGACAAGAACGACGAGTCCGTCGCGGACCTCGACGCACACCCGAGCATCGAAGTGCGGCTCTTCAACCCCTATACGCACCGCTCGGGGTTGCGCCGCGCAGTCGAGCTCCTGGCCAACTTCAACCGCGTGAACCGCCGGATGCACAACAAGCTGTTGGTGGCCGACGGCATCGCGAGCATCCTCGGCGGTCGCAACATTGGCGATGAGTACTTCAGCTACGCGGAGCTCGATTTTCAGGACGTGGATGTGATCGCCGCTGGTCCCGTCGGCCGGCAGGCCACGGCAAGCTTCGAGACCTACTGGAACAGCCGCTTCGCGATTCCGATAACCCAGTTGGGCACCTATGCCCCCGATCCGGCGACCTTCCCGTCCAAGCGCCAGCGCCTGCGCGAGCGCTGCGACCTCCTGCACCAGTCGGCGTACGCCCGCGCGCTCGCTGACTCCGGCTTCGCGCAGGAGCTACGCGCCGATGCGCTGCGCATGCACTGGGCCGATGGACAGGTGATCGGGGATCCACCCGAGAAGCTCGCGCAGCCCGCCGGCACTCGCAGCGATGGCTTTCTCGGCGCCCGGCTTTCGCCGCATGCGGGCGCCGCAACATCGGACCTCCTCGTGGTCTCGCCGTACTTCGTGCCCGGAAAGGAAGGGGTCGCGTTTCTGGCTCAGCGCGAACGCGACGGCGTGAACGTCCAGATCCTCACGAATTCCCTGGCCGCGACGGACGTCTGGCTCGTCCACGCCGGCTATATGAAATACCGCCGGCCGCTGCTCGACGAGGGCGTGCGACTGTTCGAGCTCCGCCCGGAGGCGGCCGGCGCCAAGCGTGCTCGCGCGTCGAAGCTGTTCCCGGGCTCCTCGCGCGCCAGCCTGCACGGCAAGACCTTCGTCGTTGATCGCACCTCCGTGTTCATCGGCTCGCTCAACATCGATCCCCGGTCGCTCGAGCAGAATACCGAGGTCGGGGTGCTGGTGCGGAGCCCGGAGTTGGCCGGGGAGGTCGCAGCGCTGTTCGAACACTGGGCGAGCCCCGAGCGAGCGTACGAGGTGACGCCCGCGAAGAATGGTGGCCTCACATGGACCGGCGGCGCGAGCGACGAGCCGGGAGCGGGCTTCTGGCGTCGCGTCGCCGTCAAGTTCTTTTCTCATCTTCCTATTGATTCACTCATCTGATCGTGAAGGTCTATCTCCTCGACGGCACCTACGAGCTGTTCCGGCATTTCCACGCGATGCCGAGACAGACCGACCGCGACGGCAACGAAGTGGCCGCGATCGTGGGCGTCCTCGGCTCCGTGCTCGGGATGCTGGAGCGCGACTGCACACACATCGGCGTCGCCACCGACCATGTGATCGAATCGTTTCGGAATGATCTCTGGCCCGGATACAAGACGAGTGAGGGCGTCGAACCGGAGCTGCTCGACCAATTCCATCCGCTCGAGCAAGCTCTGCGCGACATGGGCGTCATGGTCTGGGCGATGGTGGAATTCGAGGCCGATGACGCGCTCGCCTCAGCCGCGCGGCGTGCGGCCGCGAACCCAGCGGTCGAGCAAGTGATCATCTGCACGCCCGACAAGGACCTGAGCCAGTGCGTGACGGGCGACCGGGTCGTGCAGCTCGATCGGCGCAAGCGGGAACAGCGCGACGAGCAGGGCGTGAAGACACGGTTTGGCGTGGGCCCCGCGTCGATCCCGGACTATCTCGCGCTCGTCGGCGACTCGTCGGACGGTTATCCCGGGCTGCCCGGATGGGGCGAGAAGGCCGCCAGCACCCTGCTGGCGCAGTATCCTCACCTCGAGGCGATCCCGACGAGCCCGGGAAGCTGGGGCGTGACCGTGCGCGGGGCCGCGCGGCTATCGACGGCGTTGGAAGCGAACCGCGAGCTTGCCATGCTGTTTCGCAAGCTGGCGACACTGCGCTTGGACGTACCGGTTTTTGCCAGTGTAGAGGAGTTGCGCTGGCGCGGACCGAAGCCGCAGTTCGAGCATGTCGCCACGCGTCTTGGCGTGCCCGGTCTGTGGGATCGGGCGCGCCGCATCCCCCTCATGGATTAGGCGCATGGCTGGAGGATTTGGCCGCACACTGCGGATTCAGTGAGTGGGTGACTCTCCAATACTCACGGCGATGTGCCGCCAATTTCCCTGATTGAACCGGAGTACACTAAGGGTGCAGCGGGTCACATGACCCGCGAGGATCGCGAGCCAGATATCGATCGCGTTGAGCTGGCCCGTCTGCTGAATCAGAAAGCAAATCCCGAGGGGCACGAGAATCTGTGAAATGATCGAGATGTAAAGCGGGCCCTTGGTATCGCCCGTTCCCTGCAACCCCCCCGTATAGGCCAGCGCTGTCGTAATGAAGAGTCCCGAGACACTCAGGACACGCAGCAGCTGAGTCCCGATCTCGAGCGCCACCGGATCGTCCATCCCAAAGATCCCGAGCAGCTGCCGCGGGAAGAAGAGAAAGAACAGCCCCACGAACGCGGCGACAGAGAGTCCGTAGCGAGCCGACGTATGCACGGCCTGCTGCGCGCGATCTGGATGGCCGGCCCCCAGGTTTTGGCCGGCCACCGCGGCCGCTGCACCCATCAATCCTACCGACGTCCAGGTGATCAGGGAGAATAGCTCCGTGTACGAGACCGCGAACGCCGCCTGGGCTGCAGCCCCTTCCGCGCGCCCCAATGATCCGATGAACGCCAGCATGAATACGCCCCCGATGTTCATCGCGATGCCCTGAAATCCCGTCGGCAGGCCAAAGCGGAACAGCGATTTGATGATCGCCCAATCGGGTGCGAAGCCGTGGCCGCGCGGAAAGCGCACGACCCACCCGCCTGCCCAGAGCTTCCAGAGGGAGTAGATCGCGAGCAGCCCTGCGGTGATGCACGTACCCATCGCCGAACCGCGCGTGCCGAACGCGGGGATCGGCCCCAGCCCGCGGATCAGCACGATGTTGAGCACGAGATTGAGCGCCGTCATCGCGACGCCGAGCACCATCGGGGTGCGCGCGTCGCCCGCTGAGCGCAGGGCGCCGCCCAGCATGAAGAAGACGAGCATGCCGCTCGAAAACACAAACATGATGCGGAGGAACGGGAGCGCCTCGGCCTGCACCGCCGGTGCGGCGTTCACGAGATCGAGCAGTTGGGGCGAAACGAAGTAGCCGACCGGTGCCATCACGCCAAGCGAGAGACCGATCGCGGTGAGGAATGCTTGATAGACGACGCGATCGACCTTGTCCGGTTCTCCCGCACCCGCGAACCGCGCGACCAGTACGCTCATCCCGGTGAAGAGCGAAGAGATGAACACAATCACGACGAGGAAGATCTGCCAGCTCACGCCGATCGCCGCGTTCGCCTGGTAGCCGACGAGCCTACCGACGAGCACGTGATCGACCATCCCTTGCAACCCGCCCACGAGGTTAGCGAGCATCGTCGGCCAGGCGATCTTCCAGACTGCGGCACTAAGCGGCCCCTCGACGATCGAGCGGTCGTAGCGCGACTTTCGCGGCGGCGTGGGTTCACCACCCCCCGCCGGCGGAGGAGGAGTCGCGATATCCGTCATCTTTTCACAATGCCTCCATTTTCTTCAGCAGGAGTTCACGCTCGCGGACGTTCTGGGTCAGCGCCGCCGCCTGCTTCAGCTCCGCGCGCGCTTCCTCCACTCGGCCCAGCTTGGCCAGTAGATCCCCCCGAACGCTCGGCAGCAGATGATAGCTCGCGAGGGCCGGATCGGATCGCAGCTGATCGATGACCTCGAGTCCCGCAGCGGGACCGAAGGCCATCCCCAGCGCCACCCCGCGGTTCAGCTCGACCACGGGAGACGGCATCAGCTGCGCCAGGGCGTCGTACAGGGCCACGATGCGAGTCCAATCGGTCTCTTCGGCCGTGCGCGCGCGGGCGTGGCAGGCCGCAATGGCGGCCTGAAGTGCATACGGCCCATACACCCCGCCGAGCGCCTCGGCGCGCCCCAGTGCTGCCAACCCTCGGCTAATCAACAGGTAATCCCACCGCCCGCGATCCTGTTGCAACAGCAAAATCGGCTCGCCGTTGGGCCCGACTCGGGCGCGCATGCGTGAGGCCTGGATCTCCATCAGCGCAACCAGCCCGTGGACTTCCGCTTCCTGGGGAGCGAGCTCTGCCAGGATTCGGCCCAGGCGCAGCGCATCCTCACACAGCGCGGGCCGGACCCAGTCCGCGCCCGCTGTTGCCGAGTAGCCCTCGTTGAAGACGAGGTAAATCACCTCGAGCACAGACCCGAGCCGCGCGCCGAGTTCCGCCGGCGGCGGCACCTCGAACGGCACCCGCGCCGCTGCCAACGTCCGCTTGGCGCGCACGATGCGCTGCTGGATGGTGGGTCTCGGCTGCAAAAAGGCGCGCGCGATCTCGTCCGTGGTCAGTCCGCCGAGCAGGCGGAGCGTGAGGGCCACGCGCGCCTCCGTCGTCAGGACCGGATGGCACGTCGTGAAGATCAGCCGCAACAGGTCGTCGCCCACGTGGTCGTCGATGGCGTCGGCGATAGCCGACTCCGGGCTGATCTGCCCCTCCTCCAGCTGACGGCCCAGGTGCTCATGTTTTCGCGCGAGCATCTTCCGCCGCCGCACCTGATCGATTGCGCGGTGTTTCGCGGTCGCCATGAGCCATGCGCCGGGATTGTCCGGCACGCCGGACTCGGGCCACTGTTCCAACGCCGCGACCAGCGCGTCCTGTGCCAAATCCTCCGCGAGGCCGATGTCGCCGACGATCCGCGCCAGACCAGCGATGAGCCTGGCGGATTCGATCCGCCAGACCGCATCGATGGCGTCAGCAGCCTTCTGACGGGTCATCCATCATCTGGCGTACTTCGACCTCCAGGTCCTGATCCCACTCACCGATGTGGGCTTCGAGGAAACGGCGAGTCCAGTCGAGCGCTTCCTTCTTCGACGGGACGTTGAAGATCGCGTAGCCGCCGATCACCTCTTTCGCCTCGCTGAATGGCCCATCGGTGACGGTGATCTTGCCGTTGGCGAGCCTGGCGCGCGCACCCGACGCCGTTGGCCCCAGGCCACCCATCCCGCCAAACACGCCTTTCTTGGTCGCATCCTCCGCCAGCTTGTTGATCCTGTCGATGAGCACCGCCGACGGTTGCGCGCCGGTCTCGCGAGACTTCACAATCGTCATGTATCGCATGGTCATTTCCCCGTGCGTTGCTTGTTTTTTTCGATGGCCACGCGCTGCCGCCGCTCCTGCTCGCGCAGCTCGGGCGTGAACTCTTTCCCAAAGTCCTCTTCCTCGAACACTTGCCGAATCTCGACTTCGCCGTCCTGGAACGGGATCCGCTTGGCCCACTCGATTGCCTCCGCCTTGTTCTTCACTTGCCAGATCCAGAAACCCGCCACGAGCTCTTTCGTCTCGGTGAACGGTCCGTCCCGCACAGTGCGTTTGCTGCCCGCATAAGCGATCCGTGCGCCTTTTGACGACGCCTGCAACCCCTCTCCCGCCAGCATCACGCCGGCCTTGACCAACTCGTCATTGAACTTGCCCATGTCCCGCAGCTGTTCCTCAGTCGGCAGAATGCCGTCTTCGGACTCCTTGTTGGCCTTCACCAGCACGATGAATCGCATCCTCGGCTCACTTTCGTCTTGGAGTTCGGTCTGTGCTGCGCTCAACTAGGCGTCGATTGGGGTGAAGAGAAATCGACACGCGTTAATCCCATTGTGGTAGGCCTACTTAGGGGATAGACTCGGAGGGAAAGGCTTTGCAACGGGAGACAGTCCAATGTGCAGGAACATCAAGACCCTTGCCAACTTCGCGCCGCCGGCGACCGACGACGAGGTTCGAGCGTCGGCGTTGCAATTTGTGCGAAAACTCAGCGGCGCGACCCACCCCTCGCGCGCCAATGAGGCCGCGTTCAATGCGGCAGTGGACGAGGTGACGGTCGTGGCTCGACGGTTGATTGATTCGCTATCGACCAAAGCCCCACCCAGGAACCGCAACGAGGAAGCCCGCAAGGCGCGCGAGCGCGCAGCCAAGCGTTTTGGGTGAGGACCGGCGGATGCCCTGGCTCGGATTCGAACCGAGACGCCTCGCGGCACTGCCCCCTCAAGACAGCGTGTCTACCAGTTCCACCACCAGGGCGGGCGAGGAAAAATAGGAAGGTAGACCGATGATGTACAGGCTTGCGCCCGCGACCGACGCGATTCGGTGGAGAGTGCAAATGCTGGCGCGGGTGCTCGTGTACTCACGGCCGTGATCTAGATCGCCAGCAGGGGCGGCCAGGGCCCTGTAGTATTGGGACATGGAGCTATGGGTCGCGTTCGCCTTTGGTGCGGCCGTGGGCGCACTGATCGGGTACATGCTGGGAGGTCGCCGCCCAGCTGCCCCAGCACCACGTCCTGCGCCTCCGTCACAACCTCCGCCAAGCTCCAAACCCCCTAGCGCTTCACCCGTTCGCCATATCGTCCTCGACGAAGGCTCGGCGAACGTGCTCAACGCGTTGAACAATCGTCTGTCGGCGATCGGCGCACTTGCGGATCTGCTGCACGGCAGCCCGCTCGACCCCGAGCGCGCGCGGGCACTGGTGCTGCTGCACGGGGAAGTGCGGCGCGCCGCCGAGATCACCAGCCATTTCCTCGAGCTGGCGGCGCATCCCGCAGGCGCGGCCGAACCGTGCGACGCCGCGATGGTCATCAACGCCGTGCTGGCCGAGCGCGAGTCGCCGTTGCGCGAGCTGGGCGTCAAAATCATTCGATCCGTCCCAGCCGATCTCCCGCTCGTCGCGTGCCCGATGGCGCAGCTCACGGAAATGCTGACGAAGCTGCTCGACTTCTCGTTGCGCCGCCTGCGGGCGTCGCAGCCGCCGCGCGAGCTACGCCTCGACGCCGTGGCGACTGGCCCGTCGGTCGTCGTTTCCCTGTGGGATTCCGGGACGCCGCTCGCGGTGGAAGCCGAACAGCGCCTCGTGTCGCCATTCCGCTTCACGCAGTCGGGTGGCGGAGGCGAAGTGGAATTCGCGCTCGCCCGAGCGCTCGCGCAGTCGGCGGGCGGCAGTCTGCGGCTGCGCCCACGGGGGGGCGGCACCGGAGCCGAGGTCGTTGCCACGCTGCCCCGGAGCGTCCTGGGCGCGCACGCACCGCTCGCGACACCAGCGGAGAACCTGCCGCCGATGCGCATCCTCGTCGTCGACGATGACGCCGTCAACCGTCAGGCGATGGTTCTGTTGCTCGAGCGCGAGGGCCATCAGGTCGTCGCCGTCGAGAATGGCCTCGAGGCCATGGAGCGGCTTGGCGAGCGCGACGGCACCTTCGACGCGATCGTCTCGGACCTGCAGATGCCCCGCCTCGGCGGGCGCGCGATGTACGAGCAGCTGGTCAACAGCCGGCCCCTCGTCGCCCGGAGATTCGTCTTCGTCACGGGCGACCAGGCGCGTGGGGAAACGCGGTCGTTTCTGGAGAACTGCGGGCAGCCGTCGGTGATGAAGCCCTACGAGCTGGGTGATCTGATTAACGCGATTGGGACGGTAGCGCGGAAGGGATAGGGGCTGGGGCCTGGGGCCTAGGGCCTGGGGAGGGCTCGGGGCCTGGGGCTTGGCGACCCCCAAACCCTATGCGCTGGCCCCACCCCAAGCCCTAGGCCCCAGGCCCCAGGCCCTCAGTTCGGCGCGTGAACTCTTGGGCCCCCGTAGTCCCGATCGCCACCGATTCCCGGACCGGCGAGATCCAGCCCACCACGGTCATTATTGATTCGCGCGATGAACTGACGAATCGACCCCGGGAACGGCGTGGTCCGGCCGCTACGGCCGAGGGGGGTGGTGTACCAGACCTCGGGGCCGCGCTCGTTGCTGATGAAGTTCGAGTTGATATCGACGCTGCGACGCACGCCGTCAAACACCGAGCGCGGGTCGTCGAACGTCAGACCTGTGATCGTGCCGTTCGCCGTTGACACGCTGCACGAGCCAGTCCCACGCGCTTGTTCGCCCGTAGGCGTGACCTCGTAGCACACATCGATGGGCCGGCCGACCGTATTCGGGAGCGCCGGATCGTAGAAGCGGCTGGGGCGCGACACCTGGAAGTAGGGATTGAAGTGGGCCAGTGTGTGGCCGTCTTCACGCCGGACTGAGTTCGAGGTCTCCCAGCTCTCGTGGAGCGCCCCGAAATTGGAGACCTGCCCGTCTGGGACCAGAATGTCCCGATCCACGCAGAACCGATCAGGAATGATCCGCACGCCGCCGCCGTCGGGTGAATTGGGCGGCGTCGCGGGACCGACGACCACGGTGGCGCGGTCACAGCTGCGCTCGAACTGTCCTGGCGTCCCGATCGCGGTGAGGATCGTGATATGCAGCTCGGTGCCATCGGTGCAACGAATGTGATAGACCAACTCGTGCAGGTTGTTCGTGAACGCGTCTTTCGAATGTGTGCCTTGATGCAGCTTGGTCAGCACGTCGCAGCGCACGTCGAACAGCGCATCCGCGGCCTCGCTGCCGAAGTGCATCGGCATGTCGTTCTGCCACTCTACCTTGTGGCCGAAGTGGTCTTCATGCCGGATCATCGTGGGATCGTAGATCGCTTGCTGTTCGTTGGCGTAGGCGAACGGGATGTCGCCGACTTCGCGATATAACGCGGAGCCGCGTGGATCGCGGCCATGGTCGTGACCGAAGGAGCAGCCGGTCGCAGGATCGATTGGCGGATGCCACGTGGGGTAGCGCTTGCGATCGGGGCCGACGACCGAATAGGCGTCGTGCTGGGCGGCGGTGCAGTCGTCGTTCGGGCCCGGCGTCCAGATACCGAAAGCCACGGCATTGCCTGTGGCGGGACCGTAGTCGGGCGCCGACGGACCGTCCTGACAGGCAAGCAGGACGAATGGGAGAAGAAGCGCGCGTTTCATACCCACAATCATTAATGATCATTGATCATTGGTCATTGATCATTGGTCATTGATCATGCGTGACCCCTGTCACCCCGAAATGGGCCACCGCGAGTGAGTTATAGTGGCGTCATGGTCAGACACATCGTCTTCCTGGTGGCGGGTCTGCTGGCGGCCGCGAGCAACCTAGTCGCGCAGCGGAGCTCGGCCTCGAGCTCGAGAGGAACCGGCTTTTGGTACGCCGTGGGCGTCGCGCCCGGATGGACGCGGATCACGTGCGGGATCTGCGCCGGCGCGCGCGCGACGGGCCTGTCGGCGCACGTCGCGCTCGGAGGGCGCACGAGCAGGACGCTGCGCGTAGCCGGCGAGCTCGCGGCCTGGCGTGAGCGCGATGCGGGCATCACGCAGACGTTGATGTCGATTGGCGCCGTGGCGTATTGGTACCCAAGCCTCGGTCGTTTTCCGCGGCTTCATCTGCGCGGAGGCGCCGCACTGAACATGCACCGCGCCAGCGATGGCACGGACGTCGTCACCGCGTCAGGCGTCGGTCCGCAGCTGGGCGCCGGTCTCGAATGGCCAGTCGGCCGCAGTTGGCTCCTGGGACCCTTCTTCCATTATTCAATCGGCGCCGGCGGGGATGTGACGTTCAACGGGGGCCAGGCCTCGAGCAGCGGCACGGTCAGCTTTCTGCAGCTGGGGATAAGTCTCGCCCAACGCTAGCGCAACGCTGAAGCGTTGCGAATGATCAATGACCAATAATCAATGATCAACGATCGTGAATTGGGCCACGATCATTGAACATTGATCATTGAACATTGGTCATTCCGAAGGATGGGCCGACTCGGAATCGAACCGAGAACCTACTGATTAAGAGTCAGTTGCTCTGCCAGTTGAGCTATCGGCCCGTACGGTCGCGGCGGAAAAATCATCAGGCCCGGGGGCAGAGGCAAGGGAACGACTCGGCAGGCCGATCCGGGTACCCCAATCGTCCGTCAGTTTGAACGTTTCGGTCATCGGAAAGCGCAGGACCCACAGCCGCCGGGCTAAATCCTTCAGCGACCAGACGAGTGTGCGCTGCACCTCCACCGACGACCACTGCCCGAAGTCGTTGTGGCCCAGGTCGACCTCGAGCGCTCGCGCGATACTGGCGACAATCTGTCGGTACTGCGCCTGCGCCTCATCCGATGACCCAGGGGGACGTAGAGGGACCTTTTTGGTTCCTTTTGTGGGACCAGCCCCCTCGCCCCACAGTACCCATTCGAGCGTAACATCGGGGATACCCAGCTCTTTGGCCTTCGCCACGATGAGTCGCGCGACGTCGGCCGGGAATTTCTTCCGGTGTGGCCACTTCTTTATTGCTGATTCGGTTACGGTTCCACCCAGGGCTGCGGCGAACTGCCGATAACTCAACGAGATCTCTTCCCACGGGCTGAAGACATCGAGAAGGATGGCAAGGCGCTCAGCAAGCGGTACTCTTTTCGGTCCAGTTTCGGTCTTGACTGGTGCCAAAATATCCCTACTTTCGGTGACGTATTCAGGCGGCAATAGGGCGGATTCCGCCCAAAAACTGCCGCGTATGACCAGCGCCGTCAAGAGCGCCCCAGGACCCGGAGTCGCGGAGAGCCTACAATGTTCGTTCGTCGTTCCCTTCTCGTTCTCCCGCTCGCGCTCATGGTCGTGCGCTGCGCGGACCAACCCACGGCACTGAACACGGTGCGAGCGTCCGAGACGCCGCTGTTCCTGCAGTGGGCCGGGCACGTCGCCCCGCAGTTCTCCGCGACGTCCTCCGAACATCAACGCGGTAACGGCCGGGGAGAAAAGAAATCACCTCCCATCAGTCTCGATCGGTACCAAGCCACGTTCTGGGCAGTCCGCGGCGAAGCCCGCTCCATTCAAATCAACTACCAAAGCAGCGTCGACGATTCGACCCATCCATTCCTCCGTCTAACGACGTCCGATCCTGAGTTCGCTCCGGGCGTGGGGGCCATCGCCAGGGGCGATTCCGTCCTCATTACGGTCACGGTCGATACGACCTTGATCGGCGTCAAATTCGAGCCCTCCGGCCTGCAATTCGGCGATCACTCCGACCTCAAGATCTGGTACGGCGGGGCCGCCGGCGATATGAATGGCGACGCCGTCGTCGACTCCACAGATGCCCGAATCGAACAGCAACTCCTCGGCCTCTGGTATCGGGAAGGTGACGACGAAGCGTGGACGAGCCTCTCGGCATCGCAGAGCATTGCCGACAAGTCGTTCACGTACGCGTTACCGCATTTCTGTTGGTATGCGATAGCCGCCGTGCGGGAACTGGCGGTGAGCTGGTAGTCGCGTGAGCCTCCCTCTGCCCAACGATCGGTCGCCCGAGCAAGCGCTCGAGGCTCAGACCGTCGTCTCCAAGGCACAGGCACTCGCCGCCGCGGGCCAACACGCCGCGGTCGTCGACTTCCTTGGCACCCGCGCGCGCAGCGAGCTCGTGGGGTCCCCCACGCTCGCGCTGGTGTACGGAATCGCCCTCGCGCGGCTCGGACGGCACCCCCAGGGTCTCGAGTGGCTCGAGCTCGCGCGCGCGCAGGCTCGCCAGCAGGGCGAGCATGCAATCGAGCGTCACGCCCTGAGCGCCCGCGGCGCCATTGCCCTCGTAAGCGGCGACCTCGCGGAAGCCGCCGATTTCTGCACCCAGGCGCTCATGGCCGCCAGCCGGGATGGCGATCACGCCACAACCGGCCGCGCCTCCAACAACCTGGGCAACATCAGCTACCTGTACGGTCGCTTTGCCGAAGCAATCGCGTCGTGGGAAGTCGCGGCCGCCGCATTCCACCGCGCCGGACTGCCGGCGGGCGTGGCCGAGTGTCATCACAACTTGGCGACCGCCTACCGCGAACGGGACGCGTTCGATCGCGCGCTGAGCGAGGCCGATCACGCGATCGGGATCGCCGAGAGCACGGGTGACGAAACGCTGTTCGCGATGGCGTTGCGCGGCCGGGCGGAAATCCGTGTCGCCCGCAAGGAACCCGAGCTGGCCCGGCACGACCTCGAACGCATCCGCGAGATCCGCAGCCGTCTCCCCGACCCGGTCAGCACGGCCGAAGATCTGCGCGTGCTGGCGCAGGTGTCGGTCCTCGAGAATCAGCTGAACCGCGCCGAGCGGTCGTTGCGCGAGGTGATCGGTCGCGCCGAGCTGCATGGCCGCATGGTGCTCGTGGGCGAAGCGACCCGCGATCTCGCGCTGGTGCTGCGGCGCTCGGGCCGGCCGGACGAGGCCGCCACGGCCGCCCAAGCGGCGCGTGGGGTGTTTGCCCGCATCGGCGCCGAGGGCGAAATCCGCAAGCTGGCGAACCAGGGATGGACCCCGGAGTTCGCGGCCGAGCTACGCGGTCCGCTCGCCCCGATTCACGTGGCGCAGCGGTACGCCGACGCGGGCCGCTACGCCGACCTGCTCACCTACCTCGAGCAGCGCTCCAAGGACGAGCTCGAAGAGTCCGCGATGCTGACCCTGCTCTGCGGGATCGCGCACAGCCGCCTCGGCCGTCTCGAGGTGGGCCAGCAATGGGCCATGGTTGCACAGCTGCGGGCCCGGGCGCTGAAGGACCGGATGATGGAAGTGCGCGCGTTGAACGTTTGCGGCGCGATCGCCCTCGAGCGGGGCGGTATCGATGAAGCCACCTACTTCTTCTCGCGCGCGCAGGAAGAGGCCACGGACGACAACGACATGGCGACCGTGGGTCGTTGTGCCAACAACCTCGGCATCATCGCGACCATGCAGGGCGACTACAAGCGCGCCGTGATTGCCTACACCCGCGCGATCGCCGCCTACGAGCAGGCGCGCTTCCAGCGCGGCATCGTGGAATCGCGCCACAACCTCGGGATCGTCTTCCGGGAGCAGGGCGAGTTGGCCCGCGCCATCGACGTCGCCAGCCAGGCGGTGCGCGATGCGGAGCGGCTGGGCGACCGGCAGCTCACCGCACAGGCCGCCGCCGGCGTGGCGGAGATCCACGTAGCCCGCGGTGAGAGCGAGCTCGCCAAACAACAGGTCGAGCGCGCGCTGGCCGTCCACCGCGAGCTCAAGGATCCGGTACGCGAAGCGGAAGATCTGCGCATCCTGGCCGGCGCCGTCGCGCTCTCCGGCGGGACTCAGGATGCGGTAACCATGCTGCGCGACGTGATCGACCGCGCCACGCAGCACGGACGCCCGATGCTGCTCGCCAGTGCGGAGCGCGATTTCGCGCGGCTGTTGATAGCGAGCGGTGACGTAACGTCGGGAAAAGCGGCCGCCCAGCGAGCCCGCGCGATCTTCCAACGCCTCTCGGCGCGCGCGGAAACAGAAAAGCTGGATGCCTTGTTGGAGGCTCCATGATCCGGCACGGGACCGGGCTCCAGCTCTCCAACTTCGCGATCGGGTGGTAACGATGCCCTCCCGCGGCCAACGACCGGCCCAGACGCTGCAGCACGTCTTCCCGCACGCGCACTTTACAGAGCGGGAGGCGGCCGTTCGCGCGGCGGCCATTGAAGCGCACCGCCGCCAGCTCGGCTCGCGGCTCGGCCGCAATGTCGGGTCCGTCGTCGCGGCCGTGGACTACCTGCTCAACATCAGCGGCGAGCTCAAAGCCCCGACGATCGTCGAGCATGAAGCTCTCACGTTGCTCGAGCACCGCTCGATCACCGATCCGCTCACGGGCCTGTTCAACCGCTATCACTTCGAGGCGATGCTGAAGCGGGAAGTCGCCCGCTGCACCCGGTATGACGTGTCCCTCTCCCTGCTGCTCATCGACGTGGACCGTCTGAAACCGATCAACGACCGCTGGGGCCACCAGGCGGGCGACCGGGCATTGAGCCGCGTCGCCACCGCGATTCAGACGAGCTTGCGCGGGACCGATATCGCGGCCCGGATCGGCGGGGATGAGTTCGCGATCATCCTCCCCGACACCGACGCCGTCGCCGCCATCATTGTCGCAACCCGAATTCGCCGCGCCCTCGCGCAGGCTGACTCGACGCCGGTGACCATCAGCGGTGGCCTGGTGGAGCTTCCGCGCGGCCTGCCGGAGGCCTCCAGCGCTCAGCTCATGACGGCGGCCGATCTAGCTCTGTATGCGGCGAAAAACGCCGGCGGAGACGCCGTCGTACAGCGGGAATACCAGGCAGGCTCGTCGACCGAAGAGTAGTGCCTCCAAGGGGAATCGAACCCCTGTTCCCACCTTGAAAGAGTGGTGTCCTAGCCGTTAGACGATGGAGGCGGGGGACACATAGCGGTAACGGGATTCGAACCCGTGTTTGAGCCTTGAGAGGGCTCCGTCCTAGTCCCCTAGACGATACCGCCACACACAAGAGGCGCGTGAATATCGCCAGCCAACTCCGGGGCGGTCAACCTCCACACGCTCACGCTTGACCTTCCAACCGGCTGTCGTACCGTTACTGCCCGGTGAAACGCATAATCTCGCTGCTCGTCCCCGAAACGCTCATTCTCATTGGCGCGGCGCTGCTCCTCACCTTGCCCGCCCTGCGCTCCACTGTCACCGGTCTCGCCACCGTCTACCCGTTCACCGTGCTCGCCGCCGCCTTGCTGCTCGGCTGGCGTTTCAATCGGTCCCGCCTGGTCTTTGCCATCGCGCTCATCGCGCTCACCGAGTATGCGCTGCTCCAAGCCCCACCCCTCCAGCTCGCGACGCCCCGCGACCGTCTGTCCTTCCATGCCCTGACGTTCTTGCTGCCGATCAACCTCGCACTCGTCGCACTGCTCCCGGAACGCGGCACGCTGACGGCCGCCGGGCTGATGCGCTGGGTCATGCTCGCGGTTCAGGTGGTGAGCGTCGGCTTTCTGGCGCGGCAGTTCCCAAATCAGACGCTTCGCTTTCTGACGACACGCATTCTGCCCGAGCGATTGTTCGCATGGACTCCGCTCGAGCAACCGACGCTCTTCGCGTTTCTCGCAGTCGGCGTCCTGCTCGTCATGGCGTGGATGCGCGAACCGCAGTCGCCCGTGCGCGGCTACGTCTATGCCCTTGCCGCCGTGTTCGCCGCACTGTCGTGGCCCGCGGCGGGTCCCGGCCAGGAGGTTTGGCTCTCGACGGCCGGCCTGATCCTCGTCATTGCCGTCATCGAGGCGTCGTATTTGATGGCGTATCGCGACGGTTTGACGGAGCTGCCCGGGCGGCGCGCGTTGAACGAGGCACTCCTCAGACTGAGCGGGGAGTTCAGCGTGGCCATGGTGGACGTCGATCACTTCAAGCGCTTCAACGATACGTACGGGCACGATGCCGGCGATCACGTGCTCCGGCTTGTCGCCGCCCGGCTCGCGCAGGCGGTGGGCGGCGGAACGGCATATCGCTATGGCGGTGAGGAGTTCGCGCTGGTCTTTCCCGGGAAGGGAACCGAAGAGTGTCTTCCTCTTCTTGAAGAACTGCGCGCGAACGTTGAAACGAGTCGTTTTACCATGCGGCGCCGGTTCCGGCCGCGGAACAAGACGAAGGTCGACAAGGCTCGCAAGACCAAGGAGCCTATTACGATCACGGTGAGTATCGGGGTGGCCGAGCGCAATCACCGGAACGCGTCGCCGGATCAGGTGATTCAGGCGGCCGATAAGGCGCTGTATCGCGCGAAGGAAGCGGGGAGGAATCGAGTTTCGACATGATGAGAAAAAGGCCGCGAAGATCGCGGCCTTCTCCTTTCCGGTGATACGAAGAATTAACCGTCGGTGCCGCCACCCTGCCGGCCACCACGCTCGTCATCCAGATCGTCCTGATCACCACCCTGGCGTCCCGGCTGCTGGCCACCACCCTGCCGGCCAGGCTGACCCTGACCACCCTGACCACCCTGACCACCTTGACCACCTTGACCACCTTGACCACCCTGCTTCTCGCGGTCGCTCCGCCCTGGGTTATTGGGATTATTGCTTTTCACAATGCCTCCAGCGAAAAGGGTACGCATTCGACTCTGGTATCCTCCGAGGTGCAGCCATGAGACGGACGCTGATCGTCGTCGCGATGCTCGGCTCTTCAGCAATACGCCTGCTATCGGCCAGCAGACCTCCCCCAACCCGCCAGTCAGGATCGGGACACACGTCGCCGGCAATATGATGAACGGGCCATTCGACCTGTATCGGGTTGGTGCACAGGCGATGATCCCTGTCAGCCTACGCTGGTCCCTCTATCCGTCCGTGAGCCGCTTCCTGGAGGATGCGGAGTGGGAGTACAGCGCGGCGGTACGCTACCGGCCGTTCGGACCGCGCGAGGGCTCTTCGCCTCTTTACCTAGGCGTCGGGCTTGCCGGAATCAACTGGGGAACCCGTGGGACGGGATACGACCTGTGGATCGCCGGACTCGAGCTACCGAGCGGTCGCCTGCGCCCCCACACGGAGCTCCAGTTCCTCGGCCTGGTGTTCAGGCTCGTCGACCCGTCACATGATTGGGGCGTACAGGCCCATGCGGGACTGACCTGGGCGGTGCGCTAGCGTTGGGGTTGGGAGTTTAACCCCCGCGTGCGATCTTCAGCGCATCCTCGAGCTCGGGTTTGATGCGCGCGAGTTTTCCTTCACAGAGTGTCACGAGCTGCTCGAGCTCCGGGACCACCGCGCCGGGCGGCTCCTCCCCCTTCGTGAGACGCTTGCGCAACGCGACCAGCGCCAAATAGAGCGAGCTCGACCGGCTCGTCTCCGGGTGTCCTTGTTGCTCAAGCGCAGTCAGCAGCTTTTTGGCCTGATCCCGAGCGTTGCCGATCGCACGGACGATGTCCTCACGCGGAGTGCTCATCGTCCCCTGTTCACCTCGATCGCCGCCGTCCAGACCTGGAATCGACCTCTCCCTCGCGCATCAGGCCAGAAGACGTGGAATCGTCCATCTGCGGCCGCGGCGAGCCCAAAGTAATCCCCTCCCCTCGGCCAGCGCCCCTGCGCCCCACCATTCTGGGTGGAGTCCGGGCAGGAAGGCGCGCTAGAGACCATCTGCGATGGCAGATAGCTCACGCCTCCATCGACGGAAGCCGTGAAGTACACGGAATAGCACCGCCCGGTGGTGTCGTCCCGGCTGTCGAGCCACGCCACGCCGACCGTGCCTTCGCGATTGACGGCCACTTGCGGATGCGTGCGCGCACCCTCGCGCGCCGCCGCCGCTTCCACAAGGACCGGATCAGACCACCGGTCGCCCCGATCCTCGGACCGCTCGATCTGGATCGCCGTGCTGCCGCGGTTCACGCAGACATGGTACAGGCGGTCTCGGTACGGTCCGTTGGAAGCGTCCGCGCCGAGAAAAGTCCAGCCGCGCCCACACGACTCCGTGATGAACAGGGGCAGTGAGAACGACTGTCCACGATCTCGAGATAGCAGTGCCCAAGTCCGTCCGCGCTCGAGGCGCCCTGCGCGCCTGAATTCGTCGACGTTGCGCTGAAAGTCGCTGTACGTGATCACCAGGGAGCCATCGGCCAGGACCGCAAGACCCTGGGAGTTGATGTTCAAGTTGCTGGGGAAGATGCGCTGCACGACGTCGAACAGTATCCGAGTTGGCCTCGCCCGCGCGACGTAGACAGACCAGCGCAACTTGTTCTCGGCGTCGCGCCACCCCTGCCCCGACAGAACATATACGGTCCCCGCCGTATCTACCGCGAGCGTCTGATGATCGTGGCCGCGTCCCAAGGTTTGCGGGACGTCGTGCCAGGTTCGGCCACCGTCGAGCGAGACGAACACAAGCAGCTGATTCGCGGAATCAGCGAGGCTCGCGTGACTTGCGAGTGCGGTGAAGACAGCCATCCCCTGTGGGGTCAGCGCCACCCAAGGATCGCCACACTGGCGGATGGCGAAATCGTGCCGGGTCCATGTCTTTCCGCCGTCGAGCGAAACCATCGCGGCGCAGTATTGATCGTCCGTGAAGGCTGCGGCATTGGACGACACGATGGTGGCACCGAGGAGGTGATTGGGGTCGCGCGGGTGGGCAACGAGGTGCGGCTCGGCGAGCGGACGCGTTTCGAGTCCTCGGCTCACGAGGACGTTCTCGCCGACCTTGATCGACTGCGCGGTGAGGGACGTGGACAAGACCATGGCAGCGTTGAGCCACGTGATCGGGGGCGGGGGGGGGCGGAGTGAAACGGGTCACCTCCTGGGCGAGCATCCAAAAGGTGCGAGCGGCTGGGGCAATCGGCAACTGCAACCGGCAGAACGTCGGAGCCATGCCCTGCCCCGACGTTCTGTCGAGCCTCAGCTTGCCTAACAGCCCACGGTACAGCTCGTCAGCTGAACATCCCCGTCGATGATCATGCCAACACCCTTGGCGAAGGTCTTGAACCCGACGTCACCGTCCAACGGGTTGAACTCCCGGACCCGCAGGGTCGCGTTGTAGACGCCCGCGGCTACCTTGACCTGACCGCTTCCGGTGATGCGGCCCTCGTCCTCCGCGATCCCCGGCGCGCCTTCCATCTGGAAACGCATCTTCAGGCGTGGGTCCGCCGGCATGATGATGCCCGGGAAGAAGGGATTGTTGGGGTCGCTGGCGTCGTCGGCCCGCCACGAGCCCTCTGTTGAGGTTCCGCCGTCTGGGGGGTGTATGGTCACATCCTCTCCGAAGTAGCACACCGCGCCGTCGCTGTTTTCGGCATAGAAGTTCCGAGAGACCTCCACTAACTCGCCGTTCACAGTCTCTCGCTCCTCGACCACGCGGGTCTCGACACCCCCGATGTCCTGGGTCTCGTTGAGCACGGTGACGGTCAGCTGGATGAGGTCACGGCCTTTTTTGCCCTCGAGCTGCCATTGACGCCCGAGGTGAATCGGGAAGTACTCGTTCTGCAGTTGCGTTATCGTGAACTGGTGCCCGAAGGCGCACTCGGCGACGTCGACCTCAATGGCGGTGGCGGCAATTAGAAAACCAGGACCCGTCGTCGAATCACATGCTAGGGTCGAGAGGATCGCCAGCCCGCATGCCAAGCCGGCGCAGAGTCGTGGGGCCTGCTGCATGGTGCCTCCTGTCTGGGCGCACCTCGCTTGGGCCAATGCCGCGCTGTGCACTGCAGGGGCATCTGCGGTGGCGCAGCCCGGCGGGGATCGGCACCGATTCACTGCACCGGCGCCGGAAACGCGCTCGAAAGTTGGGCGATGAGCGAAAACGGACGTCGTGACAGCGGTCACGTTTCTTTCGCTCGCGTGGGCGCGGCGCTGAGCGGGGAGACGCGGCAGAACGTCGTGAGCCACTCGACAACGTCGGGATGGACCTGAAGATTTTCAGACTGTAACTGGAACGCCGGAATTAGTTCCAAGCAGCAGCGGGTTAGGAGTTGCAGGCTGACACGAACAGTGCAGGCACTCGCGATCGGTGTGGTTGGCGCCGCCCTGCTGTGCTGCGGTGATTCCGGCGGCGCGTCCGACCCCGTTATTCCGCCGCTGTCCTACCTCTCGCTGTTCCCGGATCGTCAAGTCTCGGTCGTCGGCGAGCAGGCCAGACTCCAGGTCACGGCTCGAGATCTCGCGGGCGTGGATGTGCCCGACGTGGTGCCCGTGTACACGAGCTCCGATACGAGTGTCGTGCGCATCGAGTACGGCGGTCGTGTCGTCTCGAGCGGCGTGGGCACCGCGACGGTGCATGCGAGCGCCGGTGGGATGACTGCCGAAGCGATCGTGCACGTCGGGGCCGCGACGTACGACCTCGCCACGCTCGGGCCGCCGCGCATCCTCTCCGCGCAGTACATCGATCTCTCGAAAATCGAGCGCGTCTCCCGCTTCCGTTCCACGGTCGGGCACAGCTATACGTGGGGCACGGCGGAGACGTGCCGCAGCATGAAGCACTACTATCAGCCCAAGCTGTCGGTGGATTGGACGACGGTGGACATCTACGCGCCGGCGTCCGGGACCATCCTGCAGCTGGCACCGGACGGCGCCTACGGTCGGCGCATACGCATGCGCCCGCGCGATGTGCCCGCGCTGCAAATCCAGATCTTCCACGTCACCCCCGATGCGGCGATCGTGGTCGACTCCTGGATCAACGCAGGCGATCACCTCGGGCGCCACGCATCGTCCGGCACCATGTCCGACATTGCGATGGGCTTCGGGACGGTCGAGAACGGGACGCTCCTCTCGTACTTCGAGACGATGACAGATGCGGTATTCGCCGAGTATGAAGGACGCGGTGTCGCGTCGCGCGCGGCCGCGATTATTACCGCAGCCGAGCGCGATGCTGATCCGGTGCCGTGCGTAGGCGAGGAACAATTCACCGTGCACGGGACGCTGCCGGACTGGCTGATTCTTAACTGATCAAGCCGTCGTCGTGCAGCACCGGCGCCTATTTGACGGCGCGTGTCTGACGGTGCACTGTAGCGGGGTCCCGTGCCCTGTCCCACGCTACTTCGCTGCATCGATTCCTCTCCGGAGAACCCATGCGCCCAGTCCTACCTTCGCTCCTAACCCTGTCCCTCGTCGTGATGACCGCGCCGCCCCCGGGTGCCAGTCAGACGCCGGCCGACGGCGGTTCGTCGTTCGCCGGGTGGAACGTCGGCTACGCGGTGCCCGCCGGGTGGCAGCTGGGCCAGCGCTACGGCCGGCTCCACGTTCTCGCCTCCACCACACAGGCGGGCGCGATCTTTGTCGCCACCGGTTTGTACTCGAGCTTCGAAGAGATGGTCGCCGACCTCGGGAAGTTCTATCAGTCGATGAATCTCCAGGGAATGCCCGTGGAGCAGCCGCAGCAGCAGACGATCGCCGGAATGCGCGGGCTCACCGCGATGTACGCGAGCACGGATCAGATGGGCCGGCAAGTACAGGGCCGCTACGTGGCCGTGCTCACGCCGCACGGGACGGGCTTCGCCGTGCTCGGGATGACGACGCCCGAGCAGATGACGCAGCTGCGCGCCACCGTCGATCAGGTGGTGGAGAGCGTGCGCGCCCAGGCGCCTCAGGTGAATCAGCAGGCGGTCGCTGCGCTCGCGGGGAAGTGGATGTATTACGCCGGGCGCGCCGAAGGGGTCACGTCCTCGAGCGGCGGCGCCTCACGCAGTCACGAGGAGTACGTCACGTTCGACGGGCGGGGCAACTACGCCTGGGAATCGGCCACGTCGGTCATGGTCACGACCCCCGACCTCTCGAGCGGCGCCGGCTCGGCCGGCAGCGCGAGCCAGAACAACGATCAGGGGACCTACACTGTAATCGGCAGCACGCTCGTCACCAAGGGTCGCCAGGGCCAGATGGCGTTCGAGCTGCAACTCCAGGCGGATCGCTTCAGCGCCGACGGGCGGGTGTATCTCAAGACGAACTAACGAGGAGGACAGGTCGAGGCAAGCTGCTGTACGTGTCACTCCTGCCGCGCGCGCATCTGACGGCTCAGCCGCGCCACCTCGCGGAAGGCGCGACCCGTCGGAGTGTCGGGGAGCTCCTCTGCGGTCGCAGGCACCGGCATATCGAGCGCCACCACGCCCTCATCGTGGCGCACCACGCGCGCCCCGATGTCCTTGAAGATGCGGATCATCGAGTCGTTGGTCTCGAGCGCGTACGCCCGGAAGGTCCGCACGCCGTGCGCCGTCGCCCACTTGGACACCATCCTGAACAGCAGTGTGCCGACGCCCCGCCCCTGCCATGCGTCCACGACGGTGACCGCCACCTCCGCCACCTCCGGCTGGCGCGCCACACGGATGTATCGCGCCTCGCCGAGCACCGGCTGGTCGTGCTGGCTCGGGTCGAGTGCCAACCACGCCATGTGATCGTGGTAGTCCAGCTCGGTTAGAGAACGGACCTGGGCATCCGACAGCTCGCTGATCGTTGCGAGGAACCGCTGGTAGCGCGCCTCGGGTGACAGGCGCCGGAACAGGTCGCGCAGCCGCTCCTTGTCGTCCGCGCAGATGGGGCGCACCACCACCGGTGTGCCGTCACGCAGGCGATACTCTCGCGGTGCGGGAAGATGTTCGACGCCCGGACTCGGGGACTCGGGCATGTTGCGGATTGTCGACGGCGCCGGGGCGCGCGTCAAGTAGGGTCCCGTAATTCACACCCTAGAGGATGCGCTCGGCAACCGCTGCCTATAGAGGCAGAGCTCGCCGAGCGCAGGCTTCAGCCTTGAACCGATAATCAGAAGAGCGCGAGGCCGCGCTAGGACCGCCGGTTCATTTTAAGAACGGCCGTCATGGCAGCCGCGAGAAGCAGTTTCGTTCTCGCATCGAGATTCCGATCCAACCAAACGAATTGGGCAGGCCGCCACAGCCCACCGATGTATTGAATGGCGCCAAGGGATCGCCCGTCTTCGAGAAACTCATATCCTAGGGCGGGCCATCCACGGAGATCCAAGGCATTCCGATTAGAGCTCGCCACAGCCACGGTGATGCGACGTTCGCCGTTTGTGAGGAAGCCCGTGAAGCTGGGGCTTCCGGTCACCACGAGGAAAAATGACCAGGTGTCGGATGTGTCTCGATTGATCGTAATGATCGCGGCGAGACTATCGGATACGAGCACTACCTTCTCATCCTCACCGAAGTGCCACCCATTCCCCAGCTCCGAACCCCTCAGAACCTGCGCTGTGCTGTTGCGCGCTGCGTTCACTGTTGCCGAATCTATTGTCTTGTTGGTCAAGACAAATGAGAACTTCTCACTCGTACTGCTGTCCACCTTCTCGGAGAACTTTTTTCTCGTGGTGGTCTTGACCGGCCCCTGCTCGCTCGTCGCAACAGCATAGTCCCCAAACCGCCAGCCCGGGATGCGGTTCATGAATTGGGCGGGGTTGTTGACCTTGAGCTTGTCGGCGTTGGCGACCAGGGTGTCGCTGATGAGAATGGTTTTCTGAGCTGCAGGTACGGACGGGGCGGCCAGAAGCCCGAGGACCCATGCGGCGCGGAACAGGTTCATCGAGAACCTTTCTCCTCGGGACACCGTTGGCGGGCGACCGAGGCGGTGCACAGCAAGAGTCGTTGGTGCTTAAACAAGCCCGGCAGGGATCGAACCTGCAACCCCCGGTTTTGGAGTCATCGGCTCCTCATGGACACGCCGACACACCCGAGCACAATGGAGCACAGAATCAGACATCTGCGCAAGGCTGTTTGGTCGCGGCTTCCCGACTCGCGACAGCCGGAGCGGCTTCGGGTTTGGACCCAAGTTGGATCCAACTGGCGGGATGGTACTGCTCGGAGAGCACGAGAGGGGAGACCGCGAGGATCCCCGAGCGATAGTAACGAACCGCCGGCGGCCGGTTGCCAGCGCCGCGCTAGCTCCCCGCCCTCTCGCTTCGCTTACTAGCCGACTCCGATGAATGGGTATAAGATCGGTGGTCTCTTCACGCGCCTCGCCCTTTAGCCGCCGAGACCCGCCTCCAGATACGACGGTCCGTCGTCAACGGGACCTCGCGCTCCAAGCGCAATCTCACCGTCTAGCGTTGGAGGTATCATGCTCCGCAAGCACATCCCCCTCATCGTCGCAGCGGCGTTCGCGCTCGGCTGTTCCGAGACTGCGGTCGCGCCCACCGCACAGTCGGGCGGCCCGACGCTGCAAGCCAGCGCCAGCAGGAAGGTGGACCACCGGGCGACCGTAGGTGGTCCGGACATCTGCACAGGGACCGGCGGGCAACCCGGATGCGACGCCAATTTCTCGCTCGTCGCGATTCAATACGCCGACGGGAGCGTCAGGGGGGAATGGACCGATCGCTTCTCGCAGGTCAATGGTGGCGGCGGCGTTCATGTTGTGGTCAACTGCCTCAGTGTGGTCGGCACCGAAGCATGGGTAAGTGGTGTGGGCCCTGCACACAATTTCGGGAACCTGTGGGTCACAAGAGTGCGGGATAACGGCAAATCTGCGAAAGATCCCACGGATCAGATCTCGTTTTCGGACCAGGTGGGCCGCTTCTCCCCACGCCTCGGCACGACAATCCAGGACTGCAACGGCCGGCAAGACAACCAACTCTTTGACGCACCGCAGGGACAGGCTGTCGTGGTTCAATAGCCACCATCTGCAACCGCTTCACGTCAGCGCCCGGTCGTTGAAGGCCGGGCGCTGCTGCT
>JBIOXD010000126.1:0-4697 GCA_044869265.1 Gemmatimonadales bacterium
GGTCGACCCGCTGGCCGGCTGGGCGACGACGCGTGAAGTGCCGCATTCGCTGATCGGGCAGCGCGTCAGCGTGCCCGCGATTCAGACGCCGTCGAGCTACGCGTTTCAGAGCCCGAACCAGGGCAACCCGCAGTTTCCCAACGATCCGGCGTTCGAGCGCACGGCCATGACGCGAATCGCGTCGCACCTGCCGGAAGAGAAACCGCACCTGGCGTTTGTCAACGGCACGACGCAGGCGGCGCTCGCGACGCTCGACAAGGTGGCGTCGGTCGTGAGCTATCAACCCTCGACCGGCGTCGTCTACGCGGCCAACAACCCTCTCGCGCAGGCGCTGCGCGCCGTCGCCGGCGCCATCGCGGGTGGGATCGGCACGAAAGTCTTCTGGGTTCAGACCGGCGGCTACGACACGCATGCCACGCAGAACACCAATGCCGCCAACGCCGGCTATGCGAACCTGATGGGCACGCTGGACTCGGCGGTTACCGCGTTCTACAACGATCTTCGGAATCGCCGTCTGCTCAACGACACGCTGATCGTGATGTTCTCGGAATTCGGGCGCCGCATTTCGGAGAACGTGAGCAGCGGCACCGATCACGGCGCCGCCGGCCTGATGATGACGATCGGCGGCGGCGTCCAGGGCGGCCTCTTCGGCACCGCGGCGCACCTCCAGCCGGGCCATCCGACGTGCGAGAACAACAGCGCCGACGTGACCTGGGAAACCGACTTCCGCAGCGTCTACGCCCGGATCATCGACAACTGGCTCGGCGCCGACTCGCTGACGATCCTCGGCGGCAACTTCCGCAATCCCGCGCTGACGATCGTCTGAGTTCGCGTTTCCAGCCATCCAAGATTTCGCGGCCCTGTACTCGGTGTCCGTGCCGATGCACGTGCGAGACCCGAAAGGGCCGCCGCTGATGTCGTGGTGGCCTCCGAGGGAGCTGGCCCTCGCAATCGCGCTTCCATCCGCTTGCGTTTCGACCTGACGCGTATCGCGCGAGGCCTACCCGGCTGATATGGAATGACCTCTCGTCAAGTCCCGGTGTTTCGATGAGGCGTGGCGACGGCTAGCAAGACGACGGACGACCGAGGGCGCTTCGACGACGAGTCACGCTGATATTCGGTGGTTACCGCGCGGTGCGCGGCAGAGCACACATGACAGTACTGCGTCGGGAGGGTGGGCAGTCTTGGAGCGCGAGTTGGGCCCTGGTGTCCCTGTCGCAACGGGTAGCCGCCGGTCCTCACAATCGTGCCTCTGATCATCCGTCGTCTTTCCAGTCCGTCACCACACGGCTGGCGTCAGCTATTCATCGATCGATCCTCGTGGGTGACGCGTACGGTGCCGGCATCACCGGTGGTTGCAGCGCCGCCCAGATAAAGCCCGCGAGTTCGCGCGCAATCGCCACGGCGATCTTCCCGTGTGGCTTGTGTTCGGCGGCGAGTTTGCGAAAGCGCCGACACAGTCGCAGTTGAGCCTTGTCGGCGATCGCAATCACCCGCGCCGGTTGCCCCCGCCGCCGCCGTCCGAGCGCGGGACCCACGCCGGATCGGTGTTGGTAGTGCCAGGCGGCCTCGACGAGCAGGCGGCGGACTAAGGCGTTGCCGGTGCGCGTGATGCGGCCGCGCCGATGTTTGTCACCGGTCGAGCTCTCGCCCGGCACCAACCCGAGATACGCCATCAACGCCGGCGCTGACGCAAACCGTCGGCCGTCGTGCAACTCAGCCAGCATCAACACCGCCGTCAGCGTGTCGATGCCTCGGAAACAGCGTAACCAGCCGACCGGCTCGCGATAGGGGTCGGTCTGGGCGATCCCCGCCAGGTGCGTATCCAATTCCCGGAGCCGCGCGTCGAGCTGATCGATCGCCAGCAGATAGTCGTCGACGACCACTCGTTCGGCCGGGTGCGTCCACTCGAGGGTGTGGATCCACCGCCGATGCGCCCGCGTCCAGTGCTTGCCAGCAAAGTGCAGGCCGCGTCGCAACAGCAGCTTGTCGAGACGATGCCGCGCGCGCTGGAGATCTTCCCGTGCATCATCCCGCGCGCGGGCCAGATCCCGCACGGCCTCTTCCTCCGCGGTGGGCGGCCGCACCGGCGTCAGCAGTCCGGCACGGCCCAACTCCACCAGCTTGCGGGCATCGCGGCGATTCGTCTTCACGCGCTCCCCGGGTTTGCGCGGAATTAACCCCGGCGCCACCACCTCGAACGTGACCCGGGCGGTCGTCACCTGCCGCTGCAACGCGTAGCCGCACGGCCCTGCTTCGTAAAACACCCGCACCGGCCCGGGGGCCTCACGCTCGAGCGTTCGAACCAAGCGACGCACCGCGTGGGGCTCGTTGGCGAGCTGCCACGTCACCGGTGTCGTGGCAGGGCCACTCAGCCTGGCGACGAAGAGATTCTTCTTGTGCACGTCGATTCCCACGTACGTAGTACCGTGTTCCATGACCGGCTCCTATCGCTGCGGCTCTGGCGCCGCAAGGCGCTAACCCGCGGTTTCGCGGTGACCTCGATCACCGTTGTCGAGTGCGGACTGCACTCCGACCTTACGATAGCGGGCCGGTCATTCCATACTGTCTTGGAAACCAAAAATGCCTACGGCCGTCGCGCTCGAAACACTCGCTTCTTCCAGCGCGATTGCAGACTAACGCCTATCGGGCCACTCCAACGTCGGCCACCATGACATCAACGCCGGTCCCTTTCGGCGCGTCAGTACCGGAGTTCGTGACTTTGCACTGTGACACGTAATGCCCGGGGCTGGAGCGTTCGATCGCCGGCCGACTGCGGACTGACGGTGCGCCGTGCAAGCGGCGCATTCCTTGTGGGATGAAAGGAGCCCACCCCTATGAATCGCTGAGCAATAGGGTAGCGAGGTTCCCTGCGTAACGCCGCGAGGCGTCCAGCAGAAGCGGAGCCAGCCTGTCCGCGGTCGGCAGACCGCGGGCTGCGAAGCCACGGGCCGCAGCGCACAGCGAACTCAGACGTAGCCTCGAGAGAGAGATGGGGAGGCCGAGCCCCTCGTCAGTTGGTGAAGGCCGTACGCGTCGGGAAGGAGGCTCAGTCAAGGCACCGACGCGCTCCCCCGGGGTCGCAGAGGCAGCACGTGGCGACAGGAATGCGTTGAACACGGGAGACCTCGTGCTGTGCGGGTAGCGCCCGCAACCGAGTGACCAAGACGCGCGTCAAGGCGCTTGGGCAGGACGAGGAGTCGGACGAGGCCGTAATACCGTTGAACGCGACGAAAGTCGCGGGAGGGAAGGGCCTCTACATGAGGACGTGACCGCTGCAGGAAAGGGAGGGAGATTGTGGCGACACTAGCAACTCCAGTAGCCATCCGGGACCTGCAACGGGCGCTGTACCAGCGAGCCAAGCGGGACGCACGATTTCGCGCGTATGCCCTCTACGACAAAGTGTACCGGCCGGATATTCTGGCGCAGGCCTACGCGCTGGCAAAAGCCAACGGCGGTGCGCCCGGGCCGGACGCGGTGACCTTTGCGGAGATTGAAGCCGACGGGCGAGACGTGCTGCTGGCGGACCTGCGTGAGGCACTGAAGACGAAGACGTATCACCCCGGCCCGGTCCGACGGGTGTACATCCCGAAACTCAATGGCGGGGAACGGCCGCTGGGCATCCCCAACATTCGCGATCGGGTGGTCCAGACCGCGGTGAAGCTGGTGCTGGAACCGCTCTTCGAAGCCGACTTCGAGCCGGACTCGTACGGCTTTCGTCCTCGCCGAGCGGCGCACGACGCGCTCGACGCGATTCGCGCGGCGATGGAGACGGGGATGTGCTGGGTCATCGATGCGGACGTGACCGCCTACTTCGACACCATCCCGCACGACCGACTGATGAAGACGGTCGCGCAACGGGTGGTCGACGGCGCGATGCTCGCGTTGGTGAAGCGATTTCTGGAGGCGCCCATCATCGACGACCGTGATGGCGGGCGGCCCCGGCGCCCTCGGCAAGGCACACCGCAGGGCGGGGTCATTTCCCCGCTGCTGGCGAATGTGTACTTGCACCTGCTCGACCGGAATTTCCGTCGGCGTGTTGACGGCGGCGAGCTGCACGGACGACTCATCCGCTACGCGGATGATTTTGTGCTGCTCACGTCGCGACGGCCCGACCGTGAATGGGCGTGGCTACATCGGCTCATGACACGGCTGGGACTCACGCTCCACCCGGAGAAGACCCGGGTGCTCAACGCGCGCGCTGAGAAGTTTGCCTTTCTCGGGCATACCCATCGATGGCAGTTTGGGCGGGTATACCTCGACGTCAGTCCGAAGACGTTGGGGCGCATCCGCGACGAACTGCGACGGAGAACGCACCACACCGGCGCCAGCCTCGACCACACGGTGGCGGAGCTCAACCGGTATATCCGGGGCGCTCGGCACTACTTTCGTCGGGTCCGCCGACGGACGCTGAGCAAACTCGATTACTTCGTCGACGTGCGCCTCGCGCGCTGGTGGGCTCGCAAGCACGCGGCCCACCGGCCGGCATGGTCGCTCGTGTCCCGGGATGCGCTCCGCCGCACGCGCGGTTTGGAGCGGTGGAATCTCCCGGCCGCGCTCCGTCCAGCCGATGCCAGGGTTGCTCGGTGAATCTCATGGGAAGCCGTATGCAGGAAATCTGCACGTACGGTTTGATGAGGGGCCGCTGGCCCGTGCGTCATCGCACGGCGGGCTGGGGTCTACTCGACCGATGCGCG
>JBIOXD010000127.1:0-52299 GCA_044869265.1 Gemmatimonadales bacterium
CTCGGCGTGATTCACGAGGCTCATGCCCTGCAGATGCAGGTCGCCGGCGCGTTCGGCGATCTTGAAGCTCATGTCGAAGTAACTGTCGGCCCAGTCGTACTGACGCAGGTCGGTGTGGACGATGCCGAGGTTCACGTACGCCGTGGCGGACCCGTGCTCGTTGTTCGTGGCGCGATACGCGGCGATCGCCCGCTCATAGTGCCGCACCGCGTCCACCAACTGGCCCCGGATGTTCGCCAGGATGCCGAGGTTCTGCTCGACGCGCGCCTCGAGCTCGCGCGCGTGGCCGCCGCGCTCGAGCGCCTGCTGGAAGAAGCCGCGCGCCTCCTCCATTTCGCCGGTCCGCAGCGCCAGGCCGCCCAGCGTGTTGAGCGCTTCAGCGGCAAGAATGTCGTTGCCGAGATCGCACGCGACTTTGTAGCTGTGCTGGCACAGCTCGCGCGCGCGCTGAGATTCGTTCCGGTGATGGAGAACTACGGCGAGGCGGCGCTGCGCCTCCGCCAGCACCGCGCGCTCGCCCGTGCGTTCGGCGGTGCTGATGGCGGCTTCAAACCCTTTGATCGCTTCCGGGATGCACGCCTCGCGCTCGCGCGCGCGAGCTTCATGCAGCAGATCCGCGGCACGACGCGAGTCCTTCCCTACCACGCCACGACGTAATCGGAAAAGTGGTCGACTTTACCCGTGACCCGCTTGGCCCACAGGTTGTCCAGCGAGAGCAGGTACTCGATGACGTTGAGATCGGCGTCCGCATAGGCGATGCGCTTGGGCAACAGCCTGCCGAGCAGGTTGCAGTTCGTGTAGCTCATCGTCAGCCAGACGGGCCGCTGGAACTCGAGCCCTTCGGGCTCGAACCTCACGACGTTGACGCCCAAACCCGTCGGCACCGTCATCGTGATCGCGGTCGGCTTAGAAAGCGCGGCGGGCGGGACCACCAGCGTGTGTGGGCCCGCGCTGATCGAGCCGCCCTCGCTGCCAATCGTTCGAGTGCTCGTTACCTGGGGTAGCGCCGAGCACTGGAGCAGCCCCGTGGGCTCGAGCAGCGAGCCAATCAGAGCCTCAGGTGGTTGGTGGAGGTCGGTTGGTGGGGTTGTGGGTGCCTCGCCGCAGGAGGGCGAGAGCAGACATACCAGTACCAACGCCGCGAGAGCACGAACGGCCTTCATCGGAGCCTTTCCTTCTTCCAGTCGTACGAGTCGAGAGGGACTAAACAGGGGCACAAAATGGGACTTTTCTGTCCCAAAACGCCGTGATGAGCGTCACAATAACCTCTTCTGGTACCGTATTGGTGCCGTATTGGCACCTGCGCGCTTGTCCGGGTGACTAGGACTCAGAGTGGCACAGGTAGCTTCCATCACATGAATCAATCGGTCGCTCAGGTCGTAGCCGAGCACTTTCGCCGCCACTTAGACGAGGCGCGCAAACAGGGTCGCGCAGCCGCAGTCGGAGCGACGCCCGATGAAGCGACGATCGAGCGGCTGATCAGCACCGCTTTCTGGGCCAGCCTGCGCCGCGAGGAGGGTCGCGCACCGACCATTTCGCTGGCGTATCTGCCGCCGGAAGCCGCCGGCACCGCGCTGCTGGTCGAGCGCCCGCTCCCCTTGAGCTCGGACACCCTGACTAAGCTCGCGCCGGCGGTCGAACGTCCCGGTATCCACCTGGGCGTTTGGCCCAACGGCAACGAGCTGCGGATCTGGGGCGCCACGCGTGTCATTCCGCCGCTCTGCTTTGTCGTGGAGGTGATCGAGCCCGGCCTGCTCGTGGTCAAGCACCGACGGGCCGATCCCGGGGGAAAGTTCGCCAACGTGGCGGTGCTGGAAGGCGATCAGATCAAGATCGTGGACGCGGAGGGGACACTCGCCGCGCAGTGCCCCGATTTCGTCAGCACCCTCCTCGGCTATGACTCCGCGGAATCCGACAATGTGCTGCTCCCGCTCGCTCTCTCAATGCGAGCGCACAAGCACGGCGGCTCCTTGCTCGTGGTGCCGCACGGCACCGATGTCTGGCGCCAGTCGATCGTTTCGGTCCCCTACACCGTCGCCCCGCCCTTCTCGAGGCTCGGCGAGCTCGTCGGCAAGGGCACGCGGGATGGCGGATTCAGAGAAGCGATCGACGCAATCGGCGGGCTCACGGCGGTGGATGGCGCGGTCGTGCTCAGCGACCGCTGGGACGTGCTCGCGTTCGGCGCGAAGATCGGGCGGTCGGAATCCGGCCCGTTTGTGGAAGAGGTGCTGGTGCTGGAGCCGATCCTTGGTCAGAAGCCGCAGCGGGTAGACGCGTCAGACCTCGGAGGAACCCGGCACTTATCAGCCGCGCAGTTCGTGCATGAGCAGCGCGACTCCCTGGCGCTAGTGGCATCGCAGGACGGGCGCTTCACCGTCTTGGGATGGTCCCAGCGCGCAGGGATGGTCCACGCCTTTCGAGTGGAGGCTTTGTTACTGTAGAGCCTCTCCGAGACTCGCAAATCTCTCCTTCCAGAATTCCTTCATCTTCGCTTGTCCGTCCTTGTCCAACTTCATGTGCTGCACACTCACCTGCGTTTTGGCAGCTCCTTTACTAAGGAAATAGACCGCGACGTTCGAACCGTCCGGCCACTTGATGCGCATCGTCTTGTTGCGATTCGCGGTGGTCACCCTGAGCTCGTCGGGCAGCCATCCTTTGCGCGTCTTCGAGTCAGACCACGCGCGATACAACCTGGAGAGCGTGACGGGGAAGACTTTGCTCTTAGACGCTTCATAGGTCCCGTCCAGACGCTGACCGATCGCGCGCAGACCCTTGATGCGTTCGTAACCCACGGCGACGGTCTGCGCCCACCAGCCGTCGATCTTGTATTTCTCGGCGATGTAGCTGGCTCGTTTGGTGTGCGACCATCTGTCCGCTTTCAAGTAATCGAGCGCGCCGACCCAACGCTTCCAGGTACAGCCGGTACGCGCTTCGATCATCTTGTCGCTCTTGCCGGCGAGTTTCGCGTAATCGGGCTCAGCAGGTTTCGCCCGCTTCGAAAGCATTCGTGCACGAGCTGTGGTATACGCTTCGCCCGTCTTGCGCATGCGCGCACGGACGAGCTGCTTGAAATCTCGATTGACAGTCATTGGAATTGCTCCCTTTGCTCGGCCGCGGCGGACGCTCCCCAGCAGCGTCGCGCGCAGCGACGCAAAGGAACTCGGAGAAATCGATCCGGGAGTTTGCCCCCCTTTGCCTCACGTGGGCTCCCGCTGGGGGAGAGCCGCAGAGGTTAGGCGAGGATCAGGTCGCCGATTACTATACTAGCGCCCATGACGGATTCCGCCACCCTCGGCAGCTTGTCCCGCGCGCTCGGACCCAAGTACGAGGTCCGCCGCCTGATTGGCTCGGGCGGATTCGCCGAGGTCTACGAGGTGTGGGACAAGGACCTGGAGCGCCGCCTCGCAGTGAAGGTGCTCCGGCCGGACGTCGCATGGACCTCCGGCATGATCGAGCGATTCCAGCGCGAGACGCGCGCCGCCGCCCGCCTTGAGCATCCCAACATTCTCCCCATTCACTTCGTCGGCGAGGGCGAGGGACTGGTTTACTATGCGATGCCGTTCGTCGAGGGCTCATCGCTGGGCGATTTGTTGAAGCGCTCCGGGGCGCTGCCCGCAGAGCGGGCGCTCGCGATCATCATCCCGATTCTCGACGCCCTCGATCACGCGCACAAAGCGGGCCTGATTCATCGCGACATCAAGCCCGACAACATCATGCTCGACGTGGCGCGGGGCCGGCCGCTGCTCGTCGATTTTGGCATCGCGCGCCGGCTCGACCCTCAAGCCGGGCCCGGGCTTACGCAGACGGGACTCGTCGTGGGCACGCCGCACTACATGAGCCCTGAACAGGCCCTCGGCGACCCGAACCTGGATCGGCGCTCGGACATCTACTCGCTCGGCGCCGTGCTGTTTCAAATGGTCACCGGCGGCCCGCCGTTCGACGGCGACTCGTCCCAACAGATCGTCGGCAAGCACATCGCCGAGCCGCCGCCCGCTGCGCACGAGATCGACCGCAAGGTGCCGCGCGAAATGTCAGATGTGATCGCGCGCTGTCTCGCCAAGCAGCCGGCCGACCGCTACCAATCGGCGGCCGAAGTGATCACCGCCCTGGAGGGCGAGAAGCAGCCGAGTGTGATGCGCTCGCGCGCAACGGCGGCGCAGGCCGCGACCGAGCTGATGGTCAGCGGAGCCACGAAGATTCGGATGGAGCGGGAGGCCCAGCGGGAAGCCGAGCGGACGGTGATCACCCGGACCTCCAAGCCGCGGCGGCTGGGACGACTCATGCTGGCGATTACGGTTCCGCTGTTTCTGCTCGGTGCGGCCGGGTTTTGGTTCCTGAGACCGACGCTCGTGTTCTCGAACAATCTCAGCGCCACCGTGGACGTCGTGTTCAATGGCGAGTCGCGGCGGGTCCGGCCGCGCGAAGGCTTCAGCGTGAACGTGCCGTGGGGACGGCCGCTCGAGGTCTCCTGGCTGCTCCAGCAGCGACTCGGCGTGCCGTTCGGCGACACGATCGTGGTGGCGCGGCCAAGGGGGCGAATCGCCGTCGCAGCCACCGCGTGGCCGAGACACGGCGCGTACTTCGCACCGCTGATCACGAATGAAACCGGCGTGACACTCACCATCACGATCAATGCGGGGCTCGCCGGATCTCGGCGCTGCAATTGTACGATTCCGCCAGGCGCGTTCCGGCTTCCGATCGGCTACTACCCGCTGTTCCAGAACTCGACGGTGCGAGCGGAAGCGAATGGCCGTTCCGCGACCTTTCGGGATCTTGGGCCGCAAGTGAGTGCTGTGACTGGGACCGTAGGTCTGCAGTTTCGGGCGGGCGATCTACGTTAGCCACAGTCGTTCTGACATTTCCACGATTGTGGAAACATCGCGCTCGGCCCACGTGGCCGTATCCACCCACCGCACGCTGACAGACTTCGCAAGATTTTCGCTCTTGTGGCGGACGGTACTGGGGGACAGGTTGGTAGTCTCCCAAGGAGCCGACATGTCAAGAATCCATTCTTCACTCTTCGCTGTTGCAGGCTGCGTTCTTTTATCCGGATGCGGGGCCTCACCGCCTCCCAACACCCGCGATCTCGCGGCCCTCGATGCGATCACGAGCAGCATCTCGGGTCTGCCACTCACGACATCCTCTGCCGACGCGCGCAATCACTTCCTTCAGGGCCTGCGCGAGCTCGATTTGACGCGGGGCTTCGAGGCGCAGGAGCACTTCAAGGGCGCCGTCGCCGCCGATTCGACATTCGCGATCGGCTACCTCTTCGTTGCGAACACCAGCAATTCGCTCGCGGACTTCAAGACCAATCTCGTGCGAGCTGAGCAGCTGGCCCCGCAGGCGTCGGAGGCCGAGCAGATCCAGATCCAGATCGCGCGCAGAGGATTCGAGAATGACGTCAGTGGACAACTCGCCCTCGCCGAGCAGCTCGTGGCGAAATATCCGCAGAGCCCACGCGCGTACGTTCTCCTCGCCGGTATCCAGGGCGGGTTGAATCGTCAGGCGGAGAACCGCGCGTCCGATGAGAAGGCGCTGGCGCTCGCGTCCAACTTTCTCGCCGCGCACATCGACATCGGCAATTCGTACCTGTTCGGTGAACCGAAGGACTTCCAAAAAGCGCTCCAGCATTTCCAGGCGGCGGCGTCGTTAGCACCCAACGAGCCGGCGTTGCACGATCTCCTGGGTGACGCCAATCGGGCGCTGAACAATCTGCCCGAGGCACGCGCCCACTACACGCGTGGTCATGAGTTGAATCCGAGGGATGCGGGGCTGCTGCAGCAACGAGGCCACGTCAATTCGTTCGCGGGCGACTATGTGGCCGCGCGAGCCGACTACGACTCGGCGATGTTGGTAGGACGGGGCAATGAGCGCGGCTTCTTTGCGCCATTTCGTGCGTATGTGAGCGTTCACGCCGGGGACCCGACCGGCGCCGTCAGCGAGCTGAAGAAGCTCGTGGCCGACGCCGATACGATGAGACTGCCCGATCCGACCGCCGTGAAGATCAACGCGCTGACCAACGTTGTGACGATTGCGATTGAGACGCGCGACTTCGCGACAGCTGAAGCGGCGCTGAAGCAGCGCGCCACGCTGGCAGAAGAGCAGGCCGTGAAGAGCGGCAGCGCGGGGTTCCGTCGGGCGACAGAATCGAACGGCGCCTACCTGCAGGCTTGGCTCGCGGCGCGCAAGGGCGACTATGCCACGGCGAACCGCGAAGCCAACCGATACAGTGCGATCGTTGCGCCTGATGCAAATCCCCGGAAGATGGAAGCCTTCCACCAGCTTCAGGGCTTCATTGCGGCGTATCAGGGGAAACCGGCGGAGGCCGCGGCGCACTTTGCCCAGGGGAATCTCCAGGACCCATACATCGAGTATCAATACGCAACGGCGCTGGACGCTTCCGGCCAGTCGGCCAAGGCCAAGCCCATCTTCAAGGCGCTGTCGGTTTACAACTTCAACAGCCTCGGCTACGCACTAATAAGGAAGGACGCGCTGGCCAAGGCAGCGGCTGTTGCCTCATAGGGCAATGAGCGGGGGCAGCATCACGATTTCGGGGTATATTGAATCGTATGCTGCTCCCGCTGTTGTTGGCCCTGGCACCCGTTGCCGCGCAGGACGAACCCACCGTCACTGTACGGATCAATCAAGACCAATTTGAAGTCGGCGATCGCGGCAGGATCTACGTCAGGACTGCCCGCGACGGCTACCTGGTCATCCTGCATGCCGACCCCCAGGGCCGCATCCGTGTGCTGTTCCCAATCGATCCGGGCGAGGACAACTTCGTCCGCGGCGACCGGCAGTTCGAATTGCGCAGTCGCTCCGATCGTGAGGCGCTGCAAATCGATGCCAGCGGCACCGGTACGGTCGTCGCGGTATTCTCACTCGACGCATTTTCGTTCGACGAGCTGACGCGCAACGGGCACTGGGATTTCCTCGCGCTCGGCGGCCCCGACCAGAGCGTCAAGAACGACCCGCTCGCCGGGCTCCTCGAGATCGCCAACAACATGGCGCGCGAGAATCCGTACGATTATGACGTCGCGACTTACGTGGTCGCCTCCGAGCGATATATCGCCGATGGCTATGGCGGTGACGGCCACGGGCATCTCGGAATCCATTTCGGGTTTGGCTACTACCCGTTCGGTTTCGGCTTCGGGTACGGTTATCCGTACTACGCGCCTTATTACGTCGTTCCGTTCGGGGGTTGGTACGGCGGGTACGGCTACGGCACCAGGGTAGTCGCTTACTCCCGAAATGGTCTCGGCACCCTTAGTCGGTTCGAGCCAAACCAGGCCCGGCCACGCGGCGGATTCAGCGAGCCGCTCTCGGCTCGCGGCCGCGGCTTCGAACCACGCGCGCGCAGTGTCGAGCCACGGAGTCGCGCGGTTGAGCCACGCGGCCGCAGCGTCGCTCCACGAGGTCGGAGTACGCCCCCATCACGCTTCGTCACACCACGCGGAAGCACATCGCGCCTGTCGTTCGGCAGCGGCCGATCCAGCATGTTCCGGAGTTTCAGCGGAAGCTTTGGGGGGATTAGTCGAGGCTTTGGCGGATTCGGTGGCAGCCGCGGCGGATTCGCCGCCGGCCGCGGCGTAGGTGGCCGTCGATAGTAGGACCTTCGGAAAGCAACAACTCCGCATCAACAGTCCGACCGAGAGATAACAGCCCGACCCAGTGCCTGCTTGGTTATCCCACTCTAAAGAGTGGGCCCGGTACAACACTGCGCTTCAAGCGCAGTGGTTTCGTGAGCGCCAACTCTAACGAGTGATCCGTTCATCGGGATGCTTCTGACGCTGCCTCCTTTCGATGTAGTCTATTGCAGCTTGTAAGAGCCTCGGACTCACGCTCGTCACCGAATACTCGCGATTCCATCTGAGCCCGACGCTATTGTCAGGTTGTCTGCTTGCCGCATAGCTGCTCCCACCTTCAGCAACTGCACCAGTCTCGACACATCGACTCTTGGGCTGGAGCGGATCAACAGATGCACATGAGATTGGAGGAATGCCATCGCCAAGATTTTCGTTCGCTCTTGGACGGCAATCCGGCCCGAAAATACCCTTCCAGGAAGTCATCTTGCAGCAAATGGATCAATCGCCGTACAAATGCGGCCATCCCACTCTTTAGAGTGGGAAACCTAAGAGCGGACGGCACACCTATCCCAGACTTAGAGCAGATTTCTTGGGTGACAACCAAGACAAGATCCTTCGACGGCTGGTTGCCGCTCGCGGCGGCGCTGGTGTCGGTCATCCTCTGGGCAGCCGCGTTCGTCGGCATTCGCGCAGCCGGTCGCTCATTCTCGCCCGGAGCCCTTGCGCTGGGCCGTCTCACCATCGGCAGCATCCTGCTCGGCGCGCTCGTCGCAACGCGCTCGTTCGTGCGCCCGACGCGCCGAGAGCTGGCGTTGCTTGTGCTCGCGGGCCTGCTCTGGTTCGGCATTTACAACATCGCATTGAACGACGCGGAGCGCCGGGTTGATGCGGGCACGGCAGCCATGCTCGTGCTCGTCGCACCGATCATCGTGGTTGCGCTCGCGGCGGTGTTTCTCAAGGAGCGGACCACGCCGAACTTGCTGTTTGGCGGCGTGCTTGCGTTCGGGGGCGTCGTCCTGATCGGCTTCGCCACGACAGCGCACAATGCGCCGCTCGCCGGCGTGATCCTGTGCCTGGTTGCGGCAGTATCATCAGCGGTCGGTGTGGTGGCCGAAAAGCCGGTGCTCAATCGGATCTCGGCGTTGCAAGCGACGTGGACTTGCTGCGTAGTGGGCGCGATCGTGTGCCTCCCCTCCGCACCGGCGCTCCTCGCCGAATTGCGGACGGCTCCGGCGAACAGCATCGGGTGGCTCGTCTTTCTCGGCGTCTTCCCCACATCGATTGCGTTTACGACGTGGGCTTATGCGCTTGCGCGTGGCTCCGCTGGACGAGTGGTCGCCACCGCGTACCTCGTGCCGCCGATTACGATCGTGATGAGCTGGCTGATTCTCGGCGAAGTGCCGGCGCTGATTGCCGTCTTGGGTGGAGCGCTTTGTCTGGCCGGCGTCTACATCGCGCGGAAAGAGAACCGTTAGCGCGGCTTCCGTTCCTCCCGGTCCTCGTCCTCCACATCCACCGCCATCGGGAAGAACAGCGACCGCTTCACGCCCGGATACGGGGTGCCCCATCCGCGCGCGTCGTGCCACAGAATCCGGTTCAAGCGTTCCGTCGGGGCGGCGTCGGGGTCGCTGAAGTTCATCCGCGCCGATGCCCGCGCCGCTTGACGGCGTTCGGTGGCGTGCGGACCTGTGATCGATCCAACCGACTGATTGATGTCCAGCAGCGATTGCCGCGGGACCAATGCAGTGTAGGGAGTGAGGTTCGGGGCTTCGTCAGGTCCGATGAAGCTCGCGTGCATGTCGGGCGCGACGAGATCGAACAGCGTGAGTGCCGGCAGGCCGAGCATCAGCTCGATCGTCTTGAGCATGCTCGGGAACGCATAGAACGTCGGATCGATCACGCCTCGCCTGGCGTAGGGACTCGCGACCAACGCCACGGTCCGATGCCCATCGATGTGATCGACGCCGTTCTGCGCGTCGTCCTCGACGACGAGAATCGCCATCGACTTCCAGAATCGGCTGCGCGAGAGACCCTCGACGATCTTGCCCAGGGCGAGATCGTTGTCCGCGACACATGCCTTGGGAGTGCACCAACCGGGGTTCGTGCCCTCGGTGTGGTTGCTCGGCAGGTTCATGATGACGAGGTTGGGCATCGAATTCGCGGCTTCCCACTGGCGGAGGTGTTCGAGGAACACGTCGGCCTTCGCGACATCCGGCACTCCCATCGTCCAACCCGGATACTCTCGAACCAGAATGCCATCGAGCGAAGCGATGTCTGAGCGCGTGTTGTAGAGCTTCGCGAATACCGAGCGGAAGTGGGCAGGTGTGTTCGGCAGGGTGTCGAGATAGCGCTTCAACAACGCCAATCGCACCGAGTCGCTGTACACGGTGGGCCCGGGTGCGTATTCACCGAACACGCGCACGGTCTCGCCCTTCGCCTCCGCCGCCTCCCACAGGAAGCCGCCCGCTGAGTACGCGAGCGGGTCCTGCCCTTCCGAGGGATAGCTACGTCCCGTGTACAGCGGCCACATCGGGTACTCGGTCTCGTTCGCCTGCGTCAGCCAGTTGTGCCCATCCGCGGAGTTGCCGCCGGAAGCGAAAAAGTGATCGAGCAGCACGAACTGCTCCGCCAGGGCGTGGGTGTTGGGCGTGACGTCGCGGCCGTATTGAAGCAATGAGCTGTCGCTCGCACCCTTGCCGATGTCACCCAGCACCTGATCGTACGTGCGGTTCTCACGGATGATGTAGACGACGTGCTCGATCAGCGACGGGTCTCCCGGCCGCTCGGGAACGGCGCGAGCGACGGGTTTGCGGGCGGGACCTGGGGGTGGCGCAGGCGATTGCGCGAGCGTGAGCCGGTTGTTCTGGGCAACCGACATCGTGTACGCCGCGAGCTCAGCCTCCGTTGGCTCCTGGATGACGTTGACGGAGCCGCGGTAGGAATGCACGTACCGGCCGGTTTGTCCCGACGTGCGCCCAGTCCCGGACCCCACCCCGAACAGCGATCCCACCACAATCGTGCGGCCATCCGCACTCACATCGATGCTGGTCGGGTACCAGCCGGTCGGCACCAGGCCACGCAGCTGCGCCGCCGGCAACGCGTACACTGCAACCGCGTTCACGCCACCCAGCGTGACGAACAGTGTCGTCGCATCGGGAGACAGCGCGACGGCTGTCGGAGCCAGGCCGATGCTGCGCTCGCGGAACGGTGCGATCGCGATCGTGTTGACCACCTCATCGCGTCGCGTGTCGATCACGCTCACGGCGTCGGAGTTGCCATTCGCAACGTACAGGCGCGCGTTCTTCTCGTCCCACGCCATGCCGGTGGGATGTCGCCCCGCGGTCATGACTTTCGTGACCTTCCCCGCGACAAGGTCGACACGCGTAACGCTTCCCGGCTCCGCGATACCTCGTTTGTCGACGCGCACCAGCTCGGCGAAAGGATCGCAGCATTGCTTCGCTGCGCGGTCCCTTCGGCTCGGCTTCGGGCCGCCGAGGTTAGAGACGTACGCAACCGATCCGTCAGAGCTCACGACAGCAGCGACAGGGAGCACGCCGAGCGGGACCTTCTTCAAGAGAGTGCCCGAGTCGGCGTCGAGCACGGCGAGCGAGTCATTCGCCGAAAGCGGCACCACGGCGACGCGACGTCCCGAGGCATTGGCGGTGCGCGCCACCGCCGGCGCGCCCACGATGTAGTCGCCGAGGGCCGGAGAGACCAGTCTCACGGTCGTGCTGTCACCGTCGTAGGCCGTGAGGTGCGCGACCGATTTCGCGCGCGCGAGCTGCTCGGAACCCGGTGTGCGACTGAGTGCCAGGTCAGCCGGAAGGCGGCCGACCGACGTGATGAGTGCCCGGCCGTTCAGAGGATCGATGGCAACCCCCTGCACGCCGGCACGACCGTCGAACGCCGCGCTGCCGAGAACGACATTGTCGCGCCAACCGAGGCGGTAGGCCGCGCCGTGTATGGAGACCCATACCTCACCGGGCTTCGCGCCGAAGCGCACGCCAAAGACACGGTCGGTGAAGACGCTTTGCACGCCGGCCGGTGTGACCTGTTGATTGGTGGCGATGACGCCGGAATCGGGGGTCTCTCGGCGCGGGGGAACCGGCGCTTCAACTCCCTGCAGCACCGCGAGGAGGGCAAGCAGCATGTCGTAAAGCTACGTCCCGAACCGGCCTTGTCACCGATGGCAGCACTGCACAACAGCGTCCTCTGCGACTAGACTTCGTCGTGGCGCTGCGCAACAGGCGGCGCCCCAGGCTGGGAGCGGTTCGTCACCCACGGCGAACTGAGGCGTTACCCAATCGGCCCCCCAGCCTCGGCACCATTACCAATGGGGGCTGGCCCGATGGGCACCTCGACAATCGTAACAGACACGCGCGAGCTCGTCGCGGAGATCAACGCGCTACGTACGGAGCATGGCGCCGCCATCCTGGCGCACAACTATCAACGTCCCGAAATCCAGGATCTGGCTGACGTCGTGGCCGACTCGCTTCAGATGGCCCGCCGCGCAACCGAGCTGGATGCACCAGTGCTCGTGATCTGCGGCGTGCACTTCATGGCCGAAACAGCCGCGATCGCCAACCCGAGCAAGCGGGTCCTGATTCCCGATCTCACCGCCGGCTGTTCGCTGGCCGCAACAATTCAAGCCGCCGACGTACGCGCCTGGCGCGCCACTCATCCGAACGGCGTTGTGGTCGCCTACGTGAATACCGCAGCGGACGTGAAAGCCGAGGCGGATTTCTGCTGCACGTCCGGAAACGCGGTCGCCGTGATCCGCGCGCTTCCGCCCGAGGTTCCCGTGCTCTTCCTGCCCGACGTGTTCCTCGGCAACTACCTGCGCCGTGTTACGGGGCGCGCGATCGACGTGTGGCTGGGGGAATGTCACGTGCATGCCGGGCTGACGCGCGAGATGCTGGCGGAGCGGCGCGCCGCCTACCCGGACGCGGAATTCCTGGTGCATCCCGAATGCGGTTGCGTCACCAGCGCGATGTACTACGCAGAGACTGAAGGCGACGTCGCCGCCGGCCGAACGCAGATCGTCTCGACGGAGCAAATGATGCGACGCGCCCGCGTCTCTCCCGCGCGGCGTTTTGTGGTGGCAACCGAAACGGGCGTCTTGCACCGCCTGCGGCGCGAGAACCCCGGTAAGGAGTTTCTCGCAGCTCGAGAAACGGCAGAGTGCCGTTACATGAAACAGATCACCCTCGAAAAACTGCGGGATTCGCTGCGCGACCTGAAGTACGAGGTGATGGTCCCGGCGGACGTCGCCGCGCGCGCGCGCCGCGCCATCGAGCGGATGTTGGCGATTGGCTGACACGGCCCCGTTCGGCCTGAGCGAGGTGCGGCGTGCGCTGGCCGAAGACCACGCTCGGGACGACGTCACCACCCGTCTGCTCGGGACCGGCGCCGACCGCACCGGTGAGGCTCGATTCGTCGCTGAAGATCGCCTCGTCGTGGCCGGTGTTCCCCTTGCCGCGACCGTGTATCAGGAGCTCGACCCTACATCCATTGTGACGGCCTTGGTCGCTGAGGGAGCGCGCGTCGATGCCGGCACGACCATCCTCACGGTGCGCGGCCCCGCGCGCGCATTGCTCGCCGGCGAGCGCGTCGCCCTGAATTTCCTGCAGCGACTCTGCGGCATCGCGACGGTTACGCGTCGCGCGGTGGATGCCGTGCAGGGCACCCGCGCGCGCATCACGCACACCCGAAAGACCACGCCCGGACTGCGGGAGCTCGAGCTGTATGCCGTACACGTCGGCGGGGGTGTGCAGAATCGCGCATCACTCAGCGATGCGATTCTGTGGAAGGACAATCACTGGGCACTCCTGGGGACCAACGGCCGCACACTGCGCGATGCGCTCCGTGAAGCGCCACGCGCCGTGCCAGTCATCGTGGAAGTCGAGTCCGAGGAGCAGCTCGACACGGCGCTGGCCGCCGGTGTCACGCATCTGCTGGTGGATAACCAAACGCCCGAGCGGCTTGGCGCCTGGAAACGACGCGCGGGAGCCGCGGTGACGATTCAGGCGTCGGGCGGCATCACACCCGACACGGCGCGCGCCTATGCCGAGGCAGGCGCATCATTGATTGCGATCGGCGCCCTCACTCACTCCGCTCCGGCTGCCCCGCTCCGCTGTGACATCACGGCTGCTTAGTAAAAGAACCCTCGCGCCATTGCCGTGGCGGCAAACACCATCAACACCACAAGCCCTGCCTGGACGCGACTGATGGTCGCGAGCGCGGCGGCCGGGGCCGTATCGACCGTCGCCCCACGACGCACAGCGTTCCGCCAGCGAATGAGTGCCACAATCGGCCAGATCTCGAGCAGCAGAATGAGCACGAGGAGGCCCATCTTCGTATAGAAGACCCGATTGTGCAGGTAGTAACTCGACCCTTTCTCCAGTCCGCTGAACACGCGCGACAAACCGGTCGCGATCCATAGCCCTGCCGCGAGCGCCCACAGGTTGTCCGCGACGAACACCCGCTTGAGATCTTGATTCGTCCGCGCGGTGGTGAGGGCGCGGCTGCGCGCCCAGACCGCCCCCAGGCCGAGCGGCAGGGCTAGCAGATGCAGCGAGGCGAGGAGCCAGCGAAGCGTCATGCGGTGGTGTCATAACACCTCTCCCCGGAACTCTCAAGCGCCCCGAAGTCGTTTGATCAGTTGCACCTGACCAGCGTGATAGATCGCGTGACAGGCGATCCCGAGTACCAGATTGAATCGCTCTGTTCCGGCCAATGGTGAGCTCGTTGTCACTGTCTCCACCGATGCGACTAGCTCGCCGAGCCGATTCTGTTCGGCCTCGAGCGTTGCTTGAATCCTGGACCAGGGGATCGTCTTTTCGCTGTCGACGACAAACCACTCTTCCCCTGGCAGGACGAACGGCTCGGCCGGCCTTCCTGAGATCTGAGCTCGGACCGACCGCGCGAAGAACGCATGATGCAGCGCGATTTCGGCGATGTTGTGGCGTCCCGGCGCCGGCCTCCAGAATGCGAGCGCGGGGGTCACATCAGCGATCGCGGCCTTGAAATCAGCGCCATGCCAGGCGCCTGGGCCCCAGCCTTCGCTGAGGATCCGGGATTCGATGGCGACAGCTACAGTGGTGGTCATGTTGGTGTCCTGTTGTGGTGAATGCGCATGATACGACGGCGATGAGGCACTAGTCTTGGCAAAAATTGCGGTCGCTCTGGAGCAGGCATTGGCGCGCCGCCGGTTGCGCGAAGAAGCTGGGCGCGCAAAACCGCGCGTGATTGCCGGCGGCACGGGCTGGTCCGTGGCCGATGTGCTCTGCACATCCGGCCCGCAGGATCGCCCGTTCGAGGAGCAGCACACGCGGTACACCATTGCGATGGTCGTCGCCGGGACCTTTCAGTACCGCACCGCACTCGGCGCTGGATTGATGGCACCCGGCTCCGTGATGCTCGGGAATCCAGGCCTAGCCTACGAGTGCGGCCATGAGCACGCGGAAGGCGATCGCTGCGTCGTTTTCTGGTACGAGCCCGAGTACTTCGAGGAACTGACGGGCTCGCGCTTCAGAGTGGCACACGTGCCGCCACTGCGGGACCTCGCGCCGCTCGTCGTGAGGGCGGGCGCGGGCGCCATCGGGGGGGGGGGCTCGCGACGTCCCATGGGAAGAGCTTGCCGTGCAGGTCGCGGTCCGCACCGCCGGACTTGCAGCACGGCAGTCATCACACCACGGTGCTTTTCCGCTGAATGCCGCAGCGCGTATCACGCGGGCGGTCCGGACGATCGATGAACGCCGGACGCGAATCTCGGCCTCGCCGCGCTGGCGCGCGAGAGCCGCCTGAGCGCCTACCATTATCTGCGCACTTTCGAGCGATTGACGGGCGTCACGCCGCATCAGTACGTGATGCGCGCTCGGCTCCGACAAGCCGCAACGCAGCTCGTGACCGAGCGGCGCAAGATCATCGATGTCGCGCTGGATTCGGGCTTTGGCGATGTCTCGAATTTCAACCGGGCGTTTCGGACGGAGTTCGGGATGAACCCGCGTTCTTACCGGGAACACGCGCGGTAATCTCCACCGATCGAAGATCATTAGCCCCAGCAGCGTCGCTAAGGATACGACCTAGCCGCTGGCGGGCGCCGGCTTTAAGCTCCAGTGACAAGCCCTCGCAGAGGTATACCGGAATGCGTTCGCTCATTGCCGTCCTGGCAACCACCCTGATCACGGCTCCCGTTGCCAGCCAGTCCTCCTCCACCTCCGCTACCACCCCACGACAAGCGCTCGGCTTCAACATCGGCGACGATTACCGATTGGCGACGTACACGCAGCTCCAGGCGTACTGGGAGCGACTCGCCCGGGAGTCCCCACGCATGGTGCTCGACACGATCGGCCGCACCGGGGAAGGGCGCGTGCAGCTGATGGCAATCATCACGGCACCTGAGAACCAGCGCGCGCTCGCGCGCTACCGCGACATCGCGCGGCGCCTGGCACGCGCCGAGGGCGTGACGGAAGCCGACGCGCGTGCCCTCGCCGCCGAGGGAAAAGCCGTGGTGTGGATCGACGGCGGCCTGCATGCCACCGAGGTGCTCGGCGCGCACCAGCTGATGGAGCTCGTCTACCAGATGGTGAGCGCGAACGACGCGGAAACGCAACGCATCCTGCGAGATGTGATTCTGCTCGCGGTGCACGCCAATCCCGACGGCATGGAGCTCGTATCGAGCTGGTACATGCGAGACCCGGACACTCTGAAGCGGCGCTCGGGCAATATCCCCCGGCTGTACCAGAAGTACATCGGGCACGACAACAACCGCGACTTCTACCTCGTGAGCCAGCCCGAAACCGAAAACATTGCCCGCGTGCAGTACTCCGAATGGTTCCCGCAAATCGTCTACAACCATCACCAGACCGGCCCACAAGGTACGGTGTTGTTCGCGCCACCCTTCCGCGATCCGTTCAACTACTTCTACGATCCGCTGATCCCTCTGGGCATCGATGCCGTCGGCGCCGCGATGCACGGCCGGTTTGTCGCCGAAGGCAAGCCGGGCGCCACCATGCGCCGGGGCGCGAACTACTCCACGTGGTGGAACGGCGGGCTCCGCACGACCACCTACTTCCACAACATGATCGGGCTGCTGACGGAGACGATCGGGAATCCAACGCCCATCGACATTCCCTTCATCCCCGACCGTCAGCTTCCCAGCGGCGATTACCCGGCGCCGATCGCGCCGCAGCGGTGGCGTTTCCGGCAGTCGGTGGACTATTCGATCACGGCCAACCGGGCCGTGCTCGACTATGCCTCGCGCTACCGCGAGACGCTGCTCTTCAACATCTGGCGCATGGGGCGCAACTCGATCGAGCGCGGCAGCCGCGACTACTGGACGATGACCCCGCGGCGCGTCGATGCTGTGCGGGCCGCGGTGCGGCGCGACTCAGTGCGGGGCCCCGCGCCCGCCCGCTATTTCGCCATGCTGCGCGACACCGCCGCCCGCGACCCGCGAGGCTATATCCTGCCCGCGGACCAGCCCGACTTCCCGACGGCGACGAAGTTCGTGAACACGCTCATCAAGAACGGCATCACCGTGCACCGCGCCACGGGCCCGTTTGATGTCGGCGGGAAGCGCTACGCCGCGGGATCGTACGTCGTGAAAACGGCACAGGCGTTCCGGCCGCACGTGCTCGACATGTTCGAACCGCAGGACCATCCCAACGACTTCCAGTATCCGGGCGGCCCGCCGATCCCGCCGTACGACAACGCGGGCTACACGCTCGCGTATCAGATGGGCGTGCAGTTCGACCGCGTACTCGATGGATTCGACGGCCCGTTTGAGCCGATCAAAGGGCTCGCCACGCCGGCGCCAGGCATCGTATCGAATGCCGAGAACGCGGCGGGATTTCTCGTGCGCCACGAGATCAATGACGCGGCTCTCGCGACCAACCGTCTGCTGGCGCGCAATCAAGCCGTGTACTGGCTCACCGCGCCGTGGTCATCGAACGGCAAGCAATACCCGGCAGGCACGATCTACGTGCCTCGCACCTCGGCCGTCTTACCGCTCGTCCGGCAGATGGCGACGGAACTGGGCGTGGGCTTCGAGGGCGTGCGGCGCGAGCCGCCCGCGTCAGGCAGGATCCGGATTCAGCCCGTCCGGATCGCGCTGTGGGACCGCTACGGCGGGTCGATGCCGTCGGGTTGGACACGCTGGCTGCTCGAGCGCTACGAATTCCCCTTCGAGGTGGTGTACCCCCGCGATCTCGATGCCGGCAATCTCTCCTCGCGCTTCGATGTTGTGATCCTTCCGGACGGGGCTGTGCCGTCAGGCGATGGTGACGGCGCCGGTGGGGGCGGCGGCGGCGGCGGCGGCGGGCAGCCGGATTCCATGTCGATTCCGGCCGAGTTTCGACGCTGGTTGGGCCGATTCACTACTGAACAGACGGCGCCGCGCCTGCGGGAGTTCCTCCAGGCCGGCGGCACGATCATCACGATCGGATCGTCCACGTATCTCGCGCGTCAGCTCGGAATCCCGGTGGAGAATCACCTGGTCGAGAATGGTCGCCCGCTCCCGCGCGAGAAGTTCTACGTGCCAGGCTCGGTGATCCGGGTCCGCGTCGACAACACGCAGCCGATCGCATACGGGATGGCGGAGGAAGCGGATGTGTTCTTCGACGAGAGCCCCGTCTGGAAGCTGGGCAGTGGTGCGAGCGCGACGAGCGTGCGTCGCGTCGCGTGGTATGAGGGGGAACGGCCGCTGCGGAGCGGGTGGGCATGGGGGCAGGAGCGATTGACCGGCGGGCTCGCGGCGGCCCAGGCGAGCGTCGGGCGCGGCACCCTTTACCTCTTCGGACCCGAGATCCTGTTCCGCGCACAACCGCACGGCACCTTCAAGTTTCTGTTCAACGGGATCCACCTCGCGCGCACCGGCGCGCAAGCGCCCGCGCGAGAAGCCAGTAACTGAAAGGGGGCTGGGGGCCTGGGGCCTAGGGCCCGGTCACTGCCGGGACACGCCCGCCAAGAAACGATAGGATTTGGCTCACGACTTCCGGATCGCTGACGATGCGGTGATGTCCTAGACCCGTCGTCGTGAGGAGCTCGGCACGCGGCCAGGCGCGTGCGATCGCGGCGCCGTCATCCCACCGGACGTCCCGATCCTCCCGGTCATGAATAACCAGGAGCGGAATCGTCATCGCCCCGGCGAATCGGGGGATGTCCATCAGTCGCCACCTGAAGCCGAGCCGGCGCTCCAGGCGTGTGCGCATCGACGCCATGACCGGGTCACGCACTCCCAGCAGTGAGGCAAACTGCGCGCTGTAGCTGTTCACGTTCGCAGACGGAGCAATGAACACGGCGCGCCGCGCGCGTAGCCCGAGGCGGATCGCCAGCGCCGCCGCGAACCCGCCCAGTGAGTGACCCACGACCGCGCTTACACCGCCGACGGCACTCGCCACCGTTCCTGCGGCGCGGGCAAACTCGGGACCCGAGCTCAGCCGGCCGGATGATGCGCCATGACCAGGCCCATCGAACGTGACAACCTGATAGCCGCTCGAGAGCAGGGCGTTCCCCAGGTCGACGAAGCGGGCGCCACGGCTCCCCCAACCGTGCACCAGGAGGACGCCGGGCCCACGCTCTCCCCAGGCCCAAGCGGCCACCCGTCTCGCGCCAACGGTGACGTCGAAGCGGCGGGCCTGCGCGAGCCACGCGGCCATCCGCTCGCTGATTTGGCGCCGTGGCGGGGAACAGAACAGTCGTTCCGCCCAGAGCGCTGCAAGGCCAGGGGAGGCGCGTTGTACTGCGCCAAATGCGGCACGGGTCAGTCGAAGTGTAGCGTTCACTTGCTCTCCATGATCACAAGTAACGAGTCACCCGCCGTGTTGGTTCATCTGTGCCTTTCTGTAACAGGCGCGTAAGATGCCGTCGTGACCTGTCGATTTCGACGTCTCTCGTTCGTCACACATGTAGGACGTCCCGAAGAAGTCAGTGTTTCACCTAGGGAGAGCATTACGCATTTCTCCGGAAGCGTCCCGTGGCAGCTGGCTCTACACTGCATGGGGGCACTCCGAGATGCCGTCGCGGCAGTATCTATCCCTGAATTGGTGAGGCGATTGTGACGAGTTCACTCGCGTTTGACGAGCCGATTAGCGGCGAGTGGGATGCGCGACGACTCTCCTTCGAGTCAGAGGTGCTGACCCACCTCGATGCGCTATTTCGCGTCGCGCTTCGATTTGTCGGCAACGCCGCGGATGCGGAAGATCTTGTACAGGACACGGTGTTTCGCGCCTATCAGGCGTGGGACCAGTACAAACTGGGGACAAACGCGAAAGGGTGGTTGATCACCATCCTGCGGAACGTGTTCATCAGCGAGTATCGCCGCAATCAGCGGCGTCGCGAAATTCTCGATACCGATCATCCCGGGCCGCCGGCGCACTCGACCGTACGCTTCTTCGACGATCTCGTGGACGAAGAGGTGACGCACGCCATCGACTCGCTGTCCCTTGCGTATCGCGAAGTCATAGTCTTACGTGACATCGAGGACCTGCATTACGAGGAAATCGCAGCGATGCTGGGAGTGCCCATCGGCACGGTAAAGTCGCGGCTGTTTCGGGCCCGCGAGATGCTGCAGGACAAGCTGCGCGATTATGCGGTGAGTACCGGACTCATCAAGCCATGAGCTCGTCCATAGGCTGAGCCTTTCACGCCTCCGCGCCAATACCGTGCGAGTAAACGTCTGCGTACGACGCCGCATCTCCGCCGCGATGTCCGGATCCATCCGCGCGAGCAGCGCGAGTCCCGCTTTTGTAATCATCGCGACCGAGCACCGCCGATCGGCCGGAGCGCGGCTGCGCCGGGCGAGGCCACGCGCGCCGACGCTCGATGAGGGCCACTGATTCAGATCGCCGGCGCGAGGAGCTTGTACATCACCGGCGTGACGATGCGCGCGAGCAGCGTGCTCGAGACCAGGCCGCCGATGATCACCCACGCGAGCGGTGCATAGAGCCCGGTGCCCTGCAGCGCGATCGGCAGGAGCCCGCCGATCGCAGTCAGGCTCGTCAAGACGATTGGCAGGAATCGGACTTCGCCGGCCTTCCGAATCGCTTCCTCCAGCCCCATCCCGTCGGCCCGCAGCCGGTTGGTCAGATCCACCAGCAGAATCGACGTCTTGATTTCGATCCCAATCAGCGCGACGAACCCGATCGTTGCCGAGAATGACAGAGTCTGGCCGGCGAACAGGAGCGCGAGGATTCCACCGGCGATGCCCAGCGGAATGACCGACGCAACGATGAGCGTGGAGCGGAACGTGCGAAATTCGAGCACGAGAATCGCAAGAATGGCAAAGGTCGCCACGATGATGGCCCCGCCCATGTTCCCGAAGCTGTCGCGCCGGCTTTCAATTTCGCCCGCCGCAACAATCCGGTACCCATCCGGCAGCGGCAGCTCGCCGAGCCGCGCCAATACGCGCCGCGTCACCCGATCGGTGTTGTAGCCGGTCCGCACGTTGGCCGTCACCGTCACGCTGCGGACGCGATCGTAGCGCTGAATCTCGGAGACCGCGCGCTCGAACCGCACATCGGCGATCTGTGCCAGCGGCGTGAGCGATCCAGCGGTGGAGCTGACGTAGACCCGGTCCAGCTCGGCGGGGCTAGCCCGGCCGGTGCGCGCCAGACGTACGACGATGGGCCGCGCGTCGCCGGCGCCTTCTCGCAGGCGTCCGGCCTCGAGACCGGCCAAGCCGAGGCGGACGGTCCGATCGACTTCCACCGTGGGGATGCCGAGCAGGCCGGCCTTCTCGTGATCGATCGCCACACGCAAGTCGGTCCGTGCCAGGCGTACGGGATTGGTGACGTATTCGGTCCCCGGCGTCGCCTTGAGGATCTGTTCGACGCGCGCCGCGATGCGCTGCAGCGAGTCGAGCGACGGCCCCTCGATGCGCATCGCGATCGGGGCGTCGATGGGCGGACCATTCTCGAATTCGCGCAACGCCATCTCGGCGCCAGGATAACCGGCCAAGGCCGCGCGCAGCGAGTCGAGCAGGCGCGGCGTCCTGCCGGGATCATAGTGATCCAGCAGCACGAAGAGCTGGCCGATGCGCGGGTCGTCGGTGCGCGACGCCACATTGTAGTAGACCCGCGGGTTATCGTGCCCGATCGACGTATAGATCGCCCGCACACCTTTGGTCGAACCCACCACCCGTTCCGCGAAGCGCGCCGCCGAATCGGTGGCGGCGATGCTCGCTCCTTCCGGCATCGTGATGTCCACCCGGAACTGCGGCGTCTCGGCCTTGGGAAACAGCGAGAATCCGACGACCGGTACCAGAGCAAGCGACAGGGCGACAAAGGCGGCGCTCAGTGCGAGCGTGCGTCTTGGAGCACGCAGCGCACGGTCGAGCACCGGCGCATAAGTACCGTGAATGCCTCGCTCAAATGCATGCAGGAAGCGATTGCCCTCCGCGTGATTCGGCGCGAGCATCACGCTCGACAACCAGGGAATGATCGTGAGCGAGACGAACAACGACGCGAGCATCGCGAGAATCACCGCGATCGGGAGGGAGCGGATGTACATGCCCGGCCCGCCCGGCAGAAACAGCAGTGGCACGAAGGCGAACACCAGCGTGGCGGTCGCGCCGAGGACCGCAACCCAGATCTGCTTGGTAGCCAGCACCGCGGCTTCGATGCGCGAGTGGCCCGCGCGCCGGAACCGGATGATGTTCTCGACCACCACGATCGAGTCATCCACGAGCAGGCCGAGGGCGATGACCATACCCACGATCGTGAGCTGGTTGAGCGTGAACCCGGCCCAGCGCAGCGCGGTCACCCCCATCGCCAGCGAAAGAGGAATCGAGATCATCACGATGAACGCCGCGCGGGACCCGAGCGGCAGGAGCGTGAGCAACACCAGGCCCAGCGCGATGAGGAAGTCTTCGCCAAGGCGCGCCAGGCGATGTGAGACGTTGGCCGCCTGATCGAATCCGCGCGCGAGCGTCACGCTCCGAGGCAGTGCCTGCTCGACCCGGTCGAGCTCGGCGTAGATCGCATTGCGAACGGTTTGAACCGTCGTGCCACCGCGCTGGTTCGCCGTGACGAAGACCGCGCGCTGACCATTGAAGCGCGCCCGGTACGTCGAGTCGGCGTACCCCCATTCCACGCGCGCGACGTCGCCGACGCGAACCAGACGGCTGTTCACGCCTCGCACCACGGTTGCCCGCACCTGATCAAGCGTTTCGTAGCTACCCGATGACCGGACGCTGAAGCTGCGCGTCCCGGCATCAACGGTGCCCCCGGGGATGTCCGCGCTTTCGCCGCCGATTGCGCCCAGCACCAGCCCCACCGGCAAGCGCAGCGCGGCCAATCGGCCCAGATCGAGCTGGACGTCCACCTGCCGCTCCGGCGCACCCCACCGCTCCGCGGTGCGCACGCCCGGAACCGCGCTGAGCCGATCTTCCAGATCCTCGGCAAGAGAATCGAGCAAGTGGTACGAGGCGAATTCGGACACCAGAGCGATCTGCACGATGTTCACGTCCAGCGTGCTCGCCTTGTGGATCTCGAGACGGGCCAGCTCCGCCGGCAATCCAGTCCGGAGCGCGTTGATTTCGCGCACCACGTCGTCGTACTTCTTGTCGGCGTCCTCGCTGGGCTCGAACTCCACCTGAATACGCGCGACACCCGGCCGGATCCTGCTGCTGATACTCCGCACGTCGTCCAAGCCGTGCAGTGTGTCTTCGATTTGTTTGACGACCAGCCGCTCGAGATCTCTCGCGCTCGCGCCAGGGTACACGGCGACGATTGTGAAGGTCGGGAAGTCGAGTGGCGGGTCCTCACTGCGCGAGATCGAGAGCAGCGATGTGAGGCCCAGGGCGGCGAGCATGGCAAACAACACAACCGTGAATTGCCAATGCTTGACCGAGAACTCCGTCAGTTTCATGGCAGCACCTTGACGGTCGCGCTGTCGTCGAGATAAGCGGCTCCGTCGGTGATCACGGCCCGAACGCCGTCGAGCCCAGACGCGACAGCCACGCGGTCGCCGCTGCGGAAGCCGATCGTGACCGCCCGTCGCACCGCGCGGTGCCCGTCGGGAGACAGGGCAAAAACGGCTGCCTGTGCCCCATCGGCCTCGAGCACCGCTTCGATCGGTACGAGCGGCATGAGATCGGATGCCTTCGGCTGGATCTCCGCTTGGCCGACGAGACCGCTCGCCAGCGCCGTCGCGCCTTGCACAGCGATTTCGACGCGATAGGTCCCCGTCATGGGCTCAGCCGCGGCAGCGATTTCAGAGACTCGCCCGTCGAAAACGCGGCCTGGGACCGCCTCGAACCTGACCTGCGCAGCGTCACCCAGACGCAGCTGCACCACGTCTCTATCTGCGAGCGCCACCCGAACGACATTGCCTCGCGCGCGACTTCCCAGCGTAACGACTGAAAAACCCGACGTAACGAGCTCGCCTGGCTCGGCATTACGGCGCAGGATCACTCCGGCGCTCGGCGCCACGATTACCGCGTGCCGGCGATTGAACAGGGCGGTCGCAAGCTCCGCTGCCGCTACGTCCCGCCCCGTCTGGGCGTTCTGCATCTGCTCGAGTGTCGCAACGCTGTCGGCATAGAGTCGCCGTGCCCGCTCCAGATCCCGCTCCGCCTTCTCGGCGGCACTGCGCGCCCGGGCCACGCCCGCATCGATCTCGCTCAGATCCAGCACTGCGAGCGTGTCCCCGGCTCGCACGATCCGACCCTCATCGACGAGTACTCGCCCGATCACCCCGCCGACTTTGAAGCTCAGCGCCACTTCTTCCTTAGGACCAAGTGTCCCAGTGGCGATGACCGGCCGCGCGACGGCTTCGATCGCGACGGGCACCACGCGAACCGCAACCGGCGTCGTTCCCAAATCGGATGACTCCGCATTGCCGCGGGTGCAGGCGAGGACTATCAGGGTAACGATCGGCGCGAGCGCGAGACGGTTCATCGGAGCTGCTCCTTTGTTACGGCGTGATCACCCGCAGCGCCGCGGCACGTTCGAAGTCCACGTAGCGCAACGCGTACTGATAGGCGGTAACGACACGATTGAGCTCGGCGGAAGTGAGGGACGTGCGCGCGTCAACCAGCTCGATCGGACTCGCAGCGCCCTCCTCGTAGCGACGCCGGACCAGCTCGAACGTGCGGCGCGCGGCGGCAAGGCGATCATCCGCAGTCGCGATAGCCGCTTGTGCCACCGTCGCAGCTTCATGACTCGTGCGAACCTCGAGCTCGATCCGCTCTTCGAGGTCTTGCCGCAGCGTCTGCGCGCGATCGACCTCGAGCTGTGCTGCGGATCTGCGTGCCGCGTCGCCACCGCCGTTGAACACGTTCCATGAGACGATCAACGACGCGACCCAATAGTCCTGCGTCGAGCGAAACTCCACGTCGCGGCCCTGGAAGCCGTAGTCGAACCCGAGTGAAACGGAAGGAAGAAAGGCGGCGGTCGCGGCGCGTACGCCGGCGCGCCCCTCGCGAATACCGGCATCCACCTGACGCAGCTCTTCGCGACCGGCAAGGGCGCTCCTTACGGCACTGTCCGCCGAAATCGTCAGGGACGGCGTAAAGGCGCTGTCGGGAATGTCGTCGATCGGCGCGTCGAGCGGCCGGTGCAGCATCTGGTTCAGCACGCGAACGGCGGCCGCGTAGCGCTGCCGCACTTCGGCCAATTGTTGCTCGATCTCACTGCGGTCGGCACGGGCCCGGAAGAGCGCGTCAGGGGTGGCACGGCCGGCCGCGACCAACCTGCCGGCAACCCGTTCGTTTTCCTGGACGAGCGTCAATGTGGCGGCATAGATCTCAACGGCACGGCGCGCCCGCGCCTGTGTGAGATATGCGCTCTGCACGTCGGCTGCGAGACGGCGCGCAGCGGCGCGGCGTGCGAACGCCTGGCCGTCCGCACGACTGCTCGCGGCCGAGTAGTTCGCGAGAATCGAGGCGTTGAACAGCGGCTGCCGCAGCGCGAGGTGTGAGTCATGACGCTGTGGAAGCGTGATGTCGAGATTCGTGGGGAATCGATTCTCACCGAGAATGCCGTTGAGTGCGGCATAGGCCGGATTCACGAAATCCCCGATGTTCGGCACGTGATCGAGACGCGAGTATCGCGACTCGACTGAGACGCTTGGCAGGAAGAGAGCGCGAGCCGCATGCACTTGGACGCCGGCGCGTTGCTCAGCCAGTCGCTCGGCCGCCAAGCCGAGGTTGGCCCGCAGCGCCTCGGCGACCAGAGGCCCAAGCGGATCGGTGCTAGTCTGCGCAGCGCCGGGGGTGGCGACCCCGAGGCCAATCGAAAGAAGGAAGGCGAGACGACTGTTGGCTAACGTTGTCATATTAGGTAACAGCGTTAACATCACGAGTAAAAAAAAAGATCGATCTACGTTTCACGGAGCATCCCCCGGAGCAGCGCCGTCCCCATCATCGCAGCCGTCTCACGAGCATTTCGCCAGGGTACGACGTCGTCATGGCCCTTGGTCACCTGCAGCGCCACCAGGCCATGTAGAGCGCCCCAAGCGATCTGCGCGACCTGGTCCGCGTCCGCGAACTCAGCCCGGAGTCGACCAGTGGCGACCACCGCCCGGCACGTTTCCAGGAGATAGCCGTAGCAGTCCGCACCGGGATCGGTTGGCGGGGCATCAACGCCGGTCGGGCGCGGCGTCATGAACATGAACTGGTACTGCATGGGATGGCTCAAGCCGAACTCGACGTACGCGTCTCCCATCCGCCCCAGACGCTCGAGCGGATCTGCCACCGATCCGGCCTTTCGCAATGCCTCGGTGAGCGCGCGAAAGTCGATGGCACACAGCTCGGCGACCAGCGCCGTCTTGTCCTTGAAGTGGTGATAAACCGCCGTCGCAGTGTATCCGATCCTCGCGGCGATGCTCCGCATTGTGGTGGCTTCGTAACCATGCTCGACGAACATGCGGCGCGCCGCCTCAAGAATGAGGCGACGCGTTTCGGAGCGTTCACGCTCGCGACGGAGTAAGCTTGGTGAATGCGCGGCCATAACTGAGTTAGATGATATAACAGCGTTAGGTTTTGTCAAGGGCCTCCGTTGGGCGACTCGCCCCCCATCAAGTAGCGGTGCGCACCGTCCGCAGGTAGCGATAGATCGCGCGCAGGTCGTCATCGCTCATGCGACCGAACGCGACCCACGGCATCGGACTGCCGGGGATCCGCTCACCCGCGCGGAAGCGCGCGACGAATTCATCCTCGGTCCAGAGCGCGGCGCGGCCGTTCGAGTCGGCGGTGATGTTGGGCGGCACAACCTGGATCGGTTTCTCGGTCTCCGTTTCCATCGGCGTTCCACCGGCCAGCCGTGCACCCGTAAACGCGCCGGTCGCCATATCCCGCTGTGTATGACAGCCCGCGCAGTTCGAAATCGCATCTACCAGATAGGCGCCCCGCTCGACAGTGGGACCAGGCGGCGGGCTTTCCGCCGGCGGAGGCGCACTGGGACCGATGGGCTCTATCGCGAACGACATGACGGCTTTGCCGAGCAGCGTGTAATCGTGATCAGGGACGCTATTGCGCACAGCGGGCTGCGCACGGAGGAATGAGAGCAACGCGACGATGTCTGCATCGCTCATGGCCTGAAATTCCATAAATGGGATCGCGGAACGACCGTCGTGCCGGACCCCATAGCGGAGCATTCGGGCGATCGCCCCATCACTGAACCGCCCAATGCCGGTGGTGCTGTCGGGCGTCAGGTTCGGGACCCGAATCGTTCCGGGTGGAATGACAAAAGTGCGGCCGCCGCTCAACGCGCCCGCCGGATCACCGGGCTGCGCGTGACACACAGCGCAATGCGCCGGTCCGTACGCGAGATATCGCCCCCGCGCGACGACGGCAGGATCGGTCGATGCGACGAGTTGCGGGTAGGGTGCCTCGAAGTGCCGATCCCAACGCACGTTGATCGTGACGAGCACGACGACGACCACGAGCACGATCGTAGCGCCGATGCCGAGCAGAACCTTCCGAATCATCAGTCTTCGTCCTCCGTCAACGGGTGGTCCGGCAGAAAGATCTCCGCATAGCCACAAATGGCGCGACCGGTGATTCGCACGATGCTTTCGGAATCCTCCTCGATCCCTTTCACCGCGAAGTAGCCGATCAGTGCGCTTCCGTGATTCTCAACGCGAACGCCCACGGGAAGGCGAATCTCCACGTAACCCATGAAGGCGCGCACGTCGATCGTCGTAATGCCGGGGGCGAACGTTGCATTGCGCAAGTCGAGCTCGACATATCCCATCCGTGCCCGCAGCTGGAGGGCCTTTGGCACGAGGCCGGCGAGCCGCCGCTCCTGGCCCGACAACGTTGCCCTGATGTGCGTATCGTCCCGCGGCGCGTCGGCGAGCGAGGGGAGATCCGAAACGATCGCCGCGAGCTCACTCGGCGTGCGCGCGGCGTACACGCTCTGCAGCCGCGTCTCGAGCTGTGCTTCAGTGAGCTCGTCGTTCGCGAAATGGCGGGTCAAGAGCTCGATGACGCGCTCGCGTGCCGCGGACGGCAGCTGGTTGGGCTCGGGACTGGGAGTGAGAGAAGGCACGATCCGAATCTATCTCAGCGCGCGACCTTCGCGACGGTGTCCCACGTGCGCGTCGTCTGTTCCTTGCCGAACGTTTTCTCGATCAACGACATGAAGACCGGACCCTTGGGGTTCGGCAGGTAGTCGCTGAAAATCGCGCCCCCCTGCATCGCCAGGATGCGTGCACCTTCGAATTCGACCGGCAGCTTCAGCGTTCGTGACGGGCGTTCGCGCAGAAAGGTGATGATGCGTTTCGCTCCGGGGGCCGGTCGAAAGCTCCTGTAGGGATCGGATGCGAGGATTTTGCGCAAACCATTGACGGGGCGGACGATTGTGAGGAAGGCCTGCCCCAAGCGCTCGTGAATGGCCCTTTCGGCGTTGCGCTGCAACGCAGCCGTCGCCGTGACCGGCGCGCTGAAGACGACGTTGCCGCTGGACAGCAGCGTCGTTACATCGGTGAACCCCGCCGCCTCGAAAGTCTCCCGAAGATCGGCCATCTTGCAGTTCGTGGGCATGACGCCGCGGAGGAAGGCTGCATATCGTGGCATGGGCAAAAGTTAGCGTCTTGTCGAATTTCCGTATCTCCAAACGACCATCAAGCGAGCGAAGCATATTTCTGAACTGCCTGGAGGGCTTATGAAATACCTGTGCCTGGTCTACCAGGAAGAGAAGCAGGAGGTGTACGTCCCCAAGGACGTGATCGAGCAAGCGAAGCAGGACTTCCAGACTTTCACCGAAGACATCAAGAAGAGCGGCAACTGGGTCGGATCGAACGCGTTGCAGCACACCGACCAGGCGACGACGGTGCGAATCCGCAACGGCAAGCTATCGACGACCGACGGCCCGTTCGCTGAGACCAAAGAGCAGCTCGGCGGGTACTTCCTCATCGAAGCCAAGGATCGCAGCGAGGCGATTCAGATCGCCAGTCGGATTCCGTCAGCGAAGTGGGGCTCCATCGAAGTTCGTCCTGTCTGGTTGGAAAACGGTAAGTAACCACGGAGGAGAAAAACCATGAGATACCTGTGCTTGATTTACGAGGACGAGAAGTGGTGGGAGAAGGCCACCGAGGCCGACATGCAGAAGGGTATGGCCGAGTACAACGCCTTCAACGAGAGCATCAAGAAGAGCGGTAACTACGTCGGCGGCGAAGCCCTCCAGCCCACCAAGACCGCCACATCGGTGCGAGTGCGGAACGGCAAGCTGTCGACGACGGACGGGCCCTACGTCGAGACGAAAGAGCAACTCGGCGGCTACTATCTGATAAAAGCGAAGGATCTGAACGAGGCAGTTCAGGTGGCGTCCAAGATTCCGGGGGCGCGGAACGGCACGGTCGAAGTGCGGCCGATCATGGAGTTCGACCAGCCGTAGACACGATCGAGTCGCTCTACCGCGCTGAGTCGCGCCGCGTACTGGCGACCCTGATCCGCCTCCTCGGCGATTTCGATCTCGCCGAGGAGGCGTTGCAGGATGCGTTCGCGGCGGCGCTCGAGCGCTGGCCGATTGAAGGCACGCCCGCCAATCCTCGCTCGTGGCTCATCTCCACCGGCCGGTTCAAGGCGATCGACCGGCTGCGCAAGACGCGCCGCGAAGTGTCCTCACCCCTTGATCCCCTCACCCTTGAGGTGTCCTCACCCCCTGACCCCCTCACCCTTGGGGTGTCCTCACCCCCTGACCCCCTCTCCCTTCGGGAGAGGGGGGACGACATCTCGGAGTCCGAGGATTACGACGTAGTCGATGACCGGCTGCGGCTCATCTTCACCTGCTGCCATCCCGCGCTGAATCCCGACGCGCAGGTCGCCATGACGCTGCGCGAAATCTGCGGGCTCACGACCGAGCAGGTCGCGGCGGCATTCCTCACCAACGCCCCTACCCTGGCGCAGCGCATTGTGCGCGCCAAAGCCAAGATCCGCGACGCCAAAATCCCCTACGAAACCCCCGAGCGCCGCGATCTTCCGGAGCGCCTCGCCAGCGTGCTGCACGTCGTCTATCTCGTCTTCAACCAGGGCTACTTCACGCGACCGGACCTCGCCGTCGAAGCGATCCGGCTCGGCCGGTTGCTGGTCGAGCTGCTGCCGGAACCGGAGGCGATCGGTTTGCTCGCTTTGATGCTGTTACATGATGCCCGGCGCGCCACACGCACCAACTCTAAAGGCGAGCTGGTTCCGCTCGAGGAACAGGATCGCTCGAAATGGAACCGGGAGCAGATCAAGGACGGGATCGTGCTCGTCGAGCGCGGTTTTGGCTCTCGCCAGGTCGGCCCGTATCTGCTGCAAGCCGCGATCGCAGCGGTGCACGCCGACGCCGCAACGCCCGCTGAAACCGACTGGAGCGAAATCGTCGGTCTGTATGACGTCCTGTCGAGGGCCGATCCCTCGCCAGTGATCGCGCTCAATCGCGCGGCGGCGATTGCGATGCGTGATGGGCCGCAGCACGGACTCGAGCTGATCGATGAAATCATCGCTCGAGACGAATTGAGCGAGTATCATCTGGTCCACGCGGCACGAGCCGACCTGTTCCGGCGCCTGGGGAAAAAGGCCGATGCGATCGCGGCTTACAACCAAGCCCTCGCCCACGCCGTCGAGGAGCCGGTACGGCGCCTCATGCAGCGCCGGTTGAGAGAATTGGGGGAGACGGAGTAGCATGGTTTCGTTGCTATTGGTCGTTCAACTCGCTGCCGGCGACTCGCTCACTCAGACGCACGTGGTCGGCGCGCTCGGCGCGCAGCTCGATTCCCAACTCAACCGCTTCGCCGATTCCGGCTTTTCGGGGACCGTGCTCGTGGTCCGCGACCGGCACATCGTTTTGCTCAAGGGTTACGGTCTTGCCGTCGCGGAGCTTGGCGTGCACAACACGCCCGCGACGCGCTTCGAGATGAACTCGATGACTAAGATGTTCACCGGCGTCGGCATCCTGCAGCTCGCCGCTGCTGGTCGCCTGAATGTCACCGATCCCGTGGCGCTCTCGCTGGGCGAATTCCCGGAGGCCAAGCGCGGCGCGACCATCGAGCAGCTCGCGTCGCATACGTCCGGGTTGATCGTCGAGGGCTCGACTCTGGCTGGCACCACGCGCGACGGGTTCATTCGCGACGTGAAGCAGACACCGCGCGAATCGGCGCCGGGGGCCGCGTATCGCTACACCAACGCGGGCTTCTCACTGCTGGCCGCGATTATCGAAGTCGTGAGTGGAACGACGTACGAGAACTACTTGCGCGAACACGTTTTCGCCCCCGCAGGTATGCAAACGGCGGTTTTCCGCGACGAGGTCCCGGAGCGCGACACACTGTTCGCGCGCGGCCGTGTGGGTGCGGCCAACCCTTACGTTTGGGGAACGCGGGGGGCCGGCGGCGTCTGGTCCACGGTCGGCGACATGTATCGCTGGGTCGTGGCGATCGAGGACGGTGTCGCTCTGCCGGAAGCCGAGCGGCGCATGCTGTTCTCACCCCACAAGCCGCCCGCGCTGGAGGCCTACGGCTGGCACGTCGGGCCGGTGCGTATCGACAAGGGAGGCGGCTCCGCAAATTTTGCGAGCCAGCTGTTGTACTATCCCGCGCGGCGCACGGTAGTCATTTGGGCCTGCAACGACCTGCGGCAACGCTGGCGTGCGAGGCTCAACCAGGCACTCGGCGAAACCGCTCAACCCGATTGAGGTCCGATCCCGGTCCGCGTGGCACCCAGCCGCGGACCTCACGAGTCACGAGCATCGTCCCGTCCGGTTGAATCTTGCCGCGCAGCACCACGAGCGCGGCGAGCCCGCGAAAGAACGGCAGTCCCCATTCGAGCGTCCCATCGGCCGTTATCTGAATGACGGGATCGTCACCCTCGAACCAATCGGTGCCACGCATCTGGACGCGGTCGTGGACGAGGATCGTGTCGCCGGCTGGCCGGATGACGACCTCGTGTGTATCAGGCTGCACCATGGTGATCCACCGTCCCAGAAATGCGGCGGCTTGCTGTGGAGTCGGCCGGCGTGCCGGAAACTCGAGCGGGATGAAATTCGCCGGCTGGGGAGTGGCGCGCTCGCGACTCAGCCGCTCTCGGAACCGGCGAGATTCGGCCGAAGCACCCAGCGATCGTTCCCAACGCTGGAGTACCTGCTCAGCGTCGGCGAAGTGACGGCTGTCGAGTGACATGCGAACCACGAGCGCGTAAGCATCCTCGGGGATCGGCACCGCAGAGCCTACGCGGGTCGAGAGCGAGTCGTAGCGGTTGAGCATCGCGATCGGCCGTGTGCCGGGCTGCCATTGTGCCGGTTTGAAGTCAGCGAAGAGGGTACGCAGTCCGTGCGTCAGGCCGGCGATGGCCATGCTCGAATGAGTCTCGCCAGTGGTGGAAAGCTCACGAATCATCGGTCTATCGCCACCCCAGCGCGTCGTATCGACGCCCCACGATTCCATGTTCACCAGCATCACGCGCGCATGACGCCCGACCCGCTGGCTGAGAACCGCTTTCGCCCGCTCGACCTCGTGACCGCGATTCCACCAGGCCGACGGCTCCATGAGGACGTAGCCGGTGAAGAGCTCGGGCCGTTTGCCGAGCGTGTAGATGGCCAGCAGACCACCAAGCGAGTGGCCTGTGATCACACGCAACGGCGTTGTGCGATACCGCTGCTCGAGATATGGCAACAACTCGTCGCCCAGAAATGAGAGAAACTGGTCCGCGCCGCCCGCGTCGCCGCTGACCTCGGGGGGCGCCTCGAAGCCCGCCACGGCCGGCGTTGTCATGTCGCGTGCACGGTTCGTATTGCGAACGCCTACCACAATCATCTCCGGCACCTGCACCGTTTCCGCGTAGAAGCGGGCGATCGCGGCGGCGATCTGGTGCTCGAATTCGCCGTCGAGGACCAGCAGGAGGGGGTAACGGCGCGTCGAATCCGACCGGTAACTCGCGGGAAGCGAGACATCGATCACGCGACTTTCACCGAGGATACGGGATTCAATGCGGTAGCTACGGCCAATTTCGAGCGGGGTGCCGCCGTCCGCTTGCGCGACGGCAAGCATCAAGAGGAGAGCGTTCATGCCCTCTAGATGCCCACCCGGTGCGAATCGACGCCAGCCGGCTTCGTCAGGGGTTCGTCAAGCGTGCGTGCAAGTGCTCAACGCCAAGCGACACCGTCCTAAGGCCGATTCGCGGCATGATCGCTGCCATGCCGCGCCACTGAGGCTACGTTCTAGCCCGATGGCCCACGCTAAACCCAAGCAACTCTGGCTGCTCGGCTTCCTTATTTGGACGGTTCTCGCCCTGATGTCCGCGGCGCAGATTGTCGCCCGCCGCGCGTTCATGGGCCGGCCGGTCGATCTGCTCGCGATTCTCCCCACGACGCTCGCCGACTGGTACACGTGCGCGATGTTCACGCCGTTCTTCTATCTGATGGTGCGGCGCTTTCCGATTCGCGGCGACCGCTGGTGGGCACGGATCCCGGTGCACTTCACCGCCTCGCTCCTGTTCACCCTGCTGAAGGTCGCGATCTACACACCCATCTACAACGCGTTGACTCCGACGCAGCCGGCCACCGTCAGCATGATGTTGTTCGGTGGGTTCTACGCCGACATGCTTGCGTACTGGGCATCGGTGGGCGTGATACACGCGATCGAGTATTACCGCGAGTCGCGCGAGCGCGAGCTCGAAGCAACGCGCCTCGCGCTCGAGAACCTGCGTGCACAGCTGCAGCCGCATTTCCTGTTCAACACGTTGCAGTCGATCTCGACGCTGATCCATCGCGATCAACCGGCCGCCGATCGGATGCTGACCGATCTCTCCGAGCTGCTGCGCCTGTCGCTCCGTACCACCGCCAGCCAGGAAGTCCCGCTGCGGGACGAGTTGGGCTTTCTCGACCGCTACCTCGACATCATGCGCGTGCGATTTGGCGATAGGCTCGTGATCACCGTGGATGCCGATCCCGACGTGCGGGAGGCGCTGGTCCCCAGCCTGGTGCTGCAGCCGATCGTCGAAAACGCGATCACCCATGGCATGGCCGACCGCCCCGACATCGGCCATGTCACGGTGCGCGCGCGACGAAACGCGGGCTCGTTATTTCTCGAAGTATCAGACGATGGACCGGGGATGACCCCGGGGGGGACCCCCACGAATGGCATTGGGCTCGCGAACACGCGGGAGCGCATCGCGCGGTTGTATGGGGAGCCTGCCCATGTGGAGACACTGGTGAACGGAGGCTTCACGGTGAGGATCAGGATACCACTCAAGGTCCCGAATCCATGATTTCCCACTCTAAAGAGTGGGCCCAAGACTGCACTGCCCTTCAAGGGCAGTGCTTCACTGGGCCCATGCTTTAGCATGGGAACTAGAGCCTTGATTGTCGATGACGAAGCGCTCGCCCGCGAGCGCGTGCGCACGCTCCTCGAGGTGAGTGATGGCGTCACGATCGTCGGGGAGTGCAGCGGAGGGCGCGAAGCGGTCGATGCGATCATCGACCAACGGCCCGATCTCGTGTTCCTCGACGTCCAGATGCCGGACCTCAATGGCTTCGAAGTGCTGGAAGCTGTCGCCACGGAGTGGCTGCCCGCCGTCATTTTCGTGACGGCCTACGATGAATACGCGCTGAAGGCGTTCGATGTCCACGCGATCGATTATCTGCTGAAGCCGATCGAGCCGGAGCGATTCCACAAGGCTCTGGCTCGCGCGACGACGCGCGACCTGCTCAGCTTCCTCGACGACCGGCCGATCGACCGACTCGTCATCCGCACGCGGAGCAAGGTGTCGTTTCTCAAGCCGAGTGAGATCGACTGGATCGAGGCGGACGGGAAGCATGCGCGTTTGCACGCCGGCAGCGAGACGCATGTCGTGCGACACACGCTGACGCGACTCGAGCAACGACTCGCCGCGCACGGGTTCGTGCGCGTGCACCGCTCCGCGATCGTCAATATGGACCGGATCAAGGAGCTCGAGCCGTGGTTTCATGGGGAGTTCGTCGTGATTCTGAAGGATGGGACCCAGCTGACGTCGAGCGCGGCGCACAGCCAGGCACTGCACCGGATTGTTGACGCCACGTAGCGACCAAGTGGCGACAGTTTCGTTGTGGTGAGCTGAATTCCCTATAGAATCGCTATCCGGTATCTGGTATCCGCTATCCGGGGAACTCCGGATACCGGATAGCGGATACCGGATAACCTTTTTCAAGGGACACTAATGTCAAAACGCATAACCGTGCTCGTACTCAGCCTAATCGCAGCGGGCAGCCTCAAGGCGCAAACCGCCGCGGATTCCAACGCGATCCGCCAGGCGGCCCTCGACTACATCGAGGGCTATTACGAAGGAGACGGCGCGCGAATGGAGCGCGCTCTCCATCCGGAGCTCGCCAAACGCATCGTGCGCACCAACGAACAGGGACGCAGCCAACTCGGCCAAATGAGCGCGATGTCGCTCGTCGTCGGCACGCGCGCCGGCGGTGGGAAAGACACGCCGGTGGCCGATCGGCGCAAGGATATCAAGATCTTCGACATCTACCGCAACGCCGCGAGCGCCAAGATCGACGCATCCGACTGGGTCGACTACCTGCACCTGGCGAAGTGGAACGGGCGCTGGGTCATCGTCAACGTGTTGTGGGAGCTGCATCCACCGCGGAGCCAGCCGTGATCGGCCTCCTGCTGCTCGTCGCGATTCAGGTCGATGAGCCCTACCAGCGTTTCTCGACCGCGTACGCGACACTGGATGCCGACCGGGTCGCGCAAGTCTATGCCGATGATGCGCTGATGCTGCCGCCGGGAGGAGAGATCATCAGAGGGCGCGCGGCCGTGCGGGAGCATTATGCGGAAGGCTTCGATGAGGATCGGAAGCGCGGCCACACACGCACTATCACGTTCGAGCTGGTCGACCGCCTGGTGCGGGACGACGTGCGCACCGACTACGGCTATTACACGGTCACCGCCCGCAGCCCTTCCGGTCACGAGCGACAACACCGCGGCAAGTTCGCCAAGGTTTGGCAACGAGGGCGCGACGGCGTGTGGCGGATTCGCAGTGACACCTACAACGCGGCACCCAGTCCCTGATCATGAATACCAGTTCTTCTCCCACGCGTGCGGCTGGAGCTTCGATAGCATGGCGCCCGGCAGCGCGCCTTTCGCGGACGCCATGGCGTTCTGGCGCACATGCGCGGATCGGCGCATCCCCGGGATCACCGTCGACACCTCGGGCGTCGAGAGGCAGAATCGGAGCGCGAGCTCGGGCAAGCTCTCGACCTCATCATTCAGCAGGCCGGCGAGCGCTTCCCCACGTCGCTCGGCCTCGACCTTGCGATCGCCCGCGAAATACTCGGCGCGCCAATCGCCCGCGGGAAAGACGGTGTTCGCTTTGATCTGACCGGTGAGCGCGCCTTCGTCGAACGGCACACGCGCGATGATGCCGAGCGGTTTCTCCGTCGCCAGCGCAAACAACGCCTTTTCGGGTGAGCGGTCGTAAATGTTGTAGATCACCTGCGCCGTCTCGAAGATCGGATCGGTCAGAACTTTCAGTGCGGTCTCGGGGGCATGATCGTTGATCGAGATGCCCCAGTGGAGCACCTTCCCTTCCGTCTTCAGGCGCACGATCTGATCGAGCGACTTTTGCCATTCAGGATCCGCGAGCCATACATCGTTCCAGACGTGGAGTTGCTGCAGGTGCAGCGCCTCCATGCGGAGATTCTTTAGCGACCGTTCTGTTGATGCCGCGATGTGCCGCGAGGGAAAAACGGTGTTGAGCGGATAGCTCGCCTTTGCCGGCCACTCCAGGTTCCTCGGCGGGATCTTGGTGGCAACGGTTACGCGACCTGCGCGAATGTCGTCTCTCAACACCTCACCGATGAGGCGTTCGCTGTGGCCGTCGCCGTACGCCAGGGCCGTGTCGAAGAACGTGATGCCCTGATCGACCGCTTCCCGTAACGCCGTGCTTGCCTCATTGTCGGCAACGCCGCGCCACTGTGTGCCGCCAATGCCCCAGGCGCCAAAGCCGATTTCACTGACGCGATAGCCGGTCCTTCCGAGCGGTCTCTGTTTCATCGTCGCGTTCCTATTTGATGGTGATGCGTGCGGTCGCGGGGGCAAGCCCCCCTCCTTCCGCCGTCAGCGTTACGGTCGCCGGGCTCCTGCCCGCGCGCACAATGACGACCGCCTTGCCGTTGAACAGCCGCACTTGTTTGGCCTGGAATGACGTGTGGCTGAACTGATCGCCGTTGTCCACGCCGACGATCCGAGCACCACCGCTGATCCGGAAGCGGATCAGTGGCTCCGCCGTCGGCACCGGTCGGCCCCGCCGATCGCGGACCGTGACCGTCACGAACGATAGGTCCTCCCCGTCCGCGCGGATCCGTGCCCGGTCGGGAGCGAGCGCAATCCGCGCGGGCGGACCGGCGGTCCTGACTACGGCGCTTGTCGTCTCGAGCCCGGAGGTGCGTGCAACGGCGCGCAACGTCCCCGGCTGGAAAGCGACACGCCACATCACGTGGCTTACCTTGCTCTCCTTGCGCCTGACGCCTTGAAACGCCCCGTTCAAGTACAGCTCCACCTGCTCGGCGTTGGTGTAGGCCCACACGTCGATCGTATCGCCGGCCCCCCAGTTCCAGTGCGGGAAGAGATGGAGCATCGGCCGCTCCGGCGGGGTCCATACGCTCTGATACAGGTAGAACGGATCTTTGGGGAAGCCGGCCAGATCGACGACGCCGAAATACGAGCTCCGCGCCGGCCACTCGTACGGCGTCGGCTCGCCCAGGTAATCGATCCCTTGCCAGATGAACATCCCCGAGAGGAAGGGATACTGCTCGAACAGCCGCAGCGATTCTTCGTGCAGCGAGCCCCAGAACGCGTGCCGGCTGTCGTAGGATGCGATGCGCCCGTTCTTGGGCGGCTGCGGCCCGCGGTCTTTCTCGTAGGGTGTGTAGTACACCGCCACACTGTCGGAGGGCTGGTCGTAGACGCCGCGGGAGTTCAACGCCGACATCGCCTCGGTGATGATGAACTTCGCTCCCGGATACTGCGCCGGAAAATCCTTCCAGACGCCGTGGTGATAATTGTGGCCGAGCAGATCGAGTGCACCGGCGTGAAAGACCTGATTGGCCGGGCTGCCGTTGTTCGCTCCCAGCGTGATCGGCCGCGTGGGATCGAGTGCGCGCACAATGCCGGCCAGCTCACGCGCGATCGGGGCAGCCGTGCTGTCGCCGTCCTGCCACTGCTCCATGACTTCGTTGCCGATGCTCCAGATGAAGACGCTCGGGTGATTGCGGTCGCGGCGCACCATGTCCGACAGGTCGCGCACATGCCAAGCATCCCAATCGAGATGGTAGTCGTACTTGGTCTTTTCCTTCTTCCACATGTCGAACGCCTCGTCCATCACGATGAAGCCCATGCGATCGGTGAGGTCGAGCAACTCGGGCGCAGGAGGGTTGTGCGAGGTACGGAGCGCATTGGCGCCCATCGCCCGCATGATTTCGAGCTGGCGCTCCATCGCGCGGGTGTTGACAGCGGCGCCGAGCGCGCCGAGATCGTGGTGCAGGCACACGCCGCGGATCTTTACCGGCTTGCCGTTGAGATAGAACCCTGAATCCGCTCTGAAGGCAAACGAGCGAACGCCGAACGGCGTGCCGTAGGTGTCGCACCGCGTGTTGCCGCACATTACGCGCGACACGGCGTGATATCGATACGGGCGCTCGAGCGACCACAATACGGGACGCGGGATCGTCAACTGTTGCGCAATCTCGACGACGGAATCGGCCGGCACCGTGGCCTCGGCTGACAGCGCCCCGACGGCCTTCCCCGCCGAGTCGTAGACGGTCGTCTGCAGCGCGATCGGTCGGGCTGCGCGTCCCTCGTTGCGCACCGTCGTCCGGATCGTGACCTGGCTCGACTCCGCGCTCACCGTCGGCGTCGTGACGTACGTGCCCCAGTGATCGACGTGGACGGAATCCGTCTTGATGAGACGCACGTGCCGGTAGATCCCGGAGCCCGAGTACCAGCGCGAGTTCGGCTGCTGGGAGTTGTCCACTCGCACGGCGATGAGGTTCCGTCGCGTACCATAGCGGAGGTGCGGCGTCAGCTGGTAGCGGAACGAGCTATAGCCGTACGGTCGCTTGCCCAGATAGTGGCCGTTAATCCAGACCTCGCTGTTGCGATAAAGGCCATCGAACTCGATGAATACGACCTTGCCGGTGTCGCCTGCGGGCAATGAGAAGGTCTTCCGATACCAGCCAATGCCGCCGGGCAGTGCGCCGCCCGCGACGCCGGCCGGGTGCTGCTCGCTGAACGGTCCCTCGATGCTCCAGTCGTGCGGCAGATCCAGCGCGCGCCACGTCGAGTCGACAAACCTCGGCTGCTGCGCTTGCGGCACATCGCCCAAATGAAAACGCCACCCGCGATCGAAGTTTGCGGTTTGACGTTGAGCGACCAGAACCAACAAGAGCGCAAGCATCGCCCTAACCTCCTCGCCCTATCCCAAGCCCCAGGCCCCAGGCCCCAGGCCCTAGCCCCTGAAGTACAAGTACGCGGCGAGAATCAAGATCAGCACCACAGCGGAGGCGAACACGTCGGTGCGTGTCCAGCTCGCTCGCGACTGCGCGCGCTGCTCAGGAGTCACCGTGGCGAACGTCAATCCGATCAACCGCTCCGGCGCGGGCTCGGGCGTCACATAACTCACGATCACCATGGTCGCCGCGGAGACCAGGAAGATGAACAGGCTGTAGTACTGGAAATAGATGTTGTTGACGATCCACAAGAACGAGCCTGCCGTATAGCCTTGTGCAAGGCTGCCGAGCTGCAGGCTGACCGGCGTATCGACGGCAAGCCGGAACGCGCCGAGGAGAAAGCCTACGACTAGCGCCGCGAGCGCCCCTTGTGCGTTGAGGCGCTTCATGAACACGCCAAAGAAAAAGACTGTGAAGATCGGGGGTGCGAGATACGCCTGGACACCCTGGAGGTAGAAGTACAACCCCCTGCCCCCTTGAATCACCGGGATCCAGAGCAGCCCGATCAGCACCATGACCGCCGTCGCGACGCGGCCTGTCCAAACCAACTGGTGCTGAGACACACCGGGTCTGAGCTTCTGGTAGATGTCCATGGTAAAGAGGGTGGAGCAGGCGTTGAAGGCTCCGGCGAGTGAGCTCATGAGGGCGGCGAGGAGGCCGGCCACGACGAGCCCGCGGATGCCCGGCGGGAGGATCGTTTTCACCATGAGCGGGAAGGCTGCCTGTGCCGCCTCGGGAATGGCGTTGCCGGAGGAGTCCACGATCACGCCGAGCGCCGGTACCTTGCCGGTGCGCGCGAGCGCGAGCGCGATCATCCCCGGAATGATGAAGATGAACACGGGCAGGAGCTTGAGGTAACCGGCAAATATCGAACCGCGGCGGGCCTGCTGCTCATTGGGCGCGGCGAGCGCGCGTTGCACGATGTACTGATCTGTGGTCCAATACCACAGTCCGACAATCGGCGCGCAGAACAACATCCCGAGCCACGGGAAGTAGTCGTTGAAGTACCACGCGATGCGCGACGTTTCCCTGACCGGCGCCCAGGTGCCATTCATGCCGGCGGGGATCAGGGGCTTCCACAGATTGAACATGTCGGACGGCAATGCGGCGCGGAGCTCGTCCCACCCACCGAGCCGCGCCAGCCCGAACACCGTGATCAACACCGACCCGACGATGAGGATGATCGTTTGCGCGGCGTCGGTGTAGGCCACGCCGCGCATCCCTCCCGCGACGGTGTATAGCCCGGTCAGCGCCACGACGGCAACCGAGCCGATCCAAAACGCGCTCAGCGTCGTGCCGAAGAGTCGCCACTGCATCTCCGGCAGCAACGTCGCGAAGACGACACCCCCGGCGAAAATGCCGACGGCGAACTTGGTCAGCACGTACGCGACGAGGGAAATGATCGAGAGCACCCAGCGCCCGCCCGGCGAGAAGCGCTTCTCGAGGAACTCGGGCATGGTGTACACCATCGAGCGAGTGTAGAAAGGCACAAACACCCACCCCAGCACCAGCAGGCACCACGCGTGCAGCTCGTAATGCGCGAGCGCGACGCCACTCGTCGCGCCGGCGCCGGCCAGTCCCACCAAATGCTCTGAGCCGATGTTCGACGCGAAGATGGACGCGCCGACGATGAACCAGCCGAGGTTACGGCTCGCGAGGAAGTAGTCGGCGGCCGTATCCTTACTGCGGCGGATCACCCACCAGGTGATCGCGAGCAGCAGGCCGAAATACGATCCGATGAAAACCCAGTCGAGGCCGGCCATATGCGCGATCCAATCTCACGTCGAGAATGGCTGATGGCTATGGGCGCCGTGAGCGCCGGTGCGATGGTGCCGGTGCCGCGAACAACCCGCCTGGCCCCGCCGATTCTGCCGCTCACTTCCACCAGCGAAGTCTTCATTCCGCCGCGCGGCCGCGCGTTCATGAAATTCAGTTTTGACTTTCCTGAGCCGTCGGTGGAATTCGGCGGGCTGCGCTTTGGCTTTCTCGTGTTCACTCGTACGGGTTGCACGCGGGGACGATGACCGCCGAGCCCGCCGGCGACGCGCTCGAGCTCACCGCGACGCGCCTCGTCTGTAGAGAGCTGAGCATCCCTTAGTGAGTTGAAGCATCCCTTAGTGCGCTGAGCATCCCCTTCGTGAGCTTAGCAGCCCCTTCGTGAGCTGAGCAGCCCCTTCGTGCGCTGAGCAGCCCCTTCGTGCGCTGAGCATCCCCTTCGTGAGCTGAGCATCCCCTTCGTGAGCATCCCTTAGTGAGCTCAGCAGCCCTTAGAGAGCGCCCGTGGTGAGAGGGTTCCCACTCTAAAGAGTGGGAACAAGAGCACCGAGATTTCTCTCGTTGACCTATGGTTGATCTGTGCTCGGTAGAATGCCAGGTGGCCGCACACAAGATCTACTTTCACATCACATGGTCGACCTATCGCCGAATGCCGATGATCGATCGACCGACCCGCACTTTTCTCGATGGCTTCTTCCGGCGGACAGCAGTTCAGGAGCGCGTGGCAATACTGGCATTAGCGTTTCTTCAAACGCACATCCATCTCCTAATCCAGTCCAGCCCGCGTGTTGATTTATCGAGATTGGTTCAGCTACTCAAAGGAGGAAGCAGCTACGCGGCAAGTCGACAACCCGACAATAAACTCGGCTTACGGTGGAATCGGGAGTACTCAGTAACGAGCGTTAGCCCGAAGCTGCTGCACTCGGCAGTCGAGTATATCGAGCGACAAAGCAAGAGGCACCCAGATGAGATGATCCCACTCTAAAGAGTGGGCCCAGTAAACCACTGCGCGTAAGCGCAGGGCTGTGGTGGGCCCACTCTGAAGAGGGGGGACAATGCAGAACGAGATTTCCCAGAGGAAGAAAAAGGGGGTATCCTGATGAATGGTTCCCACTCTAAAGAGTGGGCCCAGTAAACCACTGCGCTTAAGCGCAGTGCTGTGTCGGGCCCACTCTTCAGAGTGGGGACAAGTTGAGGGGCAACGACACTACGTACGTGCACTCGCTAAGCGATTTCCGAACCGCTTGTATGCTTGCTCATACGCTTCATGCGTGTGGGGCTGTGGGCGCGTCAGCGGCCCCCGTGTCAATGTCCGTTGCGCCGCGGTCTCGAGATCGGGAAACGCGCCTGCTCCAACCGCTGCTAGTAGTGCGGCGCCGTACGCGCCGCCTTCTTCGCGATTCACAGTCGTCACGGGCAGGCCAAACACATCTGCCTGCAACTGTCGAATGAACCCACTCTTCGCCCCGCCGCCGGTCAACAGCAGCGAGCTCGGCATGAGGCCGAGGTCTTTCAGAATCGTCACGGAGTCCCGGAGTGCGAAGCACACGCCCTCGAGCACCGCGCGCGTCATATGGCCGCGTGAGTGCGCCAGACTCAGTCCCACGAATGCCGCGCGCAGCGATGCATCGCGGTGCGGCGTCCGCTCTCCTTGCAGATACGGCAGGAACGTCACTCCGCCCGACCCCGGCGGGATCGAGGCCGCTTCGGCGACCAGCAGGTCGTCGCGCGTTCTCTCCGGCAGATCACGCCCGCAGCGATCACGATACCACGCGAACGCACCGCCGGCGGACAGAACAACGCCGATGAGATACCAGACCCGAGGTGCCACGTGGCAGAAGGTGTGAGCGCGAAGCTTTGGATCGACGCGTGGCTCCACCATGGGAGCCAGCACGGTGCCGGACGTGCCCCAACTCGTAACCGCTTCACCGGGCGTCACCGCGCCCACGCCCGCGGCACCACACGCGTTGTCCGCTCCACCTCCCACGACTGGCGTGCCGGCGGCGAGACCCGTGAGCGATGCCGCGCGCTCACTCACGCGACCGAGCACCTCCGCCGATCCGCCCACGTCGGGAAGCATCGATCGGGACAGCCCGACGGCGTTCAGCATCGCATCGCTCCATCGGAGGTGCGCCGGATCGAACATGAGCGTGCCAGACGCGTCCGATGGCTCAGTGGCCATCACACCGGTGAGGCGCAACCGCACGAAGTCTTTGGCAAGCAGCACGGTGGCGAGCCGCTGAAATGCCGCTGGCTCATGATTCCGTAACCACAGGACCTTGGGTAACGTGAAACCTTCCAGCGCGGCATTGCACACCCACTCGCGCAGGTGCTCCTCGCCGCCAACGCGCGCTTCGATCTCGCGACACTCGGCCGTCGTTCTGCCGTCGCACCACAGCAGGGCCGGCCGAATAACCGCGCCGGCTTTGTCGAGAAATACCGACGAATGCATCTGGCCCGACATCCCGACCGCAGCGACGCGCGCACCGGGCCGGTGCGCCAATACGCTCCGGATCGCGTCAGCGCTCGCCGACCACCATGCCTCCGGGTCCTGCTCGGCCCATCCCGGTTCCGGCGTCTCGAGCGTCAGCGCCGTGGACGCCACGGCCACAACCTCACCGTCTGCACTTACGAGGATGGCCTTGACGCTGCTGGTGCCGATGTCGAGGCCGAGGAAAAGCTCACCCGCCACGCTCAGCGGACTCCGAGGAGCAGCTCCATCGTCAGCTGATCGAGCCGCTCGTAGGCGTAGCCTCGACTGCGGAGCTCACGCAGATCGAAGCTTTGGTTGCGCAGCTCGCCAAAGGAGAGACGCGCCGCGTTGATGCCATTGCCGCCGTCCAGCTCAGCCAACAGCTGCTGGATCTCGCGGTCGGCGTTGAAGCGCGCGACCTTCTCTTTCAGGATCAGATAGGTTCGCATGCTGCCCGCGGCGAAATCCCAGACTCCCGACTCGTCCTCGGTGCGGTAGGCGTGGCTATCGAAGTGTCGCATGCCGGGCCAGCTGGCATCCTCGAGCAGCTTGACCAGGAAGAACGCGCCCTTCGGGTCGTCGCTGCCGAACCGAAGATCCTGATCGAAGCGCCCCACCTGCTGACCGTTCAGGTCGATGTGGAACAGCTTGCCCGCCTCGAGCGCCTGCGCCACCGCGTGAGAGAAGTCGAGACCAGCCATACGTTCGTGTGCCACTTCGGGGTTGACGCCGACCATCTCGGGATGATCGAGAGAATAGATGAAGGCGAGCATGTGGCCGGTGGTCGGCAGGAAGATGTCGCCGCGCGGCTCGTTCGGCTTGGCTTCGAGCGCAAGACGTACATCGTACCGCTGCGACCGCACGTACTCGCACAAGTAGTTGATCGCGTCGCGATACCACCCAAGGGCCGCGCGCGGGTCCTTCGCGGCGTTGGTTTCGACGCCCTCTCTTCCGCCCCAGCAGACGTAGGTGGTCGCGCCGAGCTCTACCCCAAGGTCGATCGCCGCGAGCGCCTTTTGCAACGCGTACCCGCGCACGCGTGCGTCGCTGCTCGTGAAGGCGCCATCCTTGAAGGCCGGATCGGAAAAGAGATTGGTCGTCGCCATCGGGACCTTGAGCCCCGTGTCGGCGAGCGCCTGTTTGAACTCGCGCACGATCCGATCGCGCTCTGCGCTGCTCGCGCCTGGCGGGACGAGATCGTTGTCGTGGAGATTGACGCCGTAGGCGCCGAGCTCCGCCAACTTGCGGACGATGGCGACGGGAGATAGCGCCGGTCGTACCGGCTCGCCGAACGGATCGCGTCCGGGATTGCCGACCGTCCAGAGCCCAAACGTGAAGTGGTGCTCGGGCCGGGGCTGATAGGGATCCTTGCCGCCTTTCACCATCCCGGCGATACTCGGCTCGCTTTGAACCGTTGTCAAACGTCCTCACCCCCTGTTCCCCTCTCTCGTTGGGAGAGGGGGAACGGAGCAGGCATGGTCTGGGAACAGCGCTGGCATCCGCTGCGGCGCGAGTGGGTCATCATCTCGTCCCACCGGAACGAGAGGCCCTGGCAGGGTGAACGAGTGACTGAAGCCGAGCGCGCTCGCCTGCCCGCGTACGCGCCCGACTGCTACCTCTGTCCCGGCAACGTGCGGAGCTCCGGACATCGAAACGAGCGCTACAGCGGCGTCTTCGTGTTCGACAACGACCATCCGTGCGTGGGGCCCGACGCACCAAGCCGGCCGCCTCCTCCACCCGCGGCTGTATATCGGAATAGCGCCGCCGCCGGCGGCGCGCGCGTTGTCTGCTACACACCACGGCACGACCTCACGCTCGCGCAGTTGCCCGAGTCCGAAGTCGTCGGCCTGCTCGAGGCGCTGCAGGCGCAGTACCGGGAGCTGGGCGCGCGCGATGACGTGCGGCACGTGCTCGTGTTCGAGAACAAGGGCGACGTCGTCGGGGTCAGCAATCCGCACCCGCACTGCCAGATCTACGCGACCAACTTCGTGTTCAAGACGATCGAGCTCGAGGCGGAGGCTCAGCACGGCCGTTCGCTCTTCCGGCAAATTATTCAGGCGGAGGAAGACGACGGCAGGCGGCTCCTCGTGCGGCGCGACCACGCGCTGTCGTTCATTCCGTATTTCGCGCGTTATCCGTACGAGACGTACGTCGCGCCCCGCGAAACGCACGCCAGTCTCGCGGACCTGAGCGCGGCCGAGCTCAGTGACTTTTCCGCAGTGCTACGCGAAACTCTGATCCGCCTCGACAACCTGTGGCAGATGTCATTTCCGTACGTGATGGTGCTGCACCAGGCGCCGACCGACCGCGAGTATCCCGACTTTCACTTTCACATCCAACTCCATCCTCCGCTGCGCAAGCCCGGCCTTCTCAAGTATCTCGCCGGCCCGGAAATCGGCGGCGGGAATTTCCTGAACGACACGGCGCCCGAGGAGAAAGCCGCGGAGCTGCAGGCCGTATCGAGCGTGCACTATACGCAGGGCGGCGACGTGAATCGGCGGCGAGATGAATCGGCGGCGAGATGAAGCAGCGGCGAGGGCGGCGGGGGTCATTGACGTGACCGGCATTGAGAATCTGCTCGAGCCGATTCTCTCGGTCCACGAGTCCATCCGCGCTGACGTTGTCGACGCATGCGCCAGGCAAACACCCGAGCAGCTCGCGGCAACCGTGGGTGATGATGGAGACACCATTTATGCGGTCGACCGCGTCGGTGAGGACGCGCTCGTGCGCGGTCTCGCCCAGCTGGCGCGCCGGGAACCGCTGTGTCTCATCGCCGAAGGCATACCGGGTGGCTCGCTGGTCCTGCCGCGCGAGGCGAGCGAGCGGGACTGTCGCTGGCGGCTGCTCGTCGATCCGCTCGATGGCACGCGCGGCTTGATGTACCAGAAGCGCAGCGCCTGGGTGCTCACGGGTGTTGCGCCGAATCGCGGCGCCGAGACGTGCCTGTCGGACATCGTCCTCGCCGTGCAGACCGAGATCCCCCTCCTCAAACAGCATCTTTCGGATCAGCTCTGGGCGATTCGTGGGAAGGGACCGCAGGGTCGGCGCTACAACCGGCTGACGGGGACATTGGAACCGCTCACGGTGCGACCGTCGCGTGCCGGCACGCTCAACCACGGCTTTGCGACGGTCGTGCGATTCTTCCCCGGCGCGCGCGACGTCCTGGCCTCGATAGATGACGAGATCGTGCACACGCTGGTGCCGCAGGCGCCGAAGCGCGCCGCATGCTTCGAGGACCAGTATGCGTCCACGGGCGGCGAGCTCTACGAGCTGATGGCCGGCCACGATCGGTTTATCGCGGACTTGCGCCCACTGGTAAATGCCGGCGGCCTGTGCTGCCATCCGTATGACTTGTGTACGGCGCTGATCGCACGCGAGGCGGGCGTGATCATTACCGATCCGGCAGGTGCTCCCGTCGATGCGCCGTTGGACCTCACCACCGACGTCGCGTGGGTCGGGTATGCCAACGACCCGCTGCGCCGTTCGATCGAGCCGGTGTTGCAGGCGGCGCTGCGACGTCGTCGCCTGCTGAAATGACCCAGCCGGCGTTGGATCTTCGGCGTGCTGTGCCGGACTTCTTTGTCGGAGAGAGCCCCATGTTCATCGCGCGCGCTCCCGGGCGACTCGATGTCATGGGCGGCATTGCCGATTACAGCGGGGCGCGTGTGCTCGAGCTGCCTCTCGCGTGCACGACGACTGCGTGTGTTCAAGGTCAAGAGCGGCTGCGGTGCGACATCGCGAGCCTGCGCCAGGGACGCTGTGATCGTTTCAGCGTCGATCTGCCGCTGGCCCCGGTCCCCGAGCTCACCGCCTGGTTTTGGAAACACGCGGTCGACCGCTGGGCGAGTTACGTCGTTGGCGTGGTCGAAGCGCTGCTCGCGCGAACCGGCCGGGTACAGGGTCTCAAGATCCTGATCGAGTCCACCGTCCCCGAGGGGCGGGGAGTCGCGTCATCGGCCGCGCTGGAAGTCGCGAGTGCGTCCGCGGTCGCGGCGTGTTGCGACATCGCGATCAGCCCGCAGGAGCTCGCGGTTCTGTGCCAACGCGTCGAGAACGAGGTCGTCGGAGCGCCGTGCGGCATCATGGACCAGATGACGAGCGCCTGCGGCAGGAAGGACAGACTGCTTCAGCTCCGCTGCCAGCCCGGAACAATTGAAGGGTTCGTCGAGATTCCGTCCGGCTATCGGTTTTATGGAGTTGATTCCGGCATCAGCCACGCAGTGTCCGGCGCCGACTACGGCACCGTCCGCACCGCCGCCTTCATGGGACATCGGATACTGACCGCCGATACGGCGTGGCGTGGCAAGTATCTGGCCGACCTCACACCGGTCATGTTTGCCGAGCTCGGCCGCGCCCTTGCCGAGGAAATGTCGGGCGCGGATTTCCTCGAACGGTACGGCGGGATCATGGACACGGCGACGACGGTCGATCCCGGCCGCCGCTATCCCGTCCGGCGGGCGGCGCAGCACCCCGTCGATGAACAAGCACGCGTGGACCGCTTTGCGGAGTTACTTGGTGCGCTGCCACATCAGCCCGGTGTCGCGATCGAGTTGGGCGAACTCATGTACGGGTCACACCAGAGCTATAGCGCGTGCGGACTCGGCAGCGAGGGGACAGATCGCCTCGTCGAGATGGCGAGATCTGCAGGGCCTGAGCGGGGGTTATTCGGAGCGAAGATCACCGGTGGGGGGAGTGGGGGTACGGTCGCTGTGTTCGGCACCAGCGCCGCCGAGAGCGTGGTGCGGGACTTGGCTGCCCGTTATGCCACCGCGACTGGCCGCGCGGCGCGCGTTTTTGCAGAGTCGGGGCCCGGCGCGGCCGAGATTGGCGTGTTACGGCACCCGTGAAACGCTGAACTTGTAATCGCCTGATCCCACGACGACCACAACGTCGCGACCCACCTGCCGAACGTCGTGGACGCCGGGGATGCCGCGCACCGCACGTCCAGCTTCACGCAGGCGATCGACCGTGGTCTCGATCAGTACGACATCGCCCGTCGTGTTGGGTGGCACCGATGCTTCCAGCACGAAATCCCGTTCACCCAGTCTCCACGATGAGCTGACCTTGCCATACGGGGTCTCGAGCGACGCGCGTGCGCGAGTCAGCCCACCACCGGGGCGTGGCGCGATCCGCACACGCTTGCCTGCGGGCGCGCTCGGATCCAGGCTGATGCCACCGATCGTACGGTACATCCAGTCGCCTACGGCGCCGAATGCGTAATGGTTGAATGAATTCATCCCCGCGTCTTGGAACGAGCTATCAGGCCGGATGCCGTCCCAGCGTTCCCACATGGTCGTTGCCCCGCGAGTGATGGGATAGAGCCACGAAGGGTAGGACCGTTGCATCAGCAGCCCGTATGCCACGTCGAAATGGCTCGTCGCGCTCAGGACAGGCAGGAGCTGAGGCGTCCCGAGAAACCCAGTCGTGAGGTGCATCCCGCGGCCGCGCACCGCGGCGGCGAGACGCTCGCCGGCCGGCGCCACCAGTGAATCGGGCAGGAGGTTGAATCCGAGCGCCAGGGCGTAGGCCGTCTGCGTGTTCTCCCCCACGCGACCACCGGCGGAGACGAACTCACGATTGAACGCGGCTCGCACATCGCGAAAAAGTTTGTCGTACAGGGCCGCATCGCTCTCCTTGCCCAACGCGCGAGCAGCACGAGCGAGCAGATCGGCGGAATGCGCGAAGTAGGCGGTGGCAATAAAGTCTGTGAGGGTCGTGGCGCCTGGGTAGGAGGGATCATCGCTGTGCAACGCGAGCCAATCGCCGAACTGCCATCCGGGCTGCCAGAGGAAATCGGCGCCGGCGCGGCGGCGCTCGAATTCGACCCACGCGCGCATGCTCGGATACTGACGCTCAAGTAGCCTGCGGTCGCCGTACGCCAGATACATCGTCCATGGCACGATAACCGCCGCGTCGCTCCATCCCGCAGTGCCCGACGCCTTACTCGAATCGGCGTCGAGGACGTCTGGAATCACCCATGGGACACTGCCGCTCGGATCCTGATCGGCGGCGACATCGCCGAGCCACTTCGCAAAGAAGCCAGCCACATCCATGTTGAACGCCGCGGTCGGTGCGAAGACCTGGGCGTCACCGGTCCAGCCGAGCCGCTCGTCGCGCTGCGGGCAGTCGGTGGGAACGTCGAGAAAGTTGCTGCGCTGACCCCAGATGATGTTCTGCTGCAGGCGGTTGAGAAGCGAGTCCGACGTTTCGAATGATCCCGTCTGCGGCAGGTCGGATGACAAGACGATTCCCGTGATTGTGCCGGTATCGGCTCGCGCCGGCAATCCCGTCACACCTACATAGCGGAACCCGTGAAACGTGAAGTGCGGTTCGTAGATCTCTTCGCCTCCGCCCTTGAGCGTGTAGCGATCGGTCTGATCCGCGCGCCGCAGGTTGGCGGTGTAGAGATTGCCGTCCCGATCGAGTACCTCGGCAAATCGCATCGTGACGACGGTGCCGGCGGGGCCGCGCACTTTGAGTCGAGCCCATCCCGTGAAGTTTTGGCTTAAATCGAATACTGTCTCACCCGAAGACCTGCGTCGGATCCCAACTGGACGAAGCTCGCCCACACGCCGCACTGGGTTGGATTCAGGAGTCAGGAGTCGGGATTTAGGAGGATTCAGGGGTACGGCGGGCGCCCAGGTACGATCATCGTATCCGTCACTCGCCCAGCCGGGACGCTCGAGTCGCGCGTCGTACGTCTCTCCGCCGTAGATGTCCGATGCCAGAATCGGACCGGTGGCCGTCCTCCACAGCGAGTCGGAGCTGACATGCTCGATTCGCCCATCCTGATAAAGGACCTCGAGCTGCATGCGCAGTCCGATGCGGTTGCCATACACATTGCGCCCGCCATCGAAGCCGAGCTGACCGCGGTACCAGCCGTCACCCAGCACCGCGCCGACGGCGTTGTCGCCGGGCTTGAGCAGGTTCGTGACGTCGTAGGTCTGGTACTGCAGGCGGTGATGGTAGGAGGTCCATCCCGGCGTGAACAGCTGATCGCCCACGCGAGTGCCGTTGAGATAGGCTTCGTACAACCCGAGGCTCGTCGCGTAGAGACGCGCCCGTGTCACAACGCCGTTCACCCGGAACGCGCGACGCAACAGCGGTGACGGACCTCCGACGCTGTCCGTCGGGCTTGGCGCGGCGCCAATCCAGGCGGCTGCCCAGTCGGATGATTGAAGAAGTCCAACCTCCCACCAAGCAGGCGCGCTCCACGCCGACACGCGGCCCCTGGCGTCCCATATACGCACGCGCCATCCGTAGCGCCGACGCGATTCCAGAGCCGGCCCTCCATACTCAACGAACACGGAGGAATCGCCGGTGGTGCGTCCGGTATCCCAGATGAGTCGCTCGTTGCGCGTCACTTGGATTTGGTAGGCAGCCTGCACGGTGTTGCGCTCGCCGCTCGTGATCCGCCAGCTCAGCCGCGGTTTCGTGGCATCGATGCCAAGGGGGTTGGTCAGATATTCGACCCGGAGCCCAGTCACGCCGAGTGGCGCCTGCTGTAGCACGGCGAGCGCCGTGACCAGGACGATTGCGATCATCCTAACCGGCTCGGCCAAACTGGCGCGCGTATTTCACAATTAGCGACCTGGCCTGTGGCTGATTCCACTGGAAGAAGCCGTCCGCGGCTCGTCCTTCATTGTAGACGATGAAGAGACCGTTCCCGGCCGAACTCAGCCAACTGAACCGCGCATTCGCCGTCCACACGTTGGCCTGGTTGCTGTACTGCACCAGCGTCTGGAACATGACGCGCGGGGCGCGCGCAATCAGGGGCCGAAAATCGCCCCAACGCCTCGTTTTCACAACCAGATGCTCCAGGCACCACCGCGAGCGTGTAAGACGCTCCAAGCGTCCGCCGCGCACGGCGCTACCCGTGCGCGGCGAACTGGTATCATCACCGGCTTATTTTGGTCGGCGGAGCGATCGCCTCGTTGTCAGCCGGCAGCGCGTCGCGCGCGCCCACGACAACGGCGACGGCACGGAACGTCACCTTCCCAAGCTGTGCGTCGGCGTTTGAGAACGTGTAGCTGAAACTAAAATCCGTCGTGCGATTCGACGCCCGCACCGGCACCGCTTGGGTCAGGGAGCCGACGAACTGAGAGCCACCCGGCACACTTTTGAAGAGCTGGACCTCGACAGTCTCGGGGTAACGCTTGCTGTTAAGCCCGACCGTAATGCGCCGGGTTTGTCCGGCGCTCGCCGATGTCGGTGCCGAGAACCGCGTGATCGCCACGTCATGGGTCTTGACGACCACCGTTTGGGACATCGACGCCGTGCGGCCATCCGGGGTCGTGACTGTGAGTTGGGTCGTGTAGCTGCCGTCGGCGGCGTACGTATGCGACGGACAGCAGCCGGCGGCGCTCGCCCCGTCGCCGAACCGCCATTCCTGCGACGCGATCCCCAATCCGCCAGGGTCGCCCGAGAAATCAAAGAACTGGACCGCGTCGAACCTCGACGGGTCACTCGGGAAGAAACCGAAGTTCGCCACAGGCGGTGGCGTGACCTCGAGACGGAATGTCAGGGGGAAGCTCGTAATGAGGGGCGTGCC
>JBIOXD010000128.1:0-6736 GCA_044869265.1 Gemmatimonadales bacterium
TCGTTTTGAGAGAATCACGCAAAACGACACCCGAGGTCTTCGGTCAGGCCAGGGCGATGACGGCAATCTCGTCGACAGGCGTGGCCGCGCCAGCGGATCGGGCGCTCTCGGCGCCAGCCTGTCCCAGCTTCGACTCGATGAGCCGCCGATGGACATCATGGGCAGTGAGCCATTGCGGGAAGTGTGGCGTACCCGTGATCCCTCGGATCCGCGCTGCGGCACCCATCAACCTCGCGCCAAATTCCTCCCGGCCTTCCGACGCCGCGAGGTATCCCAATCCCTCGAAACACCCCGCCATCGCGCGGAGATTGCGAAGCTGGCGGCTCAGGATCAAGGAGTGCGACAAGAGCTTGCGGCTGCCCGATGAATCGCCGACCAGCAGTCGCTGCAGACCAAGATTGACAGAGATATAGGTCTCGAGGAAGGAGTCGCCAGACGAGGCCGTGCGTTGCCACGCAGACGTCATTTCCTGTACGGCCATGACGTGATCGCCGCGCACTGCGTGAGAAAGACCGAGGCCTAGAAGCGCCTGCGCGCCCACGCGGTCGAGGTGGAGATCGTCGGCGAGGTGAAGCGCTGTCGTCGCGGCCTCGGCGCAGGAGGCCGCATCACCGCGCACCGCTTCATTCATCGCCTGCAGCGACAATGCCCACGGCAAATCTTCAGCTGCGGCGTCACGGAGCCGTCGCACTCCGCTCTCGAGCACGTCGCGAGCGGAGTCGAAGTCCGTTGCGTGATGAAGGAAGTGCCCCAGCGTAATCTCCGCCCGGCCGCGAGCGCCGGCGCCGTCAGATGCGGCCGCGAGCGCCCGTGACAGCCAGGATCGGCTCTCGATGAAGTTGCCATCGTCGCGCCAGAACCAATGCAGGTTCCCGGCGAGGCGGAGGCCGAGATCGGCGCGATCGGGTGTCGCCAGCGCCCATTCCAAGGCAGCGCGGACGTTGGGCCACTCCTCGCGAAGATGATTGAGCCACTGGTACCCGCTCGTCGTGTACCACTTCCTGCCGGCTCGGTCGGTCATGTCCACGTAGTAGTCGAGCATCCGGTTGCGGGCGACCGGATTCGGCTTCGGCGTGTCCAACCGGGCGCGCGCGAACAGCCGGATCGAATCGAGCAGGTGATAGCGAGCGGACTCGCGCGTGGTATCTGCGAGAACCAGCGACTTGTCGACGAGCCCGGTGAGCGGCGGCAGGAAAGCGCCTGCATCCTGCGGTCGTCCCATCACGGCGGCCGCCGCATCCAACGTCCATCCCGCCGGAAAGATGGCCACGTGCTCGAGGAAACGCATTTCGTCCGGATCGAGCAGACTGGCGCTCCACTCGAGCATGGCCGCGAGCGATCGATGCCGATTCGCCGCCGCCGGCCGGCTGCGGGCCAGCAACTCGAAACGGGAGTCGAGCCGCTCGAGGATCTGCGGCAGACTGAGGACTCGAGCCTGCGCCGCGGCCAGCTCGATCGCGAGTGGGAGCCCATCAAGCCGCTGGCAAATCTGCACCACCGCCGAGGCGTCTCGTTCGAGGAGCTCGGAACCAGGCTGGACGGCGGCCACGCGCGCCGCAAACAGCTGCGCTGCCGGAGACAGCGAGTCCCGCCCGTCGACGACGGCACACGCCAGCGGCGCGAGACGCAGCAGCGATTCGCTCGTCGCACCGAGCGGCCGTTGGCTCGTGGCGAGCACCCGGATGCCGGGCGCCGCGCCGAGAATCGCGTCGGTCAACCATCCCGCCGCGTCCGCCACGCGTTCGCAGTTGTCGAGAACGAGGAGCGCGTTCGTGTCGCGCAGGACCGATCCGATTGACAGCGCGATGTCGGCGTTGTGCCGCTCCGGCACATGAGCCGCATTGGCCACGATGCGATCGACGTCGGCCGGCGCCGTGGCTGGTGCCAGATCAATCAACACCGCACCGTCGGCGAAGGTCGTCTCGATCCGGCGTGCGGCCTCGAGCGCCAATTGCGTCTTGCCGACGCCGCCAGGTCCGACGATCGTCACCAGGCGCGCCGACGCGAGCCGCGACACGGTGTCTTCGATTTCCACGCGGCGGCCGATCAGGTCGACGAGCCGCGCCGGCATTCGCCAGCGCGGCGGACCGTCATCAGCGAGCCGCTCGAGCGGCGCGACGAATCGATAGCCGCGCCGAGGCGCCGTTTCGATCACGCGCGGCGCGCGCGGATCGTCGCCCAGCGTTCGCCGCAGCTGACTGATGGCTTCCGTCAGCGAGTGCGGCGTGACGAACAAGCCGCCCCATACGAGATCGATCAGCGTCTGATGTTCGACCAGCTCGCCCGCCCGCTCGACCAGTGCGCAGAGAACCTGAAATGTGCGCGGCTCGAGGGGCACGGACCGGCCGTCTCGCGTCAGCACACCGGCCCGTTTATCCAGGGTCGCGTCACCAAAGCGATACCGCATGGGTCGCAAATCTTGAGGGTTTCCTGAGGACTTCCGCGCCGCTGAAATCAAATCATAGCATCCGGCCCGCGCCGTCCTGATGACTGCGCGAGCGAACTTCATACAGAAACCGGAGGTCTTCAACATGAAACGTGCTGTACTCGTACTGAGTTCGGCGGCAACGGTGGCTTTGACCGTTGTGATCAACGCCGGGGGCGTGAATGCCCTCACGCCTCGGGCGACACCCTCGCTGTTCGTGTCCGGGTTGAACAATCCTCGCGGCCTGACGTTCGGCCCGGATGGGGCCCTCTATATCGCCGAGGGCGGGCTTGGCGGATCCGATGTCACGACCCCCGCAGACTGTGAGCAGGTACCGGCGCCGGTCGGTCCGTACAGCGGTGGGTACACGTCGCGGATCACGCGCGTCGATGCGAACGGCACGCGCACGGTTGTCGCGGACGGTCTGCCGTCGAGTCAGACGAGCCCGGCCCTCGGCTCGCTCGTGAGCGGTGTGGGGGACGTGGCATTCGTCAACGGGCAGCTCTACGCGCTCGAGGCGGGCGCCGGTTGTTCACACGGACTGATAGGAACCGACAACGAAGTGCTGCGAGTCAACGCCGACGGGACGACGACGCCCGTTGTCAATCTTGGCGCCTTCCAGCGATCAAATCCTGTGCTGAATCCCGAGCCCGCCGACTTCGAGCCGGACGGCACGTGGTACAGCATGATCGCGGTGCGCGGGAATCTGTACGCGGTGGAACCCAACCACGGCGACATCGTCCGGATCGATCCGCTGCTCGGCACGATCACCCGCGTGAGCGATGTCTCGGCGAGTCAGGGCCACATCGTACCGACGGCGATCGCGTACCACGGCAATTTCTTCTTCGGTAACCTCGGACACTTTCCGATCGAACCCGGGAGCTCGTCGATCTTCAAGCTCACGCCGAGCGGCCAGATCGACACCTGGTCTGACGGTCTGACGACAGTGCTCGGCGTCGCGTTCGGCACGCGCGATCGGATGTACGTCCTCGAGTCCATGACGGCGCCGGGATTCCCAGGACCGTCACAGTTCGGCACCGGCCGTGTCGTGCAGATCGATCCAGACGGAGAGCAGACCGTGATTGCCGATGGGTTCTCGTTTCCGACGGCGATGACCTTGGGGCCTGACGGCGCGCTGTACGTCTCCAACCTTGGCTTCGGCGGGCCGGTGCCCGGGCTGGGCCAGGTGTTCCGCGTCACGATCCAGTAGCCGCGCGCAGGCGCGCCCGGCGGATCCGTCGCGACCGGTGCCAGAGCCCGTGGTGACGAATCCGTCGAGCGCCTCGGTCGTCACGTCGCGCCGTCGTCGGTGCTCTAGCACCTGATAGACTTCACGTTACGGCCGCTTCAGACACTCCGTGCCGGAGTGGCGAAACTGGCAGACGCGCGAGACTCAAAATCTCGTCACCTTAACGGGTGGTGTGGGTTCGATTCCCTCCTCCGGCACCAATGCTCGAACAATTGCAGGGATTCCGAGCGTCACCGCATGCGCCCGCGATTGACCCTCTTTGGCGAGTGACCCCGTTTCTGAGCCTGTTGCGACCAGAGCCTATCGGAGCACGATCGACATCCGTCGGAAATCTAACATCACCTGGGACGCTTGACTGAAGACGTCCATTCCCACGTTGCCATAGTGGGTTCGTGTGCCCTCTCGCTTCACGAGGATGGGGGCACGTGCAAGGACCGCATCGAACCCGCCCACGCGCAGGCGTAACTCAGGAATTGCGATGATCTCCTCCTGGCGACGCCCGCCGATCTGCTCAACCTCGGTGGTGCCCTTCGATCCGCGTCCTGCCACCTGCGGGAAATCGACGGCAAACCGCTGCCACAGCCGCGTAGCTTTTGCACCCGTATCGACGGTGATATCCAGCATTCGGCCCTCGAAAGGCGTCCGTGTCACCGGAGGCGATTCTCCATCGAACGCGAGGTTTGACTCGCGTATCGCCACGCGCCCAGTCGGCTCGGCTCCGAGTTGACACGTTCCATCCTTCGCCCAGCTGATGCCGGCAAGGGCAATCGCGACCGGCAATCCCACAGTGCCCCGCCTGCCAGGCGGTAGATCCGTCCACATCGGGTGTGCATCGGGAAAGATCACCACCGGGACATTTCGCAGTTCGCTGTCGCTGATCGTGATGCGATCGACAACACCCGTTCGCGCCTGCGTCGTCGCGCTGAAATCGCCGGCAGTCACAGTCGCCCGGTGGACCGAGACTCCCAGGGCGCGGGCCTCGCCTTCGGACAACGAGGTATTGCTGAACCCGCTGTCAAAAAGCCAGTCGACGCGCTTGCCGTTGATCTGTGCTGGCAGCGTCACCCCATTGGAGGTCACAGCGCACGCGAAGGACGTGCGGCGTCCCACGTGCGCTGTCTGATTCGGGATCCGTCGGAAAGGCTCGAACCCGTCTCGACCGTTGCGGATATCCGCTCTCCCCGGCGCGGCAGCAAGCATGTCGTCGAAAATCCGCAGCATGTCACGCGAACGTGACAGACGGAGGTAGAGGCCCGCCAGCTCTTCACGAGCAATGTTGGCTTCCTCCGGTGTTCGCGCATCGCGAACCGCACGATTGAGGAGGCTCTCAGCAGCGGCCGTCTGATTGAACGCAGACGCCACTGCGCCAGCATACAAGGGCGCGACCGTGCGACCGGCAATCGCGTCCCGCAGCTCAAACCAACGATGTTGGTCATATAGTTGCGCGAGAGAAGCGTCCTCTCGCGACTGTCCGTTGACGCCCGAGCGCATACAAATGCCGACGACAAGCGCCGCGAGCGCCAACGCCTTTCGCATTGCGGCAGTATAGTTAGCAGAGCGCCTTGATCCCGGCAACGACACCACCCACAATACCGCCCACCACTCCGCCGATCGGGTTCCACCCGCTCGAGTACAGCCCACCAAGGGCGCCTCCGGCCACACCCAGCAGGATGTCGCGCACCGGATGCCGTGATTTCGCCAGGACCTGCGCTTTTCGACCACCCTTCGGCGACGGATGCACGGTGTAGTTACTGACCACTCCGAGAATTGCAAGCGCGACCGGACTGGTTCCGGGATCGCGCGACACTCGCTGATATGTGTCGCGCGCGTACCGAATAAATTTTTCGAACTCGGCCTCGCTGCCGACAGCGAAGCCGCGCTTTCCCAGTTCGAGCAGCGCGCGTTCTTCCGCCTCCGACAGCGCACCGCCGCGCGCAATTCGGCGAATCGCCTCGTTGTAGCCTTCCTCTTGATCGGGGCCGAACTTGTCTCGCAGTCGATACACCTCGGCCAGAAGGCCTTCAAACTGAATTCCCGCTGAGGCTGCCAAAGCGCGAGCAGGGACCAGGGATCCGTCCCACTCTTTCATGGAGATTTCCTTATTCACGTTCCACCCGAGAATACCGGTGCAGCAACATCACCGGTTCGATTCCCCTCCGACGTTCACTCGGCCGCCATGAAGGGATACTTGTAATCGCGGGGCGGCGCCAGCGTCTCTTTGACCGTCCGCGTATTGACCCACCGAATCAGGTTCAGCTTCGACCCCGCCTTGTCATTCGTGCCGGACGCCCGCGCCCCGCCGAACGGCTGCTGCCCGACGACGGCGCCGGTGGGCTTGTCGTTGATGTAGAAATTGCCGGCCGCGTAGCGCAGGAGGCTGCTCGCTTCGGCCAGCGCCTGCTGGTCGGCGGCAAAGACCGCGCCCGTCAGCGCGTACGGCGACGTCCGATCGACCAGCCGCAGCGTGTCCTTCCACTTCCCGTCTGGATAGACGTAGACGGTCACCACCGGTCCGAAGATCTCCTCGCACAGTAATTGGTGTCCCGGGTCGGTGGCCTGGATGAGCGTCGGCTCGATGAAGAACCCTTTCTTATCGTCGCACTTGCCGCCCTGGATGATCTTGGCGCCCTTCTTGGCCGACTTCAGATATCCGCAAATCTTGTCGTACGCCTTGCGATCGATCACGGCCGACACGAAATTGCGAAAGTCGCGCGGATCGCCCATCCGGATGTCTTTCATCATCGCGACGCTGCGGTCACGCACGTTCTTCCAGAGTGACTGCGGGACATAGATGCGGCTTGCCGCCGAGCATTTCTGTCCCTGGTACTCGAAGCCGCCCCGGACGATGGCCACCGACAGCGCATCGACGTCGGCAGAGCTGTGGGCCACGATGAAGTCCTTGCCGCCGGTCTCGCCGACCAGGCGCGGGTACGAGCGGTAGCGGGAGATGTTCTCGCCGACCGTCTTCCACATGTTCTGGAAGACCTCGGTGCTGCCGGTGAAGTGAATCCCCGCGAGGTCGCGGGACGCCAGCAGGTTGTCGGTAATCATTCCGGCGCTGC
>JBIOXD010000129.1:0-5196 GCA_044869265.1 Gemmatimonadales bacterium
TCACGCGCCGCATCCTGGCGCGCAACAACCTCAGGCTCGACGATCTCGACCTCTTCGTGTCGCACCAGGCCAACCGGCGCATCATCGAGGCGTCGTCCGAGCGGCTCGGACTCGACATGAAGAAAGTGGTCATCAATCTGGAGGCGTACGGCAATACGACGGCCGGCACCATCCCGCTCGCGCTCTGCGACGCCCGCGCGCAGGGGCGATTGAAGAAGGGCGATCTCGTGTTGCTCGCGTCAGTCGGCGCTGGGTTTACGGTCGGCGCGGTGCTGTTGCGGTGGAGTTTGTAGTAGCAATCGGGGAAGTGACGTGAGGAAGTCGACCTTTCGGTCATCCGTTTACTACTTTGATGTCGCCGGCGCACTGGTCTCGGCCCTCGTCCTGATCGGATTTGCCGCCCCGGTGTCACAGCCTGGCGCCGCATCGCACTGGATAGATCGACTCGCACTCGGCGGATTCGCGGCCGCCGCCGCGGGTCTGGTTGTCCTCCGGGCGCGCGCTTACACGCAGCGAACGCCTTGGATCATCGGCGTGTTCTCTGTCGCCGCCATCGCTGCGCTGACGACGGTGTTTTCGCGCTGGTACACCGTCTGGTTCATCCTCGGGCTGGTGGCCGGTCTGGTCGTGCTGGCGATCGGGAGCATCACGCGACGAAAGACGATCTCGGAACCGCCCTCTCGTCATGACGCGATGATCCTGTTCGCCCTATCGGGAGGCGTGCTGTCCGCGTTGATTCTCCTGGAGGTGCTGGTCCGGCTCAGTTCGGGGCTGCTCAGCCCCGAGATTCAGCAGCTGCTGCGCGCCAATCCAGGGCAGTACGGCGTGGCGCATCCGTATATCGGCCACCTCCATACGCCGAATTCGAGCTTTGTCGTAACCGGCCGCGATTTCCGCGCCGTCCACCACATCGACCCAGTCGGGTTCCGTAACCCGTGGCCCTGGCCCGATCCGCCCATCGACATCGCGGTCGTCGGGGACTCGGTGGCGTTCGGCTATGGAGTCGCGGATAACGAGAGTTGGCCGGCGGTCCTCGCGCGCGCGAGGCCAGGCACCAAGCTCGTGAACCTGTCGGTGGTGGGCGCGGGGCCGCAGCAGTACCTCCGCGTCTTCGAAACATTCGGAGTTCAGCTTCGGCCGAAGTTGCTGCTCGTGGGTCTCTGGGCCGGGAACGATTTCGGCGACGCCAGATTGTTTCGGGACTGGCAGCTCTCCGGGGCAGGTGGAAACGACATGGTCTGGCGCGACTTTGGCACGCGTGAACGTGCAACGCTGAGCCTGCGACACCCGGTCGTGACGACGGGTGAGTTGTTTCGCCGGTACGCGTACCCCGTGCTGCGGAGAAGCTCCGCCTACAATCTGATCTGGGCAATCCGTGGCGGTTGGGACCGCCATTCCTCTCGCTCATCGATCATGCTGCCCTTTCCGGATGGTAGCCGCCTCGAGCTGTCTCCAGACGGCCTCCGCGACGTAGCCGCCATCGCTCGACCCGAAACTGAAGAGTTCCGACTGCTTTTCGATGCCCTTGCAACACTGTGGGCAGCCTCGCGGCGCGAGAACATCCGCATGCTGATCGTGCTCCAGCCGTTCAGGGAGGAAGTCTATCTGCCGGGCATCGACCCCGATACTCCAGATCCGACCCGTGCCCTGCGTGACGCATTCGACGCCGCTGGCATTGCCTACCTCGATCTCGCGCCCGTGTTTCGAGACCACGCCAGGGCGGGGGAGTGCTTGTATCGCGAGCTCGACGGCCACCCGAACGCCGCCGGCTATGCGCTGATTGCTGAGCTCGTTCTCGCCTCTTTGCAGCAGTCCGACAACGAGTTCGGCCGCACGCGGCGGAACTGACGACAGGCCGTTCGGCCGATGCGCATCACTCGCGCGCGATGCCGGACCTGACCGGCCCGGGTGTGTAGAGTTCGACGCGAATCAAGAAGAACTGCTGCAGGTCAATTTGCCGATGCGACGCGGTGAAGCCTCTGCGCCAAGCCTGCCACGAGTCCGGAATCGAACCCTCTTCAGGTCCATACCCACGCTCGAAGGTCACGACCCAGATTCTCTGGCACTCATCAGAACGCTCGACCTGCTCCGGTGAAATCAGGGTGGCACCCGGTGGGCCAGGCATGTAAATCATCCACCCCACAGGAGGCGCCCCGAAAGGGACGAACGTATAACAGTCGCGTTCCAGCGCTCGATTCATCACGTAAGCTGCGGCACCGCGGTAGTCTTCCTTGTACGGAATGTGGTAGTTAGCGCTGAGCGCAAGCCCGCTGTAAGCCACGATTGCGGCGATCACCACAGCTCTGAGAGCAAGCGACCGCACCCGCCGGATGCCAGCTGCCGCCAGGAGATAGTACGGTGCGATACAGAACGAGACGTACCTGATGTCAAACGGGGCGCCCGCGACGATAGTGAGCGCGATCACGCATGACACGGGAACCAGTCCCGTCAATAGACACATCAGCGTGCCATTGGCTCTTGCGGATCCGGCTCCGTCCCGGTCCTTCAGCCAGCCGACGATCGCCATGAGCGCCGGGACCGTGAAGAGCAGCGTCCCCACCAGGAATGTCCACCGCGGCATGGTGTTCAGGAGTCCGGCGATAGCGCCGTTGTTGAATTTGTTGAGCGTGCTGACGGCGGTGGTCCAGTGCACGACGGACCGTCGATCCGGTGCACCAACCGACCGCCCGGAGACGAAGACGAAAATCATCCAGGGCAGGAGCGTGGCCGTCCACGTCGCAGCGGCGCCCGCAATCCATCCCCATGAGATCGGTGCGCTCCGCCAGCGTGCCGCCAGATAAAGGATCATGGCCAGCAGCGCGAACGCGCCATAGTAGTGCGTGCCTACCATGAGCACGGCGGTGACGACGAAACCGCACCAGGCCAAAGAGCTGCGTCTGGACTGCGCGATCACGAACAGGTACCAGGTGGTCAAGAAGAGCAGCAGCAGCAGCTCGTAGCTCCGCGCCTCCTGGGAGAAAGCCACCCCGATCTGAGACACAGCAAGCAGCAGCGTCGCGATGAGCGCTGTTGGCTGATCGAACAGTTCGCCGCCGACGGCAAAAATCATGATCAGCGCGAGCACACCAGCCGCCGCCGACATCATGCGGGCCTGAACCGGTTGGGCGCCGAACAGCGCCAGCCATCCGTGCAGGGCCATGAAATACAGGGGTGGATTCGCTTCCCAGACCGGCGCAGCCCGGGCGGGCCACCCAAAGGAGGGCCTGGGGGTCTCTGCGTCAAACTTGAGGTGGTTGATGGTGTCGCGCGCGGACGCTTGCGCCACCACCATTGCAAGCGCTTCGTCCCACCAGAAACTCTGATTATCGATGTGATACAGCCTGAGCACAGCGCCCGAAACGACGATCGCGATGAGTACGCTGAGACCGATCCGCGTCGTGACCGTGATCATGCGTTCCTTCCCGCTTGCCGCCGGCGGGCCATCGTCGATCTACTCGCGCGTACCGGCGAGTCGAAACACCATCGCGGATTTCTCAGTCATCGTGACGGCTGGATTGCCCCGCCGCCCGGACGTGACGCCGGTTGCACTCGCGGTGTCTATTTCGAGCGCCCAGGTGCGGCCGGACCGCACCGGCACCATAAATGTGATGGCCCGATCCCCGGTGTTGAAGAGCACGAGCAACGTGTCGCCGACGATGCGCCGCCCGTGAGCGTCGTGTTCGGCAATCGCTTCGCCGTCGAGCAGCATCCCGATCGCGCGGCGAGTACCGTCATTCCAATCGGCGTCGGTCATCTCGCCGCCTTCGGGGCGCAGCCACAGCACGTCTGAAGCGCCGGGGCGGCGTCCGCTCAGGAACGTTCGCCGCTTGAGGACCGGCTGCTTCGCCCGCAGCGCAATCATGCGTCGCACGAAGTCAAGAAACGCGCAGGACTCAGGCGCCAGATCCCACGACGTCCACGACAACTCGTTGTCGTGGCAGTACGCGTTGTTGTTGCCGTGCTGCGTCCGGCCCAGCTCATCGCCGCCGCTCAGCATCGGTACCCCTTGCGAGACGAGCAGCGTCACGATGAAGTTGCGCCGCTGACGCGCCCGCAATTCGAGGATCTCCGGATCGTCGGTCGTCCCTTCGATGCCAAAGTTCGAGCTCAGATTGTTCGGGTCTCCGTCGTGATTGGCCTCGCCGTTCGCCTCGTTGTGCTTGTCGGTGTACGAGACGAGATCGGCGAGCGTGAACCCGTCGTGTGACGTGACGAAGTTGACGCTCGCGTGCGGCTGGCGGCCCGAGGGGCCGTAGAGATCGCTGCTCCCCGCGAGTCGCGTCGCGAGCTCCGGCAGCACGCCGGCGTCGCCGCGCCACGCGCGCCGGACGGCATCCCGGTACTTGCCGTTCCACTCGGCCCAGCCCGGGGGGAAGTTGCCCACCTGATAGCCGCCCTCGCCGACGTCCCACGGCTCGGCGATGAGCTTGACGCGCGAGATCACCGGGTCCTGCTGGATCACGTCGAAGAACGACGACAGCCGATCGACCGCGTGCAGCTCGCGCGCGAGCGCGGCTGCCAGATCGAAGCGGAAGCCGTCGACGTGCATCTCCTCGACCCAGTACCGCAGGCTGTCCATCATCAGCTGCAGGACCTGCGGCGACTGCATGTTGAGCGTGTTGCCGCAGCCGGTGAAATCCTCGTAGCGCGACGGCCGGCCGGGTGCGAGCCGGTAGTACGTCGCATTGTCGATGCCGCGGAACGAGAGCGTCGGACCGCAATGGTCCCCCTCGGCGGTGTGGTTGTAGACGACGTCGAGAATGACTTCGAGGCCGGCGGCGTGCAGCGCGCGCACCATCATCTTGAACTCGCGCGGCGCGTCGAGCGACCGACGCGACGTCGCGTAGCGGACGTCCGGCGCGAAATACGACAGCGTGTTGTAGCCCCAGTAGTTGGTCTGCCCGCGGCGGACGAGCGCGTACTCGTCGGCGTGATAGTGCACGGGCATCACCTCGACCGCCGTCACCCCGAGGTCCAGAAGATGCTCGACGATGGGCGCTGACGCGAGGCCCAGGTACGTCCCGCGCAGTTCGGGTGGCACGCCGGGATGCTGCGCGGTCATCCCCTTCACGTGCAGCTCGTAGATCACCGTCTCGTGCCAGGGCGTTCGCGGGGGCCGATCCTCACCCCACGTGAAAGCCGGCTCGACGACGGCGCCGAGCGCCGCGTAGGGCGCGCTGTCGGTCGTCTCGGGTG
>JBIOXD010000130.1:0-2222 GCA_044869265.1 Gemmatimonadales bacterium
CCGCTCGAGCGGGTCACGGCGCCGTTCCATCGTATCTCCTACACCGACGCGGTCGCGAAGCTGAAGGAGCTCGGCGACGACATGGATTGGGGTCGAGACATCGGCGGCGACGCCGAGACGCTGCTCGCCAAGCAGTACGACCGGCCAGTGTTCGTCTACAACTATCCGAAGGCGGTGAAGGCCTTTTATATGAAGGAGACTCCCTCCGATCCGCGGACCGTGCTCAACAACGACTGCCTCGCGCCGGAGGGGTACGGCGAGATCATCGGCGGCAGCCAGCGCGAAGACGACTACGACAAGCTGCTCGCGCGCATCCGAGCAGAAGGACTGCCCGAAGAGGCTTACTCGTGGTATCTCGACCTGCGCAAGTACGGAACGTTTGTCCACGCCGGGTTCGGGCTCGGGGTCGAACGCACGGTCGCGTGGATCTGCGGCATCCCGCACATCCGGGAGGCCATCGCGTTCCCGCGGACGCTGTATCGGTTGTGGCCGTAGACCGCTCTCAGCGCGCGTTTATACTAGACGATATGACGAAGCCTACCGTCTTCGGTTCGCACGAACCGAAAACCCTCTCACAGCTCCAGGACGTCGCGAGCCGCGCCGAGCGCGCCGCGCTCATGGCCGACGGCCACCTGGGGTACGTCATGCCGATCGGTGGCGTCGCCGCGTACCGCGACAAGGTCTCCGTGGTGGGGGTCGGCTTCGACATCGCCTGCGGCAACGCTGCGATCCGCACCGATCTCAAGCTGCCCGAGATCCAGGGGCGCTTGCGCGAGCTGGCGGATGACATTCAGGCGTCGCTGTCGTTCGGCGTGGGCCTCAAGAACCGCGCCGAGGATGCGCCGAAGAACGATCCGCTGTTCGAGGATCCGGCGTGGGAGGCGGTGCCCGAGCGTCACGAGCGCGACCGTCTGCGCGCCAAGGCGCGCGAGCAGCTCGGCACCGTGGGCTCGGGCAATCACTACGTGGACGTGTTCGCCGACGACGAGGATCGCATTTGGGTCGGCGTGCACTTCGGCTCGCGCGGTTTCGGGTTCGGCGTGGCGCGCGGCTTTCTCGCGCTGTCGCAGAACAAGGCGTGGGGCGAGCGCGCGCCGGAGCGCGAGACGCTGCTCGACGTCCATGCGCCGATCGGCGACGCATACTGGCAGCTCATGAATCTGGCCGGTCGTTACGCCTATGCGGGGCGTGAGTGGGTCGCGCGCAAGACCGTCTCGATCCTCGGCGGGCATGAGGTGGAGCTGGTGCACAACCATCACAACTTCGCGTGGATCGAGGAGCACGGCGGCGAGAAGTTGTATGTCGTGCGCAAGGGCGCGACGCCGGCGTTTCCAGGCCAGAAGGGGTTCGTGGGCGGGTCGATGGGGGACAACGCGGTGATCCTGCAAGGCGCGACACCGGCCGGTGCGGCGACGCGCGAGCTACAGGCGCGCGCCCTCTTCTCGACGGTGCACGGCGCCGGGCGCGTCATGAGCCGCACGGCGGCTGCCGGGAAGCGCACGCGTAAGGGCAAAGTGCTCAAGCCGGGCGCGATCTCGCGCGAGATGATGCACGAGTGGGTGAAAGGGAAGGGCGTGGTGCTGCGCGGTGGGGGCACCGACGAGAGTCCGCACGTGTATCGCCGGTTACCGGACGTGCTGAAGGCTCAGGGGCCGACCGTCGAGGTGCTACATACGCTGCGGCCGTTGATTGTGGTCATGGCTGGAGCGGATGAATTCGATCCGTACAAGGACTAAATGATGATGCCTGGGGATGCTCTGTGAGCACCCATCGGGATTTGGCAGTCTAACGCGCGGCTTGGAGTGTTATCTTGCGAAGAAGTCAGCCTAACACGCTTTGAGGAGCTTGAACGTTCGCGTTAGAGAGACATTTTTTGCGGTGAGAGGTCTGTCGAATGAATCAGGTTAATTACTAGTTAGACCGCACGTATGAACCTCGAACACCTGAAGAAGAGCACCGGGCACCATGTGAGTCTCCATCCCGTGGCCGTGCGCCTTGACCAGCACGGCAATGAGCTGGAGAGCTTCGATGACGACTGGATCATTAGAGACGTTACGGCTAGCGGGGTGCGGATCGATAACGTTTCCACAGGTCACACGAAGCTTCTCGGGCCGGATCACATCCATCACTACACTACAAATCCGGGACGTACAGCGCCTGGCATCACGTACGGTTTTCTAACTTTGACCGTCCAGTTGTTCCTCCAAGGACATCAGGTTCTG
>JBIOXD010000131.1:0-13387 GCA_044869265.1 Gemmatimonadales bacterium
GGCACGACTTTGACGAACGCCGCGCCCGCCGTGTTCAACTGCGCAATCTTCCGCCAGTGGAACGAGCTGCCGTGCTCGTCACAATTCGGCTGTGCCAGCAGATCGAGGTACGGGTGATCGTGCACGAGCGTTTGCTGTGGCTCGCCGTCCGCAGCTCGCAAATTGAGAAAGAGCTGAGGGCGCACACGTACGGCACGGCCCGCGATCTGTCGGTTGGCCGCAAAAGCCCAGCCCTTGTTCGTCTGCATCTGCGCGAGCGTTCTCGCGTTGTCTGTGGGCAACGATTGCGCGAATGCTTTCTGAATCAGCTTCCACAGATCGTCGGCGAGGAACGCACGAGCCAGCCACGCGGTGAACCTCGAACGGAGTGCAGCGATCGGATTTTTCATGCGTTCTCCCATGGGTCACCAAAGCCTTCACCGGTGAGCAGGTTCATCACGCGCCCGCCTGCGTAAATGAGGTTCGAGCCAGACGCTTTCGACGCCAGCACCAACGCACCCGCCGCCGCATTCGCTATGTCGTCATGTCCACCAGGTGGATGATCGATCGAGTCCTTACCGCCACGACTGACGCGACGCTCAAGCCCCACGAGCTGCGCCCGCAGGCGAGGCAGATCCAGCAACTCACAGCGGGCAGAATTGACTAACGGCAACAGCTCGCGGTATAAATCGCTCTTACTCAGCTCACTCGGCGTGTACGTGATCGAATGCGCCCGGAAGCGGTCACTAGTGAACCCAGCCGCGTAGCGATCACCAACGACTTCGGAGATGCCATATAGCGGCAGGACGCCGCTGATTTCGTCGCACGCGGCATCAGGAGAGAGCGGCGCCCGGATTTCTCTAACGAGATCGAGGACGGCGGCGTCCCCATCACGGTGCGAGATCGCCAACACGAATGAATCGACTGAGCCGCCGGACGGATCGACAAAAGCCAGGTACTCTGTCCCGCGCTGTGGTGGTAGCTCGTGCCGGTCCTGCACCGTGACCGCCCGCACGGCCTCCGGAGAAAACAGATTCTGCACATCACTGCGCCACTGCACGTCAAAATCCGATGCCGCTGCCACGGGGTCGTCTTCATACGCTTCCGCTACCACGTCACGATCGAGAACCGGATTCATCGTCAGGCTGGCTGCGCGCCATACGAGCGCGTTCGCGTCGTCTTGACCCCAGTACCGTTCAAACGCCTTGAACAGCGCCCCGCGTTGCGCGTATGGTGTGCTGCTGCCGACAAGCAGGCGATCGGGCATTGTTGCCATCGACGGTTTCAGCGCGGCGAGAATTTCCGTGTCTGGTGACGCCGACTGCTCAGTGTTCGGCCAGAACGCGATCTCGTCATTCAATGAGAGCGGCGCGGTGAAGCCTCGCGCCGTGGTGAACTGGCCCGCCGCCACTTTGATTGTGATGCCCGTCGTCAGCTCCACGGCATCCCGCAGCTTTCGTTTGAGGTATGGCGCGAACGCCGGCACTTTGACTAGGAAGCCCTTCACGTAGTCGAGCATCTGGTGCGCCTGATCCTTGTCGGCCGCAACACACGGTACGAGCACCCGCTCGCCGATTGCGACCACGCTGGGCCAAAGACGGCGAATCGCTGTCCATACCCCCCGCGCTGCCATCAGCCGAGTTTTTCCTGAGCGCCTCCCACAGATCAGCCACAGCTCGCGCACGGGCGCAGTCGGCGGCTTCGTTCGGCCAGTGCACTCCTGGAACAGGGCCAACTCATTTTCATCGAGCGGCTGTGCATCGACGCACTTCCACAGCGTGCGCCACGCCCGCCACGATTCACCTGTGAATCCGGCATCGGTGAGGAACTGCTGGAAGTCACCCGCGTACGGGTGCAGCTCACGAGCAGCCCGCCGCTTCGCGTGCGCCGCAGCCGCACCGCGTCTGCCCATTTCACGCGCCCGCTCACCCGCGAAGTCGCCCGCGTGCCGTTGCCGGCTCATCGAACTACCGCGAGCAATCGTGACAACTGCTGCTCACGCCCGCCCGCTGCGTCATGGCCGCGCATCTCGGGCCACGCGCCATCGAGCGCCTGCAATGCGATGCACAGCTCAGCCCAGAGCATCCGCGCCAGCCGATACCCAGCCGCGTCATCGGCAAACGCCAAGCGCCACGTTTCCCAACAATCCGGCTCGTCAACGAGCACTTCGTGCCACCGTCTAATCTCGGCCTCATACGGCAAGACGTGCGCGTAGAATTGGTCCCACCAGTCGAGGACGCGCTGCACGGCTTCGGCGCGCTCGCTCGTCATCGCACCCTCGGCTCTGGCGTGTACGTTACGCCCACGCCCCCCCGTGGCCACGTCCGCACGCGCCTGCAGGTCACGCAGCGCAGCGATCGGTATCCGTCACATTCACGGGTGACCGCTCGATACTCCGTGCCGCCGCAGTCGCGGCAGCTCTTGGCAACGTGATACAGTCCCGCCTCCTCGCGCAGCCCGTCGCTCACCGGCCGGCTCACCGTTTCCCCCGGCGACGCACGCGACGCCAATCACCGATGGTCGGCGCTGGCTCAGCGGCTGCGGTGAGCTGGAGGGAAGTCCGTGGCTTCTGCTGTTGGCGGAACAACTCGACGCTCGCCGCTGGGATGCGCCAGGCTGCGCGGCCCGAAACGGACGGCAGCTTGTACGCTCCGGGCACGTGACCGCCGAGGCACCAAGCGCGTACAGTGTCCGAGCTGCGCCCGACGAGCTGCGCGAACTGGCTGGCGCTCAGATCATTGGCTGGCTGGGCAGGGGAGGGAGCCGCGTCAGCGAGCTGCTCGATCACCCAGCCAACCGGGAGGAGCGCAGTTGCCGGGAGCGCGGCCAGGATCTCGCGAAGGCTCACGGCGTCGTCCTGTCACAGAACCTGTCACAGCTCGCTGGCCCATGCCCGGAAACCCGCACGATCACTGCACGATCTCGAACGGCCCGGACGCTCACTGAGCGTGCCGGTAGGGAGTGACGGACGGATGCAGACGGTCTCGGGCCGTCTCTCGCGTCAGGGTAGGGAGGAGTTGCCCTCTTAGCTGGCCGGCGACAACCGAGACCGGACCCACGGCCCTGAACACCCGCCGTCAGCCCCCCGCTCACCGGCTGCGCCACGGCCCGCCCCTCACCACGACGACAACCGGAAGCACCACGCCGCGATCGAGCGCCAAAGCGGCAGACCAGATGCGCACGCACGGCGTCGCACGCACGGCGTCTTGATTGAGGGGGCACGAGGGGCATCATCGTAGTCACTTCGGGGATTTTTCTCACGAGAGAGATTCATGAAAAAGTTTCCGAAATGGCTCTGATCGTTCCCCAGATGCCCCCCGCGCTCAGAACGGTAGTGCATCGGTATCCTCGATCGCTGTGGTTGGCGCGGGTGCATCTCGCAGTTCGAGACCGATCCAGAACCAGCAACCACGTGCTTTCACTTCCTGCACTCTGCGCTCGCGAATCCGCTCGCAGAATTTCTTTGCCGAGATGGCCGGCGTTCCGCTCTCGCGACACCAGCTCTCATAGGTGGTGTACAGGTGTTTCCGTTCGACCCGTGCGGTGTGTGCCCGGCCGTTGAGTACGATGTTGCAGCGATCGTCGATGAATTCACCGACGAGATCCTGTTCTGCTTGATATGAACGCGTGGCGGCAACAACAGCAGCCGGCTCACCCAACCCATTCGCCAACCAGTCCCCACATCCTTCGAGTGCCCAGTTCAGGATTCCGGGTAGCTCGGCGCGCAGCTTATCGAGTAGCGCACGATCCTGACGCTCAGGCGGAATGGTGACGGTGAACGGGATGAGACGAACACGACGCCAGAAGGCGTGATCCGTGCCCCAGACCGTGGGCTTGTGGTTCGCCGCCAAGAACAGCTTGAAGGCTGGACGGAATTCGATCTCGTTCTGGTAGAGGCGACGTGCAGTGATCACATCACCGCCCACGAGCTGTTTCACGAGACTTTCTGCGAACCGCTGTCCTTCTTCAGCCTCTACGGCTGTGACCAGGCGGGCACCTGCCAGCCGGGCGAGATCGCCCCGGACACTATCATCACGACGGGCGAGGAAGGTCGAGAAGTTGGACTGCCGCGCATAATCACCAAACAAGTGGCGCAGCACTTCCAGCAGCGTTGTCTTGCCGTTCGCACCCGTGCCGTACAATAGGAAGAACACCTGTTCCCGCGTGTCAGCCGTCAGCGCGTACCCGACGACGCGCTGCAGGTATCTGATTACCTCAACGTCTCCCAGCATGATCTCATGGAGGAAGGCAAGGAACCGCGGCGCGTCTGCTTTCGGGTCCCACCGAGCGGGTGACAGCTTGGTGAGATAATCCTCGCGCCGATGTGGGCGCAGCTCACCACTGCGTAGATCGAGCGTGCCGTTCAGGACGTTGAACAGGAACGGACCAGCGTCGAGTTGATCAGGGCGAAGCACTATCTCCTTTTCGGTCGATGCCATCGTGAGCATGTCCCGAATCCGCGCCGCGCTGTCGCTTCGCAATGCCCACTGCGCCAGCTCCCTGCGTCGCGTGTCCTCAATGGTCTCGGCCGCTTCCGCGTATAGCGATTCGACAACAGCCTTGGCGCGACGCTCGGCTTCACCTGTTGCATCCTCACGCCAGCGGCGTTCATCCCACACGTACCATTGCCGCTGCGATTTCACATGCCGCAAATCCGCCCCGTGCTGTTCGACCAGGCGACGCGCATTTCTGAGGTCGCCCCGGCATCGCTCGTCATTCGGCAAGCCCGCGATCTTGAGCGGCACGGCTGACGGTGGTGTCATTTCTTCTGGCTGCGCAGCTGCGTGACGAACTTCGCGGTCATGCGCTCACGAGCGGCGGCAAGAGCAGCGCGAAGATAGGGGCGAGGTTGCAGTTTCCCGTCGCGGCTGCCGAACTCCAACGCGAGGGCTCCCGGCGCTTCAACTCCGATTTTTAGGTGATCGCCTTGATTTTCGATCTTCGCCGAGCGCAACAATTCCCGCGTGTCGGGACTCGGCGGCTCGCCCGGTTTCGACGCCTGGTGCCTTTTGCTACCGAGCCTTCCTCTGCCGTAAACTTTTCCGCTTCCCGGTCTCGACAACTGCGATTGTAGCTCGTGCAGCAGCACCTCGGCCGGCACCTTCAGCTCACGCTTTGCCCGCTTCTCGGTCTCGTTGCCGAAGTGCGCGAGGCTGCGGAACATCGCGAGCGGATTTTTGAAGTCGATCACGGTCGAACCTGCCTCTCGCTCATTCCGACTCCGGCCGACGCGGAGCAATTCGGGCTAGTTCAACACCCAGTCGTTCCGCGAGCACACGCCCCACTGCCGCAATAGCGTCGGGGTCAGTGGTGACGACAATCGGCTGCGCCGATGCCGCGCTTTCCCCTTCCAACACTTTCACGATTAGCATTCGTCCTCCCTCCTGAAAAGCGAAACAGCCTGTGCAGTCACAGGCTGTGTCTTTCACTTGGATAGGCGAATCCAAACTGGGAAAGCGTTACGTCGTGTCAGGCCCCCGCTTCAGCCGGTGACGCAGCCGGTGACGCAGCACGCGCAGCCGGCCTGCAGGGACGCCGGCTTGCCGGCATGCTCTCGCGACCGAGAGGTCAGGGTTTTTCAAGAGGACCAGCTGAACATCGCGCAGCCAGGGCAAACGATCGAGCAGGGCTTGCAGCTCGCGTTCGTTCTCGGCCTCGGCTTCCAAGTGCAGTAGGATATCAAGCTGGCTGGGCGGGGTGCTCAACGCCGATTCGATGCCCATCCACATCGCCATCTGATCTCGTTGCACCAGCTTCTGACTCGCAAATGTCGATCCACGGCGCAGCCGCGTAAGCGTGATTCGCGATCTCTCCTCGTAAAGACGTGAGCGAGCCGCATTCAGCGACTCGTTGAACCAATCGAAAGGATTGTCTACGTCGATGAGGCGGCCGTGATCGTGCCATGCGTTCGCGACTTGAAGGAGTGCAGAACAGATCAGGCCACGCTTCACATCGCTGCTTGATGTCTGCAGCTCGCGGGCCAATTCCTTCAGTGTTGCACGGTCCTGTGCATGGATACGCCAAGCGCGGCCGACTGCTGACGCTAGGTTGCGCCAGGCGCGGGCTTCGCTCGCTTCGAGCGACTCGGGCTGTTTGGGGGGTGATGACATGTTACAAGATAAAATGCAGACAGTTCACCGTGGGGCTTGATAAGTAACCGCGCTGCAGTAATTCAATGCGCAATGACTTGCCGGGGTCCAGCTAAAGTGACACGAGAACTTATATACATCACCGGGTTGTGATTTTTCGGCTCCGTACTCGATCGCGGGAATTTTCCTCTTGCGCCTTGTCAATTCCCCGTACAGATTTCTTCTCGCAAGCATTGCCGTGCGTAAGTGGTCAATGTCACAGCGGCAGAGTCCAGAGCCAGAGCCTTCGGGCCAGCGCCAGCGACAGAGCCCAACGACGAGCACCCAGCACGACACCATGGTGGAAGCCCCTGAAGTGAAACCTTCAGGGGCTTTCAATTTCTAGAAAATGTGTCGCACGCCTGGAACGCGCCCTCAGCAACCGCCTCGGTCGATCAGTCCGCTGCACTCCGAGCAAAGAGGCTTGTTGCCTGTTCCTTCCCGCAGATTCTCCCGCTCGATGTTATTCCCCGTGTTGCAGTTCGTACAGACGTGATGGACGCTCTGCTTGATCGAGTGCCACGGTGCTTTCCGCATGGGCGCCTCCGGAGAATGGTGAACGTGATGCAGCGCGCAGAAAAATGACGGCGGGCCAGGAATGCCGGTTAGGGCGATTTTGCTGCACCAACGGGCGAAAATGCGGCAGGTTTGCGCTCGCCGGATGCCCAGTGACGGCTCGACCTGGCCCGTAGGTCCTCGCCGACAGGATTGGCAGAACCCGTGCTAGCGACTGGGGTTATCTATGAGGCACTTGCACCGTTTCAACGATTCGCTAAGGTAGGGGCCCATGGTCGAACTGGCATCGCAGTTTCATTTCATCGGACGAGGCGTGTACAGCCTCGCCGAGGCGAGTCGGTACTCGGGCGTCCCCGTGAGAACACTTCATCGCTGGGCGCAGGGATACCGCTACACGCACCGCGGCCAGAGGCGTTTCTCCGAAGCGATCCTCGGAACGGGGCTCGAACAGCGGGGTGACGAGCCCATTTTTGAGTTCCGTGACGTGATGGAAGCGCGGTTCCTGGCTGCATTCCGTAAATCGGGTGTGCAGTGGCGTGTTATCCGTCGCGTCGCCGAAAACGCGCACAAGATTCTCGCCACCACGCATCCGTTTGCCACAAAGCTGTTCCGCACTGATGGTCGCACGATCCTGCTCCAACTACTACAAGAAACAGAGGAAGATCCGCAGCTCATTGATTTGCTTCGCAATCAGTACGAGTGGAACAAGCTAGTCGAGACTTATCTCGTGAAAGAGAAAGTGGACTTTAACGCAGACAATGAGCCTACGCGTTGGTGGCCACTAGGTCTGGAACGCCAGGTAGTAGTGGACGCTGAACGAGCCTTCGGCGCGCCCATCGTTCCACGTGAAGGGGTGCAGACCTACCTGCTCGCTAAAGCAGTCGCTGTAGAGGGCGATGTCGATTACGTGGCAAGCTGGTATCGTGTTACCCCCTTGGCCGTACGCGACGCCATTGCCTTTGAGCAGGGCCTCCGCGCTGCTGCGTGAGGTTCTTCTTCGACAACTGCGTTTCTCCCAACATCGTTGACGCACTTGAATGTCTAGATTCGCGGCACACCCTCGTACATCTGCGAACGAGATTCTCAGCGGACACACCAGACGTTGAGTGGATCAAAGCCTTGGCTCAGGAAGGTGACTGGATCGTCATTTCAGGGGACCTGCGCATCTCACGAGGAAAAGCCGAGCGCACGGCTTGGTATGAATCCGGGTTGACAGCGTTCTTTTTTGGGGAGGCGTGGAGCAACCATCCGCTTATGGTTCAAGCGTCGGAGCTGTTCCGGCTATGGCCCACAATCCTCGATCGTGCGAAGAACGCGCCGCACGGACACGGGTACGCGATGGACTTTCGTGCCCACGAGCCGCGTCAGATTTACCCGCCGTCCAGAAAACAACAGAAGTAAAACTGTGACAAAAACTGTGACAACGCTGGCTCGGTTTGGTCCCTGCTAGCTCGTGCATGATGCGCTAAGTCGTTGAAATCTCGTGAGTGGGTCCGAGCGGGCTTGTGCCTGTTTGGCCTGATAAGCGTGAGGTCGGTAGTTCAACTCTACCCAGGCCCACTGCACAGATTTCACAGCTCAGCGCCCGTCCACATCAACTCTGGATGGGCGCTTTGTGGTCTAGGCGCTTTCCCTACCTTTCTTTCCCACGGCGGGCTTCTCGTAATCGAATAACTCCCCCGGCGCCACTCGCAGCGCGGCGCAGAGTCGTTCCAGCGTGTCGGCCTGGATGAGCTCGAAGCGGCCGTGAGGCCGAGTGAGCCGGTAGATCGTGTTCAGGCTCAGACCTGTATACTTCGCAAATCCATAACGGGTGATGTTTCGCTGCTGCAGAATGTGGCGTAGCCGCAATCGCAGCGAGCCCTGACGACGGGTGTGAATCGTCTGCCCGCGATACGTAGCCAAAGACCCTCCCCCTTGCCAAAGAAGGACCGTAGGTGGCTATTATAACGCTATCGACTATAACACGTAGATTTGTAATAACTGGCGGGCGCCTCCAGCATGAGCTCGGGAACTCGCACCGGCTTCACCTTTATCGAACTGATGATCGTGATGGTCATCGCCGGCTTGGTGTACGCCATCGCGGCCAGGCCGGTGCGTGGAGCCTTTGTTGCTGCAGCCCGCCGGGCCGCCACACGTGAGGTCACGTCCTACCTCTTCCGCGCGCGTGCCATCGGCGTGCAGCAGAGCCGCCGCGCGTGGGTCGTGCGCGCCGGCAACACACTCAAGATCATCGTGGATTCCGCCGGCACGAAGGTGCAGATCGGCACGATCATCGACCTGAACGCGCGGTACGGGGCCACCCTGAGCGCGACGCCCAAAGACAGCATCGAGTTCGATCCGCGCGGTTTTGTCGTGCTGCCCGCATCGACTCCGAAAATCATCGTCACGCGCCCGCCCGCTGCGGACACGCTCTGTGTGACCGGACTTGGGCGCATCACCGTGAGAGGCTGCTGACCGTGGCCCCTCGATGCCTGCTCCGATTGCGGCGCGCCCTGCGGCGCAGTAGCGGCTCGCGTCGCGGCTACACACTCGTCGAAATGCTCGTGGCCATCATGCTCTTCACGATCGGGTTGTTGGCGATGGCGGGGACCGCATCGTTGATCACGATGGCACTCGCGGGCTCGCGCACGCGCAGCGTTGCGGCTGCCGTTGCGGAGTCTCGGTTCGACCGGCTGCGCGCGCAGACGTGCTCGGCACACACCAGCGGCACGGCGGTCACGCGTGGCGTCCGAGAAGACTGGAGTGTCCGGCAGCTGGCGCGCGCGGACGACGTTACCGTCGTGGTCACCATCATCAGCAATCACCGGACGCAGACCCAAAGCTTCCGCACCTATATCCCATGCTAAAGGTGACCTGCAAGCGGCGCCGCGCGGGCTTCACGCTCGTCGAGATCATCGTGGTGGTCGTATTCATGGGGATTTTCGCGGCCGCCGTGGGGAAGCTGTTGCTGCGACAGCAGCGCTTTTACAACAGCACGTCACAGCTCATTCAGACACGCTCGCAAATTCGCCAGGCCGCGTTCATGCTGCCTGCCGATCTCCGGGGCGTTTCGCGCCAGGGCGGCGACATCGCGATCATGACGGATTCATCGATCGAGATTCGATCCGTCTTCGGCAGCTCGATCGTCTGCCTCGTGAACCTCGCGGGAGGGTGGATTTCGACCGTTCCCGTCCGACTGGCGTCTGGCGCCTCGATGACCAACTGGAGGATTGCACCGGCCGTGAACGACTCGGTGGCCGTCTACGACGAGGGTGCGAGCATCAGCCCGTCGGACGATAGCTGGCGACTGGCGCGCATCACGGCTGTCACGCAGGTGACGGCGCACAGCCCCACCGCCGGCTGTCCCGCCAGCACCAGGCTTACGCAGACCGTCGACCTGGTCGCGGGCAATCCGAGTTATCAGTTCACGCTGTCGCCGGCGCCGATCGCCTCGACCGTGCCCGGCGCGTCGGTTCGGTTCTTCCGGCGCGTGCACTACAGCCTGTGGAGATGGGCCGCGGACGGACAATGGTATCTCGCGTATTACGACTGCGTGCCCAACCGCGTGCCGGTGTGCGCGACGCCACAGCCGATCGCCGGGCCGCTGCGTCCCTATGCTGTGCCCGGGACGACGAGCGGCCTCGAGTTTGCGTACTTCGACTCGACCGGCGCGGTTACGGCGAACCGTCTGCAGGTTGCGCGCATCAGCGTCGTTGTACGCGGGCAGGGCCAGACGACGATCAACCTCACCGGCGCCGCGCCGATTCCGCTGCGCGATTCGATGCGCATCGAAGTCGGCCTGCGCAACCGGAATTAGCACTGAGGCAACGAGGCCCCATTATGAATGGGATACGAGAGTCGGAACGCGGTGTGGCGCTGCTCGCGGCGCTCGGAGCCATGGTCCTCATCGGCGTCATCATCGCCGGCGGGCTGTTCTCGGTGACTCAGGACTCCCGCATCAGCGACAACGCGCTGCGACAGTCCCGCGCGACATCGACCGCCGAGCTCGGCCTGAATCGCATCGTCGCCGAGTGGAACCTGGCCTATAACCGGAGGGTCACGGGAGACACGATGAAGCGGTCGTATACGGCGTCCGGCGGCGGGGTCGCGAACGTCGTGGTGACGCGGCTGAACGGCCCGTTTTTCTGGGTGGTCTCCGAGGGCCTGTCGGGCACGACGCGCAGCACCTTCCTCGCCCGCCGGCGGTACGGTCTGCTGCTGCGTCTGGATACGCCGCAAATGAATTTCCTCGGCGCAATCACGACCCAGGGCACGACGAGAATCAGCGGTAACGTGACTGTAAACGGCAATGACGCGGCGCCGGTGTCGTGGATGAGCTGCTCACCAGGCGCGAACGTGGCCGGCGCAGTTGTCCCCCCGACGGGAACCGCAACCGTGAACGGCGGGACGCTGGACGGCAATCCGTGGGTCCTCACGACGCCAGCGGCCGCGGATACGAATACCTATTTCAATTACGGAAACACGAACTACGCGTCCTTGGCGGCGACCGCGAACCCGGTGTATCCAGGCGGCACCAACCTGAACGTCATCGCGCCGGTTGCAGCGGGCGCCACCTGTGTCGTCAGCGATCCCGCCAATTGGGGGGAGCCCAATCACGTGCAGCCGGCCAGTCCGTGCGAGACCTACTTCCCGATCATCCACGCCCGGGGCGACCTCAAGGTTTCAAGCGGACGCGGACAGGGCATTCTGTTGGTGGACGGTGACCTGGATCTAGCCGGTGATTTCACGTTCACCGGCGCCGTCATTGTCCGGCGTGCTCTGAAGATGTCCGGCGGGAGCAAGATCGTCGGCGCGATCATGGCGGCGTCGGCGTCGGTGGACGATAGCGTCTCGCTGAGGGGTAACACATCGGTGCTGTACTCCTCCTGCGCTCTGTTGGCGGCGCTCTCGGCGAACGCCTTTCCTAAGGCGGCGAGGCAGCGAGGCTGGGTCGACGTCTTCTGAGAGATCGGTGGCTCAAGTCGTAACCAGGTGCGGGTGCAGCGCGCAGCTGCACCGCATCCCCGCCCGTTCGGTGTCGTTCGGGAAGAGATGGTAGTACATCGCCACGACCATCGGGATGAAGACAATGGTGACCGTGGTGGCGCGGGGAGGCCAATCGCCTCCCCGCTCCATACGTCCTCCTCCTAGCTGGGCTTCGGATAGAAGCGTACTTGCAACAGCTTCAGCCCGTTGTTGTCGTACTGCCAGAAGTAGCCTATGAGGCACGTCGCGAAGAGATCCACGGTTGTGCCGCCGCAGGCCGCCACGGCTGCAGAATCCGCCACCGGATCGAGGACGATCGTGGTGAGGGCGGCCGTCACATTACGGAAACTGCTCTTGCCCGTCCCGCGGACGAAGACCTCGTTGTGCGTCGAGCAGATCGTCGACCCGTCAGCGAGTGTTGAGTCGGTCGCGCAGGTGGTGATCTTCGCTTGCCCGCCCGGCTTCCCCAGGGCGCGTGCCCAAACGGTATAGCCGCCCGGTGCGGGCAGCGAGAAGGCCGCTTCGCCATCGGTCCCGTTCTTGTCGAGCACGTCGAACGAACCGTCGGCGCTTTGACTGAGGAGAATCTTCGTGGTCACGGCGTCGCCCGTCTTTTTCCCCAGGTCCACAAAGATGACGTGACCACTCGCCCAGTCTGGTTGGACGTTCTTGTCGCGCGAGACACCGATGATGTTGAGGCTATAGTGCGCGCCGTTCGGCGCGCCATTCCCGTTCTGCGCCGCCGCGCGGTCAGCCAGCGCTGCTGTAGCGGCTGCCAGAACGGTCGCGATGCAATGCATCCTACGCATGAGCCCTCCTCGAAACGTGAGGTCGACCCCTCGCTCCTCGGGCGCCGCAGCCCGCTCAAAATGACACGCCCCGCTTGCGCTTGCGGGCGCAAACGGGGCGTGCGAGAACAGAGCCGCTGCCGGGTCGTGCGATACTATGAGTCCGCCGTCGCGGTCGGCGAAGTGAGACACCTCACCCGAGGCCGGGCAAGAGGACGGGACCCAATGGCAAATCGCCGCGAAACCGTGAGGATCCACTGACGCAGTTAAGGCGTCGAGTGAACGGCGTCGAATAGCCTTGTCTTCGTGCTCCAGCTCTCGACGGTCATGGTCTAAGCGTCCAGATTCGCTAACGTGAATCTGGCAACGATCTGTGTGATCTGCGGCGTGTTGCAAACCGATCAGATTCCCCTTCCCGAGCATCCGCGCCCCGATTTTCAGCGCGCCGAATGGCACAACCTCAACGGTCGGTGGCGCTTCGCGTTTGACCCGCGGAACGAAGGCGAACGGGCAGGCTGGACGAGGGGCGCACTCCCAGGCAACCGCGAGATCACGGTCCCGTACTCCTGGGGCGCGCCACTTTCGGGGGTTCCAGACAGCGGCGATATCGCCTGGTACACGCGCCCGATCACGATTCCGGAGTCATGGCGCGGCCGGCGCGTCTTTCTGGTCGTCGGGGCGTGCGACTGGCGCACCAGCGTCTGGCTCGATGGCACTAAACTGGGTGATCACCAGGGTGGCTACACGCCGTTCTCGCTCGAATTGCCATCGCGCCTGCGGAACGGCGGCCCATACTGGCTGGTCCTCCGCGTGGATGATACGCCGCACGACTTCAAGCTCGAGGGAAAGCAAGGCTATGGTCGGGCTCGCGGGATCTGGCAGACCATCTATCTCGAGGCACGCGGCAGCGCCCCGCTTGGCACCGTGCATTTCACGCCATGGCGCGATCTCGGAGGCGTTCGCGTCGACGCCCGCTTGCTCGAGCCTGCGTCCCGCCCGCTGACGCTC
>JBIOXD010000132.1:0-2061 GCA_044869265.1 Gemmatimonadales bacterium
GTGTCGTAGGGCAACAGCCGACCCTCAAGCCCGGCGAATCGTTCGAATACACGTCAGGTTGTCCCCTGCCGACCCGCTTCGGCGTGATGGAGGGCACCTACCAGATGGTGTCGGAAAGCGGAGACCAGTTCGACGCCAGGATCGCGCCTTTCGCGCTCAGTGAGCCTTATACGGTGCATTGAATCGCTAGTCCCTGATCGCTAGTCCTCCGTCCCGAGTCCTGCGTCCCTAACCGCCCGCGACTCGGCACCGGGAGAGCGACCCAGGACGAGGGCCCTGGACTCGGGACCGCACGGCCGGGGACATCGGTAACAAATTAGTCCAGCGACATGGGTAACAGTTGATCGAAGAATTTCGGCACTGTTTTTTCCGTTCTTTACGTCAAGCGCGGAGCCAGCGTAGCTGGCGCAGCGCCCCCCGGCTTCACTGCGAGATGGATCGGTCGAAGGACGCGCTGCCGTTCGTCGTATCGCGCCAGCGCCATCGTGGCAAAGTGCAGCGTCCAGATCCCGTCATCGACTTCTTCGAGGGCGACGTACTCGCCGGCCAGGGCGGTGGCGATAAAGAGCGGCGCGCCCGCCCACGAAATCGTGCCGCACGTGCCGACGCGCCGCGGTTCCATGTGCCCGGGGTACTCGAGCGGCGGCAGCGACCGCGGGAACGGGCGCCGCGATGCCTCGTACCGAGTCGCGGGAGGCTGGCTGCCGAGCGCGTCGTGTGGCCGCTCCTCGTTGTATTCGCGCACGAAGCGGCGAAAGCGCTGCTGTTGCGCGGCACAATGGGGCGCCGGCGGACGCGTCGTCTCCGCTTTCAGCACCCGATGAAATTGCTCGTGCGACCCATTTTGTTCGGGATGGCCGGGAGCGATCCGTTCGGGGACGATGCCCAGGCGGATCCACCAGACCGAGAGGGTCGAGAGGCGCGCCAACCCCGGACTCGCAAAGGGCGACCCGTTGTCGCTCCGAATCCGGTCCGGCAGTCCGTGTTCGGCGAAGGCGCGCGCAAACCGCTGCTGGGTGGCGGCGAGCGTGCGGTTGAGCAACCCGTCACAGCGCAGCACGAACCGGCTGAAGCCGTCGCGCAGTGTCAGCGGGTAGCAATAGACGCCATCACCGGTGCGGAATTCGCCTTTGAAATCGGTCGTCCACACCTCGTTGGCTTTGGTGATCGGTGGCAACGGTGTGCGGGGCTCCGGGAACGCCGCGCGCCGGCGCCCCGACGCGTGGACCAAGCCCTTCGCCTTCAAGTGCGTACAGACCGTCGAGCGACTCGGCCAGTCGGCGTCCGGTGCGCGCCGCGCCGCGATCCCGAGCAGCTTGTTGGCACCCCACCGCGGATGCCGCCGCCGGTACGTCAACAGGGTCTCGATCAGCTCGGGATCCGTCGCGTGCGGACTGTGGTCCGGCCGCCGCGACTGATCCCGCAACCCGTCCACGCCCTCGGCATCGTAGCGCTCGAGCCACTTGTAGCCCGTTTTGCGACTGATGCCGTATTGCGCGGCCAGCTCGGTCATCGTAAACAACTCGGTCTTGTACTCACGCACGAATTGCAGGCGCTGCTCCACAGGCGACGTCTCGCGCCACGGCATCGGCACACCTCTCCGGTCAGAGGCTGCCCCGGCCTGTGGCGAAAAGTGTTACCCATGTCGCTGGACTGAAGTGTTACGTATGTCCCCGGACTGTGCCGACGCTGGACCAGCGATTAAGGACTTGGGACTACAGAGATCAACGTTCACCATACGAGTGGTGCGGGCGGTTGCGAGATCGACTGAAACCGGACCGCGACCACCGCGTTGCGATCGCGCCGGCTGACGATCGGCACCAGCCCGGCGTCGAGCAGTGCCTGAATCTCGCGCTCGTCGAGAAAGCGCTCGGCGCACGGCTGCATGACCTGCTCGCCTTCACGTGTGAACGTGTAGGCGGGCAGGTCCCCGATCTCGCGTTGATCGCCGGGCTCCATCGCCCAGCCGCGCTCGGTGAAACCGCGACCGATCAGCAGCGCGAGGGCCAGCGAACCGTGACCCCACAGCAGCTGCCCGTGGACCGGGGGGCCGTCGAAGTC
>JBIOXD010000133.1:0-11642 GCA_044869265.1 Gemmatimonadales bacterium
CTGCGGTCTTACCCGCGCAGTTGGCGGCGGCGTAGTCGGCGGCCGTGCCGAAATTGGCATACACGGCGTCGGTCGTCAGGCCCTGTTTGCGCGTGAGTCCGGCAAACTCGAGCGCGATCGCGTCCAGTTCGCGATCGTTGTCGGTCGGCACCGTGAGCGTAGTCGACTGCCCCTGCCCGACGAGGTAGGACGAGAGATTGCTGACGCCCGGCGCGGTCAGCTCCTGGTCCGATCCCGTCTGTGAGAACGACGCGATGAGGTCGACGTCGTCGGTTGCTCCCACGGCGATCACGCTCGCGTACGCGGCGGGATAACCGACCCACGGCGTGCTGCTGTTGCCCGACGCACCCACCAGAACGATGCCGCGCGCGTACGCTTCGTTGAACGCCGCCTCGGCGGCATCGCTGGGCGAAATCGGGACCGACACGCCCTGGACGCCGAACCCGAACGACATGTTGACGACGTCCATGCCGTTGTCGATCGCCCATTCGATCGCCTGGATCATCTTCTCGAGCGTGGCGCCCGCCCAGGCACAGTCAGCGAACCGCATCGAATACAGCTGCGCGCTCGGTGCCACGCCGACGGTGTGCCTGCTGCCGTCGCGGGCGGCGACTATACCGGCGACGTGTGTGTCGTGCCCGTTGCAGTCGTCGAGCCCGTTGCCGTCGCCCACGAGGTCGATGCCTCCCACGACCGTCAGATCGGGATGATCGACGTCGATGCCGGAGTCGAAGATCCCGACCTTCACGTTGTGCCCGCGGAACCCGAGCGCCCACGCACCGGGCGCGTCGATCTTGGAGACGCCCCAATCCACGACTTGCCGGGTGCCGAGCGGCACCATCGTGATGTTCTCATCAACGAAAGCGACGTTCGGATTGTTGCGCAGCGCCGTGACCGCGGCCTCGGGGAGGTTCGCCGAGATCGCCGGGATGTACCTGAAGCTTTGGCGCACCGCACCGCCTGCTGCGTTGATCAGCCGCCGTTCCGACGCGCCGGGTGTCGAGCGAAACCCGACGATGACGACTCTGTTGGCTTTGCTGGTGACGGATGCGGTTGGAGAGGAGGGGAGGGTGGCGGCGTTTTGATCGCAGGCCGCAGCCAGACCTGCGAGTCCCGCCAGGATCGCCAGTCGCTTCATTTAGGTACTCGTGTTGGGGACGCCTCCAACGCTGTTACAGGCCGGTACGTCGCTGCATTCCTCGGAGGAATTAACCCCTTGGGTGTTGTGGTATTAATGCCACACGGCGCCGAATGCGCGGCGATACTCCAGCGGTGTCAATCCCGTGTGTCGCTTGAACAGCCTCGTGAAGTGGCTCTGATCCGCAAAACCTGCTCCGAGCGCAATCGCGCTGATCGAGTCCTCACTGATTTCGAGCTGCGTCGCCGCCCACTCGAGGCGTCGGCGGCGGACGTAGGATCCGATGGGCATCCCGAACTGCAGCCGGAACGCGCGCGCCAGGTGATCGGGGTGGACACCAGCCGCCACGGCGAGCTGGCGGATGCCGGGCGGATCGAGAAAGCGCTCGTGGAGCTCGTCACGAGCTCGGCTGAGCCAGCGCGGCGCCGGAGCGTGGTGCGGTCGCTCACTCAACCCGTCAGCTCGCGTCGAGAGCGCCAGCATCTCGAGCACCAGCCCTTCGACCGCGACCGGCGTGGCGCCGTCGGGCGCGCGCAGCTCCCGCGCAATGCGCCACGCCATCGCGCACACCGGGGTTCGGCGCGCGTGGTGCACTTCCTCGAACCAGCGGCCGCAGCTTCCTAATCGCTCGAGACCGGCCACGTCGGGCTGGGTGACGACGACGTGCGCTCCCGCGCTGCCGAGCCTGTTGTCGTGCCGTTCCTCGGCGGGCTCGGTGACCGCGCTCTGCGGCTCGCACGCGTAGGCGCGGTGGTTGATGCCGAGGTCGAACGAGCCTTCCAGCATCACGGCGAACCCCGCGCGCTCGTGGACGTGCGGTGGCAGATACGCGTGCGGCGGGAACAGCGCGTCGGTGACGATGAAGTGATCGAGTGCGAGTGTGGCGGCGCCCGAGGCACCCATCGTGACGGGGACGACCGCGGCAGCGCGAGTCATTTCACAACGTTACAGAGCGGGGCGACAACCAGCCAACCCGGTGTCACGCGCTTGACCGGGTTGACTGGTCGTCCGGCTACGCGAAACGTCTCGCAGCCGTTACGGAATGATCGTGATCCCGCCGCTCACGACGGGCCAGGTGCGAGCGTTGTCCGCCGGCCACGGCTGGCCGGCACAGTAGTCCTCGGACGTGATGAAGCCGGCTGCGCCTTCGAACCCCACGAACGTGGAGCGATCTCCGCTTGGCTCGTCGAGCACGCGGAACCAGATGTCGCGCCCGTTCTTGTGGATCGCGGTCAGGAACGCGGGGTCGGTCGAGCGGTTGTCCTTGACCTTCCCGCCGATCCAGGCGCGGTGGTTCACGGCGTCGATCGAGAGGCAGGTCACTCTCCCGTCGAACTCCACGACCAGGCCGTCACCTTCGTCGACAGAGAGGGTGAACGCACCATCCCCCTTGCCGTTCTTTTCGATCTCGGCTTGGAATGCGAACGTGACGATCAAACCGCTCAGGTCGTATTGACCGCTGCCGCTCGCCGATCCCAGGTCATCATCCACCTCCGCGGTGCGCTGCATGCGCGGGTCGGCGATGGTTGACGGTGACGCGGGGAAGTGAGGTTCACAGGCGAGCAACGCGAGGCTCGTGAGGACGCCGAGCTGACGAGCGAGGCGCATGGACGGCTCCGGGAAGGTTGGAGCCTCAGGATAGGGATGCGCCGGGCAGTTGTCTTGTGCGGGAGCGACGTGGTCTAGAACGAATCCGACGCGATATGTTTAGTGCATTCTCCACGCCCTCATCATCATCGTCACGCTCGCCCAGGCGAGGGACTCGGTTCCCGCCGAGCGTCGAGCCGCGCGCGAATGGTTTCGCGACGCCCAATTCGGCATGTTCATCCACTGGGGCGTCTACAGCCTGCTCGGCCAGGGTGAATGGGTGATGCAGAATCGGCCCATCGCGGTCCGCGACTATCAATGGCTCGCCACGACGTTCAATCCCGTGGAATTCGACGCGCGCGCGTGGGTCTCATTAGCGAAGGCGGCGGGCGTCAAATACATCACGATTACCGCGCGACACCACGACGGGTTCTCGATGTTCGCGACGCGGGTGACGCCGTACAACATCGTAGACTGGACGCCATTCAAGCGGGATCCGATGCGGGAGCTGGCCGACGAGTGCCGGCGCGAGGGGATCAAGCTCTTCTTCTACTATTCGCAGCTCGACTGGCAGCACCCCGATTACTGGCCGCGCGGCTCGACGGGCCAAAAGACGGGGAGACCGGAATCGGGAGACTGGAGTCGGTATCTCGATTTCATGGATTCGCAGCTCACGGAGCTCCTCACCAACTACGGGCCAGTCGGAGGGATCTGGTTCGATGGGATGTGGGACAAGCCAAGTGCTGACTGGCGCTTGCCTCGGACGTACACCCTGATCCACCGGTTACAGCCGGCGGCGCTGATCATCCCGAACCATCATCAGACGCCGTTGCCGGGCGAGGATGCGCAGACGTTCGAGCAGGACCTTCCAGGCGCAAACACCGCGGGCTTCAATACCACCTCCATCGGAGCTCTACCGCTCGAGACCTCGCTCACGATGAACGACTCGTGGGGCTTCAATCTCACCGATCACCATTACAAGTCGACGCGCGAGCTGATTCACTATCTCGTCCGTGCGGCGGGCGTGGGCGCGAATCTGCTGCTCAACATCGGCCCGCGCCCCGATGGCACGATTCCGCCCGAGGCACAGACCCGGCTGGAGGAGATCGGACGTTGGCTCGCGAGTAACGCAGGCGCGATCTACGGTACACGGGCCGGCCCGATTCCGCCGCGGAGTTGGGGAGTGACGACCGCACGGGGCGATACCGTGTATGTCCACGTACTGGATTGGGCAGATAGTGTGCTGGCGTTGCCATCGCCCGGTGGCGGCAAATGGAAGGCGAGCAGTTGGCCGGCTGGGCGGGTCCTGCAGCTCACGCAGTTGAACGATGTGCTCTCGATTGCGCTCCCCGCGGACCGGGAAAGCCCCGATCGCATCGTCGCGTTGACCCGACGGTAGATCTCTCTCCTTTTTCTTTCTTTTTTCGGCATGGCGTCCCGCGGCATGTCATCCTGAGCGAAGCGCGCGGCAGCGCGCGTAGCGAAGGATCTGCTTTTGCTCGGCCGTTCCGGGGCGTCCCATTGAAAAGCAGATCCTTCGCGCCTTTCGGCGCTCAGGATGACAGGCGCCGCTCATCCTTGTAGAAATGAAAGAAAAGGGGAGAGTTAAGATAGTGTTGTCTGACCACGTCATCATTCTGTGAGATCTCCAATGTCCCGTCTTCTCTTCACAGTTAGCCTTTGCCTGTTCTCGCTTCCCATTCTGGCCGCACAAGATCTCCGCAACCAGGTCACCATTTATCGCGACACCTACGGCATCCCGCACGTCTTCGGCGAGACTGACGCCGCGACGATGTTCGGGTTCGCGTACGCGCAGGCCGAAGACCACTTCTGGCGGCTCGAGGACAACTACATCCGCGCGCTCGGCCGTCAGGCCGAGGTGGAGGGGGAGGACGAGCTGGTCGGCGACAAGCGCACCCGCTCGCTCGAGATCCCGCGGCTCGCGCGCGAGGAATACCGGCGCTTACCGAACACGATGAAGGCGCTGCTCGACGGGTTTGCTGCCGGGCTCAACGCGTATCTCGCCGATCACCCGGACGTGAAGCCGCGGCTGCTCACGCGATTCGAGCCGTGGTATGCGCTCGCGTTCATACGCCTCAATTACTATCGCAATGGATTCTTCTATGGCTCGGGCATACGGCAGGCTGATCTTGAATTAGCGGTGTCCGGTGCCAGGTGTCGGGTGTCAGAGTGTGAAGATCTGACACCTGACACCAGAAACCTGGCCACGGGCTCGAACGGCTGGGTCATAGGGCCGAGCAAGAGCGCGACGGGCCACGCGATGCTGTTCATCAATCCGCATCTGCCGTTCTTCGGCTCGGCGCAGGTCTACGAAGGGCATGTCAACAGCAAGGAAACCGGCTGGAACTTCACCGGCTACACGCGGTTCGGCTTTCCCTTTCCATATGTAGGGCACAACGAGTCATTGGGGTGGGTCTCGACGGACAATGCCGGGGATCAGGCGGACCTGTATAGCGAGACCTTTACCGATTCGCTGCACTATCGGTATGGCTCCGGCGTGCGTCAGGCCACGGTATGGACCGACACGATCCGGGTGAAGACGGCCACCGGCCTGGAAGCGCGCGTCGTCACGTTCACGAAGAGCCATCACGGCGCCATCGTCGGCCGGCGCGACGGCAAGCCGCTCGCGCTGCGCATGTCGAAGTTCGAGGCCGACGGCTGGCTCCAAGAGTGGTATGACATGACGCGCGCGCGTTCGGTGGCGGAGCTGAAGCGCGCCATGCGCCCGCTCAACATGCTGTTCGGCAACGTCATGGCAGCCGATGCGGGCGGCAACACCTGGTATCTCTACAACGGCGCCATCCCGGTGCGCGATCCGCGGTTCGACTGGAGGGGGTCGGTCGATGGCAGCGATCCCGCGACCGAGTGGAGGGGCTACCACACGATCGACCAGCTGCCGGAGCTCCTGAATCCCGCGACGGGATGGATGCAAAACTGCAATACATCGCCGTTTCTCTTGACTTCAAACGGCAATCCCGATTCGTCGAAGTTTCCGCGCTACATGGTCGCGTTCGAGGAAGACAACTGGCGCGGCCTCATGTCGCGGCGTATCCTGGGCACGACGCCGCGGTTCAGCTGGGACGACTGGGTGCGCGTCGCGTTCGACAACTATGTCATTGCCGCGGATTCCTTGTTGCCCGGCATGTTGCGCGAAGTGCGGGCCGCTCCGTCGCTCCCGGCGATGATTCCGACCGTGCTCGACACGCTCGAGCGCTGGAACCGGCGCTCCGATACGACTTCCATTGCGATGACGATCTTCGATCAATGGCGCAACGCGCAGCGCTCCAGCGTCGGGACGGCGGCCGCACTCGACAGCGCGATCGCGCGCCTCTGGCGCGATTGGCGCACGTGGCAGGTACCATGGGGCGATTTCAATCGCTTGCAGCGGATCGACGAGCGCATCGATCAGCAGTTCTCGGACGACCGGCCGAGTATCCCGGTGCGCGGCGCCGGCCAGCAGCACGGGGTGGTGTTCTCCTATATCGCGCGGCCCGTCTCCGGACAGAAGCGGCGCTATGGCGTGGCGGGAGGGACCTACGTGAGCGTGGTGGAGTTCGGGCCGACCGTGCGGCGCCTCGCGGTGCACACGATGGGCGCGAGTGGCGATCCCGCGTCGCCACACTATTTCGATCAGGCGCCGCTCTACGCGCGGGGACAGTTCCGACCGGCGTGGTTCACACTCGACGAGATCAAAGCCAATCTGGAGCGGCAGTATCGCCCCGGGCAGGCGGCGAGGTGAAGCGGCGGCGCCGCCTGACGCGGAACAAACAGGTCCTGCTCCGTGAACAACATGGAGCCGTTGCAACAGGGGGAAACTGCTCAAAACGTCCTGGCGCCCTGGGCGGGTCGTGAAACCGTTACCGACCGTTGCTTTCAATCATCGGGAGGTCGCTATGGACCGTCCAGTCATCCGGTTTGCGGTGGTCGCCTTGATCTCGGCGTCGTGGATCATTGGAGCCTGTAACCCCAGATCGGCGCCGCAGCAGCCGTCATCACAGGACATCGCGAGTCTTACCCGAGTCGCCGCCGAATCGCTGACGATCAGTTACAACCCCGTGTCGCGGCGGCCCAGCTTCGTGCGCGGTCGCATACCGCTGGACAGGCTGGGCCTGGAGGCCGGCGACACTAGTGGCCCGAAGGTGGCTTCCGCCCTCATGGGGCGATATGCGCGCTTATTCGGCGTCGACTCGAGTGCTCGTGACCTGCAGCTCGTGGAATCTCGTGCCGATCGGCTCGGCATGCGTCACATAGTGATGCAGCAAAAAGTCGACAACGTCCCCGTGTACAACGCCATCTATGCCGTGCACGTCGATCCACGCAGCAACAGCGTGGCGGCCCTGACCAGCAGTCTCGTGCCCGACATTCGCGTCAACACGACCACACCGAAAATCACTGAGGACTCGGCGCGCGCGGCGGCCCGCGCCTTCCTGATCGGCGGGCAGGCCGGTTCTTCCAGACTGATGGTCTATCGGCGGCGGGATCAGGGCTCGCGAGCTCGTCTGGCGTGGATCGTCGAAGTCTCCGGCTTCGCCTTGCGCGACACGCCGGCGGCGGCCGACACCATCCCTGCTCGACGCGACGTCGTCATCGACGCCATCGCGGCGAAGCCGCTCGACATCATCGATCGGCTCTATGAAGCTCGCAATCGCCGCATCCACGATGCCGCGGGCACGACGACATTGCCGGGGCCGCTCGCGCGCTCCGAGGGACAGGGTCCGGTCGCCGACCCGGATGTGAACAGTGCGTATCAGTTCCTCGGCAGCACCTACGATTATTACTCGGCCACGCACGGGCGGGACAGCTACGACAATGCGGGCGCCGTTTTGCAGGCGACCGTCAACTACAGCGTGAACTATGAGAACGCGTTTTGGAACGGCACTCAGATGGTTTTTGGTGACGGTTTCGCGGTCGAGGACGTCACCGCTCATGAGCTGACCCACGCCGTCACGGAAAAGTCCGCCAACCTGGAATACGTGTGGCAGTCGGGCGCGCTCAACGAGAGCTTCTCCGACATCTTCGGCGCAATGGTCGATCGCGCCGATTGGCTGATGGGTGAGGACTTGCCGATTGGGGCGATTCGCGACCTTCAGAACCCCGGAGCACACGGTCAGCCAGATCACACCAGCAAATGGGTTGCGACCTGTAGTGACAACCAGGGCGTGCACATCAATAGCGGGATCTTCAACAAAGCGTTCGTGAATGTCGCGACCGCAATCGGGAAAAACGACGCCGAGCGAATCTTCTATCGCGTGTTGACGACTCCCGGCTATTTGAGCCCCCAAGCAGCGATGGAGGATGCCCGCGGAGCGGCGATTCAGGCCGCCGTCGATCTCTTCGGACCGGGCAGCGCGCAGGTGAACGCAACGACGAACGGTTTTGCGGCCGTGGGCCTGGACGGGGTATGGCAGCCGCCGGCCAACTCGTGTCCAACGTTCCCGTTGCCTTCTGATCTCTCGACCGTGGCGCTCCTCGCGCTGCTTGCCGTGCTGTTGGCGCTGATCGTGCGGGCTCGGATCGCAGCGCGGGCTTGATGTGAGCGCCGCGCTCCGCGTTGCGCGACAGATCGCATTGCCCGGTGCCCTGCTCGCCTGGGGAGTCATCATTCTCGGCACACGTGCCGGTGTTGAAGCACCCGGGCACCCGTTCGAGGGACTCTCTGTGCTCGTGGCGTCGCAGGTGAAACTGATTCTCGCGTGGCTTGGAGTGCCGGTATCGCAGCATGCCGCCGCGCTCTACATACCTGGTGGGTTCGGCTACGTGATCGTCATAGGTTGCACGGGCGTGGTGCCGGCCACCGTTTTGGCGATCGCCGTTTTCGCTTCACCCGCCACAGCCGCGACGCGCGCGGCCGGGCTTGTCGTGGCCGTGCCGCTCGTGCTGCTGCTGAACCTGCTACGGCTCATTCACCTCTTTTACGTGGGCGTGCACGATCCGCAGACCTTCGGGCTCGCGCACGAAGTCTTGTGGGAGTGCGCGATCGCTGTCTTTACGGTGGGGATTTGGTTCGGCTGGTGGAAATGGGCGAGCCGCGCCCTGCCGTCAGCGGCGCGACCGGACTAGCCCGTTCAGCGCGGTAATGAGTGGCTCGAGATCCGCAGGGACGGCTCCGTCCTGACAGCGGACGCTCCGTCCGCGGTGCGTGATGACGTACTCGTACCGATCCGCGCCAGTCTGCGACGGGCGATATTCCGCCCGTAGCTTGTCGAACTGGATACTCTGGAGGACGCTCTTGAGATGCTCGAGCGTGTCAGCGGCTACGGCCAGACTCGCGGAATCCCCGCGCGAGTAGAGACGCGCTGAGCCGTTGTCCTGGATTACCAGTCGGACGGTTTGCCCCGTGATCCCGCCGGACCGCTCATACTCGACGAGCGCCGGCGTCTGGGGGTTCACTGTTTGACACCCCACGAACACAGTGCTTGCGATGACGATGAGGAGAGGCCAGGGACGCATCGGCACCAAAGATACCCCACCATCCCGCCAAAGGTCAGAGCCATGGCGCCAGGAAGCTGCTCGAGGCGGCAGCCGGCGGCAGGTCGCCGGTTAAGCCTCTGACGGCCCCGTTCGCGCCGAGGGCGACGGCAAAGATCGTCAGGGAATTCACAATCCAATACCCGAGCCGGGTGAGGAGCGTCGCCCGAAATTTGGCGACGATCAAGGCCCCGATGATGGCGCTGAGCACGAGTGCCGTCAGTGCTCTCGGCAGGCCAAAGGCGGCGCCCAGGGTGTTCGTGATGAGCAGCACGATCGCTCCCGCGGCGGCCGGTGTGAGGCTGCCGGTGGGGCTCAGGAAATCGCTCGGGAGCTTGGATGGAGCGACGGCAGGGGTCATGTGACCTCGTTCCTAACCTCTACGGTGTGATGAGATCGTCGCGGGACGCGACACGCTGAACATCCCCATTCCTCGGAACCGCAGTGAAGCCCAACGGGAGCGTACCACCCAGGCGGACCGCCGACCAGCGCACCTCAAAGCCAGGAATCAGTGCCCACGCCGGAGGGTGCGCGGCGGCAGGTGCGCGAGGGTGTCGAGGAGGTCGGTCAGCGGCAGCCCGATCAGGTACTCGACGAGGTCCGAGTAGGGGGTCGCGCCGAACTCCACCCTCGCATCGTTGGCGAGCCGGCGGTCGAACTCCGAGTTTCCCGCGACGAACAGGACGCGTCGCGTCGCGGGGTGCAGCCGCAGCGCCAGCCCGAGAGTCGGCGCAAACTCGCGCTTGAGCAGTACTCCCGTGACGTTGTCGGGCAATCGCCGATCGCCCAGCTCACGCCGGTCGATCCCGCAGAACACGATCGACGCGCCGGGAAACACACGCGTTCCGTGCGCGAGCATGAAGTCGAGCGCCGGGCCCATCGCGGCGACCACCACGTCGATCTTTTTGCCCGCGTATTTGTCGCGAAGGTAGTCCGCGAGGAGGACGGGGTAGCGGTCCGATTGAAAACGGGACAGGTCCATCGGCTCACGGTACACCTCGACCGCCCCCGGTAAGCCCGCCGTCAACGTTCGAACGAGCCCCGCGTCGAGGCGAGCGAGACCCGGTAGGTCGGTTCGCTCGTCGTACAGGAGCACGACGCGGCGCACCTGCGCTGCAAGAGGCATGGCGAGCGACGCGCCCCCCCCCGAATAGCAGGACGACGCACATCAGATAGGGCAGGGATCTCGGCCGCGTTCCCATACGCATCATCGTAGGCCGTGGACGCGAATGCGTCAAACGCAAGACGAAGCTGGTGCCGACGTGTGACAAGGGGCGCGGCAGTTCGTTACACCAGCGCGTGAGGCTTACCGGCGTACCCTTAACACACGGAGTTCTCGATTATGAATCGCGTCAGTAGGCTCACGGCTCTCGCGGTGCTCGTTGCCGCCTGCGAGCAAGCACCCAGCCAGCCGGACCGGCTCATTTCGGCGGCTTCCTTCACCAAGTTCGACGCTATTTCCGGTTCCGCGCAGTGCACGGCGCCGCCTTCGACGGCCGCGGGCTTCGCCACGTATGAGCCCTTCGTCCTCCCCGCGGGCTACAGCCAGCGCATCCTCGCGACCCAGGTGGCCGACTTCACACCTGTCGCGGGTTCAGGCGGCGACCTGCCCGACATGAACACGCTGAACGAGACGGGGCCCGAAGCGGGCCGCTATCTGTACCGCACCCACGAGACAGGCTCGAATGGCGCAATCACGGTCACTGACCTTGTGACTGGCGTGACGAGCCTTGCCGTGCAGCAGAGCCATTACGAGCGGCTCGACGGCATCGTCTGGAGCCCGTGGCGGACCGTGTTGTTCGCCGAGGAAGCGCTGAACGCCGCACGGCGCGATCCCGCCTTCCCGAACGCGTTGCGCGGGCTCGTCTATGAGTACGATCCTGAGACTGGCGTAGCGGTCGCTCGGCCGGCGATCGGCGCGCGCTCACACGAAGGCCTGCGGTTCGACGCGCAGGGCAATCTGTATGGCATCTCCGAATCAACCCAGGGCATCAACGGCTCCGGCGCGATCTACAAGTTCGTCCCCAACCGCCGCGGTGACCTCACGAGCGGGCAACTGTACGCCTTGAAAGTGCTCGCGGCGTCGCGCACCGGCGCGGCGGTGTGGGTGCCGCTCCAAGGCGCCCTGTCCGAGATCGACTCGGACCAGTCCGCGCTCAACGCGGGCGCGACCGGCTGGGGGCGTCCCGAAGACGTCGAAATCGGCTTGAGCACGGGCAACAGTCCCGGCGGTCAGAGCATCATGTACGTTGCCGTCACGAGTGAGAACCTGGTGCTGAAGATCGAGCTGAGCGGCGACGACGCGTTCGTCACGAACTATGTGCAGAACGTGGCGGGGTTCACCGATCCCGACAACCGCGCGCGCGACCCAGATATCGCCCGGGCCGTTGTCCTCGGCGATGAACAGATTGCCCTGCACGTCGAGCGC
>JBIOXD010000134.1:0-18714 GCA_044869265.1 Gemmatimonadales bacterium
GACGCGAGCCGGGCGGAACGAGAACGCATGGTCCGCACGTATTACGATCAGACGCGCCTGCGGAACATCGGGTTCTTGTTTGTTTTGGTGACGTCGTTCGGACCGCTGGACCTGCTCTGGATGGGGCTCGGCCTCGCGAGCGCGTGGAGGCTCGGACAAGGGTTGATCTGAGTTAGGTGCCGGTGCCGCGGTCCTGCTCTTCCTTTTCGCGCTGTTCCCGGGCCAACCGCACACGCTCTTGCCGCTCCTTGCGGGCGGCCTCGTCGGCGGCTTCACGCTCGCGTTCATGGGCGTTCCAATCGGTGTTGACCAGCGCTTCGTCCCTGGCTCTGGAGACGCGCTGTTGCCGCTCGCGCAGGGCGTCCTTGTTCCGCTGTTCGCGCTCCCCCTCGCGCTGCACCTTGTTCTTGGTGTGCGCCCACCACATCACGAGAAACAGCCCGAATTGGGCCGGCAGCACGAAAATAAAGGAGGCCGGGAAGAGTTGATCGATGGTCAGGGTCACCGCGATGCTGGCCAGTGCCCACTTCCACCCTGTCATGTGCTCATATTCGGCGGCGAAGTAAAACAGCGCCGCGAATGTGAGGAGGCCGCCACCAAGACCGAGCATGGGCTAACATAGGAAACGCGGTTTTTCCATGCAAATTTTGGGTGGGAACCGCTACTTCCAGAGGAGGCAGTATGCCGCGGATTGTCGTGGTTACCCTCATTATTATCATCTTTGGCGTGGCGATGTTTTTCCTACGGCGGTACATGGAGCGTTAGCGTGGTGACGGTTTTTCTGCTCTCCCCGGCGAGCTGCGCCGGTAAGCGAGCGCAACAATTGATCAACAGCCGGACTTCCCCGCTGACGGCCCAGTTCGCGAACGGCGGCGCGCCGCTGGGTGAAGTCTTCACATTCATGAGCAGCTTGTATTTCCGCGGCAAGCTGGCGTACGCCAACCGCTTCGGTCGCGGTTACGTCATCGCGCCGGGCCGCGGCCTGCTGCCGGCCGATTTGCTGATTCGCGTCGAGGATCTGCGCGAGATGGCCGAAGTCCCCGTCGACGAGGCTGTGCCGGCGTTTCGCGAGCCGCTGGTGCGGGACGCTGCCGCACTGGCGCGCGGCATCGCACCCGACGACCGCGTCGTCCTGCTCGGCAGCGTCGCGACGGACAAGTACGTGCGACCGCTGCTGGACGTTTTTGGCGACCGGCTGCTCTTTCCGCCGACCTTTGCCGGTCGCGGCGACATGAGCCGTGGTGGCTTGCTACTCCGCTGCGCGCGCGCCGGAACGCCGCTCGATTACGCGCCCGTGCGCGGTGCCGTGCGCCACGGGCCGAAGCCTCCCAAGCTGCCGCGGCTCACGTAGTCCAGCCACGAACTGATGGACCACGATCCTCAGCTTGAACCTTTCCGCAACGCGCCGGAGCGCTTTCAGGCGCCGCGCGTAGGGCGCATCATTGCGTTGGCGGGAGCTGGAGCCTTGGTGCTCGGCGTCGGCATCGCGTGGGTGATCCTTGCCGGAGGGGGGAGCGAGGGGCGCGGCGGGTCGTCCACGAACGCATTGAATCCTCGAAATCCGAACGTCTCCTTCGATCGAATCGAGTATGTCGGGCCCGCGGATCACCGTCTCGCCGCGGATTCACTCCTGCGCATGGTGCAATCCGATCTGCGCCCGCACATCAATTTCGTGGATTCATCCTCTGCGGCATTCGCAGTCTCGGGAAGAATGACAGTGACCGATGCCGCGGTGGACGTGCAGTTGAGCGGAGGAATGCCGGGACGACCGTCGGAGTTTCGCGTCGCCCTGGACCAGTGGCCCGCGCTACGGGACTCCATAGGGTCCCGAATTCTTCTCGGGGTCTGGGATCACCGAATCCCGGTCGCGGGATCACTTCCCCGCCAGGCATTGCCCCGCACCACCGAGGGGCTCGCGCGTTTCCTCGAGGCGGAACAGCTCGTGATGCAGGCGCAGTGGGAGACTGCGCACCAGGCGTTCTTGCGGGCCGAAGTCACTGATTCCACCTGCTGGATCTGTTCGTGGCGCGTCACCGACATCGATCGTTGGCTCAGCCGTGAGCCGGATCCGGCCAGGGTCCGGCGCTACCGCCAGCATGCTGATTCCCTCCCCACCGCCTACAGAAGGATCATGCTGGCAGCACAGGTGCCGCTGCGAGATCGACTGGATACGCTGCGCGCGGTTACGGAAACCTCGCGTGACGTCTTTTGGGGATGGTTCCAGCTGGGCGAGGAGCTGTTCCATCGCGGCCCGCTGTCCGGCCATCGGCGGTCGGAAGCGATTCCCGCACTTGAGCGTGCCGCGCGCATTCGGCCGGACTTCGTGCCCGCCTGGGAGCATCTGGCGTGGGCGGCGATCGCCGAGGGTGACTCTACAGCTGCGGCCGGGGTGCTCGCCGATTTGGTGCGCATCACGCCAACGCGGGACGCGTTCTCGCGTGAGATCCGCAACCTGCTCCGTGTCGGTTTCGCCTGGCGTTTTGGTCCTGAAAGCGCGGCGCTCGACCTCACGCACCGGGTGACCAGTGAGCGGGCGCTGAAAAGCAATCCCGACCTCGGCGGGCGGGCGCGCCTGTTGCCGACCTTCGACGTGCCCCGTGGCGCGATCGCGCTGGGGAGGATGCTCGCGCAGGACACGTCACGCGACCTACAGCGCTCGGGTTTGATTGCCGAGGTTTTCGGTTCGCTGGCAATCGGTCGATTGGACAGCCTAGGGACCCTGGCTCGCAAGCTCACCGAGGTCGCACCGGAGCCGGCGCTCGACTTCTTCTCCGCCGAGCTGCAGGCGGCGCTTGCGGTACTCGATTCTGAGGCTGTTTCCACCGCGGACGCTCGGGATGGCCTGCGGCTCTGGCTGCTCAGCAGTGATGCCGCGCTGCGTGACCGGGCCGCCTGGATGAGCAGCCTGCTCGAAGGACGTTCCCGGCTCATGGGCGCCTCCCCGCCACGAGAATTGAGACTTGCCATTACTGCCGAGTCGCTCGCCGCCGTGGCGGTGCCGCGGGCCGCGCTCAGATTACTCGACAAGGTGAACATTGACTCGGTGGCTCGGCACGGCGATCCGTTCTTTCGCGCGCTCGCGCATTTCAGACGTGCCGAATGGCGCGGCCAAATCGGCGACGTCGAGGGCGCCAAGGCGGAGCTCATCTGGCACGAGCACCTCGACCTCGCTGGCTTACCGACCGGTCTGCCGCAAGCTGCGGAGGTGGATTGGTCCTTCGGCACCCTTGCGCGCTGGCGGCTCGCGCGCATGCTCGACGGCGCCGGTCGAGCCCGGGATGACGAGTTCTGCAACGCATACGCCGCGGTGCTGCGCAACTGGACTGGATCGCCCGCGCCGTATGGCGCCCGCGCCGACACCGCGCGGATTCGATTGCGCGCGCTCAACTGCGTGCGATGAACGAGATATCGGACTGCGCGATTACTGTAGGAGCAAATCGAGACGAAAAAGTGTTAGCAACGCGATAGTTTCGGCGTCTTATGCAGCAGCTGGTCGTTCGGTTTCGTTGTGTTTCGTTTCGCACCTTAAAGGCTGGGACACCATATGAAATCCCACATGTCGTTCCTGTTTCTCAGCGCAGCGCTGGGCCTCTTGCCCGCAACATTGACCACCCAAGGCGGCGGGTATATGCCCGGCATGGCGGCGCGCACGGACGCGCCGAAGCTTCCGGGCGTTGAGCTCGAGGGGCCGCTCGATTCCGCGAGCGCGCCGCTCGTGCTGCAGCTCAACGAGGAGCAGTCGCGTCGCTACGCTCAAGGCTACGATTCGTTCATGGTCGCAACCAAGCCGCAACGGGACAGCGCCGCGGCAGCGATCGTCAAGATGAATGAGCGTTTGGAACAGGGCGATCGCCCCGCTGCGCTGTTCTACGTCGAGCGCCTGCAAGAAATCGGCAAGCACCTCAAGGACCGCCAGGACAGGTTCGAGGACAACCTGAAGAAGTTCCTGACGGGTGATCAGGTCAAAGCGTACCGCCGCTGGCGCGACGGCCAACAGCAAGCGATCGAACGAAAACAGCGTGAGGACGCCCTCCGCTGGCAGGAGGCGGCGATGGTCGGGTTTGGCGGCCGGCCAGCCGGCGGGGGAGGATCAGTGGAGATCAAGACCCCGGTGGCTCCCGCCCCGGGAGTCGCCCTACCGACGCTCGGTGCACAGGCAGTGCGGGTCGGCAGGGCGCTTTACGTCTCCGCCCAGCTTGGCTCGGACAGCAGCGGCACACTGGTCGGCACTGACCTGCGCACTCAGGCTGTTCAGGCGTTTGCAAACGTGGGCGCGGTGCTGCGCGCCGCGGGCAGCAATCCGCGTAACGTCGTGTCACTCACGATCTTTGTCGTGAACCATGGGCCGGCCGACGAAGCGTTGATCCGCGAGGTGGGGGCGGCGTATCTCAGCGCGAACGCCCCGATCGTCACGGTCGTTGGCGTGCAGTCCCTCGCACGCGAGGGAGCACTGATTTCCATCGGGGCCACGGCAGCGACGACGGGCACGTCATTTCGGAGCGGGCCGTAGCCGCGTAGCTCGACGGAACTGTTGCCCGAGCTCATGGGTTTCTCCAGCGACCCTATGAACCACTACAAATACCTCATTATCGGCGGCGGCATGACGGGCGATGCCGCCGCTCAAGGCATCCGTGAGCTCGACCCGTCGGGCTCGATACTACTCGTCAGCAGGGAGACGCACGCCCCGTACAACCGTCCGCCGCTCTCGAAGGGGCTCTGGAAAGGCGAGCCGGAGGAAAAGATCTGGCGGCCGGTGCCAAAAGGCACCGAGTTGTTGCTCGGCAGGCGCATCGCCTCGCTCGACGCGAAGCAGAAACAGATAATTGACGATGAAGGGACTACCTACGGCTTCGAGAAGCTGCTGCTCGCAACCGGTGGCGCACCGCGACGCCTGCCGCAGCCTTCCGACCGTATCATTTACTACCGCACCTACGACGACTATCGCCGGTTACACGAGAGCGTCGCGCGTCCGGTGCGCGTCGCCGTGATCGGCGGAGGCTTTATTGGATCGGAGATCGCGGCTGCGATCCGCATGCAGGATCGCGATGTCGTCATGATCGTCCCCGAACAAGGCCTGGGTGCGCGGGTCTTCCCCGTCGACCTGGCGAAGGTTCTGGTCGCATACTACAAAGAGAAAGGGGTGGAGACGCGTATCGGTGAAGGGATGACCGGACTGGAGGATCGCGGAACCCGGGGAGGGCTCACCATTAAGACCACGACGGGCAACGAAATCATCGCCGATCTCGCGGTCGCGGGCTTAGGCATCGTGCCGAACGTCGATCTTGCTCAGCAGGCGGGCGCGAAGATCGACAATGGCATCGTCGTGGATGAGCACCTGGGCACTAGCGTGGCGGATATTTTCGCCGCGGGAGACGTCGCCAACTTCTACAATCCCGCGCTCGACATGCGACTCCGCGTGGAGCACGAGGACAATGCCAATACGATGGGTCGAGCAGCGGGAAGGGCCATGGCGGGCTCCGACGAGCCCTACGACCACCTGCCCTTCTTCTATTCTGATCTCTTCGACCTCGGCTACGAAGCGGTCGGCGAGCTCGATTCGCGACTCGAGACATTCTCCGATTGGAAACAGCCCTTCCGGGAAGGCGTGGTCTACTATCTGAAGGACGGACGCGTGCGTGGCGTGTTGCTGTGGAACACCTGGGGCCAGGTCGATGCGGCGCGTGCCTTGATCGCAGAGAAGGGCCCGTTTACGGCAAAGGCGCTCAAGGGGCGCCTTCCGGCATGACTCATCTCCTCGCGGTGGTGTTCCTGGCTGTGATTCAGTCACCGCAGCCGGACTCCGTCGTCTACGTGCTGTCGCCGGCGAGCCGGCTCGAAGTGGAGACCGGCAAATCGGGCCTCCTCGGTTTCGCCGGGCACGAGCATATCATCCGCGCACGCGCGTTCACCGGGCGCATCGTGCATCGTCGCGATCTGCCGGAACAGTCGCGCCTCGAGATCGTGATCCTCACCGACAGTCTCGAAGTGCTGACGCCGCCCGACACCGAAGAGATCCGCAAGGTGACGGCCGACATGCGGAGCAAGGTGTTGGACGTGGCAAACTATCCTGAGATCCGGCTCGCTTCGCGCAGCGTCACATGGAGCGAGGGCAAGGTCCACCTGGTGGCGGCGCTGACGATTCGTGACCAGACACGGGAGGTCCCGCTGAACGCGCAGGTCGAAATCGACGGCGACACGCTGCGGGCAACCACCACGTTCACGGTGAAGCAGACCGAATTTGGAATCAGGCCCTATCGCGGTGGGCCGGCTGGAACGGTGCGCGTCGCGGACAAAGTGACGTTCGACATCAGGCTCGTGGCCGTTCCACAGCCGTGACGCAATTGAGGTGAGCGAGGCTGGAAATGCCCGAGTCGTGGCGGAGCAGACTTGAGCGATGGGGATTCAACCTGTTTCCGACATACCGAAGCACGGGCGCTTGGATTACATACATCGCGGACGACCATCGCGAGATCCGCATCAAACTCCCGCTGAGCTGGCGCACTAAAAACTACGTCGGCACGCTGTTCGGCGGCAGCATGTATGCCGCGTGCGACGGCGTCTACATGGTCATGTTGATCAAAGCGCTGGGTCCGGAGTATATCGTGTGGGACAAAGCCGCGGCGCTGCGTTTTCGAAAGCCGGCTCGCGCAACCCTGTATGGACGATTCGTGTTGTCACCTGCGGAGATCGATCAAATTCGCAGTGCCACCGCGGCGGGGGAGCCGGTCGAGCGAACGCATCGCGTCGAGCTCACGGCTCGCGACGGCACCGTGCACGCAGAGATCGAATGGCTCATTCACATCCGGCGACGGGACGCAGCCAAACTCATCATTCAAGAAGGCTAGCATGCACCGACTCCCGATAATCCTCATTGCTCTCTCGGCACCACTCGCGGCGCAGCAGCCCGGTGCCCGCCACACGGTCACCCACGAGGACGTCTACCTCTCGAAGCGGATCGGGTCGCCCGCGATCAGCCCGGACGGACGCTGGGTCGTGTTCAACGTGACGGAGCCATCCTACACGGAAGGTGAGCAGGTCAGCGATCTCTGGCTCGTGCCTTTCGACGGCAGCGCTGAGCCACGCCGTCTCACGAACACGAGGGGCGGCGAGGGCGGCGTCGACTGGAGCCGTGACAGCCGCCGAATCGCGTTCAGTGCCCGGCGCGAGGGCGATGATGTATCCCAGATCTACGTGCTGGATCTGGCCGGCGGCGAGGCGCAACGCGTCACGAGTATCTCGACCGGCGCGTCGAGCCCGCTGTTGCGTCCCGACGGCCGCGCGATCCTCTTCACGAGCATGGTGTACCCGGGGGCCGCGACCGATTCGGCGAACCGGGCGGCCGCAGCGGAGCGCAAGGCCCGGAAGTACAACGCCCGCGTGTACGACGCCTCGCCGATTCGTCTATGGGACCGCTGGCTCGACGACCGGCGCCCGCATCTGTTCGTGCAGTCAGTCGAGCCCAGCACGCCGGCGCGCGACCTGCTGGCCGGCTCGCGGCTCGCCCAGGGCGTGGGCTTTGGCGGCCAGCTCGGCAACAGCGGCGACGACCTTGGCGCGGCGTGGACTCCCGACGGCAGTGGCGTCGTCTTCACGGCAACCACGAACCGCGCCGACTGGGCGCACGCCGAAGTCGTGCAGTCGTTATGGCTGGTGAGTGCGGGGGGCGGCGAGCCCGAGCGGCTCTCCGACGGCAAGGACGACTATGCGGGGCCGAGCTTCAGTCCCGACGGCCGCACGCTCTATGCGCGGATGACACCTACCAACGAACACACCTTCAACAACAGCCGGCTCGTCGCCTTTACATGGCCACGCACCGGCTCGGCTGCTGCTCGTGTGGTGACCGGCGGTTCCGATCACGACGTGGGCGCCTACGCGCTCGCCCCGGACAGCCGCACCGTGTTCTTCCTCGCCGAGGACGCCGGCCACCAGCGGCTGTTTCGCGCGCCGGCGGCCGGCGGCCGCGAGCAGGAAGTGGGCACGATGACGAGCGGCACATTCGGCGGCCTGCAGATCGCCGATGCCACGAGCAAGGGTCCGGTGCGTATGGCGGCCGTCTGGGAGAGCGCGACCAATCCGCCGGAGATCGTGCGCATCGATCCCGCCACAGGCCGCTGGACGCCACTCACGAAGTTCAATGTCGAGCGGGCGGCACGCATCGATTGGCAGCCGTTGCGCGAGCTCTGGTTTACGTCCAGGAAGGGCAAGCGCATTCACAGCTTCCTTGCCGTCCCGCCCGGCTTCGACTCCACGAAAACCTACCCGCTGTTCGTTCTGATCCACGGTGGCCCGGCCAGCATGTGGACCGACAATTTTGGTCTCCGCTGGAATCCGCACCTGCTTGGCGCCCCAGGCTATGTGGTGCTGATGACCGATTACACCGGCTCGACTGGGTATGGCGAAAAATTCTCACAGGGTATTCAGTTCGATCCGCACGAAGGTCCGGCCAACGAGCTGAACGAAGCCGCCGATTCGGCCATCAAGCGCTTCCGCTTCATCGATGCCTCAAAGCAGATCGCGGGCGGCGCGAGCTACGGCGGGCATCTGACCAACTGGCTGGCGGTCACGACAACGCGCTACCGGGCGCTCGTCAGCCATGCCGGCCAGTGGGACCTCGAGTCACAATGGGCGACGAGTGACTACAACTACGGCCGCGAGCGCAACGTGGGCGGTCCGCCGTGGGAGGATCACGCCATCTGGCGCACGCAGAGCCCGATGCGGCGCGCGGCGAATTTGCACACCCCGGTGCTCGTTTCCGTCGGCGAGCGCGATTACCGCGTCCCGATGAACAATGCGCTGGAGATGTGGACTGCGCTGCAGCGCCAGCAGATCCCGAGCCGGCTGATCATCTGGCCGGATGAGAACCACTGGATTCTGAAGGGCGAGAACAGCCGCCTCTTCTATCGAGAGGTGGCGGCGTGGTTCCAACGCTGGCTCAGCGAACCGGCGGCTACGGGGCAGTAACAGGAGGTTTCGGTGCTCTTTGACCCCGGGCTGGCGCCCGGGGTCAGGAAACCTTGGAGCTATTCGTATAGGCTCTTGGTGTCCGCCTTGGCCAGATCCACCAAGAAATCGGCGAGCTTACCCGCAACGGCCTCGACGTAGCGTTTCCCTTTTTCCGCCGTCGATGCGGCGGGATTGCCGACGCCTGTGTCGTCCGTCACCTGGGTCCATTGGCGCGGCGCCCAGGCCCAGCCTTCGCGGAACGCTTGAATCTTGAACGCTCGGGCCTTACCCGATCCCGCTTCCGACAGCGGCCGCACGAGCTCGGGGGCGATGTGTTGCATCACGCTCGTTTCCATCTCACCCGCATGATCGCCGACGTCTGAGAAGTAGGGCTTCAGGTCGAGAATCTTGTACCAATTGACGACGCACAGAAACAACGACACCTGCGGCTGGAGCTCGCGGATCATCTGGCGAAAGTCGTTCCCGCCGTGACCGTTGAGAACCACGAGCTTGCTGATCCCCTGCCCCGCCAGGCTGTGCGCGACGTCGCGCAAGACCAGCGCCTGCGTGCTGGGATTCATGTTGATGCAGAGCGGAATATCGAGCTGACCGGTGTTCACGCCGAACGGCACCACGGGGAGAACGACGACCTTCGCGCCGGCCTTCCACGCGCGGTCGGCGGCGCGCTCCGCGATTGCTTCCGTCTCGAGGTTGTCAGTCGAGTACGGCAGGTGGAGGTTGTGCGCTTCGGTCGCGCCCCAGGGGAGCACGGCGACCTCGTAGCGCGACTCGCGCACGGACTTCCATGTGAGCTCGCTGAGAATGAAGGGCCGTTCAGGCATTGGTCTCAGGTTCCTTGGGCCAAGCGAGCACTCTCCGTTGTCGACTGCTCTCGACGGCTAACAAGAGCCCACGCATCACGTCGAGCGACCACTCGGGCGTGACGGCGAGCTTGGCCTTCCCCAGAATCGCATCCCGCACGTTCTCATAATACCGCGCGAAACTGGACCGCAACGTCGGGACTGTGCCAGTTCCGTCGGCCGTAATCAGCTCGCCGTACAGCTCTGCCGGTTCGCTGTCCCACCCCGGCTCGGCCGGCGTGCGGCCCTCCCGCAATGCGGCCTCCTGCGGATCCATGCCGTACTTGACGAACGATCCTTTGCTGCCGTGCACGCTCCAGGTTGGGCCCACCGGGTGCACCATCATCGACGAGCGGAGGAGCGCCCGCCGGCCGGCATAATAGAGGGTGACGTCGAACGCATCATCGACGACGGCCTTGTCGCGCTCGACGCGAATGTCGGCACCGATCGCATCGGGGATCCCAAACAGGAGCAGCGCTTGATCGAACAGGTGGGGTCCGAGGTCATACCACACACCCGATCCGGGGAGCGCTGCCTCGCGCCACGCGCCAGGCCGCAGCTCGGGTCGAAAGCGGTCGAAATGCGCCTCGTAGGTAACGACCCGACCGAGGGCGCCTTCGGCTACCACTTTCTGCACGGTCGCGAAGTCGCCGGTGTAGCGGCGGTCCTGGTAGACCGTGACGATACGCCGTTGCTCTTTAGCGATCCGCACGAGCTCCTCAGCCTCTGCCATGGTGACCGTGAACGGCTTGTCTACCACGACGTGACGGCCGGCGAGGAGACACTGCTTGGCGATGGGATGATGTGAGGTGTTGGTCGTCGTGACGACGACAAGATCGAGCTGCTTCGTCAGCAGCTCATCAACGCTACGTACGAATTCGACATCGGCATAGAGCGGATCCGGCGGGGGCGGGCCATGGCGCTGCACGATCGCGGCGAGGCGCAGCCCCTCGACCGCGCGAATGACGGGCGCGTGAAAGACCTTGCCCCCGAACCCGAACCCCACCAGCCCCACGTTGAGCATCGGCGGGTATTGTACATCGTCCGCCGAATTTCGCACGGAGGCAACGTTGCGCGCGCGGATGTCCGACGGGGGATCGAAGCCACGTCATTTTCGGAGCATCGCCCAGACGATCTCGCTGCAGATCGCCCCGCTAACCCCGATAATTAGATCCTTTGAACCGAATCCATATCCGGGCCCCACCTTACCTCCCCCCCGTGCACCCTCTTCTTGCCCCAGCTCATACGCCGCGGCGGCGGCCGTAATAAGCAAGACCCGCTGCCACGCGTGCGACCTGGGCAGCAAGACGTGCGCTGCCAGGTCTAGGCTGGCTCCAGCAGCGAAGTGCTGCTGCGAATCCTTGCACGTCCAGCACCAGTCTGGATCGAACTGGATGCGCTGCGCCGAAAGCGGTGCAGCGACCAGCAATAGGAGGGCCAGCAGAGCGACGGGCATTCGATTGTCTCCGCAGGTAGATGACGGCAAGAAACGAGTTAAGCCGAGAGAGCTGGCGGGCGCGGGAGAACCCCAGGAGCGCCGCCGAGACTTCGGACCTAACTACTTTTTTCGCGGGCGACCTGGCTCCGACAAACCCATGCACGAATCAGGGCTCCTTCGAGCACGACGGGTTCCTTCGGGCACGACAGGGCTTCGGGTGCAACGGGCGAGGCGAGGAATCGAGATTTTTACCGCAAGCGACGTACCAATAGGACGGAGGCGGGCGACGGCGATCAGGGTGTGCGAGTTGTGGCGACCCTCCATGCAAACTGTTACGGGGACACAACACGGTGCGAACGGAATCATCACCCAGGCTGGGACGTTACAGACTCATCCAATAGTTGAACTTGACCAGCAGGACGTTGGTCGGTCGATCATAGAACGCGGCGCGCGAGAGGTCGTCCCCGAGGTAGACGCTGGCATCGTACGGCACATAACCCGAGCGGCTATGCGTCCACACAAGGAAGAGCGTTGAGCCTGGCCGATACTCCCAACGCAGCACCGCGTTCGTCTTCAGCGAGCGCGTCCTGAAATCGGGGTTGGAGAGAGCGAACGGTTTGGCTGGGCCGCCCGGGCCGTCGGGATCGACCCCGGCGCACAGCGTCGGCCCGTCGCTGCCGCACACCGCGGGATCACCGGGCGTCACCGTCGAGCCGTTGTCCCGCCCGTAGCGGTAGAAGTCGAATGTCTTGCGCGCCTGTAACTCCTTGAAGCCACTGTAATCGCCGGCGAAGGCATACGGCTGAGCGTAGAGCTGGAAGCTCAGGTCGGGCGAGAACGTCACGTTGGCGCGGATCGTCGTGTACAGATACCGCTGGTGCAACTCGGCAAACACGTACCGGGTGCCCAACGTGGACACGGCGGTGGTGTCGTTCCGGACTCTTCGAACGTATTGCGCCGGCGAGTGGCTGTTGAGGTACCCGATCGTCCCGCTGATCATCACGGCGGCACTGGGCCGCAGCGTGAGCTGCGGGAGAATGTTCAACGACGGTAACCCGGCGGTCTGGGAATAGGACACGAAGAGGTAGCCGCTGAGCTCCGATCGCGTGTCAGTGGTGAGGTCAGCGCTCGCCGTCCAGGTCACGGGCCGTAGCGCAAGGGGGCCGCCGCGCGTGAGCCGGTCATCGACGACCTGCGGTCGATACGACAGAGTCACATTCGAAGACCAGAAGTTGCCAAACTGGAGCCATTCCGACAGGCGAACGCTTCGGTCAATCGCGTCGCCGTCGTAGTTCCAGCTCGGCGCGAACCGGAGCCCGGTAATGGCCTGGCGGAACGGCCGCGCGACTTTGGTCCACCGGCGGCTCACCGTCGCGGCGGTCGCCACACGGTCGACGCGTTGCTGGAAGCCGAGGTCGTTCACCTCAAACCCGGGGCTCGCCGTCGCCCCGGCGACACTCCAACGCCAGGGGCCACCGATCTTGCTCACGTACAGTTCGGCAGTGAGCCCGCCGAGCGAAGTGCGGTCCGACTGATAGGCGAAGCTGCGCGCGTCGGGACGCTGATAGTAGCGGTTTGAGGACAGCTGCGCGTTCTGCACGGCGAGCGAGTCGCCCTGCAGATAGGAACCGCCCACGCTCGCCGCGACCGCGTAGGTGTTCCGCCCCCAGCGGTGAAAGAAGTCCACGCCCCCGGCATAGGCGGCGGCCGCCAAGAAGGACAGCGCGGGGACGTCGATCTGGCGGTGGACGGAGGTCGCCAGCAACCCAATCGTCGTGTTCCCTCCCCCGAAGTCGTGTTTTACGCGGCCGGCGAAGTAGTTCGTCAGCGGCTCGACCTGGTCGCGATAGCGCGCCCCCGTCGACAGGTCGGCAACCGTGGCGAACTCGCGCGCCGTCACGGCCTCCACGACACCCACCGACCAGCCCTTGTTGTTGCGACCGCTGAGTTTGGCCGCGCCCAGAATCGTGGTGTTGGTGGGCATGTGATCGAAATCGCCCGACGACCAGGGCTCGCCTGCCGGCTCGCGCCCGATGCGGCGGGAGTAGTAGTACAGCGGCGCGTCGCTGAAGCTCGAGCCACCGCCGCCGCTCCCGCCGAACGTGAAGATGTTCGAGCCTTCGACAAAGAAGGGCCGCTTCTCCTCGAAGAACGTTTCGTACGCCGTGAGATTGACGTCCGCCGGGTCGGCCTCGACCTGCCCGAAGTCCGGGTTGAACGTGGCGTCGAACGTCAGGTTCGAGCGCATCCGGTACTTCAGGTCCAACCCGCCGCCCACGAAGTAGGAGGACGGGGGGTTGAACGGATCGGTCGCGTCCTCAGGCTTGTGGTAGTTGCCGCGCGCAAGTGCGTACGGCAGCACCTCGAGGTGGCGTGGCGTCCCCAGCCGTGCCAATCCCTCCAGGTGGCCGAATCGGGACGCGAGCCCCCGCTCCGTTTTCGACACGAAGGGAAAGAGCGCCACTTCGTTCTTGCGCCGGATCTCACGCTCAAAGCGCACACCCCACACCTGCTCGCGGGCAGCGGAGAACCGGAGTTGGGTGAACGGGATGCGGATCTCGGCGGTCCAGCCGAGTGAATCGACGCTCGTCGCGGCTTCCCACACGGGGTCCCAGGACTTGTCGGAGAACTCGCCGTCCGCTCCTTCGAGCTGGTCGCCCTTGACGCCGGCTGGGTTTACCGAGAAGCGAACCGCCGTCAGGTGGTCGTGGTAACTGTCGATATAAACTGTGAACTCGTCGCTGTGCGTCGACGCGTCGCGCCGCGTGAGCCGGCGGATGATTCTGCCCGGCTCCCGGTCGAACAGGCGCGCCCCCACGTACAAGGCGTCGGCGTCGTACAGGACCCGCACCTCGGTGGACTCAGAGACGACGGCTCCCTCATCCGGATCGACCTGACGCAGCTCAGTGACAGGCTGCACCAGCCTCCAATCGGGCTCGTCGAGCCGTCCGTCCAGCGAGATAGGAGCTAGGCCAACGCGCGCGGTGGTAACAGTCGGCGCCACAAACGCCGCCCCGAACGGCGTGTGCGATGGAACGAGCGACGACACTTGCTGCAGCAACACCGGAAGAATGGCCGTCAGCACAGAGACTCAAGCGTCGCCGTTAGCGGTGGATGCGCGACCGAGCGCGCCGTTCAGAGCGGCCTCCAGCACACGCTGCGCGTCGAAGTACTTCTCGGCCAGGGCGCGAGCGGCGTCGCACTGGCGCTGGTAATCGGACTCGATCGTGTCAAACGCCGCAGCGGCTTGAGCGAGAGAGCTGAACCGGAAGATCCCCTCGCCGTCCGGCAGGTAGCTGCTCGGCCCGGTGTCCTGAACGACGATGGGTTTACCGCTCGCGAGATAGCACACCGAGCGGGCGCTCACCCATGCGTTCCGAAACTCCACGGACGACGGCTTGGCGCAGCTGAACTCCCCACGCGACGTCTGGACGTAAGAGCGGAGCGAATCTGGACACCCCGCGACCTCGTGGGAATCACGGACGCGCCAGCCGTGGCGCTCGAGATGCGCCCGGTCTGCGGCGTCCTGCTCGGCCCGTTTGCGCCGCGCCTGGCCGGCAGGGTCGCGGTCGAGGAGGTGCAATGCCAGCTCGAGCGGTCGGGCGACCTGACGCGGCAGCTCCACGTACTCCAGAAACGCGGCGCGTTTAGTATTGTCGAGCAGTGTGGTATAACCGTTCTCCCTTACCTTGAGCCAGCTGGCTGACGACCAGCGCGACAGCGTCGTGAATGACTCGGCAGCGGGAGTGTACGCGACGGGCCAAAGGTCGAGGCACACGGGCGGCCGGATGTGCTTCCAGGACAACCCGCAACTGGGAAAGCGTGCTTCGGGGGTTCCGACGGTTTCGCCGGTCGTGAAGTAGCGGTCGTGGCGAGCGACGGCCAGCTGGCCCGTGGCCATCCACTGCTGCAGCAACCCCGGATCGAGGTCCACGAGCGCTGTGCGCCGGGCCCAGCCCAGGAGCCGCCGGTCTATGGCGTAGTGGAAGTTCAGCAGCAGGTCGGCGCGGCTGAGCACGGCCCTCGCGCGACTCTCCGTGCACCCGACGAAGCGGACGCCGTCGACAGCGCGGGGATCGGCGGCGTAAAGCAGCGTCGTCCCTTCGAGCCCAAAGCGCTGCATGCGTTCGCGCACGGTCGCGCACAGCTGGGCCTCTTCGGCGGGATCGCTCAAGGACCGGAGCTGCTCCAGCCAGTAGACCTGGCAGCCGAGACGGCGTAGTCCCTGGGCGAACTGCATGTAGACCCAGAACCGCCCGCTGGCGCCGGAGACGTTCGCGCCATTGTAGAGAGAGAGGACGACGGTGCTCATATCGCGGTTGCCGCTTCCGCAGGCATGTCACGAAAGCCGATCAGGTGGATCCCCCGCGCAAAGAGGCCTTGCCGCAGCGCGGGGCTGCACAGGGTGCCAACCTCAATCTCACGCTCCGCCGCGTAGCTCGTCTCGAACTCGGGCTCGACGTAACCCGGGTGACAGTTGAGCTCGACGATTCCGTCCCACACCTCGGCGTCCACGAGCGCCAGCATATTGGCGGCGGTGATCTGCTCGGGATGACTGCGACCGCCCCACCGGCCGTAGAACCGCGAGAGATGGCGGGCGCGAGAGAACCCCCGGAGCGGCAGACCCTGCCGCTCGGCCCACGCGCGCACCTGCGGCGCGATGCGCGTCTCGCGATGCACATCGTGGTGCGAATCCAGGTGGGTCGGCGCTGCCCCGACGAGCTCGACGAACCGCTGCAACTGGTCGTCGAGCTGCTCGGGGATGCGCGCCGGCTCAGCGGGGTCCAACTCCAAGTGGAGCCCGAGACTCAAGTCCGGGCAGCTGCGCGGGACGTCGGTTACCGCGAAGCTCGCGGCGCGGTGCACGAGCACGCTCGCACTGGTAAGGATCCCGTTGAGGTGCGCCTCGAGGATCCCGCGGTTGATTCCCGGGCTCGCGCCGAAGTCGTCTCCGGTTACAATGAGCCACTTCATGTCGCCGCCTTGAGGACCGGCAAGCGACCCGCTGAGACCGCCCACCCCAGCTGGCGCAGGGCGTCCACGAGCACGGTCTGATAAACCTCGAAGATCGACACGAACGCGTTCGCCCACGGGTGGGCGAGGTGATCCGACTCCCACTCGAACGACGCCAGGGTGCGGAACACCAGCCCGCAGGTCGCGAGGCGCTCCACGTCCGACTGGCGGCACATCGGCCACCGCGCGCGAACGATCGACCAGTAGGTGGCGAGATCCGGCGTCGCGGCAATCCGCCGCGCGGGGGCGAGGTCGACGCAGGGAACTCCCCGCCCCGCGTACTCCCAGTCGAAGACCGCGATCTGCGGACCCTCGGGCGACTGCTGCACGCGCACGTTCTTGCCATTGAAGTCGCCGTGGACCAGTGTGGCCGGGAGACCGGTGCAGGCCTCGTCCAACCGGTCCCAGTGCTCGTCCATCTCGTCAAACAGGGCGACTAGCCCGTCCAAGAACGCCAGGCCATCGGCCGTGAGCGCCGGATTGTCGGCAGCGCCTCGGATCGCCTCTCGGGTCGCGTGCATCTGGGCGCGGTAGCGGGCCGGGCCTATGTCCGGGAGACCTGCGTGTTCAACCAGGTCGCGCGCTTCCGTTTGCAGCACCCCCAGCCACCGGGCGGCCGCGGCGCAATGATCGGGGCGCTGGGAGTCGTATTTCTCCCCCTGGAGCTCGCTCATGAAGAGCCAGCCCACGTCGCCGCCAGGGTCGCCCGGGCCACCTGAGACTGCTCCGTAAAAGTGGGGGCTCGGCAGACTGACATGCGGCAGAATGCGCTCATAAACGGTGCGCTCCACGAGGCCGTACTCGGCCCTGCAGCGCTTCGCGATCACGGTGGTCCCGCCCGACCCCACGCCCGCGAGTCGGTACACGTTCAGGTTGGCGCGCGACTTACTCGCCTTGAAGTCCGCGGCCGTGATATGATCGGGGATGACGCGCTCGGGATTGAGCCGGCTCCACGCCTGGACCGCCGGATGCGCGAGCAGCAGCTCCTGCCGGCGGCCGGACGCTGCGCCCCGGGTGGCGGGGGCAACCGCACCGCCTAGCACCGCCGGCACGCGCGTCGTGTCCGCCACGATGCGTCCGTGCTCCACGGTAAGCAACGCAGTGCACCCGGCCACGGCGCTGGGACGGTGGCTGATCGTGATCACGGTGCGACCCTCTCGCAGCCGCGCCAACGCGGCGACAATGGCCGCCTCTGTCTGCGTGTCCACACCGCTCGTCGGTTCGTCCAGAATCAGGATCGGGCTGTCCCTGAGGAAAGCGCGAGCCAGCGCGATCCGTTGGCGTTGCCCGCCCGACAGCTGCAACCCGCGGTCTCCAACCTCCGTGTCGTAGCCGCGGGGGAGCTGGATGATGAATTCGTGCGCGTTGGCGGCATCAGCGGCCGCGATGATCTGTTCCCGGCTGGCGTTGGGAAGGGCGTATGCGATGTTCTCGGCGACACTCGCCGAGAACAGCATCGTGTCCTGGAGGACGACGGCGAACTGACGTCGCACATCATCGCGCGCGTACTCTCGAAGATCGTCACCGTCCAGCAGGATCCGGCCGTCGGTGGGGTCGTACAGACGCGTGAGGAGACTGATGAGCGTGCTCTTGCCCGCGCCCGTGGTACCCGCGATCCCCACGCTGGCGCCCGCGGAAATTGTGAACGAGACCTGGTGCAAGACAGGTCGGTCGGGCGCGTACGCGAAGGAGACGTTCTCAAAAGCGATGTCGCCGCGGGCACGTGTCAGCCGTCGCGCGTCTGGGCGGTCGGCAGCGTCGGACGGCTCGTCCAATATGCGAAAGACCCGTTCGGCGCTCGCGAGATGTCCCTGGAGCGTGCCGACCTTGCGGCCGATGGTCTTGATGGGATCGTACAGCTTGCCGAGGTAGCCCATCACGAGCAGGAGACTTCCCAACGACAGGGCCCCAGTCTGGACGTGTGAGACCCCCAAAAACAACACGAGCGTCGTGCCAAGGCCGATGAGCAGGCCCAGAGAAATGTCCAACCGACCTTCTGCGAGCGCGAGGCTCACGCGCCCCCGCATACCGTCACGCGATCGCCGCACGAAGCGGTTTGCCTCGCGTTCCTCCTGGCCGAATACTTTCACGACGCGGAGCGCGCCGAGCACTTCATGCACCACTCCCATGGCGACGCTTTCGAAGCGCCGGACTTCGCGCGAGAAACCGCGTAGCCGCGGCCGGAATGCCCGAGCAACCAGGAGCAGCGGTGGTCCCACGACCAGCGCGACCAGCGCGAGCTGCCAGTCGAGACGCCAAGTCACGTAGATCATGCCGACGATCGTCGCCGCCGAGCAGAGCAGCGGAATGAAGCCGTCGATGATGATGAATCGAATGGCTGGGGCGTCCTGCTGGATCCGATACAGCGAATCGGATGTGCCGATCGTGTCGTGGTACGTGAGCGACAGGCGCTCGAGGTGCCGGAAGAGCCGGGCGCGGAAGTCGAGCTGCAGGCGCGCG
>JBIOXD010000135.1:0-2173 GCA_044869265.1 Gemmatimonadales bacterium
GTGCGCTCGCGCCAGCCGGCGGGAGGGCAAGGAAAGACGAGGTGTAGACGACGCGAGGGGTGCCGAGCGACTTCGCGGCGTCGAGGACCGCCTCGAGGCCGCCGACGTTAATGTCGTCGAACGATGCGGGATCGGGCTGCCACAGGCTGACGAGCGCGGCTGAGTGGACTATGCCGTCGGCTCCTTCCGCGGCGCGGCGCACTGCCTCGCGATCGCGAACGTCGCCATCGACGAGTCGTCCCGGTAGTCCCGAGCTTGTGGCGCGACGCGCAAACACAACCGGCTCGTGCCCATGCTTCACGAGGGCACGAACGATCGCCTGGCCGAGATAACCGCTGCCGCCGGTGACGAGAACACGCATTGTGATTTTGTCGGGATCCGTTTCCGAGATCCGTGGTCCGATCTATCTTGGAATACCAGTGAAGCTGCGCCTCAAACCGTCAAGTGAAGAGCTGAAGGGGCGGATTGAGGCGCAGCTTCACTGGTAATAAGGCGTTGGCGCCGACGTCGGAAACCTCGGCGTACTCCGTGTGGAGTAGCATCGGGCGATTTCCTCGCCAAAGGAGCCGCCGATGCCCAACGTCCACGAGCTTATTCGCGACCACGTGACCCTGTCCATTCGTTGCCTTGATCGCCTCTACCTGCACGCCTACATGCCCAAGCTGCAAACGTCCGGCGGGCTGTGTTATTTCCTCCGCGATCACTTGGGCCATCCGATTCCCTCGCCGGCGCTGTTTGCCCCGATGCTTGAGCGATTCGTCAGCGCAATCAAGACGTACGCAACGGCCCAGTGCGTCCCGCTGATCACGTTCGAACGGGGCCAGCGGAAAGACGACGTGGTCGCGGCGCACCGGGCGCAGCGACCGCTGGCTGACGGCGTGGTCGTGATCGGCGCGGCACAAGAGAAGATGCGGGCGTTCAAAGCGCACAAACGGTCCGGGCCGGGCAAGGCCGTGTCGTTCGACTTTTCGCGGCAGTGGGTCGCGGTCAATCACTACTACTTCTACGTGCAGGACCCCGACTGGGGGCCGGCGTTCCTGAAGCTGGGCACCTACCTGCCGTATCCCATCAAGCTCTGTCTCAACGGCCACGAGTGGGTGAAGCAGCAACTGCGTCGCGCCGGCGTCGCGTTCGACAGTCTGGATAACGGCTTTCTCGCCTGCGCCGACCCGATCCGTCTGCAAACGATCTGTGATCGCCTCGGGCCAGCCGATGTGCAGGCCTTCTTCGATCGGTGGGCGGCGCGGTTGCCATCGCCGCTCACCGCGAGGGACCGCGCCGCCGGCTACACCCATCGGCTCGCACTCCAACAGGTGGAGGTCAGCCTCACGCAGGTCTTTGCGCGGCCGCTCCAGGGCCGGCACTTCTTCGAAGCCGTCATTCGCGAGAATCTCGATCTCGGGCGCCCCGATCGCGTGGGCCTGCTCTTTCCGCTCCGCCTGACGAAGGCCACGCCTCCGCCGGCGTGGGGCTATCGCACGCGCGTGATCACGGACGGCGTCGAGCCGAGTCTGCATATCGAATACAAATCGTCGCACGTCAAGCAGTACTTCAAGGAGCAGCGCGCGTTACGTACCGAGACCACGATCAACACCCCCAAGGATTTCTATGTCGCGAAGGCGGTGTCGAATGTATCCCACCTGCGCGATCTCGGCGACCAAGTGAATCGGAAACTGCTGGAGGTCGAACGCGTCAGTCACCAGTGCGTGCTGACCCAGGAGGCGCTTGACCGGCTCCAACAGCCGACGGTCGAAGCCGGACAACGGGCCTCCGCGCTGCGCTTCGCCGATCCACGGGTGATGGCGCTCTGTCAGGCGATCACGGGCTTCGCCCATCTCCCCCGCGGCTTCCACAACCGCGATCTCCGACCACCAATCGAAGCACTCCTCGGGCGCCCGTACTCGGCAGCTCAGATGACGTACGATCTGCGCCGGCTTCGTCTCAAAGGCCTCATACACCGCATTCCCAAGACGCACCGATACACCGCCACAAGTTACGGTCTGAAGGTTGCCTTCTTCTACGCGAAACTCTATCTCCGCATCCTGCGACCCGAGTGGGCGAGCCTCCTGCCGGTCAACGACCAGTTGCCGCGGCCGCTGCGCGCCGCCTTGGACCAACTCGAAGCTCAGATCCGACAGATCCACAAGGACGCCGCTCTTGCCGCATGAAAAAC
>JBIOXD010000136.1:0-13080 GCA_044869265.1 Gemmatimonadales bacterium
GAATGCAACGATGAAGCATGCGACGAGCATGATTAGCGGCGCACGGCGCACGGCGTACGGCGCACGACTTTCCGGCGCACGGCGCACGGCGCACGGCGCACGACTTTCCGGCGCACGGCGCACGGCGCACGGCGCACGCAGTTCAGTCATGCCCACCACCCTCACCCGTCTCCCACGTTCTGGGCTTCCACCCCGTCTGCTCGTAGAGGAAGAGGACAACCGCCCAAATCTCCTCTTCCGTCAGAAAGTCTTCCCACGCCGGCATCGCAGAATTCCACGGCGCGCCTTCACGCGGGAGTCCCGGCCCGCCCTTGGCTATGCGCCAGAACACGAAGCTCTCCGTCAGCTGGGCGATCGTTCCGTTGTCCTGGAAGTTGGCGGGAAGGGGATTCAGACCCGTGGCGTAGGGGCCCTGCCCGTCGAGATGATCGCCGTGGCAGGGAACGCAGTTCTGATAATAGACCCGGCTCCCCTGCGCGAGGTGCGCGGCCATGTCGCCGCTGCGGCGCAGCGGGTTTTCCAGGCCAACGAGCGTGATCGCCTTGCCGCGGAAGGTGATTTGGGACGGAGGCGCGGGATGGATCGAACGGAGACTGGGCGGTGCGGCCACGCTCGCCTTCACCTGGCCGTAGGTAATGCATCCCACGACCAGTGTGACGGCCGCGAGCACGGCCATCCGGACGATCTTCAGTCGCGGCTGCACGAGCACATCGTGCATCGGCTCTTTGAATTCGGCCCAGCGGGCCTCGTCGTCGCTCACCCAGATCAGGACGCCCACCAACACGGTCGCCATGTACTGGAGCACCACACTCTTGGGCACGATGGCGCTTCCTGGCAGCATCGGAATGACAAACGCGACGACGACATACGCGATGATCAGCAGGCCCACGGCCTGCCAGAACGGGTGGCGCAGGTACGTTCTCACTTGCGGCTCGCCAGGAAGCGGACGAGCGACTCGAACTGCGCGGCGGTGAGCTGCGTGCCGAAGTTCTTCGGCATCACGCCCGCGAATTTCTCGTAGCCCTTCGCGATCTTCGCATCGGGTTCAAGCACCGCCTCGCGAAGCTGCGTGCTCGAGAGCCTGGCGCCGATGCGGGTCAGGTCCGGACCTACCGGTCCGCCCTCGCTTCCGACCTTGTGACATCCCAAGCAGCCGGCACCGCGGATGATGGCCATGGGATCGGTCGAGCCATTGGCGATGCCGGGACTCGCGGCGGGGGCGGCTCCTCCGCCACCTCCGGGCGACGGAGCCGCCGCGGGGATGTCAGTCGCCGAAACATCGACGGTGCCGCCTTGCGACTCGAGGTAAGCGATCAGAGCCCAGATCTGCTGGGGCGAGAGTGTGCGACTCACGTCGGGCATGATCGGCTCGTACCCTGACACGACGAACGCGCCCGGTGCCGTGAGCGACTCGAATAGATACGCCTTGCACGCCTTGCCGGACACGCGCTTGTCGCAGCGCGCGCCGATCGGGCCCTGCCCTTTTTCATCGGTGAGGAGGTTGGGCGCGCGGGTGCCCAGGCCGTGGCACGCGGTGCATCCGCCGGCGCCGTGATAGAGCTGGTCGCCGGCGCTGACGAGCTGCTCCGGGGTGACGTTCGCGCCGAGCGAGAGCGCGCGTGGCACCTCCGACTGCACCTGGGGAATCTTGTTCGCGATGAGGGTGTAGAGCGCGAGCGTGCCGAGGACGACGCCGAAGATCCGGAGGTTAATGGACCACATGCGGCGCCTCCACGGTGGACTGGGGCACGAACGTCGACTTCTCGGCGAGGCCGCCGAGCCAGAAAATGAATCCGACGAGGCTGAGGAAGATCAGCACGCAGGTGCTGATCATGATCGCCGCATAGCCGAGGGCGGGGGTCGCGGCGTAGGCCGACGTATCCGGCATCACCTGCCACACGTGCCAATGCTGGCGAATGCCGCTGCGCGCGAATCCCATCAGCCCCATGAGCCACGTGAACGTGACCGCCAGGATAAACAGGGCATACTGGGAGCGGGGGGGCATCTTGCCCCATTGAATCGCTCCCAACGATTCCGCGCCGCGCGCCATTAGCACGTCGATGACGGTAACGAACACGATACACGCGAGCACCGCACCGACCTGGTAGACCGAGTAGCCGATCCGGACGATCGCCTCGACGAAGTAGCCGCGAATCCCGTAGTACAGCACGATCGCGGCCGCGATCGCGAACATCGCCCCCTGAATTGCCGTGCCGGTCCGGGCCCACGGCACGACGGGCCGGATATTGGCCCGCCGATATAAGAGGAAAGAAAGGAACGTCGCCAGAATCATCAGGTTCACGGCGGTGTTCTTGGCACTCATGACGCCCAGCACGCCCAGGAAGGGGTGGTGCGACCCACCCATCGCAGCGAGCTCGCGTGAGTCGGCGATCATCGTGTGCGGCGTGCCCCACACGATCGCGCCGATCACGAGCACTGCCAGCAGCCACTTGGTGTAGGGCCGGAAGCGCTCGGCGCCGGGAATCCGGCCCATCCCCACCCACAGATAGTAGTTCCCAGCCAGGAACAGCACGGCAATCAGGAAGGCCTGGATGACCCACAGCCAGCTCATGAAGCCGCCCATCATCGTGATGCCCATCGATTGATCGTACTGGTAGATCTCGCGGCCCAACCAGTAGCCGGCGAACGGCAGGACGATCAGCGCGGAAATCGCGATGAAGTTGCCGACATAGCCCATCCAATCGTAGTGCGCGCGCTCCTCCTCGCTCTTGGAGGCGAGGAAGCGATAGCTCGCGTACGCGCCGACGATCGCGCCGCCGAACACGACATTGCCGATGAGGCGGTGGATGTTGATCGGCATCCAGGTGTGGTTCATGAACGCTTCCCAGAACCGGATGCTCGCGACGGGCGTTTGCGCCGTGATCTCCCGCGGCGGGGTCATCATGTACGTCAGCCAGCCATCGGCGATGAACATGACGATCGTGCCCCACACGTTCAGCAGAATGCCGAGCCCCCAATGAACCACCTTGGCGCGGCCGTATTTCCAGCGGTCCCAGCCGTAGTAGTAGAGATACAGCGTGAACGATTCGAGGAAGAAAATCGACACGTAGACCCACATCGACGTGCCGAAGATGGCCGTCAAATAGGCCCAGAACTTCGGGTAGAGCGTCGCGAGGAAAAACGTGAGCACGGCGCCCCAGATTGCCGTGGCGCTGTAGGCGATCAGGAGCAGCCGCGTGAACTCCTTCGATAGCCGGTCGTAGCGCTGGTCCTTGCCGAAAATGCCGATCGCCTCGGCCACCACGGCGAACATCGGCACGCCCAGCACGAACGCCGCGAACATCAGGTGGATCTCGGCAGCGATCCATACGGCCGCGCGGCTGCCGATGATCGGGAAGTCGCGGTAAGCGCCGGCCGTGTCGGCGACGGCCTGGATGAGAACGAGTGGATCAACCATTAAAGCAGATCCTTCGCGCCTTCGGCGCTCAGGATGACATGCTCGCTCGCGTCGTGTGTAGAGAAAAAGGAGAGACGGTACTCATCATCTATCCCCCTTCCCCTTTCTTCAAAGGCGCGACGCGGCTTGTCGAGGACCTGCTTGTCCGTTCTACGCATCATCAGAAACGAAGAACGGTTTGCGTTTGGAGAAATCGATCGGCATCGCTCGCCGAATCTCGCCGAGCAGCTCCGGCGTGATCTCGCGCAACCCACGCGCGCGTGCCCAGTCCTCGACACGCTTGGTGACGACGCCTCGCACGAACGACGGTATGCGCTCTAGGCGCGCGCGCGCCGTCGGCGACCACGTCAGCGACGGGACGAAGTCCTGACCGTAGCTGACCTCGTGCAGCGGCTCCATCACCGCTGCGCCGTTGGGGGGGGGCTCATACACGCAGGACGGATCAGCCGCGAGGACGTCGCCCTCCAGGGCGAAGGCCCGCGCGCGGCATCCTCCGCACAGTTGTCGATACTCGCAACGCCCACACTTGCCGCCCAGGCTGCCGACGCGAAGCTGTTGGAACAGTGGAGACGAATTCCAGATCTGACTGAAGCTCTGCGTGCGCAGATCGCCCGCGACCGCGGGAAGGTAGGGGCATGGTGTGAGCTTGCCGTCGGGCGTGATGCGACAGTATTGCGTTCCGCAGGGGCAGCGGGTCTGATAGTTGAGAATGGGCGAGTGCGGGTCGGCGGCGTGCACGTGCCGCATGAAGTGGGGCGCGCATTTCGCGCGAATCATCATTTGCCCACGATACTGGGACTGCCAGCGTGCCAGGTCGGCGAGGACCGCCTCATACTCGGCCGGCGCCAGATCCGACAGGCCCGCGCCCCGGCCCGTCGCGACCAGGAAGTAGCAATTGAAGGCGACGGCCCCTTGCTCAGCCGACCACTGCGCCAGCCGTTCGAGCTCGGCGCGGTTCCCTTTGGTCGCCGTCGTCTGGATGATGAAGTCGAGGCACTGCGCGCGCAGACGGCCAAGCGCGGCGATCGTATCGTCGAGCGAGCCGCGGCCATGTCGGAAATTGTCGTGATAGCTTGGCCGCAATGAGTCGATAGAGACCGCGACGCCGCGCACGCCCGCGGCCCTGAGTCCGGCAATTCGCTCGTCGGTGAGTAACGTCCCATTCGTGCCGACCACCACGGTCGCGCCCCGCTGGGAGGCATGAGTCGCGATCTGCGTCAGGTCATGCCGCAGCAATGGCTCGCCTCCCGAGAGAATGAGCATCGGCGCCGGATTGACTGCGAGCAGCTCATCCACGATGCGGAGGCACTCCTCAGTATCGAGCTCGGTCGTCGCGCTCTCGCGTGGACCCGCCGAGATGTAGCAGTGGGCGCACTCGAGGTTGCAGCGCCGCGTAAGATTCCAAGCGACGACGTGAGGAACGTAGCTCACTGCAGCAGCTTCTCGATCGCGCGTTTCGCTTCTTCGGGCGTCACCGTCTTCATGTCGACCGGGCACTTCTGCATCTTGTCTTCGATGTCCCGGATGGGGCAGCGCGTTATCCCTTGCGCTTTTGCTTCTTCTATGAAGGCCCGCATCTCGGGCGTGAGCGCGTCTTTTCCCTCGGCTTCGGCGCGGATCTGCTTCGCGCGCAGCTCGGTGAACATCACCATCATCGTGTCGACGTCGAACTCATCGGCTTCGATCATGGCCTGCTTATTGTCGTCCATCACGCCGGTGGTGACACGCCAGATGGTGTGATTGCGGGCGAAGCGCTCGACGGTGTTGCGCGCGAGCGGCCGGGCGATCAGGGGAACGAGCTGGAGCCGCTGCCAGCTCTCTTCGGTCCAGACGATCGGGTCGGTGGCCACCCGGGGCCGCTTCCCGACCCTGCCCGTAACCGGGCATTTGGTCTCGACTTCCGGGGTCGCCGGCTCCGGATCGGCATCATGTCCCTGCACCTTGGTCGCCTTCATTTGCTCTGCGGCTTTGACCTCCGCAAGGGCGATCTCTTCCGCGCTGCCGATGCCCATGATCAGCTGCATGTGCGTTGGGAGCAGCTTCTGGATCGCCTCATCGAGCCATTTGGTCGTGACCGTGGGCGGCGGACCGCCGTTGCCGGCCTTCTCGAGCACGTACTCTTCGACCGCGCGCCGAGCGATCCCTTGCGCGAACGGGGGAACGCGGAGGATCCGGACTTCGGCCTCCGGGGCCCAGGGAAGGCCGGCTTGGCCGTCCTCCTCGATCCATGGGATGTCCTCCGGCCTTACGCCCACGACACCCACGAGGAGCACAGAGGACGGAGCAAGACGGACAAGGTTTTCGGTTTGAGAGCCAAGTTCCGTGTTCTCAATCCGGTGGGCCCCGTGGCGGCCGAGTACGAGCAGCGTGGGCTTGATCTCTTCCGCCCACTGCAGGATCACCTGGAACGGCTTGCCGATCAGGATCTGCGTCTTCAGGGGAACGCCCGGATACTGCTTGGCCATTACTTCGGCACGCTTGAGATTCGCCTGGCAGAGCTTGAGCAAGCCCTTGTCGATGATGTTGTTGTGCAGCTCCTCTTGTTCCTCGAACTTGAAGACCTTCGAGGCCTGATACGACAGCACGTCCTTGATGTTGTGGAACACGACGTGGTGGTATTCCACGTCGAAGGCGCTGCAGACGAATAGCGACCCACCGAACTCGTTGGCCAGCTCGAGCGCCGCTTTCATCGCCTTGTAGCTGTAGGATGAGCCGTCTACGCATACCATGAAGCGCCCGCCGGTGAGCGGCTGCTGATCGCGGACAATCAGCACGTCTTTCTCGACGCCGCGTAGTACGCGAGCCGCTACACCACCGAGCTGCGAAAACTGCTGGCGACCCAGGCCATGTGCACCGATCGCCAGCAGGTCGTACTGCCTCCCGGAGCTTCCCACGAGTCGGGCCGCCGAGTCTTCCTCTTCCGCGACGATCCGCCCGTTCTCGCCCAGCTTCACGTCGCTACGAACCTTGTCACCGCCGTCGTAACCGGCGGCACGATTGGGATCGAAGCCGATGAGGCCGGGCAGCCGTCCGGCGCCGCGATTCACTTCGTTCACGATCTCTTCGTAGTTGATCCCCTCAAGGAGTTGCCGGGTCAGCGCGACGCCCGCCGCTTCGCAGCGCTTGCCGAGCTGGTCGAGAAAGCTGTCGGCGATGAGCTGCAGGCCTTTCTCGATCAGCTTGTCGTGAATCTTGCGCTGCTTCTTGATTTCTTCGGGTGTTTGGAACTGCGCGGGGAGACCGGTTTCGAGCTGTCGGAAGCGGACATCGTGGAGACGAGCGGCGTAGACGTGATTGCCGGTGATGCGGCCGCCGGTCTTGCGACACATCTCGATCGCGCGGTCGACAGCCCAGTCGGAGTGCTGTGAGTTGTCGACGGGAACGAATATTTCGCGATACACTGCTACCTCCTCGAGGGACGCACGCTCGAGCGGGTCCACCAACGATGTCGCAGCGGATTGGATGCTGTCAGGTTCTAGTGGATATGCAAGCCGGTCCGGGGGCTGTCAAGGAACTTGTTCACAAGGTCGCCGGCACGATTTGGGTGCCGTCGCCGTTCCAAACCGTAATTGCGTCGACGGGGCAGGCGTCGCACGCGCGCAGCAATCGCTCGCGCTCCACGCCGCTCGGATTCACAAACACCGCGGTGCCGCTCTCGTCCAGGACGAAGGCTTCGGGCGCTTCGGTGATGCAGTCGCCGAAACCGACGCAGAGCGTGCGATCGATGCGCACGAGCAGATCGCCCACCTGACGCTCGACGAAATCGCTCATTCGCGCGCCTGCGGCCCAGTCACGACAGGGAAGCGGCCGAGCATGCAGCGGGAAGGAACAGCCCGAGTCTCACATCCCCTCGAGCCCCAGCTCCGCGCGCGCGGTGTCCATGATGGCGGGCGTGATCTCGGTGATGCCGCGCTCCTTCGCGTAGTCGGCGTAGATCTTCTTGACCATCCCGCGCACGAAACTCGGCACGCGTGCGAGCCGCTCCTGCGCGTCCGTCGACCACGACGGACCGCCGGTCACCACCATTGCGTTGACCATCTCGAACGGCTCAGCGGGGACGGTGCGGCCCCCGATTTCGACGCCAAGAGAGGAAACCAGCTGAGTCTCCATCGGATTCGTCAGCATCGCGACGACGCGGCCGCATTTGGGACATTTGAACGTCGCCGCCAGGGTACCGTCGCCGGGAATCTGACGCTCCGCGAACGCCATCTGCTGATCGCACTCGACGCAGAGGAACTTCATACCTGGGGCCTTGGGCCTGGGCCCTGGGGCCTCGGGACTGCGGCCTGGGGAAACCGCGAAGCGAGTGCAGACCATTCCTCCAGAGGGGGGTGCCACGGCATTCGCGCGATGACGGGCATTGCGAACTCGCGCGCCAACTCGTCGGCCGCTGATCCTTTCAGCTCCCCGCCGACCATGTTCTCGACGATCCCCAGCAGCTCCGAGCCGCGCTCGAGCGCTGCGCGCATGGCGCGGCGCACGGCATCCCGGGATTCGGGCGTGGGAATCGTAACGGTGAGAACCGCCGGTGGATTGCCCAGGATGTCGCAGAGCTCGAGGTAGCGCTGCATTCCCGGCGGCAGATCGAGGAGCAAGAAATCGAGCGCGCCCCAGGCGACGTCGCCGAACAGCTCGCGGAGCGCCGAGGCTTCCATGGCGCCGCGCCATACAAAGCTCTCGGACGTGGGGCCCATGAAAGCCAGCGGGGCGCCTTCATCCAGGAACTGCCCCATCGAGACGCACTTCACGCCATCGAGCCCCACCGCCGGGGGGCGGGGGGTCGGCGCCGCTTGGAGCAGGCCCGGAATGGTGGGTCCATTCAAGTCGGCGTCGAGGACGCCCACAGCGCTTCCACCCCGGGCGAGTGCGCGCGCAAGATGAGCCGTCACATAGCTCTTGCCCACCCCGCCCTTGCCGCTCATCACCGCCACGATGCGTTTCACTCCGGCCAACTGCTCGGCCGCGCGCCGCCGTTGGGCGGCGATCTGATCGGCAAGCCCCGAGCGGTCAGGGTCGGTGAGCTGGTGGTAGGTGCGCATGGACTGGAAGCTAGCCGTCAGGCCGGTTATCCCGTTAGTATCTTGGATAGAAGAAGTGTGGTCTAACGGTCTAACAGAATAGCCGTCTCAACATGATCGATGCCTTGAAACAAAAGCTTCAGGCTGAGGTCGAGCGCCTGAATCACGAGATCTCTTTCGTCCTGCCGAAGGAGATCGAAAAAGCGCGCGCCCATGGCGACCTGCGAGAGAACTCCGAATACAAGGCCGCGCTCGAGCGCCAGCAGTTCGCGCAGGCGCGCGTGCATCACCTGCGGCTGCGTCTCTCTAAACTGTCCGACGTGCGCGAGGCGGACATCCCGCGCGACCGCGTGGGCTTCGGCTCACGCGTCACCGTCGAAGACATCGACACCAAACAGAAGGAAACGTACGCCCTCACACTCGGCGAGTTCATCGAGGGGGAGGATGGTAGTGAAGAGATGCCCGTTTCGATGGCTTCACCGCTGGGGAAGGCGTTGGTGGGGAGAAAGGTGAAGGAGAAGGTCGAAATCGCCCTGCCGATGGGGAAACGCAAGCTCAGGATCGTAGAGTTAGCAACCGTCCACGACTTGGCCGAACGCCGGTCTTGACTCGCCCGGTCGTGGGCTGTGTATTAGGGCGCAATCCAAGGGGGATCGCATGATGTCTGCACGTCTTTCGGCCGCTGCTCTCGCTGCCCTCAGCCTGATTACGGCCGGCCTTGCGGCTCAAGGCAATGATCCCGATCGCACGGTCGCCGGCGGCGGCACATTCCCGCCCGGGTGGCGGGTGCGCACGGAAACCAACCGGCAGACCGGTCAGCCCGCGCCGCTCGAGAATGTGAAGTTCACGAGCATGGGCGCCGCGGAGCTCCATACGACCGTCGGCCCGGCCGCCATCTACTGGCGCGATCGCGACACCATCTCCGGCAACTACCACGTCGTTGCCAAGATGACACAGATGAAAAACCCCGCCCATCCGGAAGCGTTCGGGATCCTCATCGGCGGCAAGAGCCTCGCCGACTCCGGCCAGACCTACACGTACTTCCTCGTGCGTCCCATCGACGGGATGTATTCGATTCGCCGCCGCGGGAGCTACACGTCCCGCCCTACGGCTGTCGTAGAGTGGACGGCGAGCGACGCCGTGACGAAGGCCGACACGAGTGGCAAAGCGATGAATGAATTGAGTGTTGAGGTGCGGGGGGGGAAGGCAAAGTTCATGGTCAACGGGAAAGAGGTCTACACAGGCGACGCCGCGAATCTCGACGTCAATGGAGTCGTGGGCTATCGCGTCAATCATAACCTCGACGTCCATTTGGGCGCGCTCGGGATCCATAAGCTGTGACCGCCCTGTATCCCGCAGCTGAAGACGACCGGTTCTCGTTCACGCCGTTCACGCAGCACCCGTTCTTCACGCACGTGAATCGCTGGGTTCTCGAGCGCGTCATTTGCCCGGGCCGTCAGGTGATCGTGGATCTCGGTTGCGGCCCGGGCGCAGTGACACAGCTCATTCTGGAGCGTGTACGCGGCCAGCAGCCGCCGCCGCGCGTGATCGGCGTCGATCCTTCTCCTTCGGCCCTCGCCAAAGCGCGGGCCGCGATTTCGTCCAAGTTCGCCGAGTTCGTTCAGGGCAGCGCCGAGTGGCTGTCGAAGCTCGTGAAGTCCGCCGACACGGTCGTTTTTCTCAATGCCATTCACTTGATGCCCGACAAGGGCGCGGTGCTGAAGGAAATCCGTCGCGTCCTGAAGCCGGGTGGGCTGCTCGCATTCAACAGCACGTTCTTCAATGGCGCGTACGTCGACGGGACGAGCGGCTTCTGGCGGCGCTGGATCGTGCGCGCGGTCCAGGCGCTCCGCGAGAAGGGCCTCGAGGTCAAGCACACCGGCCACGCGGCGGCGATGGAGTGGTTCTCCGTCGAACAGTACAGCGCGGCCTGCACGGCTGCGGGGCTCCGTCCCACCACCGTCGAGCTGTTGCGAATCGACATGACGCGTGCCGCGCTCATCGATATCGGCCGGTTTTCTCTGTTCATTGAGGGTGCGCTGCCCGGCGTGCCGCTCGAGGAAGGGTCCAAGGCGCTCGAGGTGGGTCTCGAGCGGACCATGGACGAGCTCAAGGTCGAGTCGGTGCCCCGGCATTGGTTGGAGGTCGTGGCGGAGGCCGTGTAGCGGCCCAGATCGTCAGGCTGAGCACGAGCAACGCGCCAACCGTTATCACATTCCACGACTCGAGAATCGACCGCGCTCGCGTTCCCACGAGCGCGGGAGCACTCAGTGTGAGGCAGACGAGCGACCCCCACCACAAACTCCACACCCACCTTCCCTTGCCCAGCGGGGGCATCACGCGCCAGATCAGCCAGTAGCCCACCAGCAGCGTCACGAAGTGTGCTTTCCATGCGAGTGGGGACATCAGCGGCATGAGAACCAGGATGACGGCCAATTCTCCAAACGACCGCGGGCTCGCGAGCGTAGGACGGGACTGATTGCCCCAGAAGGCGAGCGCGAATGCCACACCGATCGCTGCGATGAGCGCATAAAAGAGGCGTACGACGCGTTCCGTCGACCAATCGGCCACGGCAAGCTTCACCGGGTCGCGCGCGCCGCCCGCAATGGTAAGGGAGCGTTTCAGCGCCGCGAGGAGCGACTGATTGGAATACCCGGGCGTGGGATCCTGAGTCTCCGCCGTCGCGATCGCCCGCCAGGAACGCCAGCGCTCCGTCGCCTCATGCGATCCGAACACCGCAACCGGCAGGAACAGATTGATCACCACGAGAAAGCCCGCAGTCCACCCGGCCGCGCGCCAGGCACGTCTATAGAGGAGATACGGCAGGAGAATCATCGGCACCGCGCGCAAGCTCACCGCGACGGCCAGGGCCAGCCCACCGAGGCCGGTGTGTCGCTGCTGAAATAGGTGGAACGCCAGCAGAATGAGGAACAGCACGTAGAGGTTGATTTGCGTGTGCTGGAAGTGCTCTTGCAGCAGGCGCGCCGACATCAGCAGCGGCACGAGAACGGCGGTGGAGGTGAGCGGTGCGGGCTCTTCGCCGGCAAGTCGCGGCATCAGGCGCAGGGCGCCCCACAACGCGGCCAGACTCCCGACCTGCCACAGCAGCAACCCCCCGGCGAGGGAAACGCGCGCGACGAGCGCCAGGCCGGCTGCCAGAAAGAGGAAAAATGGCGGCCAGGTGTTGATGCGTAGGCCGTAGGGATCGCCGCCCCCCCCCTGGAGCACGACCTCGCCGACCTGCGTGTAGCCGGTAAAGATGACGCCATCCAACCGGCCAAGGCTGCGGACGATCTCCGCGGCGGCGAGCAGAACCAGCAGGCCGGCGACCGCGTGCCTCCATTTCATGCGAGTACGAAAGTCAGTCGCCGGTGCGCTTCGCGCAGCGCCCTCTCCACCCGAGCGGGCGTCTCGCCGCGCGCGAAGATGAACCCCGGATAGCGGCTCCCCTCTGGGAATGGAACGAGTCGCTCTCCGAGACGCGCGGTGATCTGCACGTCCTCGATCAACGGCACAGCTTTCGCTTCACCCACGCCACGAACTTCCTGCAGTGTTCCCGGACCCGGAATCGGGATCATCATTACGCCGGCGGCCAGTCGCTCGCGTTGCAGCGAGGGAATGGGCATTCCCAGGGCGTGCCGCAGAATGATCTCTTCCAGTGTGATGCCGCTCGGTGCGCCGTGCTCCTTGCTCCCGAATCTCAACACGGCCGAGCAACGGCCACCGATCGGCCGGGCCGCCAGCTCGATGAGCCATGGGCCGCGCTCGTTGTAGCGGAGCTCGGCGTGAATCGGCCCCTCGGCGAGCCCCAGGGCGCTGGCGGCGCGCTCCGCGCAGTCGGTGATCGCCGCCTGCAGGAGAGCGGGAGTCCGGGACGGCGTAACGTAGATCGTCTCCTCGAAGAATGGGCCATCCAATGGATCCGGTTTGTCGAAGATGGCGAGCGCCTGCAGCCGGCGGTTCATCACGAGGCCTTCGAGAGCGACTTCGTACCCGGGAATGAACTCCTCGACCAGAAACTGCCGCGATGGCTCGCCGCAGGCCGCCGCGTCGGGCTCGGCCAGGATCGCGCGCAAGCGGGCATGCGCCGCGAGAAAGTCGGCGGCATTGTCGGCGCGGATGACCCCGCGCGACGCCGAGAGCCGCAGCGGCTTGAGCACGCAGGGATAGGCGACGGATCTGCTGATCGCCTCCGGGTCCTCGCCGAACGTGTGAAGTTCGAAGCGGGGAATAGGAACACCAGCCTCCGCGAGCAGTTCCCGTTGGCGGTGCTTGTCGCGCGCCGCCACGGCCGCCTGTAACGGATTGCCCTTCAGCGTCAAACGGCCGGCGACCGCGGCGGCGACGATCGCTGTGTCGTCGTCAACTCCGACGACGGCATCGATGGGCCGCTTGCGCGTGAATGTTTCGAGGAAGTCGGCGGCTCGCTCGGGATGCTGGAAGTCGAGTGTGATCAGGCCGGTTGGATTCGCCGCCTCGAGCGTGCTCGGCTGCTCTGATGCGACGGTCAGCTCAACCCCGATCTGCCGCGCGGCCTCGACGAACGCGGTGGCCCTGTATGTCGAGGTCGGTAGTAACAATAACAATCGGGGCATGAGGATTCGTGCGTCGTTCGTCGTGCGTCGTGCGTCGTGCGTGGGTGCC
>JBIOXD010000137.1:0-32407 GCA_044869265.1 Gemmatimonadales bacterium
CCGGCGAGCGCCGTCAGATACTTTAGTGCCGCTGACTGCAACTGAGTCGCCAGGGCAATCACGATTGCGAGGGCGGCAACCACCGCCATCAGGGCGGACGGGGTGCGCCAAGCGCCGATCGGCAACAGGGCGTCCAAGACCGGCGGCATCGGACGCGAACCCAGCACGCTGTCCACGGCGATCTTGACGGGCAGCGGCGTCAGTAGAGCAAGCGGGCTCGCGAGGAGGCCGACCAAGACCAACAGCGCGATCGTCTTCCAGGAGAAGCGCGCCTGCGACAGCAGCCGACGGGACAGGGCGAGATCACCCATCAGGACCAACGCTCCCGCCGCAGCCGCTCGACGGCATATCGGATCGTGGCCATTGCGGCCATCGACTGCTCGATGGCGTTGATCAGCGGGAGCAGGGCGCCGACAGCGAGCGGGGCCGCGACACCCCACATGTCCCGTGACGCGCTCGTTACGGCGAGGGCCGCGAGCGCCAGCGCGAAGAGCGGCCCGCGCGTGGGCATCACAGGCCACCAGCGCAGGCGCAGTAGCTGTTTGGCGCCGGCGTGATCCTCGGCACCCATCACGACCCGCGCCGCACCGAGGATTCCTCCGCGAACCTCCATGTCCCAGGCGTCGTGGTTGCCGCCGCTCAGAACACACGCTTGGTCGCCACGGAGACAGGCTTCCAGCGCTTGGAGCCGGCGCTCCGGCAGCTCCCAATGCTCACTCCACACAGTCGACGTGACGGGCCACAGCGGCGCCAGCCCGAGCGTGGCTCGCCGGCGCCACGGCGTCAAACCGTATTTCAGTCGCCCGTACAGGCGGGCGAGGGGCTGGACGACATGCAACGCCGCCGTGAGCACGCGCCGAAGGGTCAGCGACGTGGAGCTCGCCGCCTCGGGGAACGCGAGGCGGGCCGCAGTCGCACTGGCTTGGGCGGTTGGAAACACCAGGGCGATGCCGAGTAGCGGGATCACGACGCGCAACGGCGGATACGCAACGCTAAGCAGCGAGAGCGCGCCGAGCGTCGCCGTCAGAAGATGCCACTCCGGCATCTGCGGCAGCCACGCCAGCAGACCACGCGCGGGCTCGTGCCGCGACTGGAACGGCGCCCCACCCCACACGCCGTGGTACACGCGCGACCGACGCCAGCCGAGCAGGCGCGCGAGCCCCGGCCCGTAGATGCGGCCACCCCACCGCACGTGCCCTGGCCCGTTGTATTTCTCGGGCCACTTCAGCTCCAGCATGGCTTCGGCCCGACCGTACCCGATCTGCTGACGCCAATACGTGCGTAACGAGTTGCGCCGGTGATGCCACACGACTGCGGCCGGATGGAACCCGAGCGTCCAGCCCCGTGACTGGAGTCGCCAACACAGGTCCACGTCGTCCCCCGCAGTGCGAAACTGGGGATCGAATCCGCCGATCACATCGAGCCACGCCTTGCGGAACGCCATGTTGCATCCGGGTATGTGCTCGGCCACGGTGTCGGTCAGCAGCACATGCAACGGCCCGCCGGGCGCCCGCGCGACGCATTCGGCGATGGGCCCGTCGCCCGGCGGCGCGAGGTTCGGACCGCCGACACCCGCGTGCGGCGTGCTGAGGAAAGTCGCCGCCAGATAGGTCAGCCAGTCGGGATCGGGGTACGCGTCGTCGTCGATGTAGGCAACGATCTCGCCGGTCGCCTTGGCAAGCCCCGTATTACGGGCACTCGAGAGACCGCGGTTGGGCGTCCGGATCAGTACGCAGTCGTATTCTTTTGCGATCGTGGCGGTGGAATCCCGCGAGCCGTCGTCGACGACGATCACCTCGTAGTCGGGATAGCGGAGTCGGGCCAGCCCTTCGAGCGTATCACGGATCGTGCGCGAACCATTGTACGAGCACACCACGACGGAGACGCGCGGCCAGGGCAGCTCGGCCGGGAACGGGACACTCGCGAACGCCCTCTCCACCGCAGACAGCGCGGGCTTTGGCGTCCGATCTGCACGCGTCAGCCCGAATTCCCAATCTTCAACGTCGTGCCCGTGGCGGTACCAGTCGTCGGTCCACGCGAAGACGAATACGCCGGCGCACCCACCGCCGAACGCGCTGCGCACCTGCCACTCGAGCGAATGCGCCTGACCATCCTCCCCGTTCCGCAGGCTGTCCAAACCCAACTCGCTCATCAGGAGCGGCCGGTCCCCGACGATGTTTTGAAGGCGCGCGAGATATGCCTCGAAGCGGTCCTGTGACTCGAGGTAGACGTTGAAGCACGCGAAGTCGAGAAACGGCAACCGCAGATACTCGGTGGTCGGGTAGTTGACGTAGGTGACGAGCCCGGCGGGGTCTTCCTCCTTCACGACGTCATAGAGCCGCTGGAGGTAACGCTCGATCTGCGGGGACCCGACGAAGCGCGCCACGGAGGCCGGAATCTCGTTGCCGAGCGCGTAGCAGAGCAGCGCCGGGTGCCCGGCCAAGGGGCGTACCTTGGTCCGGATCAGCTCTTCGATATCGGGCGCACCTGGAGGCGCGGCGCCGTCGAGCAGGTACCCGAGGTACTGCTCGGCGGAGAGGCCCACCATGACCCACAGCCCGTGGCGCTCGGCGATATCGAGCAGCGCTCGCGGGGGCGCTGTGTGCGGAATGCGGACCGCGTTGAAGCCGTGCCGAGCCATGAGCGCGAAGTCGCGCTCGATTTGTGCGAGGTCGTGATACTCGGCGCCGTTTTGGTCGGGCTGGAACGCCCCATACGTCACACCGCGGACGTAGAGCTTCTCGTCACCGAGGAAGAGGAACTTCCCGTGTACACGAGGTCGTTCGGTGCGCCGAGACGCCGGTGCGGCGCCCCGAGAAACAGGGGTTACTACATCTGTCGGAGGGGGCTGGGCTCCGACAAATACACGCACGGAATAGAACTCCTTGGATTCGCGGGGCGCAGGCGAAACGACTTAAGCTCTTGCGGTGCAATCGACATGCCAAGGGAGGGAGGGTCCTGAGCAGCGTTGCTTGCCCTTGCAGGACCATTTCCTTGGCGAAAACTGGTCGGCGGTAAGCATCACAGCGAGACGGGTCACAGGTCCTGCGTTCGACAGGCGTTACCTGCATACAATCCCGTTGCTGAGCCGTTACACCTTCGTGAGGAAGCCAACGGTGTCGAGCGCCTCGAACCAACGCTCAACTTCGGCCAGTTCCGAGAACCCCCAGGCGGCCTGCTCACGGACCAGCGCGAGGGCGGGCCAGATCACGCGGTTCGCGTAGCGCGCCAACTCGGCGGTTTCACACATCAGCTTGAGGTCCGCCGCCCGTGGGAGAGACCAGCCCGCTCGCGCGACTGCGCGTCGGTACACGTCGAGGACTGCGGCCCGCTCGTGCACCGGGAAACGGAACAGCAGCGTGGACAAATCGTAGGCAAACGGCCCCACCCCCACCCGGTCCCAATCCACCAAACACGCGCGGAGCCTGGCGGCTGTGGAGTCGACGAAGGTATTGATAGGCCACAGATCGCCGTGCAGCAGGGTGTCGGGACCACCCGAGCGAGCGAAGACCGAGGCACGGCGTTCCACGTCAGCCAGTAGACCGAGCAAACGCCTCAGGAGAAGCGCCGCAAGGCCGGCGAACTCCCCCGGCGCTTCGATCCCGGATGTCTGGAGCGCCTCGAGCGCCGCGATGGCATCACGGAGATTGGCCGTGAAATACCCGATGCCGAAATCGGAGCCGTAGCGCCGCACGTCGGGGAGGATTGCGTGTCCCGCGCCTCGCGTGTGGAGACGTACGACGAGATCGACGGCGGCCGCCACGCGTGCTGGATCAGGACGCGCGGCTAGTGTCTCATCACCGAGGTCCTCGTACACGTGCCACACGACGTCGCCGCGTGCCTCCGCGGCCACACCCAGCAAGCGGGCGCACCCGTCCGCCAGGCCGAGTGCCGGGAGCCAGCGCTCGGCAGCGAGCCGCGCACGTGGGGCGGCGGCGGATTCGAGACGCTTCACGACCACCGAGCGCCACGGTGCCGCACCCGACACGAGTTCGAGGCGATACACGTGTGGCGGCTTGAGCGGTCGCAGCGCCGCGATCCATTCCGCTCCGCCCCGCTCCGCGCTGAAGAGCCCGCTCAGCAGCGCAGCCAGCTCCGAGGCGCCCGGGCCGAGGCTCGGCAGCAGCTCGAGCGCATCGCGCACCGCGGTCACGCCCGCCCCTCGCGCGGGTCGAGGGCCCGTTCGAGGACGTGTGAAACAACCCGCTGGGCGTCGAAGTACTCGGCGACGAGCGCCCGGGCCTCGCGGCTGTGCCGCTCATAATCGGCTTCCGCCGCGGCGAGTGCGTCCGCCGCCTCCTTGAGCGTGCGGAATCGAAAGACGCCCGCGGCGTCCGGCAGGATCCTGCTCGGGCCGGTGTGCTGCACGATGGCGGGCTTGCCGCTTGCGAGGTAGCAGAGCGTTCGATCACTCACCCACGCGGTCTCGAGCGCCATGGTCGAGGGCTTGGCGCAGCTGAACTCCCCGCGTGAACCCTGCACATATCTCCGGTATTGCTCCGGCGTGGCGGTCACGTCCCACGCTTCGCGCACGTGCCAGCCTCTGGGCTCCAACAGACTCCGGCATTCCGCACCCCACTGCCCGAGGCAGACGGCAACCTCGAGCGAGACAGGTGCGTGCGCAGGCAGATCCGCGAATTCCATGAACGAAACGCGTTTCTCGTCCGACAACACGGTACCGTTGTACTCAAACGTGCCGCCCCACCAGTGCGTCACCGTGGTGTACGTGCCCGAACCGTTGGGCGACTGTACTGGCCACTCCGGTAGAAAGACCGGTGGAGGCGTGTACAGCCACCGGCGCCCGCAGTCGGGGAACAGAGCGCCCGGGCGGCCAACCGTTTCGCCAATCGTGAAATGGATGTCGTGTGGCGGTACCTGGATATCGCCGATCGTCATCCAAACCTGGAGCAGCCCCGGGTCGGTATCGATGAACGCAGCGCGGCGGAAACGCCGGACGACCTCAGCTGGTGTGGAGTGCCACAGATTCAGCAGCAGATCCGCCTCGGCTGCCGCGTCCAAGGTCATGGAGCCCTGCGCAACCTCGGGCGGGACTGTCGCCGCCGGGTCGTTCATGGCGTAAACTGCCAACTGGTCGGTCAGGCCGAACGCGGCGAGGTGCGCCCGCAGCGTCGCGACGCAGTCGCGCGGTGAGCCGCCCCCGCCACGTCGGCGATTGCGTGCAGCGGGAGAGTCGTCACCGTCGTCGAGATCGATTCCTTCCAGCCAGATCACTCGACAGCCACAGGCACGGAGCGCCAATGCCCACTGGAGGTAGACCCACAGGTGGCCGCCGCCGTTTGGATATCCGACTGTGTTCGCAGGGGCGATACAGACCGTGAGACTCATGCAGCGGCCATCGAGAGCCGCGATACCGGAACCTGGATGGGAGCGGGAGGCAGAGCTCCGACAAAGCCTTGCACGGTTTAGGGCTCCTTCGGGCATGACAGGGCGAGGCGGGTGAGCGAGGGGTAAAGCGCAAGCGACATGCCGAACACGACGAGAGGGGACCGCGACCAGCGTGTGCGAGGTGTTGCGACCCGCTGTGAAAACTGCAGCAGCGACGCCACGGTGCGACGGGACTCCGAGAGCGCTCGCGGGCCGCGCAGCGCGCGGTGGATCAGTCGGGTCGCGGCGTTCGCCAGTCGCTGGTCATGATGAAGAGAGGCGCGCCGTCGAACTGATAGATCGGCCGCAGGCGCTGCGTGTTGTAGTACTTCGTGACGTCCACGACTTTCTTCTCCGTCGTGACGCTCGCCAAGGGGACGCTGTCGTAGAACCCGCGATGAATGCTCACCAGCCGGCCGTACTGTTTCCGCACTACGAGATCGAGCGCGAGGTTGCCGAAGGCCATCGGCACGATGGAATCGAGCGCGTCCGGATCGCCCGAGCGCACCAGATAGCCGAGGCGCTGGTTGACGACATCGATGCGCCGGCCGTTGTTGTACTTCGCTGATGAGTCCTTCAGCGCCGCACCAATCCGGTCGCCAATCCCGCCGAGCTTGCGGTGCCCGAACATGTCGGTCTCCTCACCCTCGAAGCTCATGCCTTCGTGAGACGTGAGCCGCGCGCCCTCCGAGACCAGCACCACGGAATAGCGGCTGGGATTCTTATTTCGATCCTGGGTGAGCAGCTCGGCCAGATGCTCGAGCTCGACGGGATACTCGGGGATCACACACCGGTCCGCCGCGCCCGCCATCGTCGGCAACAGCGCGGTGAATCCGGCATACCGCCCGAACACCTCGATGACGAGGAACCGTTCGTGCGACCCCGCCGACGTCCGCAGCCGGTGGGTCAGCTCGATCGTGCGCGTGACGCACGTGCTGAACCCGATGCAGTAGTCGGTGCCGTAGACGTCGTTGTCCATCGTCTTGGGGATCGCAACGACTTTCAGCCCCTCGTCGTGCAGCCGCTTGGCGTAGCTCAGTGTGTCATCCCCGCCGATGGGAATCAGAACGTCGATGCCCACGTGCTCGAGATTCTTGACGACGTCCTTGGTGATGTCGTTGCTCTTGTCCGTGTATCCCGTGAGATGCGCTGGGACGCGCTCCTTGGGCAGGTTACTCGGCCGCACGCGCGACGTGTGCAGGAACGTGCCGCCGGTGCGGCCGGCGCGGTTCACGATCGCCTCGGTGAGGGGCAGGATCTGTTCGCTGTTGTCCGCGCCCTTCTCGCGCGAGTAATCGACCAAACCACCCCAGCCATGTCGGATACCGATGACGTTATAGCCGTCACGGAGCGCGCGGATCGTAATGGCGCGGATCGCGGGGTTAAGCCCGGGGACGTCGCCCCCACCTGTCAGGATGCCTATCGTGCCTTTGCTCATGGAGAAAAAAATACCTGAATCGCGGTAGTCCAGAAGACGCCAGGAGCGCCCGACGAGCCCGCCTAGTGGTTGGTGGCGATTACGCTGTCGTAGTTCTTGCCTAGATAGAGGATTTCGATGCGATCCCCGGCGCGCCAGCGGTCGGCGATGACCGGCAGCGTCAGGTCACTGCCACGCCGGATCTGACCGTCCGCCGTGAACTCGTAGCGCACGCGCGTGAGTTTGACCTCGAAGCCCACGTCTTCTGGACGAAAATCGATGATCTCCGCGAGCGCCGGCGTGCCGTGCTGGAAGAAGCGGCGCAGCCGCCGCCGCCGTGAGCGCGCGATGCTCAGGAACACCATCGGCAGTATCCCCACGGTGACGAGCGAGAAGAAGATCACGCCGACCACCTCGGTAAAGCCCCAGCGCTCATCGGGCGGCGTCGTGGGTTCCATCAGCTGCCACATGCTGTACGCGACGTCGTTGAACCGTTCGCGCGTCGTTCCGGCCAGCTCGCGCGGCGCCGGGCCGAGGTTGGTGAGCGAGCGCGCAGCCTCACGGACCAGCGCTGGCGCGAGGTCCACTTCCGCGCCGAGGGCTTCGACGCCACCGATCGTCATCGCAGTGCCGGCCCCGGCTGTGGGCCGGGACGCCTCGAGCTCGGTGGCGCGACGCACGATCTCCTGAACCTCGCCCGCGTCGTAGCGACGCTTCGCGACATCGGCGCGCAGATTTCGGATGAACTCCTCCGGCCTGGCGGTGCGCTGATCGTGACTCAGCGCCAGACCCCGCACCAGCGCGGCTTCGATGCCGGGCTCCAATTCACTCACGCGCGCACGTTGCGCGGCGGGAAGGCCTGAGAATCTGCCCGCGCGCACGGCGTCCTCACCGGGCCAGTGCCCCGGCGGCAGAACCGCCCCGATCAACATTTCGTACGTGAGGGCAGCCAGGCCGAAGACGTCCGTGCGCGCATCGAGATCGGTGAGCCCGGCCGCCTGCTCCGGGCTCATGTAGCCCGGCGTTCCAAGGGGGAATCCCGTGCGCGTGAGGTTCGGGCCGCTCGCGCTGCTGATCGCCTTCGCAATACCGAAGTCCGCCACGATCGGATGGCCCTCGGCGAACAGCACGTTCTCCGGCTTGATGTCGCGATGCAGGATACCCATGCGGTGCGAGTACGTCAGCGCGTCGGCCACGCGCGCGGCGATTGTCAGCGCTTCGTGCAGCGGCAGGAGCCGGGTTGTCGCGAGTCGCTGGCGGAGCGAAGGTTCGGGCAGGTACGGCATGACATAGTAGAGGAAACCGGCCGCCTCGCCCGAATCGTAGAGCGCCAGGATGTGGGGATGGGTGAGCCGCGCCGCGATCCGGATCTCTTTGAGAAACCGCTCGGCACCCACGTGGGCAGCGAGGCCGGGGAGCAGCACCTTCAGCGCGACATCCCGCTGATGCCGGGAGTCGAAGGCGTGATAGACCGTCGCCATCCCGCCCTGCCCCACGGTGCGGCGCAGGTCGTAGCGACCGGCAAGCGCGGCCACCAGCTCGGTCGGCAAGTGATTCGACACGGAAAACCAATATACGGGAGGATTCATGGCACTGGCGTTGCTCCTCAGTCTCGCGACTCTGGCGGCGCAAGCCGACACGGCGAGTGACGCGGCGGTGCGCCGCACCATCGAGCAGCATTATTTCGCGGCGCACGCGACCGGAAGCGGCGAGTCACTGCGCGGCGTTTTCGTCGAGGAGGGTCGGATGTTCTGGGCGGCCGACGGGCAGCTGCGCAGCCGGACGAGCACTGACTATATCAACGGCTTCCAGGGAAGGCCGGCGGCGGATGAGGCGCAGCGGCGCCGGCGGGTTCTTTCGGTCGACGTTACCGGCGACGTCGCGATCGCGAAAGCCGAGCTCGATTATCCCGAGGTCCGACTGGTCGACTATTTCATCTTGGTGCGGGCGGGCGGAGATTGGAAGATCGTGAGCAAGGCGTTCCAGCGGTTTCCGAAGGCGGCAAGCAATCGATGAGGTCGTCAGCGACTCGTCGCGATCATGCTGTCGTAATCGCGACCGGGTATGTAGAGGATCTCAATGCGGTCACCCACCCGCCAACGGTCGGCGACGACCGGCAAGGTGAGATCGCTGCCCCGCCAAGTCTGACCGTCGGCTCTGAATTCGTAGCGCACCCGCGTCAACTTCACATGGCCGGCCAAAACCTGGCCCCGAAAATCGATGATCTCGGCCAGCGCGGGGACGCCGCGCTCGAAGAATCGCCGCAGCCGGCGCTTGCGGGATCGCGCGATCCCCGCGAACACCAACGGGAGAATCCCGACTGTCAGAGCGGAGTAGAAGATGAGGCCCAACACATCCATGAATCCTCTGCTCTCGCCCGGCGCCGTCGTGGGCCCCATCAGCTGCCAAGCGCTGTAGGCGACTTCCTGGAGCCGCGTCCGCGTCGGGCCGGCCAGCTCGCGGGGAGCGGGGCCGAGATCGGCGAGCGAGCGTGCCGCCTCGCGCACGAGTGCCGGCGCGAGATCCACCTCCGCACCTAAGGCCTCGATCCCGCCGATGGTCATCGCCGTGCCGCCGGTGGGTCGAGATGCCTCGAGCTCGGTCGCCCGTCGTACTATTTCCTGGACCTCGTCGGCGTCATACTGGCGCTTCGGCGGCCCGCCCGCGTTAGTGAGCTCGGCGATGAAGTCCTGCGGTGTCGCCGTCCGCTCATCGTGACTCAGCGCCAACCCGCGCACCAGCGCAGCCTCGATGGCTGCGCCGAGCTCGGCGAGCCGCGCACGATGCGCGGCCGGAACATCGCGGAATCCACCGGCTTGCACCGCTTTGTCGTTGGGCCAGTGACCGGGCGGTAGTACTTCTCCGACGAGCATTTCATACGTAAGCGCCGCGAGACTGTAGACGTCGCTGCGCGCATCGAGCTCGGTCAATCCCGCCGCCTGCTCAGGACTCATGTAGCCCGGCGTCCCGAGGGGGAATCCCGTACGGGTGAGGTTCGGGCCGCTCGCGCTGCTGATCGCCTTCGCGATCCCGAAGTCCGCCACGATTGGATGGCCTTCCGCAAACAGCACGTTCTCCGGCTTGATGTCGCGGTGAAGGATTCCCATGCGATGCGCGTAGGAGAGCGCGTCCACCACGCGGGCGGCGATGCTCAGCGCGTCGCGCGGCGTCAGTCGCCCGGTGGTCGCAAGGCGCTGGCGTAGCGAGGGGTCGGGCAGATAGGGCATCACATAATAGAGGAAGCGCGCCACCTCACCCGAATCGTAGAGCGCGACGATGTGCGGATGCGTCAGTCGCGCCGCGATACGGATTTCTTTGAGAAACCGCTCGGCACCCACGTGGGCAGCCAGTCCGGGGAGCAGGACCTTCATCGCTACGTCGCGCTGATGACGGCTGTCGCAGGCGTGGTAGACGGTCGCCATGCCACCCTGTCCCACGGTACGGCGCAGATCGTAGCGGCCCGCGAGTGCAGCAACCAGCTCGGCTGGCAGTTCAGTCGGCACGGGAAACCAATATACGGGACACTCGATAGCCTCGAGCCGGAACGCCCCGCGCCCGAGCCCCCGGCTAGAGCGCGAGTTGAACGCCGGTCGTCAGGATCCGGTCGGTCTTCTTGAACGTCGGCTCGGGCTGATTGTCGAAGCGAATCACGTACGACAGCCGCAGCCCGATCTTGCTCGAGAGCGGTGCTAACAGCGCCGTCTCGGAATTCAGCCGGTAATCGGCGGATGTCTTGAGATTGGCGATCAATTCCAGCGATTGCGTAAACGAGGCGGCGCTCGCGAACGCATGCTTGAAGCGCGCCGCCGACTGCGCCGCGCCGAACGTGCGCTCGATCGCCGCAGTCGTGCGCTCGCTCTGCGCCGTGATCGCGACCTCGAGCCCGAGCGTGTCGCGCGCGGCCTGGACAATGCCCCAGGCGACGCCGGGTCCTCCGCTCCAGCGCGTCGCGAGACCGGCGAATGGGTCCCGCTGATAGGCGGCGAACGCGTATGCCCCGACCCGGGGCGTTAAGACCCGCTCGCCGCGCAGATTGACGTCATACGATTCCGTGGTGCGCGTGCCATCTGTTTCGCCGTAAAGGACTTTGGCGGTTTGCGTCACGGTCCATCGGCCTTTGCGGGCCCAGGTAACCTTCTCGCCGACGTTCGCGCTTATGAATTCAGAGTTTCCCGATGCGTTCACCAGCCCCACATCGAGCGTCAAACTGATTGTCTTCGTCGTGTCTTGACCGGCGAGGGGCGATGCGGCACAGAGCGCGCTAGCCAGCAGGACGTAGGTGCGCATGTTCTCCCCTATCGTGACAGGTTATTCACCTCGCTCACCGCTTCCAGCGCCGTCGCAATTTCACGAGACAGCGCGCGTGCCTGCTGCGTCGCGCTCGAAGCGTCCGCCAACGCCGACTGGAGCCCGGAGGACCGGAACCGGATCAGATCGAGCCGGATGTTCTGCAACGCTAGTCCGGCGGTCTCGAGCCGTTTCTGCAAGTCGTCTCGCTGCTCGGCCAGCCGCGGGGCGAGTCGCGGGTCTGTCACCTGCTCGAGCTCGTACAATGTGCGGGCCAGATGCCCGATCCGCTGGACCAACGCATGGACCGTCGCGGTCAGCTCGGGCAGCATGGCGCGCTCGGACTTCGGCAATGCTGCCACGATCTCGGCGATGGCGATGCGATCTTCAACGGCCTGGCGCATCGCCGTTCCCTGAGGGCTGTCGAGCAGCTCTCGAGGCGCAAACTTGGCGAGCTCCAGCTCGAGCGGTGAGGGTTTGGGAGTGGGCAACACCCAGCGCGCCCTCAACATGAACAGGACGCGGCGCAGCCGAAGGCCGCTCGCTCGAAGCGAGTTGCCCCGCCGCCACAGCTTGGTTGTCATGTAGATCGGTACGATGGGCGCGAGGACGAGAGGAGGGGCGTCGATGACACCACCGACAAAGCCGGTGATTCCGAGGAACCAGGCACCGACTGTTAGCAAGGCATAACCGCGCATCGCCTTGATCCGGTCGAGTAGGTTGATCCGCCCGTTCCACAGTCTGAGGTCCTCGCGCTGCTCGTTGGTCAACGGGGCAAGGTACGCGGGTTCCATGACGATGGAGCTGCCACGCGACGCGGGGCGTGGCGAGACGTACCGAACGGGCTCGTGCTGTTCGGGAGCCCGCCAGGACGAGGGTTCCTCCGAGACGAGGGCATCACGCAACGCGGCCGCCGTCGGCCAGCGGTCCTCTGCATCCTTCATCAGAGATCGCTCGACCGCGCCGCGGATCGACTTGGGCGCGTCTGGGCGCAGCTCCGAGATCGGTCGCGGCCGTTCTCCGACGTGTTTGAGCAGCAGCGCCATCGGGTTTGCGGCGGCGAACGGCACGCGGCCGGTGAGCATCTGGTAGCCGATGATGCCGAGGGAGTAGATGTCGCTGCGGCCGTCGATGTCGCGCTCTCCCTTCGCCTGCTCGGGCGACATGTAGGTCGGCGTGCCGACCGCGGCACCGGTGACGGTGAGGCGGGTCCCCGCCTCGATTGCGCGCGCGATGCCAAAGTCCGTTACCATCGCCCGGCCCGTCGCGGCGTCGATGAGGATGTTGTCCGGCTTGATGTCGCGATGAATCACGCCGCGCAGATGCGCGTAGGCGAGCGCGTCCGCGATTTCGCACAGCAGGCGGCGTGCTTCCGCGATCGGCTGCCGCGGCTCGCGCGCGAGCAGGTCGGCGAGATTCTCGCCGGTGATCAGTGCCATGACGAAGTGAGCGATACCGTCCCGCTCGCCCACGTCATAGATCGGCACGATGTGGGCGTGCGACAGCTGAGCCGCGGTCTGCGCCTCCCTGGTGAAACGGGTACGGATCGCGGGATCGTATGCGAGCTCGGGAGGCAGCACTTTGATCGCTACCTGGCGGTTCAAACGCCGATCGCGTGCGCGGTAGACGACTGACATCCCGCCGCGACCGATCTCCTGTTCGACCTCGTACTGGCCGCCGATCGCCGTCACAACACGGTCATGCAGTGGTTCGGTCATGATTCCTTGCTGCTCGATGTTCTTCGGGATATTTTCGGGATAACCGGGCAGCGGCCCGGCTGCAGCCAGTACGGACAAACCATGCGCCGGATTCTACTCGCTGACGCTGACGCTTTCTACGTGGCCGTCGCCCGCGCAGTCGATCCCGAGGGCGCGGGCAAAGCCGCGCTGTTGATCGTCGGCGGCTCGCGCGAGAGTCGCGGCGTCGTCTGTTCCGCCTCATACGAAACCCGCAGGTTCGGCGTACGCTCGGCGATGCCGATAGCGCGCGCGCTGCGGCTCTGCCCCGACGCCGTGTGCGTTCCCGTGCCGTTCAAAGAGTGTTGGCGCAAGAGCGCCGAAATACGGAAGGTGCTGCAGGAGTTCTCCCCGGTCGTCGAAGGGGCGAGCGTGGATGAGTGGTACATCGACCTCACCGGCACGGAAGGGGTGTATCACCACGAGCCGCTGTCGGCCACGGCCCAGCGTATTCGTGCCACGGTGCAGGAAAAGACGGGGCTCACGCTGTCGATCGGAGGCGGAACCAACAAGCTCATCGCCAAGATGGCCGTCGACCGCGCGAAGCCAAGTCGCGATGGGAATGGTATCATGATCGTCGAGCCCGGGGCGGAAGCGGCGTTCCTCCGCACCTGCCTGCTCGCCGATATTCCGCTCGTGGGGCCCAAATTCCAGCAGCGGCTCGCGACCCGCGGTCTCGTCACGGTCGAGGACGTCCTGCGGCACGATCTCGAGACGCTGCAGGGCTGGATGAGTGAGCGCGAAGCCTCGTGGCTCTGGAACCGCGTGCATGGTGTGGACGCTGCCGACGTCGCCCATCGGACCATGAACCGTGGGCTCAGCCGCGACGAGACGTTCGGTCGGGACATGAATGCCGACGAGGACATCGAGCGTGAACTGCTGCGACTCGTGACCCGAGCGGCGGCCGACCTGCGCGCCGATGGATTGGCCGCACGGACCGTGGCCGTGCGCTTGCGTGACTGGGACTTCAGGACACGGGCTACACAACGGACGCTGTCCGAACCTGTCGTCTCCGATCGCGTGATCCTGCGCGTCGCGCACGACTTGCTCCGCAAGCTGCGCGACGCTCGTCGCGTGCCCGCCCGCCTCGTCGGCGTCCGATTGTCGGGACTCACAAAAGTCACGGACGTAGATCAGGCGAGCTTGCTGGGATCGGACGAAACGGAACGGGATCGAGGATTGGCGCGCGCGATCGACCGGGTGCGCGGCAAGTATGGGCCAAAGAGCATTCTTCCGGGAGGTATCACATCGCCACGTACGTCCTGATCCACGGAGCCGGATCTGATTCGTGGTACTGGCACCGCGTCCTCCCATTGCTGCGCGGCCGGGGACATGCCGTGATCGCACCTGACCTGCCATGCGATGACGACGCCGCCGGTTTGAAGCAGTACACCGATGTGGTGGTAAAAGCGATCGGCTTCTTCACAGACATCGTCGTCGTCGCCCAGTCACTGGGCGGTTTTACAGCGCCACTGGTATGTGCGCGTGTTCCGGCGGAGCTGCTGATTCTCGTCGCGGCCATGATTCCTGCACCCGACGAGACAGGTAACGCCTGGTGGACCAACACGGGGTATCCGAAATCGGATCGTCCTTTCGATGTGAAAGAGATCTTTTTCCATGACGTGCCACCCGATGTGACAGCGGAGGCCTTCCGGCGGGGGGAGAAGGAGCAATCGAACACACCGATGAACGAACCCTGGCCCCTCCGGAAGTGGCCGGACGTTCCTACGCGATTCCTGCTCTGCCGTCAGGATCGGTTTTTCCCCGCTGACTTCATGCGCCGGGTGGTCAGGGAACGTTTGGGGATCACACCAGACGAGATGGACAGCGGCCATCTCCCGGCGCTGAGTCAACCCAAGGAGCTCGTGGAGCGGCTCGAGACCTACCGGCGAGGGCTCGACCGGGCGAGTTGACTACGACGCGTGCGTTGCCGAGGCGACCCTGACGGGCCGGACGGCACACTCGGCAACGTCACGCGTCTGTGTTCAGTGTTCCGCGCGCTTATCGAGGACCGATCGCAGCACCACGACCAGCGCGTGCAGCGTGAACGGCTTATGCAATAGCGGCATACCCGTTCTCAGCACCGCCGCCATGTGCGCAGGATCGTCGTAGCCCGACATGTAGATCACACCTGGGCGTATCCCTTCGACCGCCAGGCGGTCGACGAGCGCCTTCCCGCCCAACTTTGGCATCACGACATCGGCCAGAATCGCATCGACCGGCGTGCTGGATCCTTTGATCGTCTCGATTGCTGCCTCGCCATCCCCCGCCGTCAACACCGAGAAGCCCAGGCTCCGCAGCATGCGCGCCAGGGCTCTCAGCAGTGTCTCGTCGTCGTCTACGACGGTGATCAGCTCGCCCCGCCCCGGAAGGAGGAGCGGCGACTCGCCATCAGTCGAAGGGGGGCCACCGTGCTGCGCCACAGGAGGAGCTCCGTCGTATGTCTTTGGGCAAATAGCGAAGGACCCGTGAGGAGTTGCAAATACCGGGTCAGAAGTGATCCCATGTGGGGTGAGCATGGCCGAGCTGAAGGACCTGAACTCGTTTGTGGCAGTAGCCGATACGGGAACGCTGAGCCAAGCCGCCCGGGACGTGCACGTCGCGCAGCCTGCGCTATCGCGCCGGATCCGCGCCCTCGAGCGCGAACTCGGAGTCGAGTTGCTGACGCGCCATGCCAAGGGCGTCAGCCTCACCCCCGCCGGCGCGGCGTTCGCCCAGGGCAGCCGGGAGCTACTGCAGGACGTCGCCTCGTCACTTGCCCGTGTCGAGTCCACCGCGACCGGCAGACGCGGGCAGGTTGTCCTCGCGGCAACACGTGGCGCCGTTGCCCGCGGATTCCCGACCGACCTCCAGGAATCGCTGCGCACCGACTATCCCGATATCAACGTGGTTGTCCAGGACTTCGAACAGCCGGGGCCCGCTGCAGCGGTGGCAGATGGCCGGGCGGACCTCGGTGTCGGCGCGGAGGCCGAGTTGATGCCGGAGGTGCAGTCACAGCCGCTATGGCTCGAAACGCTCGATCGCGTCATCGTGCCCTGGCACCATCCGCTTGCAATGCGCGACTCGGTGTCGGTCGAGGATCTCGGTGTCCTGCCCTTCGTCTTCTCACGCGGCAACACCTCACCGAGTGCGCGCGACCGCGTCGAGCACGCGCTGCGGCGAGCGGGCTTGCGGTCGCCATTAATCGCATTGGAAGGCGACCTGACCGCGCCGCATCTCGCGGTTGCGGCAGAGCGCGGCTGGACGCTGATCGCCCGCTCGCGCGCGCAGGCGCCTCCTGAAGGGACGGTGGTGCTCAACGTCGACGGGCTGACCGTCTCGGTTGCGGTGATTGGGGTATGGCGGCGCGATGAGCGCCGGCCGGTCGTACTGACCGTGCTGCAGCGAATGATCGAGATTGCCGGACGCTACCCCGGTTCACAGGTCGGCCCGGCAGTGACATTGCCGGTCCCGGCGCCCGTGCGTGGCCGGCGGCCCATGACAGCATCGGGGCTGACGCTGCGGTATCTGCGCGCGCTGACCACTGTCGCGGCGGCGCACTCGATCGGGCGGGCGGCGGAGCGCCTGGGAATCAGCCAGCCGGCGTTGTCGCGTCAGCTGCGGGAGCTCGAGCACGGGATCGGAGCGACGCTGCTGGAGCGCTCGGCGCGCGGCGTCACCCTCACGCCGGCGGGCATTACCCTGGCGACTGACGCGCCGGCGTTGCTGGCGGGGGTCGAGCACCTATTGCGCGAGGTGAGTCGCGCGAAGCGCAGCGTCGAAGGGCGGTGCGTCGTGGGAACGGTCGCGACGGCCGCGTCGGCCGCGCTGCTGGCGCGCGTGACGGAGCGGTGCGCCACGCAGCACCCCAATCTCCAGCTTGTCGTACAGGAGATGACGACTCCTGAGCAGCGCACGGCGCTTGCGGCCGCCGACATCGATCTCGGGCTCGCCCATTCGCTCCCGACGCCGGGATGGAATCGCGGGGACCGCATTGTCGCGACGCGACTGCTCGACGATCGCCTGGACACGGCGCTGCTGGTCCACGGGCACCCGCTCGCGAATCGACCGGAAATCGAGGCCGTCGAGCTGGCCAATGTCCCCTTCCTCTTTATGGACCGCTCGCTGCACCCTGCGTTTTACGATCGGGTGCACAGCGCGTTCGCGGCGTTGGGGTTGCGCCCGCGCGTCGAGGCGACCTACGACGCTCTCCAGACCGTTTGGGCGCTTACCGCACAAGGCAAAGGATGGACGGTGGGCTTTCACTCGCACCTCGATCGCTCCCCGGTAGGCACGGTCGCCGTCCGCATCGCGGGGTTCAGTCTCCCCTTCGGCCTGGAGCTGCTGTCCCGGCGCGGCGAGGCGAGTCCCGCGGTGGTGACGGTGATGGCCGCGTTTCGAGACGTGCGGCAGACCGGGCGGGCGAGCGCGAAAATGAATGAAAGCGCGCACGCCGGCAAACAGTCAGGCCACTAGTCGCGACCGTTGACCCACGCCTGTCCCATGTTGTTGGGTGTTCCTTCGATGCGGACCGCCGGTCGCTCAAAGCCACTCACGACGACTGTCGTCGAGAACCGCCCTTCGGGCCGCTGCACGTCGAAGCGCACGCTGTCTCCCATGCGCAGACGCTGCAGTCGGACTCGCAACTCGGGCCACGTGGTGACGGGCCTACCGTCCATCGATACCAACCGGTCGCGGCTGTGCAGTCCCGCTCGGGCCCAGATGCTTCCCGGATGCAGAATAGTGAGGCGGACGCCGCCATCCCCAGGCTCCCAGCCGAAGATGCGCAGATCGCGCTCGGGTTCTCCGTTATAGACCGCCGGAGCCCACGTCACACGCGCGCGGAAGCCCATCAAGCCGAGGTAGCGATCGTAGTCGAGTGCCCCCTCACGCCGCACATGAGTGTCGAAGAACGCCGTCACGTCGCAGCCACAAACGGTTTCGACCGCTTGTTCAATTGTCTGACCCGTGAGTGGCTGAGCGGCGCGCGCATACAGGAGCCGCATGACGTCATCCATCGACCGTTCGCCGCGCGAAGCGTCGCGGATGACGAAATCGAGCATGGTGCCAAGCACTTCACCATGGAGGTGTGGGCCGGCGCTGTAGTCGCCGAGCGCGCCGGGCTCGGCGTTGTACGCCACACGGCTGATCGACTCCGCTGAGAAGCGCTCGTAGGCCGGATTTCCCAAAAAACGCGCGAGCTGCCGCTCGAGGTGCACCACGCGCGTCGAGTCGGAAACAGGGACACCGGCACGCCGTAGCAAGAGATCGGCGTAGAAGATCGTCAGCCCCTCGCTGAACCAAAGGCTCGAGACGGGCGGCTGTGTGCGATAATCGATATCGCGATACTCGGCCGGACGGATCGTCATCAGGTTCCAGGTGTGCACAAATTCGTGGGCCGTCTCCCGCATAACGGCATACGGATCGCGCCCCAGCTCGGCGCTTTGCGCGCCGAGCGTCACCGAGTTGCGATGCTCGAGCCCGCCGCTGAAGGCGCCGTCTTCGAACATGAACGTGTACTCGCGGTACGGCGCACGACCAAAGAGCGCCAATGCTTGCCGAACGAGTCGCTGAATGCCGGAGACAAATGCCGTTGTGTCGAACGGAGTCGCGTTGGGGAGCGGCCAATAGACAACGCGATGAGGCACGCCGCTTTCGACGAAGCGCCATTGGCGAAGATGGCCTACGAGAATCGGCGAATCCATGAGCGTGGCGGCGTTCGCGGCGCGGAATGCCCTCACCCTCTGGCCCCCTCTCCGCTCTGCGGAGAGGGCCTCACCCCCTGACCCCCTCTCCGTTCCGGAGAGGGGGGACGCGAGGCCAGTGGCGACGTCCCAACTAGCGGGGAGCTCAAGCGTCACGGTCACCGGCATTTGCTCGGCGCCGAGCAGGTACATGAACGCGTGGGGGCCACCGACCAGTCCGCCGGTAGGCGTGAGGAACGGCCGCCAGGATGAGCGTGGGGACGGTGACGGTGGCAAGGCGATGCGGTAGCGGAGGCGGACGTCACCGCGTGGCGTGACGATCTGCCAGACCGCGCTATCCACTCTGGTCACGAGCGCCGTGGTGGGCTCGACTCTGAAGCCCGTGACGTAGCGGAAGTAGCGGTCGTCGTACTCGGGGTGCGCCGCCATGGCGAGGCGGAACGTGTCGGTGACGGTGTTCAGGCGAATCTCGACGTCCCAACCGGAGAGATCGGTGCTATCGACGCGTAGGTTGTAGGTAATCGTGGGCTTCGCCACCGGATGCGGCTGCGCCAAAACCACGAGAGCGCAGAGGAGGGCGACATGGTTTTTCATGCCGATTAGACGGCGCTGGCTCGCGATTCGATTGAAGCGAGCGTTCATGAGAGCTATACTCACCGGCCTCTAGCCATCCTCCCCTTTTACCGCCGAGGTGCCTGCATGATCGCCCCACTGCTCCTGGTTGTCGCTCTGCAAAGCGCCGAGGTCACCGAGCCCAACACCCAGGTCAAGTTTCCGGTGCAGCTGTCCGCGCCGTCAGGTGCACAGGTGCTCACCGGGACGGGAGTACGGACGCGGACCGTGCTAAAGGTGAAGGTCTACGCGTTCGGATTGTACGTCGATAGCGCCGGCGCGCGCAGCGCCCTGAGTCCCTGGCGGGGCAAGAATGCCGCGGAGCTGGCCGGCGACCAATCGCTCTACAACGAGGTCACGAAGGGTGGCTTTCCCGCGACCCTCCGGCTCGTGATGACGCGTGACGTGGGAGCCGACCAGATGTCCGAGGCCTTCAACGAAGCACTGGGCCCGCGTGTCGCGCAGGCGGGGCAGCGCGGCATGACCGGCGGCGCCGAGGCACTGACGACATTTCGCGGCTTTTTTAGCAATGAGCTGGCGAAGGGAACGGAGCTGGTGTTCGCCCGGTCGGGGGACACGCTCAACGTCTCGATCGGGGGACAAAACAAGGGGCAGATCGTCAACGGCGCTTTGGGCTGGGCGCTGTTCGACGTCTACCTGGGCGAGAAGCCGATCTCGACCGATGGCAAGAAGACGGTGATTGCGAGACTGCCAGAGATTCTCGGCACCTGACGCCATGTCCCCATTCCTCGCAGAACTCCTCGGCACCATGCTGCTCATTGTCCTTGGCGACGGCGTGGTCGCCAACGTGGTGCTCAATCAAACCAAGGGTCAGAACTCCGGCTGGATCGTCATCACGGCGGGATGGGCCTTCGGCGTGACCGTCGCCGTCTATGCCGTCGGGACGTTCAGCGGCGCCCACCTCAATCCGGCCGTGACGATCGGCCTCGCGTCGATCGGGAAGTTCGGATGGGCGTTAGTGCCGCCGTACATCGCGGCGCAGATGCTGGGAGCGTTCCTAGGTGCCGTCATCGTGTGGCTCGCCTACCTGCCCCACTGGGCCGTCACCGAAAGCCAGCCGTTGAAGCGCGCGGTCTTCTGTACGGCGCCCGCGATTCGCAGTCCGGTCTCGAACCTGATCACCGAAATCATCGGCACTGCCGTTCTGGTGCTCGGTGTGCTCGCAATCCTGACGCCGAAGAACCTGAATCCCGATTTCCCCTGGAACGTGGGTTTCGGCCCTGCCCTGGTCGGCGTCATTGTCTGGGCGATCGGGCTCTCACTGGGCGGGCCTACCGGGTACGCCATCAATCCCGCACGCGACCTGGGGCCGCGGATCGCGCATGCCGTGCTGCCCATCGCCGGCAAGGGCAGCTCCGATTGGAGCTACGCCTGGATCCCGGTCGTGGGACCGGTGCTCGGCGGGGTAATCGCCGCTTTCCTCTATAAGGCGCTGTGGGCATGAGGGAGCTCAAGCCATGAAATACATCCTGGCCCTCGATCAGGGTACCACGAGCTCGCGCGCGATCATCTTCGACAACGCCGGGAGCGTGGTTGCATCGGCGCAGCAGGAGTTCCGCCAGATCTTTCCAAAGCCCGGCTGGGTGGAGCACGATGCGAACGAGATTTGGGCCACGCAGCTGTCCACCGCCCTGGATGCGATCTCCAAGGCGAAGGCGACCCCCACTGACATCGCCGGCATCGGAATCACCAATCAGCGCGAAACGACCGTCGTGTGGGACCGCGACACCGGCCGCCCCATCCACAACGCGATCGTCTGGCAGGACCGCCGTACCGCCGGCCGCTGCGATCAGCTCAAAGCGCGCGGGCTCGCGTCCACCATCAAGCGCAAGACGGGCCTCGTAATCGATGCGTATTTCTCCGGCACCAAACTCGAGTGGATTCTGAAAAACGTGCCCGGTGCACGCGCCAAGGCAAAGGCCGGTCGGCTCGCGTTTGGCACGATCGACACCTGGCTCCTCTGGAACCTCACGGCCGGCCGAGTGCACGCCACGGATGCGAGCAATGCATCGCGCACGATGCTGTTCAACCTCAGGGGTGATTGGGATACAGAGCTGCTCAAGATGCTGGGCGTGCCACGCTCGCTGCTCCCGGACGTGCGCTCCTCGAGCGAAGTCTATGGCGATACAACGCTGCTCGGCGGGTCGATTCCCGTCGCCGGAATCGCGGGCGACCAGCAGGCAGCGCTGTTCGGCCAAGCGTGCTCGCAGCCGGGGATGGTGAAAAACACGTACGGAACGGGTTGCTTCATGCTCATGAATACGGGTACGAAACCGATCGCATCGAAGCACAATCTGCTGACGACCGTCGCCTGGCGGATCGGGAATCGGACGGAGTTCGCGCTCGAGGGCAGCATCTTTATCGCGGGCGCCGTGGTGCAATGGCTGCGCGACGGGCTCGGCATCATTAAGTCGTCGTCGGACGTGGAAGCGCTCGCCTCGCAGGTAACCGATCCCGAAGGCGTGTATGTCGTGCCCGCCTTCGCGGGACTCGGCGCGCCGCACTGGGATCAATACGCGCGCGGGCTCGTTGGCGGCGTCACCCGGGGCACGACGGCGGCGCACATTGCCCGAGCCGCGCTCGAGGGTATTGCGTTTCAGGTGGCCGACGTGCTGCGCGCCATGCAAGCCGATGCCAAGATCAAGCTCAAAGAGCTCCGCGTAGACGGAGGGGCATCAGCCAACAACCTCTTGATGCAGTTTCAGTCGAACCTGCTCGGCGTGCCTGTCGTGCGCCCCAAGGTCACCGAGACCACCGCGCTGGGCGCGGCCTATCTCGCGGGGCTCGCTGTCGGCTATTGGAAGGATCAGAAGCAGATCGCCGCACAGTGGCAGGTAGATCGGCGCTTCACGTCCACAATGAAGGCCGCCCATCGCCAGCAGCTCGAACGGGGATGGCAGAAAGCGCTCGATCGCGCAAAGCGCTGGGAGGAAACAGCCTAGCGGATCGTCTCTTGCTTCTACGGCCGGAAAGTGAATGTTGTGGACTCTTTTTCTTGGCCCTCTCCCCGTGAGTGCTTGGGAAAAACTCGTCGGGTCGTTCCGCAGACTCCGCCTGGACTCCATGCGGACGAGGTTCGTGCTGTTCACCGTCCTGGTCACTGTTTTCTCGACCGTCGTCATGACCGTCGTGCTGTACGCGCGCAACCGACGCGCCGTCAGCGATCGGGTAGCCACCCAGCTCGGCAGTTTGAGCTCCGAAGCCGCACGCCAAATCGGCGTCTGGGTGGATCAGCGCGTCTATGACCTGCGGCTACGGGCGGCGCCGTACGTGGTGTCGGACAATCTGTCGCGCGCGCAGGTCGGGGGTCGAGGCGGACCGCAGGCGCTCGCGCGACTTCGTGACTACCTCAATTCGATTCGCCAAAACCTCCCTGGCCACGAAGCCCTTGCCATCATCGATATCGATGGCCAGGTCCTGACGAACAGCGGGAGCCGGGCCGGCCTCCGCCTTACCACCGAGCGGCTGAACAACCTCCGCACCCTCGACGCCCTGGTGGGCGATCCGTCGTGGGACACCGGCATCAACAAGGCCGTCATCGTGCTTGCCGTCCCGATTCGCCGGGACGACGGCCTCTTCCTCGGCGCGTTGGGCGCGAAGATCAATCTCGATGGCGTGCGCGACACCCTGCAGCAGCTGGCCGGTAGGGGCTCGGGCTCTTCGCGCAGCATCTCCATCATCACTGAGCAGGGGCGCGTGCTGATAGGGTCGACGGGCAACCCCGCGGACGTCATGAAAACTACCGTTGCTGAGACCGACACCCGTGATCTCGTCGAGCGCGAAGGCCAGCCAGTCGGACAATCGCGCGTCGGACGGGAAGACGTCATCGCGGTGCTGCGCCGGATACCCCAGCTCCGTTGGGCTGCGCTCGCCGAGGCTCCGCGCAGCGAGGCAACGCGCGATGCGAGCGCGTTACGTACGCAAGCCGTGGTGCTGGTCACCGTGCTCCTTCTGGCGATCGGACTCCTCACGCTCGTCGCGGGTCTCCTCATCACGAGGCCGCTCGAGCGGCTCACGGAGGCGGCCGCGCGCGTGGCGGCGGGCGATCTGTCGATCGAGTTTCCGGTCGGCGGCAGCGGTGAAGTCGGCTATCTGACGCGCGCATTCAGTACCGTCGTGTCACGCCTGCGCGAGCGGGAGAGTCAGGGCGAGCTGGAGAAACTGTCGCTCACCGATGGCCTGACGGGACTCTACAATCGCCGGCATCTCATGGGCACGCTGGCGAGCGAGGTGCAGCGCTCGCGCCGCCAGCGTCGCGCGTTCACGGTACTGCTCGCCGACGTGGACAAGTTCAAACAGTACAACGACACCCATGGGCACCTGGCGGGTGACGCCGCCCTGGTGAAGATCGCGGAAATCTTCCGGCGGACGACTCGCTCCGTCGACTGCGTGGCGCGGTATGGCGGCGAGGAATTCGTCGTGATGCTGGTCGAATGCCCCCTCGCCACGGCTGCGCTGGTCGCCGAGCGCATCCGCTCGCGCGTTGCAGCCCAGGAGCTCGGCGACAGCAAGCTCACCGTGAGCATCGGCCTGGCCGAGTATCCGGATGGTGGGGATACGCCGGAGGAGCTCATCGCGACGGCCGATGCCGCCATGTATCAGGCGAAGAGCTCGGGCCGGGACAAGGTCGTGGTCGCCGGGTCGATGCAGCAGCGTGCGTCGAACAAAAAGACGCGGCGCAAGAGCGGCGCGAAAACAACCCATAACTAAACGAGCGTGGCGCATCGCGCCATCACTCGCCATGCTCAACGCGTGCGGGCTACTTCGTACAGGTACTCCACGTACGACCGCACGGCGCCGTCGATCCCCTGCACCTTGGGGTTCGTCGACTCGATGACGTAGTACTCGTCCGGCGCGTGCGCGCCGCTCCCATGGCCCATCCCGAAATGCCCCGCGGCAAGCCGCAGCGGCTCGCCGGTGAACACGTAGCCGGGCCAGGAACCGGCGTTGCGCGGAAGCTTAATCGGGTCGATGCGCGACCGGCGATACACCGCTTCCTGCGCCAGAATGACCATCGCGTCCGGCGCGGTGCTGGTGGGATCGTAGCCGCCGGTCATGTTCACTTCGATGTCGCCGAACCCGCGCTTCGCGAGGTGCCCTTTCAATGCCGCCAGCGCTTCGGCGGCCTTCATGTCGGGCACGAGCCGGAGGTCCAGCTTGGCGATCGCGCGATACGGCAGAATCGTCTTCCCGCCGGGGCCCGTGTAACCACCCACCAGCCCCTCGATGTTCACCGTCGGCCGGGACATCAACATCTCCAGCGCTTCCTGCCACTGGACGTCACGCACCCAACGCTGGACGCCGAGCAACCGCTTGGCCGCGTTCTCATCCAACCGGGCGGCCGCATCGGCGATCATCGCTTTCTCCGTCGCGGAAATGGGCCGAGCCTTGTCGGCGAAGCCGTCGATGGCCGGATCGTTTCCGTCCGCCGACACGAGCGTCGCGAGCGCCTGCACCAGGTGCCAGGCCGGGCTGTCCACACGCGCCTTGTTGCTCGAGTGAATGTCCTGTTTGGGACCCCGACCCCAGCGCTCTCCGCTCGAGACGAGCTCGACCTCGATCACGCCCTTCGCACCGAACGTGATGGTGACTTGACCGTCCAGCCCCTGCGAAGCTGACGGCATGAAGATGCCCGCGGATTTCTGCAGCGCCGCAAGCACTTCGGGGCAGCGCACGATCTGCGGGAAATGCGGCGACCCGATCTCCTCTTCGCCTTCGGCCACGAGCACGAGGTTCACGGGCGGCTTGCGGTTCGCCCCGCGGATCGCGTGTAGCGCGGCAATGAACGCGGCTTCGGGACCCTTCTGATTCACCGCGCCGCGCCCCATCACGACCTTGCCGAGCCCCGGCTTGTCCACGAGAGCAGCGTCCCAGGGGGGCGACGTCCATTCAGCGGGGTCCACCTGCTTGACGTCGTACATGAAGTAGATGCCGAGCGTTTTGGGGGCGCCCGCGTCGAGCGTCGCGAAGATGCCTGGCTGGCCGTCGCTGGAGATTTTCGTGACCTGCTGGAATCCGGCATCGCGCAGCATCCGCATGGTCAGCTCGCAGCCTTCGTTCACACCGCGATTCTCGGCGGCGATCGACGGCTGGCGGATCCATTCCTGCAGCCGCTGAACTGTGGCATCGTGCTGCCGTTCGACCTGGGTGAAAATCGGGCTGAGATCAGATTGCTGCTTCAACACGTAGGGGAAAGCCACACCAGCGGCGGCGCCGCTCATGTCCTGTAGAAAGGCTCGACGGTCGATCATGACTTCCTCTTGTCTCAAGTCGTGCTAATTCTAAGTCACGGAGGCTCACCCATGCGAACCGCCCTGATAGCCTTGTCCGCACTACTGCTGTTCAAAGCCGCGGCGGCAGAGGCGCAGGCGCGCCGGTTCCCCCTCGAATCTGCGACGGGCCTGCGGGTGCACAACGATCAACGGCTCCATGTGGCTGTCCACTCGCGTCTATCCTCTCTTTTTAGAAGGCAAGCACGGCCTGTCATCCTGAGCGAAGCGCGCCGAAGGCGCGCGGAGCGAAGGACCTGCTTTTCTGCTTTCCTGCGCCACGCGCGCGAAGCGAAGGACCAAAAGCAGGTCCCTCGAAGGGTCACTCGCCGAAGCGAACGCGGCGGGTTTCCTGCTCCTGGCCCGTGGGACGCGTGAGCGACTCATACAGGTCCGGCCGGCGCGCCCGCAGCCAGCGCCTTCCGGATGATGTGGGCAGGATAGAGGCGTCGAGATCCGCCACCACCATGTCGTCACCCAACGCCCGCGTCTCCGCGATGATCTCACCATAGGGGTCGAGCACCATCGCATTGCCGGTGCGAATCTCATCGTCGTCCGGGCCGATGCCGTTACTGAACAGCAGGAACATGCCGTTGTCGTGCGCCCGGTTCGGGAGCCACCGCATCAGCCAGCCCCGTCCCTTGGGCCCGCACAGTTCGGCCTCACACGCCGCGGGGTCCTCCTGTCGACGCGCCCAGACGGCGGGGTCGATCGGCTTCATGCCCCGTGGGCTCACCGAGTTGCAACCGCCCGTCTGGTGCGGGGAGAGCAGGATCTCGGCGCCAAGCAACGCTGTGGCCCGGGCGTTCTCGACGATGTTGTTGTCGTAGCAGATCAGCACGCCCACTCGGCACCCGTGTGGCGTGTCGAAGACGGTGTATCGATCCCCCGCGCGGATGTTCGGGTGCTCAAAGACGTGGAGCTTGCGGTGAACGGCCCACGTCCCGTCCGGCATTGCGACGACATACGCGTTGTAGACGGCGCCGTCAGGGCCGAGCTCGAGCAACCCCGCACCGATGGTCATCCCGTGCTCGCGCGACAGCCGCAGGAGGTCCCGGGTGCACGGCCCATCAGGGACCGGCTCGGCCAACGCCTCGAACGCCTGGCGCGAGAGCTTGCGTACGTGCCAGTAGCCGGTGAGACACATCTCCGGAAAGGCGATGAGCTTCACACCGGAACGCGCGGCTTCCGTCACGAAGTGGCGGATGCGGCCAAGGTTATGCGTCTTGTCGCTCGCAGCAGGTTGAAACTGGATTGTTGCTACACGGATGTCCCGCATTCCTTAATGTACGCGGAACTGTTACCGCAGGATGTCGCGCATGGAAGCGGCATGGCCGTCAGCGAAGCCGAGGATCGACCGGGAAGGACACCGGGATCCCCGTCGTAATCCGTGGGAAGTCCGGATGCTCGGGGTTGATCAAGTAGTTGTATTCCACGGCGACCAACGCGCTCGGCACCATCAGCACCGCAGAGTCTCGCTTGTCGAGCCAATTGTCGCCGATAATCCGTAGCTCGGGAGGTGCGGGATACTGACGCCAATTGGACGGAAGGGAATTCGTTTCAACCGCGGTTATCAGTGACTCGGGAATGGTTGCTTCGATGAGTCGATACGCTGGAAGCGGAACGGTTGAATCCAGGTGAACCACCATCTCGAGAGTGGCCAGGGCAATGGTGCTGGACGTGTACACGACGCGACGGCCGGCGCTCGTCCAGCGACCCCCACTGCGTCTCGCACCCTCACCGTCGAACGCCGATGCTGCATGCTTGGCCTTTACGATTCGCCAAACTGTGAGCACCTATGAGAAGACGCCATACTCGAGTCGGTTAATCAGTCGCTCAACCTCGTGTGCGCCCGGCTCGGTTTTGGTCATGGAAAGGGGGCTGGCGCCGTCCAAGGCGGGAAGCGGCGATTGCAACCAGTCCAGCGTCGCTCGGTTATTTCCTTCAAAGAGCTCGATAGCCTTTCCGTAGACCCGCGAGAGTCTCAGCAGACGATCGGACTCGTCGGGTTCGAGGCGGCCCGATGCCTTGCGGCGCTGCAGGGTCCGGGGAGGGATGAACAGGAGGTCCGCAAGAACCTGCATCGGCAGCGCCATAAGCCGAAGGATCTTCAGCAAGGCGCTGAAGGCAAATCCCTGTTCAACCTTCTTATGCAGTGTGGGAGTGTCAAAAGACCGAAGGCCCAGGAGGACGACGTGCGCGTTTGGTCCCCGAGATCTCCGGACTGCCTTCAGATACGACTCGATCTCGGGAGCCGCCGAATGGGCCCGTGGAACCGGCCACTGAAGCGCTGCACGGCGTGCCATATGGCGCATACTTAAACGCCATATGGCCACATGTCAAGGTTCAGGGTTACCGCACGTGCTTGTTGAAAAACGCGATCGTGCGTTCCCACGCCAGTTTTGCAGCGGCCGCATCGTAGCGCGGGGTGGTGTCGTTGTTGAATCCGTGCTGCGTGCCGGGGTAGAGATGGCGCTCGTAAGGGACGTGCGCCGCCTGCAAGGCCTTCTCGAACGCGGGCCAGCTCGCATTGATCCGCTCGTCGACCTCGGCCGACTGGATCAGGAGCGGGCACTTGATTTTCGGCACGTCCTCCACGTTCGGCGCTGAGCCATAGAACGGCACGCCGGCGGACAGGTCGCTGCCCAGACGGGTAGCGAGATAATTCACCATGCCGCCCCCGTAGCAGAACCCGACGGCGCCGATCTTCCCCGTGACGTCGGGACGAGCCTTGAGGAATGCCGAGGCGGCGACGAAGTCCTCTCGGGTCTTGGCCTGATCGAGCTGCCGAAACAGCTCGCGCGCCTTGTCTTCGTCGCCGGGGTAGCCGCCGAGGGGGAACAGGGCGTCGGGCGCGAAAGTCACGAAGTTCTCGAGGGCGAGACGTCGGGCGACGTCTTCGATGTGCGGATTGAGCCCGCGGTTCTCGTGGATCACGAGGATCCCCGCCGACTTGCCGGTCGCGGCCGCCGGGCGAACCAGGTAGCCGCGCATCTTGCCGGAGCCGCTCGGAGAATCGTACTCGACGTACTCCGGCGCGATCCGGGCGTCGTCGGTCCGCACGACCTGGGCCTCGACGAACTTGGGACTCAGCTGTTCGAGCAGCATCACTGCCGTGACGCCCCCGACCGCAAACTTCGCGGCGCGATCGAGAAACGTACGGCGATCGATCCCGCCGTGAACGTACGCGTCGAACAGGATCAGCAGTTCCTGGTCAAAATCGTGCGCAGTCTTGCGTTCCATGTGTATCACCCGAGGCGAAAGTGAAGAGTTACCTCATGGTTCCCCTTGCTGTCAACGCGCCAGCAACGCCTTAATAAGCGAGCCGATCACCGCGCCGGCCGTGGCGCCGGCTGTCAGTAACGCGATGTAGAGGCGGCGAGCCGGCCTCGGCCGGTGCGAGCCAAACCTGGGAAATCGCAAACGATCTCGTGTACCCCCATCCGTCGCTGAGCTTCACGCGCTGCTGCGCAGCATCGTAAGAGAGCACCGTGCAGGTCCATGGCCCCCACATCGGCCAATCACAGGCGACGCGCTCGCCCGGCATGAACGCGGCGGGAAGCTTGAAACGCGCGGCCAGGGCCCGCTCGATCGCCCGGCGCGACAACCCGACTTCTTCGCCGGCCTCGATCACCGCCGCCCGCGCCCCATCCCAGCGCTGCCGCGGCGGGTGGTGCGATCGATCTCCTCGGCCCGGGCCAGCACGTCGCGCGGTCTCCGCGAAGCCGTATTTGAAGTCTGGCCGACTTACTGCTCGCGTCGGGTGGGACAGGCCTCTCGGGTCGACAAACACACCTGGCTGTCGGAGGCTTCCATGCTCTGGAACCACGCGAATTCGTGGTCGTCTTGCATCCATCGTCTTGGCCACCGATTGCGAGACCCCGCCGGGCGTCCGCGTGGCTTGGAGCCAGTCGTCACAGAGCTTGGTAATCCGCGCGGCTAGTTGAGACACGAGTGCCGTTGGTTTGCGGGCGCCTATAGTCGAGCGGTCGTCCGTTCAAATCCGACCGGTGGCTCTTTGCGGCGGAATCTGCAGTGCCAAGGTAAACGTGCTGCCCACATTGACTTCCGAATCCACGCTAATCTTGCCGCCGAACATGTTCTGCGTGATCTCCTTCACGACTGCCAGCCCAATGCCCGATCCCTGGCCCGGCGGTTTGGTCGTGAACCCCGACTCGAAAATGCGATCCAGGTTTTCCGGTGCGATTCCGACGCCCTGATCGTACACCGCCAGCTTCAGCGTATCCTCCGCGCGCTGAACCGTGATCGTCACGACGCCCCGTTTGGGATGGCTCGCATCCACCGCGTTGCGGATGAGGTTGGTGATCACCTGATACAGCGCGCCCGCGTCGCCAAACAGATAGATCGAGTCCAGCGCTGAGATCCATTTCAGGGCAATGCCGCGCTTTCGGGCGAGCGGCCGCTCGAGCGTCACGCACGATCGCACGACCGGGATGATGTCGAAGCGAGCCATCGATGCCGTCGCTCCGAACGGCTTGTCCTGGATTGACCGCAGGTAGTCGGCCGCCTGCTCGATTCCCTCCGCAACGTGTGCGAGGTCGTCGAGCAGCTGGCCGCGCAATGCGGGATCGAGTGCCGACGCATCACGCAGGGCGTCAACACTCACATCGAGGTTGCCCAGAGCGACGGCAAGCGGGTTGCCCACTTCGTGGGCGATCACGCTGGGTTGCCGCGCCAGTTCGCGAAGCGCGTCCACCGGCGGAAGCCGACGGCGTGCCGCACCAGCAGCTGCGCCGAGGACGCCGACACTCAGTCCGGCAAGCTCGAGCACCATGCGCTCGCGGCTACGCCGTTCGACCCCACGGGGGGGTGGCGCGGCTGGATGCGTCCGCGCCGGCGCCACACACCATTGCCCACCCCCACCATTCCGCAGGCGGCAGCCGATCCAGCGGCTGTGCTGGATCAGTGGCGCGCCCCACCGTCGCAGCGTGCCGTCGAGATCGAGTGCGATGTCAGCGCGCGGAGGATCGGGGATGCTACTAGCCAGCCAGGCGGCTTCGGCGTCGGGCGAGAGTTCCCACAGTGACACGATGCGTCCGTGTAGGGCAATCCCGGCCTGGCGCAGCACCTCGCGCTCGCGTGCGTGCGCTTCCGTCACCTGTGGGTTCCGTCCGTCGCCATAGTTCCACAACATGAAACGCCCCGCGGGCAGATGTTAGGGCGTTTTTGCGGCATTGGGGGGTGCTGTTGCGGCATTTCGAAAGGCGGGGCATGAGCTGGGGCATTGGAACCTGACACAATACTCGGGGCGAGTCAGGCCGGCCCGTGCGTCTTGAGTGTGGTGGAACGCAAAACCGGCTACCTGCTGCTCGGCCAGTTACGCCGTCGCTCGAGTGCCGTGGTGAACCAGCGGGCCCAGCAGCTCATCACCGCGCAGCCATCCGGTGCGCACCATCACCGTCGACAATGGAACCGAGTTCCACGAGTATGCGGCGCTCGAGCACGTCACCGGCGCCCGATTCTACTTCGCAACGCCAAATCACGCTTGGGAGCGCGGCACCAACGAAAACACCGACGGGCTCGTGCGTCAGTATCTGCCCAAGCGCCAGAGTATGGCCCAGGTCCGGGCGCGATCGACATCCTTCTTTAGTATAGAGATCCGGAAGATCGATCTTAGCCATCGTCGTTAACGGGGTCCGCTTAACGAGAATTGGACAGAACTGGCATAAACCGTTTCGTACAGCATACTCGCTGCCTAATCCCCCAGTTCCGTGCTCGAGAATGGAATAGGCTGGTCTGCCTAAAAAGAAATATTACAGCAGGTCCGCTCAGAACATATTGCACACCGCTCACCGCGGCGCTAGCCTTGGGACAGCGCTTAGGGGCGCATCCAGTCCGCGGAAAGGGCCGTGCCCACCCACACGTCGTGACAACCTGAGACGAACTTCTTTCAGCCCAGAAACGCGGACAACGGGCGAGCTTTGAAAGGAGTCTCGTATGTTCCCGAATCCGCAGGACGCGCTGCCCCTTCCCTCTCGTCCCAGCCTCGAGCAGTACCGCAAGCTCGCCAAGGACCTCGTCAAGGCGTGTCAATCAGAGCCCCCCACAATCGGCGCTTGGGCTGACCGGTGGATGGCGTCGCTCCTCGGGGGCGCCGAGCGGCGGTACATCGATCGCGCGGCAACGCAGGTCGAAGAATTCGCCGTGCAGACGCTCACGCGCAAAGACCGAAACTGCGTGCTCGCCGACGCGCAGTTCGTGCTCGCGCGCTCCCACGGCTTCGTGAACTGGCCGGCGTTCGGCGCACACCTCGATGCCCTGGCGCGTGGCGGGACGGACGCCGCCGCGTTCGAGGCCGCCGCGGACGCCATCGTCCGGGGCGACGAAACCACGCTGCGGCAACTGTTGCGCGCGAATCCGGACCTGATTCGCGCACGCTCGGCGCGCGAACATCGCGGCACCCTGCTGCATTACATCTCGGCAAACGGCGTCGAGGGCTTTCGGCAGCAGTCGCCACCGAACGCCGCGCGCATCACGGAGCTGCTGCTCGAGGCGGGCGCCGACGTCGACGCCGAAGCCGATGTGTACGGCGGCGGCTGCACCGCTCTGGGGCTCGTCGCGACGAGCTCGCCCCCCCGCGCAGCAGGAGTCCAGATCCCGGTAATCCGGGTTCTGCTCGATCATGGCGCGCAGATGGAGCATCCCAATCTGGCCGGCGCCGGCTCCGACGCAGTGTATGCCTGTCTCGCGAACGGATGCCCGGAGGCGGCGCAGTTCCTCGCCGAGCGCGGCGCCCGGGTCGGCATTGTCGGCGCCGCGGGAATCGGGCGGCTGGATGTCGTGCGACAGCTCGTCGACACCGCCGAAAACTCCAGACGCGAAATGGCGCTACGGTATGCCGCGGGATATGGACAGCCCGACATCGTCACGTTCTTGCTCGATCGCGGCGTGGCGATTGACGCGCACCATGGCGACAACCAGACAGCACTCTTTTACGCGATCCTGGGTGATCGTCTCGACGTCGTGCGATTGCTG
>JBIOXD010000138.1:0-52561 GCA_044869265.1 Gemmatimonadales bacterium
CTTGCGATGCCGGTCGTCGGCCATCACGAGCGCCCGCGCAATGCCGAGACGCAGCGCACCTGCCTGGCCGGTCATCCCGCCGCCGTTCACCCGCGCCTTCACGTCGAACGCGCCGAGCGTGTCGGTGGCGGTAAAGGGCTGCTGAATGTGCGACACGAGCGAGGGCCGCGGGAAATAATCCCCCAGCGTGCGCCCGTTCACCGTCCACTTGCCCGATCCCGGCGTCAGGTAGACGCGCGCGATGCCGAGCTTGCGGCGGCCGATCGCGTGCCAGCGCAGCTCCGGTGTGATTGCCGTCATTTGGCCTCCGCGACGGCCAGAACCGTCGGCTGCTGCGCCGCGTGCGGATGCTCAGGCCCGGCGTACACCTTCAGCATCTGCTTCACGTGCTGGCGCGACAGCGTGGTCTTGGGCAGCATGCCCCAGACCGCCTTCTCGATGACGCGCGCGGGAAACTTGCTGATCACTTTCGACACTGGCGTAAACCGTTCGTGTCCCATGTACCCGGTGTGCCGGAAATAGCGCTTCTGCTCGGTCTTGCGACCCGTCAGCTGCACCTTCTCGGCGTTGATGACGATGACGAAATCGCCGCCGTTGACGTGCGGCGTGAAAGTCGGCTTGTGCTTGCCGCGCAGGATCTGCGCGATCCGGCTCGCGAGGCGGCCGAGCGGCTGATCCGCCGCGTCCACCACCCACCAGCGGCGCTCGATGTTCTGCGGCTTCAACGTGTACGTCTTCATGCCAGACTTGCACCCTGGAATTTGACAGACGCGTACTCTAACCGGGGCGTAACGCTCTGTCAACTCAAGGGTTCCGGGATTTCTATCTCAACGTGACCAACGCCGCACCCTTCTCCACGCGATCTCCCGCAGCGACATGAATCTGCTCCACGACCCCGCGACCGTGCGCCCGCAGCTCGTTCTCCATCTTCATCGCCTCGACCACAACGACGCCGGTTCCCGCCGCGACTTCCTGTCCCACGGTCACCTCGACCCTCACGATGAGCCCGGGCATTGGAGCTCTGATAACGCCCCCGGTGGCCTCCTTAGCCCCCCTCCCGGTGAGCGCGTCGATCTGCTTCGTGCGGTCGTCTTGCACCTCTGCTTCGAGCCGCTCGCCAGCGGTGGAGAGCGCCCAACGCTTGCCGGAGGCGTCGAGTTGCTGACTGGCGACAGTCCAGGAGTCCTTAGCGAGCAGAAGATGGATGAGGGGCGAGCCGGGAATGGCGGCCCAATGAGCCTCGAGGCGATCGCCGTCTACCGTGACCGCGCCGCCTTCGACGTCGATGACGTAGGTGTGCCCGCGAATTGCGACATGGTACTTCATCGTTGATCCGTCGGGTTTCTCACGCAGCCTCCAGCACTACTACAGTCTCAACGTGAGCTGTTTGCGGGAACAGGTCGAAGGCTCGAACCGCCTTGAGGACATAGTTCACGTTCAGCCGCGACAGGTCGCGCGCCAGGGTCGCCGGATCGCACGAGATGTAGACGAGTTTCGTCACGGGCTCGGCCGTGAGCCGCAGGGTCACATCCCAATGCAGCCCACCCCGCGGAGGATTGACGATCACCACGTGCGGCGGCGGGAGGGTCGGCAGCACCTCTTCCGCGCGCCCGGCGATAAAGCGCGCCGCCGGCAGACGGCTGCGGCCCCACGTCACCGCTTTCTCATCGACATCGACGCTCACCACATTCGCGCCGGCTTCGACCAGCAGCGCCGCGGTATCGCCGATCCCGCCGTACAGGTCCCACACCGTGAGCCCGCGCAGGTCGCCGAGCTGTTCGACGGCCCAGCGGCGCGTGATGGCGCCCATACTCGGATTCACCTGCTCGAACGCGGTCGCCGGGAACCCCGTGGCCGGTCCGGCAACGACGCGTGCCGCGCCGTCGTCGACCGGCTGCCACCAGCACACGACATCGTCACCCAGCTCCCGGCGCAGCTCCTCGGCCTTGAGCCACGGCTCACCCGCCGATTCAGCGATGATGTGCCGCTGTCCGTCGCGATCGAGCCGCAGCGTTAACCGCGTGAGGCGCTGCGGCAGCAGCGGCAGCCTGCTGCGCAGCTCCCGCCACAGAGCCATGAGCTTGAAATCGGTGATATGACAATCGGCCAATGGAAAAACAAAATTGGGACGATCGTAAGGATGCAGTCCGACCACCAAATGGTCCGAGTGTCCGACCGTCTTCGCTTCCATCGAGATTTTCGCCCGATAGCGCCATTCTTCGAGTGCTTCGACGATCTCGGGATCCTCGACATCCAGCTTCCCGATACGGCGCAGCGCATCGCCGACGATAGCGCGCTTCGCCGCCAGCTGCACCTCATAGCCGACATGCTGCAGCTGGCAACCGCCGCAGTGATCGTGGGTGTAGTGTGGGCATGGCGGCTCGACGCGCCCGGGACTCGACTCGACGATCTCACCGACCTCGGCGCGCGCAAATCTGCGGTGCCCTTCAAACGAGCCCTCGCGCATCCGCACACGATCGTCCGGCGCGGTTCGAGGGATGAAGACGACGCGCCCATCACTCAACCGCGCGACCCCATCACCCCCGGCCGCGATCCGCGTGACCGACACGATGTCGCTCACTCGACGCCGTCTCGCAACGCATCGACCCGGGCGGCCTGCAACCAACCGCTCAACTGCGGCGGTCGGGCGGTCAAACCACGAGGCGGCGGTCGGTCGTGGCCCTGGTCGGCAACCAACGCCGCTGCGACCGCCAGCGCTCGCTCCAGTCCCGGCTGCGGTGGCATCGACAGGACCCGTGCACCGGCGCGCTCCAAATAGGTGATATCGACTTCGCCGCGCAGGAATTCCGGATCGTCCATTACCCGCAGGTGAAACGGTTGACTGGTCGGCAGGCCGACGATCAGTAGCTCGGTCAACGCCCGTCGCATACGCTGAATGGCGCTCTCGCGCGTCTCGCCCCAGGCGATGAGCTTCGCGAGGAGCGGATCGTAGAACAGCGTCACCGCGCTGCCCGCTTCGACGCCGGCGTCCCAGCGAATGCCCGGCCCGCTCGGCGCGCGCAGGTACTGAAGCACGCCGGTTGCGGGAAGAAAGTCGCTGAACGGATCCTCCGCGGTGATGCGGCACTCGATCGCGTGGCCGCGCGGGTGGAGCGTCGTGCCGCCCCAATGCACGCGCATGGCTTGCCCCCCAGCGATGCGCAGCTGCTCGCGCACCAGGTCCACGCCATACACGAGCTCGGTGACCGGATGCTCGACCTGGATGCGCGTATTCATTTCGAGGAAGTAGAATTCGCCCGACGGCGTGAGGAGAAACTCGATTGTCCCGGCGCTGACATAGCCCACAGCGCCCGCCGCCGCCGTAGCCGCCTCCGACAGCCGTCGCCGCAGCGCCGGCGTCACCGCGGTCGACGGCGCTTCCTCGATCAGCTTCTGATGCCGTCGCTGGATACTGCACTCTCGCTCACCCAGCGCGACCACGCGGCCATGCCGGTCGGCCAGAACCTGAATCTCGATGTGGCGCGGCCGCTCGAGGTATTTCTCGATGTAGACGCTGCCGTCGCCGAATGCCTTCGTGGCCTCGCGGCGCGCCGCCTGGAGCGCGTCCTCCACTTCGCTCTCGCCGCGCACCAGTCGCATCCCCTTCCCGCCGCCGCCGGCCGCCGCCTTGAGCAGCACAGGATAGCGGATCCGCTTCGCCTCACGGCGCGCGTCCGCCGCGTCTTCGAGCGGCGCGACAGAACCCGGTATGACGGGCACGCCAGCGGCCTGCATGCGCCGCCGCGCCTCGGTCTTGTCGCCCATCGCGCGGATCGCCGCCGCGGGTGGACCGATGAAGATGAGCCCGGCTCTCGCGCAGGCGTCGGCAAACAGCGCCCGTTCGGAGAGAAAACCGTAGCCCGGGTGAATCGCCTGACAACCGCTCTGCTGCGCCGCACTGATGAGCTTCTGAACGTCGAGATACGAGTCTGCAGCGGGTGGGGGGCCAATCGAGACGGCGGCGTCGGCCTGCCGCACGTGCGGGGCCAGGCGGTCGGCTTCCGAGTACACCGCCACGGCATCGAGCCCTTCTTCGTGACACGCGCGAATGATGCGTACCGCGATTTCACCACGGTTGGCGACGAGGACGCGACGAATCGCAGTCATGAACCCATCAGCATCCTGCCTCGTCACGGAGCTCGAACGTCTCGAAGGCCTTACAGAGCCCGCCCGCGTTGTCCACGGCCCGCCGGTACAGCTCCAGAACCGGCGCGGTCCACGTTTCGTGTTGATCGACGGCGAGTCGCAGCGCCGCGAACACGAAGTCCTGGGGAGGCACACGGTCGCTTTTCTGCTCGAGCCCCGACACCCAAACGAGCGGACGCTTGTTCCACTTCACCGTGGGACGCTGCTCGGGTGCGCGCTCGAACCCCATGCTCGCGCAGATCGCGCGCGTCTGCCCGAGCGCGCGCAGCGACGGATCGCGGGTCTTCAGCTCGCGCAACAGGCGATTGCGCAGCACCGAGTCCCCACGCCAGCGCTCGAGCGGCACCACGAGGAGGTCGAGCCGGAGCCCGCGGGCAAAGCGGAGGTACCAGGCCGCCTGCGTGTCCATTTCGCCCGCGGTAAAGAGGATGCCTCGAAGTGGACAGGCGCGGAGCAGGTTCTCGCCCAGCTCCTCGAGGACAGGCGGAGGTCGCAAACTGTCCGGCAAGCTGTGCCAGACCAGCGTCGCGGCGGCGGTGCCGCTCGATTCCCAGTCTACGTACGCGCGCTCGCCAAGCGCGTAGACCTGGTAGACGCGCGCGGAATCCGCGGTGCGCGTACCCCTGCTCAGCCGCGCGACGCGCTCAAACGCGTGCTGCGCCGTGTCGATGATCGCACGGGCCCAGGCGGTGTCCGTCGGGTCCGCCTTCTTATGGCTGTGGTATTCGGCGCCGAGCTGCAGGTAGTAGCGCCCGACGTCGAGCCAGGCGTGCCCGTCGGTCGAGTCGGCCGCGACGCGTGCCCACACGCTCGCCCGCATCGTGTCCTGATGCGCGGGTGAACCTGTGTTTTGCAGCGCCAGCAGCGCGAGGGATGCTCTATAAAGGAATGTTGCCATGCTTCTTCGGGGGATTCCGCCCGCGCTTGGTCTCCAGAGTGTGGAGCGCCTCGATCAGTCTTGGCCGCGTATCGCGCGGATCGATGATGTCATCGAGATAGCCGCGCGCCGCCGCCTGATACGGATGCGCGAACTTCTCGCGGTACTCGGTGGCCCGGTCCTCGCTCGCCTCGCCCTTGTACAGAATCTCGACTGCCCCTTTGGGTCCCATCACCGCGATCTCCGCGGTCGGCCAGGCGACATTGTAGTCGCCGCGGATGTGTTTGGAGCTCATGACGTCGTACGCCCCGCCGTAGGCTTTGCGCGTAATGACGGTGAGTTTGGGAACGGTCGCCTCGCAGTAGGCATACAGCAGCTTCGCGCCGTGCTTGATGATGCCGCCGTGCTCCTGCGCCACCCCCGGAAGAAACCCGGGCACGTCCTCAAACGTCACGAGCGGAACGTTGAAGGCGTCGCAGAAGCGGATGAAGCGCGCTCCCTTCAGCGAGGCCGCGATGTCGAGCACACCCGCCAGGGCTGCCGGTTGATTCGCGATGATCCCCACCGGTCGCCCCGCCAGCCGCGCGAACCCCACCACGAGATTGTTGCCGTAATCGGGCTGTACTTCAAGGAAGGCGCCGTTGTCGACGATCAGCTTCAACACATCGTGCATGTCGTACGGCTTGGTCGCCTCGTCGGGGACGATGTCCAAGAGCGCTTCCTCCCGGCGGTCACTCGGGTCGTCGGCCTGCCGGACGGGAGGTGAATCGAGATTGTTGCCCGGCAGGAATCCGAGCAGCGTGCGGATGGCCGTGAGGGACTCGAGCTCCGAGCCGTGGACGAAATGGGCTATCCCCGATGTCGCCCCGTGCACGTCGGCGCCGCCGAGCCTTTCGAAATCGACCTCTTCGTGCGTCACGGTTTTCACGACGTTGGGGCCGGTCACGAACATGTAGGAGATGCCGCGCACCATGAAGATGAAATCGGTAATCGCGGGGCTGTAGACCGCGCCGCCCGCGCAGGGCCCCAGAATCGCACTGATCTGCGGGACGACGCCCGAGGCCAGGGTGTTGCGGAGAAAGATCCCGGCGTACCCGCCGAGCGAGGCGACCCCTTCCTGGATCCGCGCGCCGCCCGAGTCGTTGAGGCCGACCACGGGAGCACCGTTCTGCATCGCCAGATCCATCACCTTGCAGATCTTTTCGGCGTGGGCCTCCGACAGCGACCCGCCGAAGACCGTGAAATCCTGCGAAAAGACGTAGACGAGACGCCCCTCGACCCGGCCCCAGCCCGTCACGACTCCATCGCCGAGGTATTTCTGGTCGGCGAGACCAAAGTCAGTCGCGCGATGCGTCACAAAGCGGTCGAGCTCGACGAAGGAGCCGGGATCGAGCAGGACGTCGAGACGCTCGCGCGCCGTCATCTTGCCCTTGGAGTGCTGAGTGGCGATTCGCTCGTGACCGCCACCCTGCTCTGATTCGGCGCGCTTTTGCTGGAGAAGCTCGAGTTTTTCGCGCATGGACATGCGGAGAATGTATGGCTGCAAGTGAAAAGGGGACAGGAGAAGCCTGTCCCCTCAAGACGGTCCACCCTCGCCCCGCGTCTACGCGTCCAGCTTTTCTATCTCCTCGCCCGTCGGTCCCGGCGCAGGAACTGGAACAATGTCGTCCTTCGGGAATCCGGTCGCCGCCAGGACGATCCGATGATGAATCGGATCAACCTCCAAAACCTTCAATTCGACCGCTTGGCCTTCCTTCACGGCGTCGCCTGGCTGCTGAATATCCGGAATGCCGAGCTGCGACATCGGCACGAAGCCTTCGATGTCACTGCCAAGATCGACGACCACGCCCTTGTCCATCAGCCGCATCACCCGGCCGCGCAGCTCCGTCCCGACAGGATACGTCTCGCCGATGCGGAGCCACGGATCTTCCTGCGCCTGCTTCAGACCGAGCGAAATGCGCTTGTTCTCCGCGTCGACGTTCAGAATCAGCACGTCGACTTCATCGCCCTTCTTCACGACTTCGGACGGATGCTGGACGCGCTTGGTCCACGACATGTCGGAGATGTGAATCAAGCCGTCGATGCCGGGCTCGATTTCGACGAACGCACCGAATGAGGTCAGGTTGCGGACCTTGCCGCGGAGCCGCGTCCCGACCGGGTACTTCTGCGGCAGCGCCATCCACGGATCCTGCTCCGTCTGCTTCATGCCGAGCGAGACCTTTTCCTCGGTCTCGTCGACTTTGAGCACGACAGCTTCGATCGACTCGCCGATCGACACGAGCTTCGACGGATGCCGGACATTCCGGGTCCAACTCATCTCGGAGATGTGCACCAGGCCTTCAATGCCGGGCTCGAGCTCGACAAACGCGCCGTAATTCGTGATCGAGACCACCTTACCCTGCACGCGCGTGCCGACGGGATACTTGGCCGCCACATTCTGCCAGGGGTACGGCTGCAGCTGCTTGAGGCCGAGGGAGATGCGCTCGCGCTCCCAGTCGATGTCGAGGACTTTGACCTCGAGCTCGTGGCCGATCTGCACCATTTCCGAGGGGTGCGAGACCCGGCCGTAGCTCATGTCGGTGATGTGCAGCAGGCCGTCGACGCCGCCGAGATCGATGAACGCACCGAAGTCGGTGATGTTCTTGACGACGCCCTTCCGCACCTGATTGACCGAGAGCTCCTTCATGAGGACGTCGCGCTTCGTCTTGCGCTCGGCCTCGAGCAGCACGCGGCGCGAGACGACGATGTTGCGGCGACGCTTGTTGAGCTTGATGATCTTGAACTCGAAGCTCTGGCCCAGCAGCTCGTCGATGTTCGGCACGCGGCGCAGTGCGATCTGGCTGCCCGGGAGAAACGCGTCCACGCCCATCAGGTCCACGACCACGCCACCCTTGATCTTCTTCACCAGCGTTCCGGCAACCGCCTCGTCCCTCTCGTGCGCTTCGCGGATCCTCTCCCAGACCCGCATGAAATCGGCCTTCTTCTTCGACAGGACGACGGCGCCTTCCTGATCTTCCAGGTGCTCGAGAAAGACCTCGACCTCGTCACCTTCCTTGAGACTCTTCGGGTCCTTGAACTCATCGATGGCGACAGCGCCTTCCGACTTGAAGCCGACATCGAGAATGACGGCGGTATCCGTCACGCGGAGCACCTTCGATTTGACGATCTCGCCTTCTTCGATATTCGAGAGCGTCCCCTCGTACAGCAGAGTCATTTTCTCGATCTCGTCGGACGAATACTCCTCGTCGAGACCGGCGCGGACGCGTAGGTGAGAGCGGGGTGCTTTGCGGGTTGGGAGATCTTCTTCGGAATCTTCTACGTCACGTGCTTCTACGAGCATTCGGTGTACCGGTTCTGTTGTGAGTTTGAGGTTATCTCGCCATTCATTGTCCTTCAGGACAGTGTTTGCCGAGCCCACACCCCTTCAGGGTGTGTAATCACGGGCGGAAACCTACCTAGTGAACCGCTGCCGCGCCAGTTCAACTACATGCGTCACCTGCTGTTCCAGCGAGAGCGTGGTGGTATCCAGCATCACAGCGTCCTCGGCCGCCTTGAGCGGGGCGATCCGCCGGTTCGAATCCGCGGCATCCCGGGCCGCCAGCGCCTCGCTTTCCTGCTTCACGAGCTCCAAATCGACCTCTTGCCCGCGCTGAAACAGCCGCCGCCGGGCCCGTTCGTGCGCGGTCGCGGTCAAAAAGATCTTTAGGGGGGCATCCGGAAACACGACCGTGCCGATATCCCTTCCGTCCACCACTACGCCGTCGAACCCGGCCCGCCCTCGCCCGCCCTCGACCGCCCGTCTCTGCTGGGTATTTACCCAGGTCCGCACCTCCGGAATGGCGGCCAACACGGACACATACCGGGTCACCCGCTCGCCCCGGATCGCCTGCTCGACATCGGCGCCCGCGACTTCAGGCTTGAACTTGTCTCCTATCAGCACAAGGCGAACCGGCAACCGCTCCGCCAGATCTATCAGCTGCGTCGCCGGCCATTCCTCGCCCGTGCGCCGGACGTCCTCGGCCAGGTTGTCGATCGCGGCAAGCGTCAGCGCCCGGTACAGCGCCCCCGAATCCAGGTGCGCCCAGCCGAGCTGCCGCGCCACCCGACCTGCTGTCGAACTCTTGCCGGAGGCGGCTGGTCCATCGATCGCGATGACTCGAATCATGGTGCGTGGTGCGTGGTGCGTGGTGCGTGGATGCTGCGAAGGTCACGGAAAAACTCCGGATAGCTGATGGCCACGGACTTCTTTTCCGAGAGTTTCACGTCGGCTCCCTTGAGCGTACCCAATACCGCGAATGACATGGCGAGGCGGTGGTCGGATGCCGTCTCGACGCGGCCGCGGGGCGGCGCGTAGCTGCCCTCGACGAACAGATCGTTTTCCCGGGCTTCCGCCTGCCTCCCAACGGCGCGCAGGTTCGCCGCCACAAGCTCGAGCCGGTTGCTCTCCTTGACGCGCAGCTCGCCGACCTCGCGAAATATCGTCGAGCCTCGCGCGCGACTGGCGAGCACCGCGAGAATCGGGACCTCGTCGACGAGCGTCGGAATCTCGGCGGCCGTCACCTCGGTCCCGGTGAGCGCGGCGGGATGCACGAGGAGATCCGCGACGGGCTCGCCCCCCTCATCGCGCAGATTGACGCGCTCGACATGCGCCCCCATGCGCTCGAGCACGACCAGAAAACCGGTCCGCGTCGGGTTCACACCCACATTCTCGATGGTGAGCTCGCCGCCGTCCGCAAGAACAGCGGCCGCCACGAGGAACGCCGCGCTCGAGATATCTCCCGGCACTGCGAGTTGGACGGTTGGAACGTTGGGCGGTTGGACGGTTGGCTCAAACACGATGGAACCATCCTGTTCATGAACCCCGAGCCCGAGATGCGCGAACAGACGCTCCGTGTGGTCTCGCGAGCGATACGGCTCCTCGATCGTCACCGGCACGTTCCCCGTCAATCCGGCGAACAACAATGCGCTCTTCACCTGCGCGCTGGCCACCGGGCTCTTGTAGTTCAACCCGCGCAATTTGCCCCCACGGATCGTGAGGGGCAGGCCGTCGCCGCTTTCCTCTATATCTGCCCCCATCGCCTTCAGTGGCTCGGTGACTCGCCGCATCGGCCGGCGCCGAAGCGAAGCGTCGCCCGTGACCGTGGCGCTCCCCGAGCGTCCAGCCAGTATTCCCAGGATCAGGCGTGCCGTCGTGCCTGAGTTGCCGCAATACAGACGTGCGTGGTGCGTGGTGCGTAGTGCGTGGGATACACCTACCAGCGTCTCACGAATCGGCGAGATCTCAGCACCAAGCTGGCGCAACACGCGCGCGCTGCTCTTCACGTCGGCCCCGGTGAGCAGGCCGCGCAGCTCGCTCTTGCCGCGTGCCAGCGCGGCGAGCATCAGCACGCGATGTGAGATGCTCTTATCGCCCGGTGGGCGGACGACGCCGCTCACCCTCACGGAAGGGGGGGGGGGGCGATGCGGCGCCGCCATTCCGCGGCGCGGGTCAGCCAGGCCGTGAGCGCCGCGGCATCGCCGACTTCGAGCGCGCGCTCCACCGTCCCGAGCGACTCTTCGAGCGCGCGCAGCGCCGGCAGGATCTCGTCGCGATTCATGAGCAGGATTTCGGTCCACAGCTCGGCATCGCTGGCGGCAAGACGCGTCGTGTCCAGCGCACCGGGTCCAAAGCTCGATCCACGCGGTGCGTGGCGCGCCAGGAAATCGCCCAACAGCGACGCGACGACCTGCGGCACGTGACTCGTCGCCGCGAGCTGGGCATCGTGCCGCCCCGCGTCCAGCACCACGGGCTCTGCGTTCAGGACATCCTGCCAGAAATGCGCGACCTCGCGCGCGGCGTCAGCGCCGCCATTGCACGGCGTGACGTAGACGACGGCGCCGCGGAACAAATCGGCGCGCGACGCTTCGAACCCGTGGCGATGGGTGCCGGCGAGCGGGTGGCTGCCCGCAAACCGCGGCCCGAGACCGAGGCGCTCCGCGCGCGCGACGATGGCGCGTTTCACCGAGCCGACATCCGTGACGATCGCCCCGGGCTTGAGGTATGGGATGAGATCGTCGAGCTGCGCGAGGTTCGCGGCCGGCGGCGCAGCAAGGACGAGAAGATCGGCCGCGCGCGCGACGTCCGATGCGCGGGACGGCGCATCGTCGAGCGCGCCTTGTTGCGCCGCGAGCGCGCGTTCGCTCGGCTCGGGCGACCACCCGATGACATTCGGCAGACCGGCCAGTTTCCCCTGCCGCGCCAACGAACCACCAATGGCGCCCAGCCCGATGATCCCGAGATGAGAGGGTTTCACGCTGCCCATAACCTAAACGACGAGGGACGGCTCGACAGAGCCGCCCCTCGCCTACTGCGTTGTCAACTCCCGACGAGCTACTTCGCCGGCTTTACGTTGACCTTGGTGGACATCGCCTGGCCCACTTGGATCGCGGTACGACCGACCACATTGCCGCCCACGACCAGTCGGAACCCGCCCGTGCTCCCGGCGTCAAACTGCAGGTCGCTGAAGGTGGCGAGCCCGCCATTCGTCGTCGTCCGTGTCAGTGTACCGAGCAGGTTCTTCGGTGTGCCGTTGTTGTTCACGGCGATGATCGACACTTGCGTCCCACCGACGGTTGCGCCGGTCACTGGGTCCGTGGCGCGCACCTGCACCGAGAACGTCTGTCCGACCGTCACGGACGTTGGGGGATTGACCGAAAACGTCAGCGAAACAGTCGGAACGTCGTTCACACCGAATTCGCTGCCGATTCCGCCCGAGGACCCACCGATGCCCCGGGTAAGACCACTCGCCACGAGCTCCTGTGGCAGGAACAGCGCCGCGAGCTGCCGAGTGAACGCGGAGACGGGACTGCGCGACGACACGCTGGAGCAGAACGCGGGATCGAGGAAGTAGGCTTCCGCGAACGTCAGCAGGCCGACGTGCTCTTCGTGTAGAAGACCGGTCGTTTCGATGGTGTTGTCTACGCACACGCCGACCACCACGGGCGGGCTGAAGCGCGCGTTCCGCGGCAGCACCTTCCAGTCGTAGGTCTGCGTCGTCGAACCCGGTCGTCCGTAAAAGACAACCCGCGCCGGCGCTGCATTGCTGTCGAGCGTGGCTGCCCACGTCGTGCCGGCCTGCGGCGCGATGCCTGAAAAGGAACCGCGCGACAGCACGGGGTCGGTCGCGGGATCCGTTGCGCCGCCGCGCACACCGAAGCCACCAGGCGCCGCGGTTGTGATCGCGATCGTGTAGTCCTCGGGATACGTCTCGGGCAGCTCCGCGAGATTCTGAAACATGCACGGAGTGACCTTGTTGATCAGGTCCGACCCCTTACTCGCGGCGCCACCCGTGCCGGCCTGCGCGTTCCGCGCAATGAGCGCGAGGAAGTCGAATCCGCGATCGCGCGCTGCGACCGTACCGGCTCCCGCTGCGACGATCTGATCGATCAGCCCGCGCGCCGTGCTGGCGTCAGTCGGATTGAAGTATTGGGCCACCAGTGAGCTCGTCTGGCTCAGATCGCATGCAGGCACAGTAGTCAACGCGGTTAGGGACGCGACCGGGCCTGCCGGCGCGTCCGGGCGTTGATCTCCGCATGCGATCACCATCGCACCGCCCACGATTACGATTCCGCTCAATATCCATCGCTTCATGATCACTCCATGAGTTCGAGGAACCGGACACACCTCCGGCCGAAACGCGACATAGCAAACATCGGACCTAACACCGCCGTGCACCGTAAGCCACTACGGTGGAGCGACTTCAATCGGGACACTGGGATGGCAAGCGTGGTCGATCTGTTGACCAGCCGGTACAGAACTGCTTATCGACCCGTCCGCACGAGCGCCAAAAACCGCGGGTCCTTGCGCAGACCTCTAAAGAACCACGTCTCATCGCGTGCGATCGATGCTCGATCCTGGGGATTGGTTGCCAGGTACCGTTCCAGCACCTTTAGCGCTTCCTCGCGGTCGCCCATGACGTTGCGGGCCGCGACCTCGAGATACATGAGGTCGTTTGTTTGATCGATCGTCGCACTGTCCGCGCGCGCGCGCGTTGCGACCGCGCGCGCGCTGTCGCGCAGGCCCGCATTCGCCAAGGCCATCGAGAGAAACATTTGCGCGCGTTTGCGCCGATATTCCTGCTGGTTTTCCGGATACAGGCGCGTGTACTGCTCGACGAGTCCCCACAGCGCGGGCACATCGGGTTTGAGGCCGGGAATCGCATACATCGAGATGCGGCACTCCGTCAAAAGCGGATCGTTGGGGAAGCGGCGCTGCCCCTCGCCGCACCAGCGCGCGGCCTCCGCGGCGTCCTCCAAATCCAGCGAAGCCGAGTAGAGACGCCACAGCACCGCGCTTGCTTCCGTGAGGTACTCATCCGCCTCCCATGCCTGGAGCGCCACCAGCTTCCCTTCGGCGGTTTCGGATTTGCGCAACAGCAGGTGACTGAGCAATCCCAGCGCGGATGCGCGCCGGGGATTGGAGCGCGCCGCCCCACCCGCGCGCAAATCGGCTTCGGCGGCCGCGAGCAGTCGGTCCCCGGAGAGCGAGCCGATGTCGACGTTCAGGATGTATCGCATGTAGCGCATCGTGCCGCGCAAATGAATGGCCTCGGTGTCGGGCCGGATGGCGAGGGCTTGCTCCGCGAATCGGAGACCGCGGTCGGTGAATTCGGTTGCCGGTCCCTTGTTGAGGCCCACGATGCGACGCTGCTCCCAGGCGAGCCACCCGCGCTCGACGATCGGTGTTGTCCACTTGTCGTCCCGTGCCGACGCCCGTGCCAGCAGCGAATCGGCGTGCGCCAACGCCGCGTTGGCAGCCGTGGGGTTGCCCCCTGCAATCAGCCCGTCCGACCTCTTCCGCTCCTCGGCCGCCTGCTGCACCAGCTCCCAGGCGCCGACGTCGCTCGTGGCGGCACGGGTCTCCTGCAGCTGCACCTCCTCACCGATGGCCAGGCGGAGAAACTGCGCGACCGCGCGGGACAGCGTGTCCTGCAGTGCGAACAGCTCGGCGCGCGGGCGTTCGAGCACCGTGCTTTTCGTCTCCGTGCCTGTCGCCGCGTTCACCAGCGCGACGGCCACGCGGAGTCGGTTCCCGTCTTCGCTCACGGTCCCCTGCACGATGGTCCCGACGCCGAGGGCGCGCCGTAAGCTGTCCGGCCGCGCGGACGCGTTGCGGAAGGGACGCACACCGTTCGCCGAGATGACTTGCAGCGCCTTCACGGCCGACAACTCGTGGATGAGCGACTCCGTGAGGCCGTCCGCGAGATACTGCGTGCGGGCGGAATCGCCGCGGTGTTCGAAATACAGAACCGCGATACGACGAGGATCGACATCCCCAGCCGTCCGGCTGGCGTTGCCGCGAATGCCTGAGAGCACACCCCACGCCGCACCGATGAGAATCAGAAGCCCGGCAGCGGCGGCGGCTGGTTTGAGCCAGGGCCGTGACCGCCAGCCGGGGACGGCCGAACCGGGTGAGCGGCGGCGCAGCGTGGACGGGCGGCTGGGGACCGCCAACGCCTCGACAAAGAGCGTCGCCGTCGCAAACCGATCCGCCGGAACCTTGGACAACGCCTTGAGGAGCGCGTCTTCAAGCGCTTCGGGCAAACCGGGACGCACAATGGAGGGCGGCGATACCATGTCGAGTGAATGGCGCGCGATGATCGCCTGCGCTGTCGGCCCGGTGAACGGCGGCTGGCCCACGAGCAGCTCGTACAGCACGCACGCGAGACTGTACTGGTCGCTGCGCCCGTCGATCTGGATGGCGCCGGTCGCCTGCTCCGGGCTCATGTACGCGGGAGTCCCGATGACGGTCCCGGTCTTGGTCAGCGACTGTTCGCCGGCATCGTCGATCGCGCGCGCGATGCCGAAATCCGCGACCACCGCCGTCCCGCCCGATAACAGAATATTCTCCGGCTTGATGTCGCGGTGCACCACGCCGCGGCTGTGCGCGTAGCTCAGTGCGCTCGCCACTTCCGTGACGATCCGAACGGCGTCTTCCTGCGACAGTTGTTTCTCGCGATCCAGACGGTCTCGGAGCGACTCGCCCTCGACCAGCGGCATGACGTAGTAGAGAAGGCCCCCGGCGGTGCCGGAGTCGTAGAGCGGTAGGATGTGCGGGTGCTGCAGCCGCGCGGCGATCTCGATTTCCCGCGCGAACCGCTCCGGGCCGATCTGTACCGAGAGCTCCTGATTGAGCACCTTGATCGCGACCTGGCGGCGGTGCTTCAGATCTTCGGCGAGGAAAACAGTCGCCATCCCGCCGCGACCCAGCTCGCGCTCGACGGCATAGGCGCCGGCGAGCGCCTCCCGCAACGTGTCCAGCAAATCCGTCAGGATTGCCCCCGGGAAAAGTGTCTAGTGTAGCGGGCGCGCTATGGCGGCGCCAGTTGCACACTTGTGCAACCGCGGCCGCTCTTCATAGTTATTCTCGCGCATCATTCCCATGCCGAATCGGACCCCCAGCATCACCCAGCTCTTCGCGGCGACGTTCATTGCCGTCGCCGCGGTCGGTCTCGCCACACAGGTCGCGACGTGGCTGAGCGCCCGCGCTACGCAGTCGGCCATGGTCGACCTTGCCCAGCGCCTCGACGACATCGAGCGAATCACTCGCTTGCCGAGCGTGGCGGCCCAAGCAAGCGCCGCCGCGGACCTGGCCGCCGAGGCCGGCGATGAGGCGGTTCAAGCCGCGCTCGCCGCCAGCGTGCTGTTTACGGTCACGCTGGTCGTGCTGGGCCTGGGGTTTTGGTACAATCGCCGCCGCCTCGCCGCGCCGTTCTCCCGGATCGTCGCGGCCCTGCAGCGCGTTGCCGAAGGGCAGTTCGTTGAGCCGCTCCCCGAAACACAGCCGGGCGAATTCGGCGCGATCGCGCGCGGCATCAATCATATGGCCAAGTCTCTGGCCTGGCGCGAAGCGCTGCACGCCTATCTCTCCCAACTACTGTCCGCCCTCAACGCGCCCGCCGACGAGAGCACTACCGGCTTGTCCGAAGCACTCGGCGTCATCGCCGGGGCCACCAGGGCGACGGGCATCGTGCTGTATCAGCCCGCGTACGACTCCAACGAATGGGCCACCACCGCTTCGCGGCGCCTCGAGGCGAAGCCGGTGGCGCGCGCCACCATGCGCAATCTGATCGGCGAGTCCGAGCAAGCGATTCATTATCACGGCGACGCAGTGCAAGCCGTCCGGCATCAGCTGCGGTTCACGACGCCGATGTCACAGGGTCTGGTGCTGGTACCGCTCCGTGCCGGACGGAAGCTCGTCGGCGTGCTGGGGGTCGTGCCCGGCTCCCAGTTCGGGCCGGACGAGCGGGCCGCCCTCGAGCAGGCCGCGCCCAACCTCGCGATCGCCTGCGAGCGCGCGTCCGCACATCACAACACCCGCCGCCTCGCCATCGAAGTGCGATCAACTGCCAAGCGGCTCGAGCAGCTCAATGCCGATCTGGACGCGGCGATGAAGACCAAGGATCAGTTTCTGTCCAACATCTCGCACGAGCTGCGCACGCCGCTCAACAGCATACTCGGGTTCACCGACTTGCTGCTCACCGAAGACATCGGCGCTCCCTTGTCGGCGCAGCAACGTGATTTTCTCGAGACGGTGGCGCGGAACGGCCGCCAGCTGCTGCAGCTCATCAACGAGCTGCTCGACCTGCAGCGAATTGCTTCCGGACAAATGGAGCTCAGGCCTGAGCCTTTCGAGCTCGCGAGCCTGCTCGCTGAGGCGGTGGGTAATGTGCAGGTACAGGTTCAGAATCACCGCCACACGCTCGTCGTCGCGCCACCGCCGCCCAAGCTCCACGTCCATGCCGATCGCGGCCGGGTGCGGCAAATCCTGCTCAACCTCCTTTCCAACGCGATCAAGTTCACGCCCGACGGCGGACGAATCACGGTCGCGGCGGCGGTGGTGAATGGCGGCGAGGGGCCCCACGCCCGGATCGCCGTCACCGACACGGGGATCGGCATCGCGCCGGAAGATCAGCCGAAGTTGTTCAAGGAATTCTCCCAGCTCGACGCTTCGGCCAGCCGTAAACACGAAGGGACGGGGCTCGGATTGGCGCTCTCCCGACGCCTCGTCGAGCTGCACGGCGGCGCGATTGGGGTCGACAGCGAGATCGGCAAGGGCAGCACCTTCTGGTTCACCCTGCCCCAGGCGCAATGAGGATGGCAACGATCATCATCGTGGAAGACCAGCCGGACAGTCTGAAACTGCTGACGACGTTGTTGACGCTAAAGGGTCATCACGTCGTCGGATTGCCGAACGGTGACCGGCTCGCGGAAATGGTGCGCACGCACCAGCCGGCGCCAAGCCTCGTGCTGCTCGACATCCAACTTCCCGGCCGCGACGGATACGAGGTCCTCGAAGAGCTGAAAGCGTTGCCCGAACGCTCGTGGAAGGTGGTCGCGCTGACCGCCCATGCACTACCCGAAGAACGCGCGCGCGCCGCTGCCGCTGGATTCGACGGCTATATCACAAAACCGATAGACGTGCGCACGTTCCCGGCGGAAGTCGCTCGCTATCTAAGCGGATGAAAAGAAAAAGGGCGTCCGTGAGGACGCCCCAGAATGTTCTACGGTCGGACCCGTTGGGGCGGCTGCGTCGGCTGCGGTGGCTGCGGCGGTACGGTCACTTGCACACGCACGCTTGGATGAGCCTCAATCTTGGGGTGCGGGTGGATATTCCACTCGGCCTTGGGGTCTTGGAGATTCCACTCGGGATTCGCCTGCGCTTCGTGCAGCGAGATCGAGCCGTTCACGGTGATGAGCTTCAACGTGGGGCCACCGCTCCCGATGGTCCCGCGCAGATGCCGCGGGCTCACCTTGCCCATGATCTTCACAGGAAAATCGGTCTCGACGCGACCATTCACGGTCTCGGCGTCGATGTTGGCGTTGATCTCCAGGGGCAGACCCGCATTCACGGACCCGTTCACGGTCGTCAGCTTCACGTCACCGCCGGTCAGCTCCTGCATGTTGGCGTCGATGCTGCCGTTCACGGTGGTGGCCTGAATCGGACCTTTTGATGTGCTCACGGCGATCCGGCCGTTGACTGTGGTGGCTTCGACCGGCGCGCTGACGCCACCGATGTTCAGGCCGCCGTTGACCGTCGAGACATCAACGGCTACACCGCGCGGGAGCGCCACCTTGAACCGGACCGCCACATCATTCTTCCGGACACCATTCATGCGATACTCGCCGCCCTCTTCGCAGCGCTGCTCCCGGGCTTCCCACATTGCGCAGATCGTGACGCCACTCTCACCCACGATCTTCATGAGATGCACCGCACGCGGGTTCGAGCGCCGCCAGCTTTTTTCAGCCTGCACCTCGAGCTGATCGCTCGTGCCGCCCACGACTTCGATCGGGCCATTGGTGTTCCGAATCCAGACGTGCTGACCATCCTTCAGCGATGTCCGATACTCCCACCGATCGCCGACCGAGCGGCCGTGGTCGAAGAGGTTGCCCCCTTCGCCGTTACCCCAATCGAAATCGCCGAAGGAGCCAAGGGCGCCCAGCGATTCGGGGATGTGCTCTTTGACGTTGCTGACCGCGGCGCGGATCATGAGTCCGGCGCCGACGACGAGACCAAACAGCACGCCGCCGCGAATGATCTCGCGACGCCACGTGCGCAGGAACCGCTTGAATGGGGACGGCTGGTCGAGTGACATGTCCATAGTCAGGTGACGGTACGGTCTTTCAATTTGACAAGTTTCGCCCCGGTACGCGACCGGTTGATTCGGGGCCTGGGGCCTAGGGCGTGGGGCCTGGGGCCTAGGCCCTGGGGTTGGAGCTAAGACTCACGTCAGCGTGCACTTGGGCTGAGCCGACGCCTCGATGGTAACGGGCTCCAGCATGCCGCCGTACCAGACCCGGTTGGCGTCCTCGTTTACGTTCGCGTCGACCGCGTGAGCAACCCGGCGGATTGTCTCGGCACGGTCAACCGTGATGGCGGCTTGGGCGGCGAAGCCGTATCCGAAGGTCAGGATCGTCGCGATCAGCATTGACAGGCCGCGCATTTGAATCCTCCAGCAAGAGACATGGTCAACTGCCTTTCGTGTTGTAAGACGCCTGCAACACCTGAAAGGTTGCATGGATCATCGAGTTGACTGGTTCTGGACAGTGTGAGGCATGGAGAAACGAAGGGGCACGCAGCCTCGCGTGCCCCTTCTTCTTCATTGGGACTTCTCGGAGGTCAGTAGCCCGGGTTTTGTACCAGTCCGGGCGCGACATCCAGTTCGTTCAGCGGAATCGGATACAGCGTCTGGAACGCGACGACCGCAGGCAGGAAATTCTGCACGCGCCCGGTCCGGACCAGGTCGGGCCAGCGATCCCCTTCCATCGCCAGCTCGAGCCGGCGCTCGTGCAGGATCGCAGCGATGGCGTTGGCCTGCGACATCGTGTCGAGACCCGCCGCCGGCAACCCCGCGCGGGTGCGAATCGGCGTCAGCGTGGCTTCGGCTTCGCCCAACTTGTTTTGCCGCGCTTCCGCCTCGGCCTGAATCAGCAACACCTCCGCAAACCGAAAGACGTGAATGTCCTCGGCGCCGATGCCGGTCCGCCACTTCGAACCGTAGACCGTCGACCCGTTGGTTGGATCGAAGAACGTGATGTTCCAATTCCCTCGCTCATCCGTCGTAACGAACGTCGCGGGCGATCCGTTGTAGGACGGGGCGTACGCCTGGATCAGGTCCAACGACGGCTCAATCTCCCCACGCCCCTGCACCTCATAGGGGAGGTAGTAGTAACCCTCCCAGCAGTAGTCGACGGCGTCGAAATGCAGCCTGAAAATATCTTCCGGCGTGTCGTCGCCCTCTGCGGTGAACAGATCGCCGTACGATGCCGCGAGCGAGAAACCGCCCCCCGCCACCGTCTCGGCTTCCGTCTCGGCACCGGCGTAGTTCTTCTGGTACAAGTACACCCTGGCACGCAAGGCATGAATCCCCATGAGGGTGACGCGGTGCGCGTCCGTGGACGACCCAATGAGCGTCTCGGCATCGCCGAGATCGCTCAAGATCTGCGCGTAGACCGCCCCGGTCGCGGCGCGGGTTGCCTGGCCCGCTTCCGAGATGTCCTTGGGCGGGATCAGCACCAACGGCACGCCCAACCCGCTCGCCGCCGTGTCGCCCCAGAGCTTCACGAGGTTATGAAACGACAGCGCGCGGATGAAGTACGCCTGCGCCAGTAAGTCATCGCGTTCCGCAGGATCCAACCCCTGCACATTGGGCACCTTCTCGATGACGATGTTCGCGCGTCCAATGACCCTGTATCCCGCATCCCACAGGTTTTCGATGTCGCTATTATCGGACGTGATGTCGTTCTGATCGATCTGCCGGAATGTCGTGAATGTCCCCGTGTGCTCCACATCGTCGCTCGACAGGTCGCCGAAGAAGAGCATCTCTCCACCGTAGTACGACCAGCTCGGCGAGCCCTGCAACGCGTCGTACACTCCCGCGAGAGCCGCCCGCGCGCCGGCGGGCGTCGTGATCGCCTGGCTCTCGTCGACCTCGTTGATCGGGTGGACGTCGAGGACGTTGTTGCAGCCCGCCGCGAAGACCAGCAGCAGCAGCTTCGCCGTATACCACTGATTGGCGGCGCGCATCAGAATGCCCCCGAGAGACCGACCAGGAACGACCGGGCCGATGGATACGCGTAGAATTCCGTAGACAGCTCCGTGTTGGTACTCGATCCGGCGCTGTTCACGTCCGGTGAGTAACCGGAGTACTTGGTCCAGGTGTAGAGGTTGCGCCCGGAGACATACAGGCGCGCGTTCTTCATCTGCAGCGCGCTGGAGATGTAGTCCGGCAGGTTGTAGCCGAGCGTGAGATCTTGCAGCCGAACGTACGAGCCATCCTCCATCATGCGGCTCGAAATCCGGTCCGCGCCCGATACGCCGTCGAAGCTGGCGCGGGGCTCGTCGGTGATGTCCCCCGGCTGCTGCCAGCGGTTCAGCGCGCGCTTGAACTTGTTGTCGTAGTAGTAGCCGCCATCGTTGGCGAAGACGCTGATGGCGTTGAAGATCGTTTGCCCCTGCACGAACTGCAGGAAGCCCCGGAGCTCGAGCCGGCCGTAACTCAGCTGGTTGGTGAAGCCACCCCAGTACTTCGGGTGCGGGCTGCCCACGTAGACGCGGTCATCGTCGTTGATGTTGCCGTCGTTGTTCACATCCTGGAACACCGCGTCACCGGTCGCCGGATCGACGCCGGTGAAGTGCAGCGTGTAAAACGCACCCAGCGGATGACCGACCTCGATGCGACCGACGTCATACCCGCCCGTAGGAATCGGTTGGTTCTCGTACAGCTTGGTGACCTTGTTGTTGTTCCACGCGATGTTGAAGTTCGCGTCCCAGCGCAGACCTTTGGTCGCCGGCCGGAGAATCCCCGCGTTGAGCTGCAGCTCGAAGCCCTTGTTCTCCATGCTGCCGATGTTTTGCAACACGGTCGTCTGCCCGCTCGTCGAGCTGATCGGACGGTCGAGCAACAAGTCCTGCGTCTCCTTCCGGTACCAATCGGCGAGAATTGTCAGGCGCTCGCTCAGCAGCAACAAATCGAAGCCCAAGTTGAGCTCGTGCGTCTGCTCCCAGCGCAGATCGGGGTTACCGAAGTTGCGCTGGGCGACGCCCGGCGCAGCGCCGTAATTCGCTTTCGAGAACCGCGCCAGCGGGGCGAAGTCATCCGCGACGTCCTGATTGCCCGTCACGCCATAGCTCGCCCGCAGCTTGAGCTCACCGTGCCGCGCCAGGCCCTGCATGAACGGCTCGCGGGTGATCTGCCAGCCGAGCGAGGCCGCCGGGAACACACCGTAGCGATTGTGCTCTCCGAAACGCGACGAGCCGTCGGCGCGCAGGCTCACCGTGAACAGATACTTGTCCTTCCAGGTGCCGTTGGCGCGACTGAAGAACGACACGAGGTTGTGCCCTGTCCAGCCGCCGTCGTACACGGTCACCGTGGCCGCATTACCCGGATACTGGAACTGGTCGGTCGTGAAGCCGATGCCGTCCAGGTAGTCCAGTTCGCTGCCGTTCCACTCGACGCTGGAGCCGGCCGTCAAACCGAGCACCCATTGCGAACCGAGCTGCGGCCGCACGTCGGCGAACCCTTCGATGACGTAGCGGTTGGCGGTGTTGTTGCCGATGATCGACTCGCCGAGCACGTTGGCCGAGTATGTGCCCTCCACCAGCGGCGACAGCCAGCGCAGGTCGCGCAGGTTGATGACGTCCATGCCCACGCGCCCGTTCAGCGTCACGATGCTGCTGGCTTGATAGGCAGCCTCGACATTGCCGAACGCGCGGAAGCTGCGTGACTCCGCCTCACTGTACGTCGCGATGGCCAGAGGATTCGAGTACGCCAACCCATCTGCCGGGCTGGTAAAAGTGCCGTCGGGCTTCCGCACGGGGATGTTCGGCGTTCCAGCGATCGCGTTGGTCACGACGCCGTCGATCGTGTTGTCGTTTTCGACGCGCTGATGGGACTCGCGACCGAGACTGAGCGAGGTGCGCAGGCGCAACCGCTCGGACGCGGTCACGTCCACGTTCACGCGGGCGGCCTGCCGGTCGTATCCCGAGCCCAGCACCACACCGTCCTGGTTGAACTGCGACCCGGACACGAAGTACTGGACGCGCTCGCTGCCGCCCTGCACGCTCGCGTTGAGATTGCGCACGGGCGCGGTGCGGAACATGACGTCCTGCCAATCCGTGTTCACGAGGCTCGGATCGTTGGGATCGCCGAAGTAATTCGAGCCGTAGCCGTCATTTTCCGCGGCTTCATTCATGTATTCGACGTACTCCCGGCCGGTCAGCAGGTCCCACCGATTGCCTTTCGGGACGCTCTGGGATCCGTAGTACATGTTGAAGCTCACCTTCGCGGGACTCGCGTGCCCACGCCTCGTCGTGATCATCACCACGCCGTTGGACGCGCGCGATCCGTAGATGGCGGCAGACGCCGCGTCCTTCAGGATGTCGATGTTCTCAATTTCATCCGGATTGAGGCCGGTCACGGCGGTGATGTCCTGCCCGCCCATGCCGAGCTGGGAGAATTCGTCACGGAGGAGCGGCACGCCGTCGACCACAAAGAGCGGCTGGTTGGACGCGGAGATCGACGCTGAGCCGCGAATGCGCACCGTGATGCCGGCGCCGGGGTTGCCGGCGTTCTGGATCACCTGCACGCCCGCCGCGAGCCCTTGCATCGCGGCATCCACACCGGCGAGCGGCGTGCCCTTGATGTCGTCACCTCGCACCGACGCCACCGCGCCGCTGAGCTCTTCGCGTGTGCTGGTGCCGTACCCGGTCACCACGACTTCCGACAGAACCGTGGCGGCCAGCCCGAGGGTGAAGTCCTGTGTCACGCTCCCACCCTCGACCAGCGTGACGTTGGCTTCAGCAGCCACGAATCCGATGCGCTGCACGCGCACCGTGATGGAGCCGGCCGCCAATCCCTGGAGCAGGTAGCGCCCATCCCGATCCGTCAGCGTGCCATTCGGGACACCGACGAGCGTGACGCGCGCACCTGCGACGGGCTGCGCGGCCGCCGAGTCGACGACGCGACCCGTGACGCTGGCGGTTCCCTGCGCTGCAACCGATGGCGGGTACATGAGGGCCAAGCTGAATGCGAGAAGCGCCCAACGTAGCTGGTTCATAAAACCTCCGATGAGGCAAAGAAGGTGTCGAATTTTCCCATGTTGCGACGAGTTACGCGGCCATGCAAGAGGACTAGCAGTGGGGATCAAGTGAATGTTGCGGCACGTGTTGCAGAGTCGAACGAGACGCGAGACGCACTACCATGCCCGGGGCAGGACTCGAACCTGCAAGGGGTTGCCCCCAAGGGATTTTAAGTCCCTTGCGTTTACCAATTTCGCCACCCGGGCAGCCTGCGGAATGTCCAGTGATCAACGTCCAATGATCAATGAACAATGATCAATGTACAATGCCGGCTAGATCTTCTCGGTCCGCACACCGGCCGACGATCTCACTGGGCGGATCTCCGGCTCGCGACCGTACGCCTTCCGGAACGCCCTGCGAATGGCTTGCGCAACCTGCTCCCTGCTCCCTGCTCCGCGCTCCCTGACCAAAACAATCGCCGCACCACCCCACCCCGCACCGGTGAGCCGAGCGCCGAGCGCGCCGGCGCGTTTGGCGGCGGCGACGACGGTGTCGAGCTCCGGTGCGCTGCACGCGTAAAGGTGCCGACACGATTCGTGAGATTCGTACAGCAGCTGGCCGAACTGTTTCAGCTTGCCCTTTTCGAGGAGCTGTGCCGCAAAACGAGTACGCGCGGTCTCACCCACTACGTGCACCGCGCGTGAGCGCAGCGGCTCGGGCAACGCGCGCTTCAAGCGCGGTAACCACTCGACAGGCCAGCTGGCCAGCCACACCAGCTCCGGTAAATCCAACTTCAGACGCTTGACCGCTTCTTCGCACTCCGCGCGCCGCGTGTTCAGACTGCCCGCCGAGAGATCGTGCTTCACACCGGTGTCGACAAGCAGGAGACGTGCACGGAACGGGATGTGCTGCACCTCGAGGGACGCACATTCGAGCAACAGCGCACGATCACGCTTCGCGAGCGACGCGATGGTCTGATCCATCACGCCACATCGCACGCCCACGTGATCGTGTTCAGCGCGAAAAGCGACGCCGGCGATCTGCCGCGGCGTCAGCTTGGCGCCGGCGAACGTCGCAATCGCTTTCGCAGCCGAGACGGACAGCGCGGCGGACGACGACAGTCCGGCGCCGACCGGCACGTCGGATGCAACGGCGATGCGCAGACTGCCGCCCGGCGGGATCGCGTCGAGCGTCCACAGCTCGCGCAACACTCCCGCGACGTACGCGGCCCAGCCGGTCGGGAGCTCTTCCTGCCAGCGCACCCGCGTGACGGCCGGATAACGCGTGGAAACTGTTTCAAGAATCCCGGACGCGTCGGCGGGTCCGGGTCCTACCACCGACGTCGTGCGTTCGGCGATCGCAATCGGCAGCACCGGACCGCCGTTGTAGTCGGTGTGCTCGCCGATCAAATTGACGCGACCAGGCGCCGACGCGGCCGACCTAGGGATTGTCCCAAATGTTTTGTGAAAGAGGTCTATCGCTGGTCGTGGCATGTGTTTGACAAGGATTGGGGGCAATGCTACCGTAACGCGGCCGAATTCACCATCTACCTTTTTCGCTCCTTTGGAGACCACGTATGCGGCGGTTTGCGTTGTTGCTGCTCGCCGGACCCTCCTCGCTCGTCGCTGCCCTACCAGCGCAGGGTTTCGGGGTGTACGAGCACAACGCGTGTACCATGGGGCGCGCCGGTGTGGCTGCGGCGAACCCCTGCCCTGACGGCTCCGCGATCTTCTTCAACCCCGCCGGGCTCGCCGGACTCGGGCCCACGCGCGTCAGCGCAGGCGTCACCCTTATCGCCGCGCAAGGTGGTTTCACCGACGACATCTTGAATCAGACCAGCGACCTCGAAAACCCCGTCATTCCAGTCCCCGCCGTCTATTTCACCCACCCCCTCAGCCCGAAGCTCACGGTCGGGATCGGGGCGTACGCGCCGTATGGGCTGGAGACAAAGTGGGACAGCACGACGTCCGCGGGTCGTTTCATGGGCTACAACACGGAGGTGCGCTCGATCTATATCCAGCCGACCCTCGGCTACCAGATCAGCCCCACTTTGAAGCTCGGGATCGGCTTTGCCTATATCACGAGCCGTGTCAAGCTGCGGCAGCGGACCGATTTCTCGCAGCAAGTCGTGCCATCTGCCGCGGTGCCGCCCGGGACGCGCTTTGCGGCGCTCGGCGTCCCCACAGGAACCGACTTTGCCGACGCGCAGCTGGAAGCCACGGGAGACGGGTACGCCGTCAACTTCGGTGGCATTGTGAAGGTTTCCGACCGCGTGTCGATCGGCGGTCACTGGTTAACCCGGAAGAAGATCAGCTACGACGGCACGGTCGAATTCGCCCAAGTTCCTACCGGCCTCGTCTTGCCCCCAAACAATCCGCTGGGGCTACCGGCCGGCACGCCTGTGGACGCGGTCGTGGCGGGCAATTTCGCGCCGGGCGCCCCGCTCTCGAATGGCAAAGCGAAGACGTCGCTCTATATGCCGCCGCAAGGGACCCTCGGCATCGAGTGGAAGCTGAACAACGCATGGACGGTGATGGGCGACTACCAGTACGTCGTGTGGGGTTGGTTCAGCGAGGTCGTGATCGATTTCGAGAATCCCGCCACCCCGGATCTCACGCTGCATCCGAGTAACAGCGACACGCACGGTTTTCGGTTCGGGACGGAGTACCAGTACGACCAAAGAGTGAAGCTGCGCGGTGGCTATCTCTATCACACCGGCGCGTCGCCCGACCAGTTCGTGACGCCGCTCCTGCCGGAAGGCCCACGCAACGAGTTTACGATCGGCGCCGGCATCCAGCTGTCGCCCAAGCTGTCGGCGGATGTCGCGTACCAGTACATCAAACAGAACGACCGGCGTGGCACGGTGAACATCGCCGCGGGCAACACCGGTCTCTACCAGTTCTCGGCCCATTTGTTCGGGCTCGGGGCGGCCTACACCTTCTGAGGAATCGCGACACATGATGCGCACGATCCGCTGCCCGGTCGTCCTCGGACTCCTGCTGGCGGCCGCGGCCTGCGAAAATGACCAGCTGAACCGGCCCGTTTCGGTTACGCCGGTCGATCCGCTCTTCGACCGCTACGTGTCGATGGGCAACTCGATCACCGCCGGTGTGCAGTCGGCCGGGATCAACGACAGCACGCAGAGCCAGTCGTACGCGGTCCTGCTGGCACGCGCGATGCACTCGCCGTTCTTTTCGCCGCTGATGAGACGGCCGGGCTGCCCGCCACCCTTCACGAACGTGTTCACGCAGGCCCGGGTTGGCGGCGGCACGCCGACGACGTGCGCGCTGCGCGTCGTTTCGGCAAGCCCACCCCCGTATATCAGCAACACCGCGGTGCCGAGCGCCGAGGTGATCGATGGGTATACCAACCTCGACCCCACCTCCAACGCGAATGCGCTGACGTCGTTTTTCCTAGGTGGGCTGACGCAGACGCAGATGATGCGTCGTGCCGACCCGACTTTCGTTTCGGTGTGGCTCGGCAACAACGACGTGTTGGGCGCCGCCACCAGGGCGGACAGCGCCGGCGACAGTTTGAGGATCACGTCGGTGGCCGATTTCCAGACGCGCTACACCCACGTTCTCGACTCGATTGCCGACGCCGGACCCGGTGGAGCCGTATTGCTGAGTGTCGCCAACGTCAGCCTGATTCCGTATTTCAGCCGCGGCGCCACATACTGGGCGCTCAAGAACGGTCTCTTCGGGCCATCCCCGTTTCCCGCCACGTTCACTGTGAGCAACAACTGCGCGCCCATCGCATCCGGGATCCCCGGAGCGCGCGGGGACTCCGTGCTCGTGCCGTTCCCGTATGGGGCAACGCTGTTAGCCGCCGCCTCGCCGCCCAACAATCTCCCGCGCAATCTCGACTGCGCCGACACGGTGGCGGCTGTGGTGGTGCCGTCGGAGCTCCTGAAGCTCGTTTCGGCCATGACGGCGTACAACACCTTCATCTCGAGTCAGGCGACGGCGCGCGGGTGGGCCTATTTGGACGTCAACGTCAAGTTCGCGCAGCTCGCCGCCGATACGGGACAGGTGCGGCCGTTTCCCTACTTCCCGCGCGGCAACGCGGGTGACTCGGTGGCCGTCACGCGGCCGTTCGGCCGGGCTTTCTCTCGGGACGGCATCCATCCCAGCACCTCGACGCACCGGTTGCTCGCGGATACGCTGCGTCACGTGATCAACACGGAATACGGCTCCGCGATTCCGGCGATTCCCTGAGCGACAAAGGGCGGCGATAAAAGCGGCGGCGAAGAACTGCGGCGGCGAGGGGCGGCGAAGGGCGGCAATGGGGTATCATTCTCCGTTGCCGCCTTTTCCTCGCTGTCTAGCGCTCGGCTTCCTGCTGCTGCTCCCCGCAGCGGCTGGTGCCCAAGCCGTCCCCCGCACTGACACTCCACGCCAGGGGAAGCTCCGCCTCACCTTCGAGCCCGTCATCACCACGTGGGAATACGAATTCACGCCGCAGGGCCGCACGCCGATTGGCGCGACGCTGCCGGCGACGGTCTACATCCGCCAGGAGCAGCGCGTCACGCCGCTGATGCTCGAGTGGGGAATCACGGATCGACTTGCCGTCGGCGCCAAGGCGCCGCTCGTCCGCGTGAACTCCCGGCAGAGCTACAGTCTCGACAGCGCAGGCAACCCCGATAGCGCAAGCCAGGCGCTCGACTCCCTGCTCAACGACACGACGTACGCGTATGGATCGCTCGGCCCCACACCGCGCCATCTGCACTACTTCGCCGGCGATGCGGAGGTCCAGGCAAAGTACCGACTGGTGGCGGAGGCGAATTACGCAGTCAGCGGCACGCTGCTCGTGCGACTGCCCACGGGTCACCAGGATTCGCCCAACAATCTCTTCGACATTCCGACCGGCGACCATCAGACCGACATCGAGCTACAGGCGGCGGTAGAGCTCACCCTACTTTCCCGCTTATGGCTCAATGGCAGCGTGCGGTCCGTACACCAGCGGCCGGGAACGCGGGACATGCGCGTCGGGCCACAGTCCGAGTTGCTCCACCCGCACGCGACGCTCGCGAAGTTGAACTGGGATCCGGGGGATTATCTCGCGATCGATCTCACGCCGATGTACCGCTTCTCGAGGTTTTTCGGCGCCGGGTTCACCGCGGGGTGGTACAACAAGCGCGAGGACCACTACAGTTATCGTTCCGCCCAGGACTCCATCGACCTCGCAACCAATTCCGGTGCAGCCGTTCCGGCGGACGTCCTCGATCGCGGGACCGCGGTGCGGCGGTGGAGACTGGGGGTGGCGATGACCTACGTGGCGCCCGATGTGGAGGGGAGTCTGTCGTTCGAGCAGACCGTCGATGCGACCGCCGAGGAAGCCGGGACGCGGATTCCGGCGGCGTCGGTCTTCAGGCTGGTGATGCGGCTTTCTCGCTGGCCGTTTTGAGCTGGCGCATAACTGACGCTCGGCTTTCGTCCGGCAAACATTCGGGCAAAGCCTGCGCTAGCGCGGCCGCGATTCCAGTGTTACAGCCCCACCGTTTGCAGACCCAGTGCCCGCGCCGCGGCCCCGAGTCGCGCATCGTGCGTGGCTAGCACGACGGGCTCTGTCAGGTGCTCGCGCCAGGATAGGGCGCTGGCCAGATGGAGTGCATCGAGTGTGCCGAGTGCCACAGGGAACGGCTGACTGGCGCGCTCGAGCACCGGTCGTGTCAGGTCGATGATGGCGAGTCGGGCCAGAACGTCGTACACTCCGGCGCGGCGTTCGGCGATCTGCAGGTCCGCCAATCCTTCCGTGATCCTGAGCCGGTCCAGGGTGCGCAGACACTCAACCTCCGTCAACGCGCTCGTCCCCCCGGCATCGAAGGTGCGCAATGCACGCAACGCCCCCGCCTGCCCCAACACGAAACGCAGAATGACCGACGACTCGACATAGGCGATCACCGCTCGCCGCGCTCGTGCGCCAGCAAGTCCAGGATGTCGGTCTTGGTCTTGAGCGCGGGCGGCAAACGCAGGTCCTGCAGACGTGGCCCGCCAGCCGCGGGCTCGCGCACCACGAGCCGAGCACGATCGCCGACGGGCTCGAGCCGAGCAATCGGCGTCTCACGATCCAGCACCGTGATCGTTTCGCCACGACGCACCCGGCGCAGGTACTCGCTCAACCGACTCTTCAGCTCCGCGATCCGTACACCGTTTTTCATGACTATATGATAGTCATCTGTGGTCATGTTAGCCAGGGATGGTCCAACTGCACTACTAGCCAGCGCGCGTTTTCTGGCGCTATGCAGGAACGCTGGCGCGAAGCGCTCCGACGCGTGTACTAACCCTAGAAGTTCGTCCTTGTCCGGGGTGGTGCTGCACCTGTCTCGCTGGCCGTTTTGAGCAGCTCGCCGGCATGGCGCCGGGCAGTCACCATGTCGGAATCACCCAGCATGCGCGCGATCTCCTTGACCCTCGACTCTCCATCGACCACGGCCACGTCACTCGTCGCGACGCCACCTTTGTTGCCCTTGGCCACGACGAGGTGCTGGTCGGCATAGACGGCGATCTGCGGGAGATGCGTGATGACCAGCGCTTGACGGCCCTCGCGCGACACCTGCTTCAACGCCTCGCCCACTCGACCACCGACTTCGCCGCCGATGCCCTGATCCACTTCGTCGAACACCAGCGTCGGGATGACGTCCTGCGCAGCCAACACGACCTTCAAGGCCAGCATAAGACGCGACAGCTCGCCGCCCGATGCGACTCGGGCCAACGGTCGACTCTCGAGGCCCTCGTTGAGCTTCACCTGAAAGGTGATGTCCTCTGCACCTTGTGCGTTCGTGCGTGGTGCGTGGTGCGTGGTGCGTGGGAGAAGCTCGGCGGAGAACTTGCCTCCCTCCATGCCGAGGGACGGCAGAAGCTTGTTCACCGCCCGGGCGAGCTTCTTGGCGCCGGCCGTGCGCTTGGCGGTTAGCGCTGCGGTCGCCCGCGAGAACTCTGCGGCGGCTTGCGTCCGCTCTGCCGCGATGTTGCGGAGATCGAGATCGGCGGTGTCGAGCAGCTCCAGCTCCCGCGCCGCCGTGTCGCGCGCGGCCAGGACGTCGGCGATCGTCGGTCCGTGCTTCTGCTGGAGTCGAAACAGCAAATCGCGGCGCTGTTCGACGTCGTTTAACCTCCCGGGATCGGATTCGATGGACGCGGCGTACTCTCGAGCGGCCTGGGCGAGCTCGTCGGCATTGGCGAACGCCGCGTCAAGCATCTCTTGCCATTTCCCGACCGATGAATCGAGCCGCAACAGCGCGGCGAGGGTCTTCTGCGCCTTCGCCAGGCCGGCGGCATCGACCGCCTCCTCGAGCTCCCGCGCCAACCGACCCAGCTCTTCGGCGTGGGTGAGCCGCTTCGACTCGACTTCGAGACTCTCGTCCTCTCCGACTTTGGGCTTGGCCCGCTCGATCTCCTGCAGCACGTGCCGCAGATAATCCGCCTTGCGCCGCACATCCTCCTGCCGTGTCGTGAGCTCCGCTTCCCGCTGCTCCAGCTCCTTGAGCCGGCGGTAGGCGTCGCGCACTGCCGCGCGCTCGACCTCCGCATCCGCATACGCGTCGAGCATATCGCGCTGCGCGTCGGGACGCAGCAAGCCTTGCGACTCGTGCTGCCCATGCAAGTCGACCAGCAGGTTGCCGATCTCACTCAATACGCTGATCGTCACCGGCGAACCGTTGACCCACGCCCGCGATTTGCCTTCGCGCAGCACTTCCCGCTTCAGGACGAGTCTGCCGTCCTCCAACTCCACACCAAGCTCGGCGAACGGTGAAAGCAGATGGCGATGCACCGCGGCAACGAACTCAAAGGCTCCTTCGACGATCGTCTTCTCGGCCCCCGGCCGGATGATGTCCGCCGAGGCCCGCTCGCCGAGCAGCAACGCGAGCGCGTCGACCACCATCGATTTGCCCGCACCGGTTTCGCCGGTGAGAACATTGAGGCCGGGCTGGAATGGGAGCGTGACGTCGGCGATGACGGCGAGGTCGCGGACGCGTAATTCAGTTAACAATCCCGACCCCCGAATCGTTTGTCCTCACCCCCTGGGGGTGAGGTCACTTACGCGTCCGGTCGCTCAAATCACCCCAGTGCAGCTTCTTGCGCAGTCGCTTGAAGAAGCTCTCCGGACCGAGGCGGATCAGGTGAATGGGCCGCTCCGCGCGCCGGACGTCGAGTCGTTCACCCGGCTGAATCGGCGTGCCGACCTGGCCGTCGAACGAGACGAGCACCTCATCGGTCCACGGCGGAATCGGCTGGATCGTGACGACCGCCGTCGCCGACAGCACGAGTGGCCTGACCGCGAGCGTGTGCGGGCAGATGGCGGTGACGACAATGGCATCGACGGTGGGTACGACAATTGGGCCGCCCGCCGACATCGAGTACGCAGTCGAGCCGGTCGGTGTGCTGACGATGATGCCGTCCGCCGAGTACTGCGCGACCTCGTCACCATCGACCGAGACTTTGAGCCGCACCACGCGGGCGACCCCGCCCTTATGCACCACGATGTCGTTCAAGACGAGCGGCTCGGTCCGGCCGCTCTTGGCGCCCCCCCCCTTGCCCGTGATCGTCGATTGCAGCGCGAGCCGTTGCTCCGTCGTGTAGGCGTTGCGCACGATCGTGTCGAGCGCCCAGTCGAGCGCATCGGGACCCGCGGTCGTGAGGAACCCGACCCGGCCGAGGTTCACGCCGAGGATCGGCGTGTTGGCGCCATTCAGGAGCCGGGCGCCGCGGAGCAGCGTGCCGTCGCCGCCCAGCGTGATCAGGCAGTCGAGCTCACCGGGCGCCTCGCTCAAGGGCGGCGGGCCGCCGTTGTCCGCGGGGCGGGGCCAGAGCGATTGGATACGCTCTTCGGTGTACAGCGTGATGCCGGCCTGCCCCGCCTTCTGCTGAAGCGTCGCGAGGAAAGCGCCGAGATCCGGGTAGTTGGGGTTCCCGACGACCCCGACGTTCATCGTGGAGTGAGCGACTCTTCCGCGGCGAGGGCGCGAATCCGGCCGGCGATCCCCTCACCCGTCAGCCCGACATCGGCAAGCTGCTGCGCACGCGGCGCGTGCTCGTAGGTGCGATCGGGGACGCCGAGGGCGACGACGCGCAGATCGGGCGCCGTGGTCTGCACGAGCGCGGCCAGCGCGGCGCCGAAGCCGTTCACCACGGTGCCGTCTTCGACGGTGACGAGCAGCTTGTGGTCACGCGCCAGCGCGTCGAGCATCTCGCGGTCCATCGGCTTCACAAAACGCGCGTTCACGACGCTGACGTCGAAGCCATCGGCCGCGAGGGCCTTGGCGGCATCGAGCGCCGGCTTGCACATCACGCCGACCGCGAGGATCGCGCAGTCCTTGCCTTTTCTCAGCAGCTCCCAGGTCCCGTACGGCGTCGGCGGCACCTCGGCAGCGGGCGGCTGTTCAGCAGGGGCCTTGTCACGAGGATAGCGGATCGAGAACGGCCCGTCCGTGTGCGCCAGCGCGCAGCGCAGCAACCCGATCAGCTCGGCGCCATCCTTGGGCGCGGTAACGGTCATGTGCGGCACCGCCAGCATGTACGCGATGTCGTACAGCCCCATGTGGGTCTGGCCGTCTTCGCCCACCATCCCGGCGCGATCGAGCGCGAAGATCACGGGCAGGTTCTGGATCGCGACATCGTGAATGATCGAGTCGTACGCGCGTTGCAGGAACGTCGAGTAAATCGCGACGATCGGGCGGACGCCCTGCGTCGCCAGGCCGGCAGCAAAGGTAGTCGCGTGCGCCTCGGCAATCCCCACGTCGAAGAACCGGTCCGGCCACCGCTTCTGGAAAATGTTCGTGCCCGTGCCCGACGGCATGGCGGCCGTAATCGCGACGAAATTCGCGTCTTCCGCGGCGAGCTGGGTCAGCGCCTCCCCGAACACCTTGGTCCACTGCGGGGGACCGGGATTGACCGGCTTCAGCTTGCCGGTGACGGGGTCGTACGGCGCGCGGGCGTGATACTTCTCGAGATCCGGCTCTGGCAGCGGAAAGCCCTTTCCCTTCTCGGTGATCACGTGGACGACGCGGGGGCCGCTGAGCGTCTTCACGATGTCGAAGGTATGGAGCATCTGCGCGATGTTGTGCCCGTCGATCGGCCCGAAATAGCGGAAGCCCAGCTCCTCAAACAGCATCCCGGGCGACCAGAGGTTCTTGATGCTCTCTTCGACATTCTTCGCGAACTCGACCAGCTTCTTGCCGCCGATCAGGTGGGAAGCGCGCTCGATGACGTGCTTGACACGCTCGCGCATCCGCACCCCGAAGGGGCTGGCGACGATGGAGCCGAAGTACTTGCTCATCGCGCCGACATTCGGAGCGATCGACATGCCGTTGTCGTTGAGCACGACGATGATGTCGCGGCCGGAGTCGCCGGCGTTGTTCAACGCTTCGTACGGCAGACCGCAGGTCATCGCGCCGTCGCCCACCACGGCCACCACGTGGTAATCCTCGTCCTTTAGGTCGCGCGCCGCGGCCATGCCGAACGCCGCCGACAACGCGGTCCCCGCGTGGCCCGCGCCGAACTGATCGTGCTCGCTCTCATCCCGGCGCAGGAAGCCGGATAGCCCGCCCCGCTGGCGTAGCGTCCCGAGCCGCTCGTTACGGCCGGTGAGAATTTTCCAGGGATATCCCTGGTGGCCCACATCCCAGACGATCTTGTCGCGCGGCGACTCGAAGGCAGCGCACAGCGCAACGGTCAGTTCCACCACGCCCAGCCCGGCACCGATGTGTCCTCCGGTTTGGGACACGACGGCGATCAGACGCTGGCGTACCTCGTCGGCGAGCTCTTGAAGCTGCTCGCGCGACAGCGCTTTCACGTCGCTCGGATTGCGGATCGTTTCCAGGATCACGGTTCTCCCGTCATTGCGGATTTCGGATTGCGGATTGCGGATGAGGGAACGTGAAGTTCAATGCGCAATCCGCAAACGCCAACCCGCAATTCAGTTTGGCCTCGTCACGATATAGTGGGCCAGCTCTACCAGTATGGGGGAAGCTAACCCGACATCCCGCAGATGGTCCACCGCTCTCGCGGCGAGCCTTTCGGCCTCGGCGCGCGCGGGTCCGACGCCGAGCAGCGTCACAAAGGTGGCCTTGGCATGCGCCGCGTCCTTCCCCGCCGTCTTGCCGAGCTGGTCGGAGGTTGCCGTCGCATCGAGCACGTCGTCGGCGATCTGAAACGCGAGACCGATCGCCTCGCCGTAGGCGCGCAAGCCGTCGATGTGCCGCGGCGTGCCGTCGGCGGACATGCCACCGATGACGCACGATGCCGCGATCAGCGCGCCGGTCTTGCGACGATGCACTTCCTCCAGCGCGTCGATCGGCAGCGCCTTGGCCTCGGCCTCGAGGTCGAGCGCCTGGCCACCGATCATGCCGCCGGCTCCCGCGGCGCGAAATAGCTCGAGCGCGATCTCGCGACTGTGCGCTGGCGTCAGGGCGAGGGTCGCGAGCCCGTGCGCGAGGACGCGCGCCGCGAGCGCCACCATGTCGTAGCCCGCGCGGGTTGCGCGCGCCACGTCGAACGCCCGATGCGCCGTCGGCCGGCCGCGCCGCAAGTCGTCGTCATCCATGCAGGGAAGATCGTCGTGCACCAATGAATAGGCGTGCACCACCTCCACGGCGGCCGCGAGCTCAGCGACGCCCGCCCCGGATGCCCCCCCCCGCCCCCCCCGCCCCCCGCTCAGCGCTTCGTGTGCCGCGAACACGAGGGTCGGGCGCAACCGTTTGCCTTCGCCGAGCAGGCTGTAGCGGATGACGGGGTCGCTGCGACTCGCCCAGGTCGTGAGCACCGCGTCCACCCGACTGCGGGCGTCAGCGAGATACCTAGCGATCGGCTGAGCTAACCGGACGGTCGGGGGCTGACGGGGAACTTTCAACCTCCAGGACTTTTTTGACCTTGAGCTCGGCTTGCGCCAACTGCTCGCGTGCAACGCGCAGCCGCTCGACGCCTTCCTCGAAGAGCTTCAGCGCTTCGTCGAGATCGAGATCTTCTGACTCGAGCTTGCGCACGATGGCTTCGAGCCGCTCGAGCTGCTTACTGAACTCGGCCATTCACTTCTCCGTCGGTTACCCGCAAGCGGAATTCCTTGCCTGAGGGGAGCTGAGCGATTCTCTTGAGCACTGTGCCCCGGTCATCGCGAGCGATGGAATAGCCGCGGGCTAATACCTTCAGTGGGCTCAACGCGTCAAGGCGTGCGCCGTGCGCCGTGAGCAGTGCGCCGGATGTCTCCAACCGGTGGTCCATGCTCCGGCCGAGCCGGTCGCCTGTCCTTTCGAGGCGTTCGATCACATGGCGCGACGCGATGCGCAGCGCACGCGCGAGCCTCTGGCCGAGCACGCCGCAGTGGGCGAGCACCTCGGCGCGGTCAGGGGTCGCGGCTTCGGCTGCCGCGGACGGCGTCGGCGCCCGGTAATCGGCGACGAGATCGCACAACGTCACGTCGGTCTCGTGGCCGATCGCCGAGATGACGGGCATCGGCATTGCGGCCACGGCCCGCGCCACGCGCTCCGAGTTGAAGGCCCAGAGGTCCTCGATCGAGCCGCCGCCACGTCCCACGATCAGGACATCGACGGGCAGCCGCCGGATACGGTTCAGCGCCGAACACACCGACGCTTCGGCCTTCGCCCCCTGCACCTGCGCCGGCACGACGATCAGCTCGGCGACGGGCCAGCGCCGTCCCACGACGGATTGAATGTCGCGCAACACAGCGCCATCGGGACTCGTCACCACAGCGATGCGGCGCGGGAATAGGGGCAAGGCGCGCTTGCGAGCAGGGTCGAGCAGCCCGTCTTTCATCAGCGACGCCTTCGCCTTCTCGAACGCGAGCTTCCAGAGCCCGTCCCGGTCCGTCGACAGCAGCTCGGAGACGGTGAGCTGGAAGTCGCCCTTTTCCTCGTACACCGAGGGCTTCGCGAAGACAAAGACCTGCATGCCGTCTGCGGGCACAGGCAACATGTAGTTCTGCTTGGCGAACATCACGCACCGAATCTGCGCCGACTTGTCGCGCAGGGAGAAGTACCAGTGTCCGCTGCGCCACGCCTTGAAGCCGGTGATTTCGCCGCGGACCCAGAGCGGCGGGAGTCCCGCTTCGATCACGGCGCGGGCGCGCCGTGTCACCTCGCCAACCGTCCACGCGCCCTCGGTTGACGCGGCCGCGAACAGATCGAGGCCAACCCCCGGGCCCGAGGCCCCAGGCCCTAGGCCCTGGTTCAGGGGTTGGCCCACTGCCGGGCTGCCTGAACCGTGTTGTAGAGCAGCATGGTGATCGTCATCGGACCCACGCCGCCGGGCACCGGAGTGATGGCCGCGGCGACTTGCTTCGCCTCCTGAAACTTGACGTCACCGACCAGGCGATAGCCCTGCTTGCGCGTCGGGTCGTCCACGCGATTGACGCCGACGTCGATGACGACGGCGCCGGGCTTGATCATCTCGCCCGTCACGAACTCGGGCTTGCCGATCGCGACTATGAGAATGTCGGCCTGCCGGGTGTGCTGTTCAATGTGCCGGGTCCGTGAATGGCACACGGTCACGGTGGCGTTGCCGCCGGTAGCATCGTGCAACAGGAGCGCCGCCATAGGCCGGCCCACGATGTTCGAGCGACCGACGACAACCGCATGGGCGCCCTTCGTCTCGACGCCGGTACGAATCAGCAGCTGCTGCACACCATACGGCGTCGCGGGACGGAAGCCGGTCGGATCCCCCACCGCGACCTTACCCACGTTTTCCGGATGGAAGCCGTCCACGTCTTTGCGTGGATCGATGCGATGCAACGCGCGATTGGTGTCGATCTGCTTCGGCAGCGGCAGCTGCACCAGGATGCCGTGAATCTGGTGATTGACGTTGAGGCGTTCGAGCAGCGCCATGAGATCCGCTTCGGTCGTGTCCTTGGGAAGCTTGATGGTCTCGTGATACAGCCCCGCCTCGTCGCAGGCTTTCCCTTTCATTCTCACATAGACCTGCGACGCCGGATTGTCACCCACGAGGATCACCGCAAGCCCGGGAGTAACGCCCTTCCCCTTGAGTGCGGCAATCTCTCCAGCGAGCTCGGCCCGCATTTCGCCGCCGATCGCGTTCCCGTCTATTAGCCGCGCGCTGTCCAAGGCCCCAGCCCCCAGGCCCGAGGCCCGAGAATTAACGTGCAACGCCCACCGCCCGTGTCTCGCGGATAACCACGACCTTAATCTGCCCCGGATATTGCAATTCGCGCTCAATCTTGCGCGCGATTTCGTCAGTCAGCCTGGTGGCGGCGGTGTCGTCCACGGCTTCCGGCGTCACGACGACGCGAACCTCGCGGCCGGCTTGGATGGCAAACACCTTCTCCACCCCCTGGAATTCGGACGCCAGCTTCTCGAGCTGCGCAAGGCGCTTCACATACGTCTCGAATGCCTCGCGTCGAGCACCGGGCCGTGAGCCGGACACGGCGTCAGCCGCCTGGACAATCACGCTGACGGGTGATTCGTGCGGCACATCGTCGTGGTGCGCGGCAATGCAGTTGATCACGATTGGGTTCTCGCCGTACTTGGTCGCCACTTCGATGCCGAGCTGGACGTGGGTGCCGTCATGCTCGTGCGTGAGGACTTTGCCGACGTCGTGCAGCAGCGCGCCGCGCTTGGCCAGATTGACGTCGAGCTTCAGCTCCGCCGCCATGATACCCGCCAGCCACGCGACTTCCTTGGAGTGCTCGAGGATGTTCTGGCCGTAGGATGTGCGGTACTTCATGCGGCCAACGAGCTTTACCAGCTCGGGGTGCATACCGCGAATGCCGGTGTCGTAGACGGCCTGCTCGCCAGCCTCGACTATCCCAGCGTCGATGTCCGCCTTCGCCTTCTTGACGATTTCTTCGATCCGCCCCGGATGAATGCGGCCATCGGCGATCAGCCGCTCGAGGGCGAGCCGGCCGACCTCCCGCCGCACCGGCTCGAAGCACGATACCACGACGGTGTCGGGCGTGTCGTCGATGATGACGTCGACACCGGTCGCAGCCTCGAAGGCGCGGATGTTTCGTCCCTCGCGTCCGATGATCCGCCCTTTCATCTCATCAGACGGCAGCACTACCGCCGACACACTCGATTCCGCCGTCTGCTCGGCGGCGATGCGTTGGATCGCCAATGCGATGATCTTCTTGGCTTCGCGGTCGGCGTTTTTCTTGGCCTGCTCCGTGATGTTGCGGACGAGCGCCGCCGCTTCATCGCGCGCTTCGCTCTCGAGCTTGGTGATCAGCTCGGCCTTGGCCTCCTGCGCGCTCAGACCGGCGACCTGCTCCAGGCGCGCGCCGATGTCCTGCTCGCGCTTGGTCAGCGCCTTGCCGCGCTCCTGGATCTGCTGCTCCAGACGCCGCAGCTCCTGTTCGCGACGGTCCACGCCGGCAAGCTTTTGATCGAGGCTTTTGTGGAGGTTCTCGCGAACGGCCATCAACTCTTCTTTGGCAGCCAGCACGAGGCGCTGGCTTGCGTCCGTCGCGCGGCGCTCGACGCGCCGTCCCCACACGTAGAAGACCAATGCCGCGACGAGCACGCCGCTGAGCACGGCCGCGATGATACTTCCCAGCTCTGCCATTGGATCTATCTCCAGCCCCCACCTTCGTCCCCCCTCTCCCGAAGGGAGAGGGGGTCAGGGGGTGAGGACGTTTTTGTCAGCCGGCGCTTAGGGCTTTCCGTTTGGCCGGCGGCAACATCTTTGCGAGATCGTCGGCAACGGCCGCGAGGCGCGCCGCCACTTCCCGCTCGGTTTGCTTCGCCTGAAACAGCTCGTTCGTGATGTCCAGCGCCGCGAGGATCGCGGCTTTATGCGTTTCGACCAACGGACCCTGACTCAGCACCTTCTTGAGGGCCTGGTCGACATAGGCCGCCACTTCGCGTGTGTACTCCGGCGTGAGATCGGAGCGAACGGTGTACTCCTCGCCCCCGATCATGACGCGGACCGCGTGTTTCTTCGCGATCACTTCGGCATGCCTCCCCCGCCTCCCCCCCCGCCCCCGCCGTTGTCACGCGCCTGCTCCTCCAAAAACGTCAACCGCTGCACAAGGTCCTGCACTCGCGTGCGCGCGCCTTCCACCCGCTGGCGCAACGCCTTGTTCTCCGAGTCGAGCTCGGCGTTTTTCACCGGGCTGCCGCGGGACTTCAGCTCCCCCTCGGCCTTCTGCGCGCGCGAACGCCAGCCCGCCAGCTCCTCCGCTACGTCGCGCAGGATGCTTTCGAGCTGATCGAGCGATTCGCGTACATCAGGCCGATCGCCGGCGTACATCCAGTTGCACCTCCAGCGCTTTCAGCATCTGGCTGAGCAGCGCATCAACCTCCCGATCCGTGAGCGTCCGCGTCCCCTCGGGGTCGCGGAACGCGCAGCGCCACGTGACGCCGCGTGTACCCTCGGGCAGACCGGGACCCCGGTACTCATCCAACACTTCCAGCCGCTCGAGGAGAGCTCCCCCCTCGCGGCGCAACACGTCTTTGACGGCAGCGGCGGTGACGCCCACCGGGAACACGAGTGACAAATCGCGCACGAGCGCCGGCTGCGTCGGCAACGGCTGATAGCGAACCGCCGCCGGATCTCCCCCGGCGATCCTGATCTCCAGCCCGTAAAGCGGCGCTCCCCACTTCGGGGAATCCGCTTCGAGGGGCGTCGCCGAGCCCCACACGGCATCGGGGCCTGGGGCCTGGGGCCTAGGGCCTGGGGCTACACCCCCCACAACTGCATCACTCGCGGTCGCGATCCAGCCTGTTCCATTTGGAGCAGGCTGGACAGTACAGAACGGGGCCGCGACCCCAACAGCTAACTCAAAGTGGTGCTTTAAGTCCCATATGTCCATATCAGGTAATTTCGCACGCGACGCCGCAGACCAATGCGTCGGGTGCCGGGCGCCCGTAAGTACAATCGCAAGGTGCAGTTCCTCTTTGGGGCCTGGGGCCTCGGGCCTCGGGCCTGTGAGAAAAACGGTTCCCAGCTCGAATAGCCGAACGTCTCGGTTCCCGACGCTCCAGTTGTGCTCCACGCGGCGCACCAAGCCCGGCAGCAGGCGACTGCGCAGGTGAGCCTCTTCGGCCGAGAGCGGGTTCTTTACGGCCACGGCTTCCGGGCTGTCGGCCGGGCCGAGCGGTAGGGTGCGAGCTTCCAACAGCCCGCTGCCGCTGCGAACCAGATGCGCCCGGATCCGACGCAGCGTCGTCTCGGACGGCGCCTCAGGGACAGTGCCGGGTCGGTAGGGCCGGACCTCGTCCGGGAACGTGTCGTAGCCGCGGAGGCGGGCGACTTCTTCGATGAGATCGACTTCGCGCGTGACGTCAGGGCGCCATCCCGGAATCTGGACGGCGAGCCGATCATCCTTGGGTGCCGCGACGAAGCCCACTGCAGAGAGGAGCTGCTCGATTTCTTTCCGCGGCACGGCGACGCCAAGAAGATGGCTGACGCGCTCGGGGCGCAGAAACACCGAGCGGGGCTTCTGCGGCTCCGGCCAGAGGTCGACCGGAGGCTCGCGTACCTCACCGCCGGCGAGCGCCCCGATGAGATCGATCGCTCGCGCCAGCGCGTCGGGCATGGCGAGCATGTCGATGCCGCGCTCGAAGCGATAGCTCGACTCGCTGGAGATGGCGAGGGCGCGCCGGGTGCGACGAATACGCGTCGGCTGGAAGTAGGCGGCTTCGAGCACGACGTCAGTCGTGCTCTCGGTAACTCCCGATTCGGCGCTCCCCATCACCCCGCCAACGATCTGCGGCCGCTCCGCGTCGCAGATGACCGTCATCTCGGCCGTGAGCCGTCGGTTCACTCCGTCCAGGGTCACGATCGCTTCGTTGGGTCGGGCCCGGCGGACGACGACTGCGGGTCCCCGCAGCTTCGCGAGGTCGAAGGCGTGGAGCGGCTGATTGATCTCGAACAGGATGTAGTTCGTCGCGTCGACGATATTGTTGATCGAGCGTTGGCCCACCGACTGCAGACGAGTCGAGAGCCAGGCGGGGCTCGGACCGACTTTGACACCACGGATCACGGCAATCATGTACCGTGGAGCACCGTCAGGATCCTCGAGCCGGACCTCGACTCCATCAACTGCGGCGGTCGGGCGGTCGGACGGTCGTGTCGGTCGGTGTTGACCGCCGCGACCGCCTTGACCGCCGACGATTTCTGGGAGCTTGACGGTTCCACCGTATGCGACCGCCAGTTCTCTCGCCACCCCTTTGTGACACAACAGATCCGGCCGATTCGCCGACACGTCGATGACGATCTGCTCATCGGCAACCGGAATCGCTTCGAGGAAGGGCGTGCCCGGCGGCGCATCCGTGTTGAGCTCGAGTATCCCCGCATGATCGACACCCAGGCCGAGCTCTTTGGCGGAGCAGAGCATTCCGTTGGACTCGACCCCGCGGATCTTGCGGCGCTCGAGTTTCAGCCCACCGGGCAGCACCGCGCCTACGGGCGCGAACGGATAGGACTTCCCTGCCTGCACATTCGCAGCGCCGCAGACCACTTCGAGCGGTGCATCGCCCCCGGCATCGACCTGGCAGAGCGATAGCCGATCGGCGTTCGGGTGTTGGCGCACCTCCAGCACGCGGGCGATCAGGACGTCGCGCAGGTCCTGATGGATCGGCACGACGGCGTCGACGGGCGCGACCTGTCCCGCGAGTCTATCCGCCACGTCCTGGCCCTCTAACGGCCGACTGAGGAGTGACTCCAACCAGCGTCGGGAGACTATCATCGGGCCTAGGGCCTGGGGCCTGGGGCCTGGGGGGGCCTAGGGCCTGGGGCTTCGGGAATGCCGCCTGCGCCCTCGGATCTCACGCCCAAGGCCCCAGGCCCCAGGCCCCGGAATTTCAGGCCCGAGGCCCCAGGCCCCAGGCCCAGTGACTCAGAGAACTGTTCCAAGAACCTCACATCCGAGTCAAAGAACAGCCGGATATCCGGGATTCCATACCGCAGCATCGCGATGCGTTCCGGTCCCATGCCCCAGGCGAAGCCGGTGTATTTCTCGCTGTCGACCTTGCAGTTGTCGAGCACCGCCGGGTGCACCATGCCGGAGCCGAGGATTTCCATCCAACCGCTCTGCTTGCAGGCCGGGCAGCCCGACCCGCCGCAGATCTGGCACTGCACATCCATCTCGGCCGACGGCTCGGTGAACGGGAAGTACGACGGCCGGAAGCGCACCGTCGTCGTGGAAGAGAAGAACCGGCGGGCCCAGAGCGCGAGGGTCGCCTTGAAGTCGACGAAGCTGATTCCCTGGTCGACGGCGAATCCCTCGATCTGCTCGAAGACGGGCGAGTGCGACGCGTCGAACGGATCGCGGCGATAGCAGCGGCCGGGAACGACGATGCGAATCGGCGGCGGATAGGTTTCGAGCGTGCGTATTTGCACGGGCGACGTGTGCGTGCGTAGCAGCACGTCGCCACCCAGATAGAAGCTGTCCTGCGCGTCGAGCGCGGGATGGTCCTTGGGGAAGTTCAGCGCGTAGAAGTTGTAGCGCTCCGTCTCGGCTTCGGGGCCGGTGACGCGACTGAAGCCGAGCTCGCCAAAGATCTCGCAGATCTCGTCCACGACCTGCGTGACGATATGCACGCCGCCCTGCCACTGGGGCCTGCCGGGCATCGTGAGATCGACGCCACTCCCACTGAGCGCGGTCGCGCTGCGCTTGAGATGGCGCTCTCGTTCGTCGATGGCGCGCTCGAACTCCCGCTTGAGCGCGTTCGCGGTCCCGCCGACGCGTTTGCGCTCTTCGGGCGGAAGTCCGGGGAGTGCCTTGAGGATTTCGGTGAGGACGCCGGCTTTGCGTCCCAGGAACTCGGTCCTGAGCTCTTGGAGCTGGCGTTCATCCGCCTGCGGAACCTCGTTCAGACGCTCCCGCAGCGAATCTAGGGCTGCAAGGAGGTCGCTCATGACTAGAGGGCTTTCTTCGCGACCTCCGCCAGCTGCTCAAACGCCGCCGGATCCCGCACCGCGAGATCGGCGAGGACCTTGCGATTGATCTCCACGCCCGCCTTGCGCAGCCCGTTCATCAGGCGGTTGTACGAGAGCGCATGGAGGCGCGCGGCCGCGTTGATGCGCGTGATCCACAACCGCCGGAACTCGACCTTCTTGGCGCGCCGATCGCGATAGGCATACTTCGCCGCCCGCTCGGTGGCCTCTTTCGCGGCCTTCCATAGTTTGCTGCGCCCGCCCCAGTAGCCCTTGGCGAGCTTCATCACTTTGTTCTTCCGCTTCAGGCGCGCGACGTTGCTTTTGACGCGAGGCATGCGATCTCCTTACGCCAGCAGCAGGCGCTTGAGGCGACGGTCGGCATGCGAAACGAGCGTCGCCTTGCGCAGATGACGCTTCCGCTTCGGATGCTTCGAGGTCAGGATGTGGCGCTTGTAGGCTCGGTAGCGCCGCAGCTTCCCCGTCCCCGTGAGTCGGATGCGCTTTCGCAGGGCGCGCTTCGATTTCATCTTCGGCATTGCGTAACCCCTGCTTTCAGCCGTCTGCCGTCAGCCATCAGAAGGCTGATGGCAGATGGCTGATGGCTATTTAGGTGCGAGGACCATCGACATATTCCGGCCCTCGAGCTTCGGCTCCTGCTCGATCTTCCCAATGTCCTTCAACTCTTGCGCGACCCGATCCAGCACCTCCCGGCCCAGCTCGATGTGCGCCATTTGCCGGCCGCGGTACATCATCGTGACCTTGACCTTGTTGCCGTCCGCCAAGAACTCGCGCGCGTGCCGGGTCTTGAAGTCGAAGTCGTGATCGTCGATGCCGGGACGGTACTTCACCTCTTTCAGGTGAATCACGTGCTGCTTTTTCTTCGCCGCGCGCGCCGCCTTGGCCTGCTCGAACTTGAACTTCCCGTAGTCCATGATCTTGACGACGGGGGGCCGGGCGAGCGGCGCGACTTCCACGAGATCCAGGCCCCGTTCATGCGCGGCGGCCAGGGCTTCATCAATACTCAGCACACCCAGCTGGTCGCCATTGTCTGCGATCACGCGCACCGGACTGATGCGGATCTGCCGATTGACGCGTGTGCGCGGTGCTTTGCTGTTGTTATCGGGCGGTGGCAGCTGAGCAGTCTCCTTTACGACAAGTAAAAAAGGACCCGGGAAATCCGAGTCCGTTTGACCTCTCCCCCCGTCCCCGCCCTTGTTTTCAAATCAAAAGGCGTGGAGCGAGGGGTGAGGTCACGAACCCTAGAGCACTCTCAATGAGAGGCGTGCGGGTGGGGCAAACAGCCCACTTACCATATTGTGGACGGCAAATTAGTGAAGCGCCACAGCGTCCACAAGCCCGACGCCCTTCCCATCCTTCCCCAACCGCCCGCTCACGACCGTCGGATCGTGCTCGAACACGAGGAGCCACTCCTCGGCCGTCGCGCGCTGATAGAGCCGGCGGCGCGTTTCGAGCGTGACGAGCGGCTGCACGTCGTACCCCATGATCCAGGGAAGCGGGAGGTGGGCCGACGTGGGTACGAGGTCGGCCACGAAACACGCCTGCTCGCCCCCGCTGGTGACGAGCACCGATTGGTGATAGGGCACGTGGCCGGGCGTCGGTATGCCGCGAATGCCGGGAAGGATCTCCGTCTCCCCGTCGATCAGCTGAAAGGGAATGCCCTGGACATTGTGGGGGAGATAGCTGCCCGCGGTACGTTCGTTGGTGTTGCGCGCGAAGTCGAGCTCGCCCTTCTGCACGACGTAGCGCGCCTTGGGAAAGGCCAAGCTGATGTTGCCGCCCCCGTCAGTGTAGGTGTCGCCGCCGGCATGGTCAAAATGCAGGTGCGTGTTGATCACCCATTTTACCTCGTCGGGCGAGTAGCCCACTTCACGGAGCGCATCTTCGAGCTTCGTGCGACCGCCCTGGCCGGCGTTATCGACGCCGTAGATGTCGCGGAACTTCTCGTTTTCCTTGTTGCCGAGGCCGGTGTCGATCAGGACGAGGCCGTCGTCGTGCTCGACCAGCAGGCAGCGCAAGGCAAGCGTGATCCGGTTGCGCTCGTCGGGGGGCGCCCGACGCTCCCACAGGACCTTCGGCACGACGCCGAACATGGCTCCTCCATCCAAGCGTTGCGTGCCACCTTCCAGGGCATGGCAGGTTATGCGACCGACTCTGAATGTGGTGTGCATACTGACCGGGCCTGGGGCCTAGGGCCTGGGGCCTGGGGTGGGCGTAGGGTCCGGGGCTTGGGGCCTATGGCCTAGACTGGTTTTCCCCAGGCCCCAGGCCCCAGGCCCTAGGCCCAAGTCTGCCAGGCACACCGCTCCTTCATCCTTCGCCATGCTCAGGAGGCGCGCCAAGCATTTCGCCGCAGCGACCGCGTCGGGTGTGGCGCGATGCCGCCCCTCGATTTCGATGCCGAAATGGTAGCTCACCGTGTCGAGGTTTCGGCGTGGCAAATCTGGGAGGAGCTTGCGGGCGAGGCGCACGGTGCAGACCCGCGGCCCCTGCAGCAGCAGCCCCCGCGCGCGCTCGATCTCGGTGGACACAAAAGCCCAATCGAAGCGGGCGTTGTGAGCGACAAACACGCATCCTTCGAGCGCGCCGAGCAGGCTATCGACGATCGCCTCGAATGGCGGCGCGTTCCGGATCATCCGCGCGTCGATCCCGGTCAAACCGGCGACGAATTGCGGGATCGGGATGCCCGGATTGATGAGGGAATGGAACGCGACCGTGCCGTCGAGCCTGACGACCGCGATTTCCATGATCCGGTCGCCGCGGAAAGCACGGACGCCGGTGGTTTCCACGTCGACTACGGCGAAGGCACAGCTCTCCAGCGCCGGACTCGCCTCCGGCGTCTGCGCCGCGACCGTCCACCGTCCGTCCGCGGTGCGTCCAAAGCGCGTGTCAGCGGCGAGCAGGGTCGCGGCGATGCGATCAGCGGTATGACGGTTGGCCTGCTGGATCCCGAGGACGTCGCGCACGATGGCCAGGCTCCCCGCCGCCCCGCCGTGCAGGAACGCGAGTGCGCGGGCGGAGAGAGAAGAAGAAGGAAGGGCCTGGAGTCCGATCAGAGGTCGTCTCGCCGCAGCGGCAGGGTCATGCAGCGGGGGCCTCCGCCGCCGCGTACCAGCTCGCTGCCGTCGATCGAGATGACCGCGCGTTCGTTGTCGTCCAGCGTCTCGTCACCGGTCAGGAGGTTCACGGCCGGAATCACCCGAAATCCCGCGTTGGCCAGCTCACCCAGTGTGGCGTCGTTGCGGTCGTAGCTCAAGACGACGCCGGGCCTGACGGCGAATGAGTTGCAGGCCGAGGCCCACTGCTCGCGCTCCTGGACCGTGCGCTGGTTGCCGCCGCAGAAGATCGGCTCGAGCGGATGATCGACGGCCTGCATCGCCGCAAAGAAGTTGGGCACTTCTTTGACGCCCTTCGAGCGCTTTTTCCGGTGCAGGACGGCGAGGCGTTCCGGGCCCACGAAATGGGGCGGATAGACGACGCACAGCTCCCGGTCCAGTTGCGTGAAGATCATGTCGAGGTGAATCGCCGTCTTTTCAGCGGGCAACACGACGATAATGACGTCCGTCACGCCGCAGTGCTGGAAGACGAGATCGCACAGCAGATCGAGGGCGGCGGGGCTCGAGCGCTCGCTGAAGCCGAGGACCAGGAGGTCGGGGCGAATGGGATGGACGTCGCCACCCTCCAGCGTGTAGTTCAGGCGCTTCTCTTCCGAGCCGTCGTACAGAATGCCGGCATTCTCGAATGTGGAGTCGTAGCTGAACAGCGCCTTGATGAGCAGCTCTTCCGTCCAGCGGACGCCGTGGCGCATCGAGCCGATGATGGAGTGCTCGCCGATCACGATCCCGATGTCGCGGGTGAAAAAAAGATTCGGCAGCGGCGGGAGCGCGTAGGCCACTTCATTCAGGGCTCGCGCGATCGGGCCGGCCTCTTCCAGCGCGCCCTCCACCATGAGCGCCACGAACTCTTCCGAGGACAGCGCGGCGAACTGCTTCGCCAAGGCGTCCGAGGGGACGACCTCGAGCGCGCGGGTCGTGATGAATTCCCGCACCTCGGGCCGGCCGGCGATCTCGATGAGTGAATCGCGCACCTCCTGGACTTCCGCAAAGCGCTCCAGGATCGCGACGAGACGGCGATGCTCGCGCTGGGCGATCTCGAGATCGATGATGTCGTCGTAGAGATAGTCTTCGCGGGTACCGGGGGTGACGGCGACGAGCTCTTTGCCCGGGGTGTGAACCAGCACCGAGCGCAGCGCGCCAATTTCCGACGTGACGTGGACCCGGGGCATGGGCAGGAAAGCTAACGCGGAAGGCGACTCCAGACTTCCGCGTGAGCGAGGGGGTAACCGGCGCCGTCATTCCACCCGGTCAAAAGCCGGGTCACATCGGGTTACTTGCCGCCGCTGCCGAGCTTGAAGCTAAGGCCGGCGCGCAGTTGCAACGCAGTGCCGCTCGTCTTGCTGTCGGGAATGTCCTCATCGACAGGAGTCCCGTCGAAGTTGCCCTTTACGTGGATATCGCCAAACGAGACGGAGTGGATCATCCCGTTCACATCCAGTGACAGGGATGGCGACAGCGCGATCATCACTCCGGCACCTCCACCGAACGCGAATCCGCTGGCAGATGCGTCGAGTGAGCCGCTCGACCCCCCTAGTTCCGTGGCTTGGGCAGTCTGGGTTCCTTGGGCCCAGCCCCCGCGGACGCTTGCGTAGGGAGTCAGCTTGCTCCCGCTGGCGCTCCGGAACAGGTAGCGGCCTTCGGCGAAGATCCCGAGGGCGGTGGTGTTGTCGCTCAACACCGCGTCGTTATGGGTCGACCACTGCCCACTGGCGCCGAGCATGAACGCCTTTCCCGCCGGGAACATGACGTTTGCTTCAAGGCCCATTCCGGCGTCGGTGCCATCGAAGTCCGAGCCGCCAAAACTCAGGTATTGCCCACCGACACCAATCGACGCTTGAGCGGCGCCCACCGAGGCGCCGACCACCGCCAGCGCGAACAACACCGCCGAAAACTTCCGCATCGTTCCCCCCGGCTGTGAGGTCACGGCATTCGCTACGCGGCAAGAGCGCTCGAATGAATCGAGCACACCAGAGCTTGTCAATAGCTTGCCAATGGGCGCGGAGGCTTCAGCGAAATCAAGCATCTGACGGCAGAGCCGGCAGCGCAAGCAACAGATCGATGCGACGGTTCAGCTCGAGAAAGGCGTCCCGAAAGGCCGCGCGTTTCGTGGTGTCATCGCCCTCCACCTCCGCGGGGTCGGGAATGCTCCAATGGGCAAGCACCGGCTTCCCCGGAAAGATGGGGCACGCTTCTTTCGCGCGATCGCAGACCGTGATGACATAGTCCCAGTGCTCGTTGTCCAGCCCATCGATACTTCTCGGCGCGTGCCCGGACCAGGGGATGTCGAATTCGCGCAGGGTCTCCAGCGCGTACGGGTTGACGCGGGCAGCCGGCCGCGACCCGGCACTTGCGGCCTCGAAGCGTCCTCTGGCTTTTGCATTGAGGATCGCCTCGGCCATTTGGCTCCGGGCCGAGTTACCGGTGCAGAGAAACAGCAGGCGAAATGTCACGCCGGTTTCCGGGCGCGGATGAACGCGCCCATGATGCGGCCGGTGATTTCGCGCGCGAGCACATCGACATCGAGGCCGGCGTCCGCGAGCATCGTTCGCGCATCGTCGAAGGCGTAAATGCGCGTCGGCTCAATCTCGATATCGACAAAGCCGGCGTCCGCCAGCAACTGACGGTATTGACTGTCCAGCAGCGCGCCCGCGACGCACCCGATCCAGAGTTCCATGTTCCGGCGGACGACCGACGGGATCTCGCCGCGGCAGACGACATCGGAGACTGCGAACCGCCCGCCGGGCCGCAGGACCCGGAAGGCCTCCCGCAAGACGCGGCCCTTGTCGGCAGAAAGGTTGATCACGCAGTTCGAGATGATCACGTCGACCGCTTCAGCGGGCAGCGGGATGTTCTCGATTTCGCCCTTGAGGAACTCGACGTTGGTCGCCCCCGCCTTCGCCTGATTCTGCCGAGCGAGCGTGAGCATTTCGTCGGTCATGTCCAAGCCGTACGCTTTGCCGGTTGGACCCACGCGCTTTGCCGAGAGCAGGACATCGATGCCACCGCCCGAGCCCAGATCGAGTACGACTTCGCCTTCGTGCAAATCGGCAAGCGCCGTTGGATTGCCGCAGCCGAGCGACGCCAGCACAGCGCCTTCGGGCAAACCAGTGGTCTGCGACGCTTCGTAGAGATTCTCCGTGACTGGATCACAGCCGCAGGTGCCGCTCGGCCCGCAGTTCCCCTTCTGCCCATTCATCACCTTGAGAGCGGCTTCGGCGTATTTCTCCTTAACACTGGCTTTGACGTCGCTCATCGTGCCTTCCGGTCTTGAAGTGAACTCAGTCGCAACACGCGACGGCGCAGCTGCCGGCATGTTTGCCCGGCTTCACGGACCTCGTGTACGCCGCTATCTGGTCGAGCACATCCTTCTGCAACCCGTAAAACATCCACCGTCCCTCCTTGCGATCGCTGATCAAACCGGCGTCCTTCAGCACTTTGAGGTGGAACGAGAGCCGAGATTGGGCGATACCGAGCACCTGCTCCAGCTCGCATACGCACCGCTCCTTGTGCGACAGCATCTCGACGATGTGGACACGGGTCTCGTCCGCGAGCGCGTGAAACCAGCTCGCGACACGAGCTGCTTCTGGGCGTGGCTGGATGGCGGTGGTCATGGCCGGCAAATGTATCAAGTTTTCTTGATGTGTCAACCCCGGGAGGGGGGGAGAAACGCCTACCGATTCGCCAGCGAATAACTGAGCGTTTCCAACTCCAGTGCCATGTTGACGGTTTTCACTTCGACATCAGAGGGCACCGTCAGGGGCACGGGGGCAAAGTTGAGAATGGCTTTCACCCCGCTGCGCACCAGCCGGTCGACGACATGCTGCGCGGACTCCGCGGGCGTGGCAACGATGGCGATGTCGCTCGGATCTTTCCTGAGATCGGTCTCGAGGTGTTTCACATCCCGCACGACGAGCCCATTCCAGCGCGAGCCGATCTTGCGCGCGTCCTGATCGTAGATCGCGGTGATGTGAAAGCCGCGTTGTTTGAATCCCTGATACTGCACGAGTGCGCCGCCCATCCGCCCTGCCCCGACGAGGACGACACGGTAGCCGCGCTCGAGCCCCAGGATGTCCCGAATCCGGCGCGTGAGCTCGGGGACCGCATAGCCGAGGCCGCGCTTGCCGAAGGAGCCGAAGAACGAGAGGTCTTTGCGGACTTGGGCCGAGGTGGTGCCGCCGAGACGGGCGAGGTCCCCGGAGGAGATCGTGGCGGTCTTGGTTTGCTCGAGAAACCGCAGGTAAACGGACAGCCGCCGGACGGTGCTGTCGGAGATTTTCCGCATCGTGAATTCGCGACCCTGTTAGGATGGCTTGTGATTCTTTTCACTTACTCCACATCCTAAGGAGTTTCAGTGGCAAGCGCCACTGCCCATGTCCGTATACGTGCTCCCCGCCACGGGCACGAATTCCCACGCATATGAGTCGGCGTAGAGCGTCAGCTTCAACACCCCCCAGGTGGTAGTGCTGTACGCTTCTGTGTTTGCGATCGGCGTCGAGAAGGAGTAGAGGTTCCTGCCACCTGTGCCCACGACGAACTGGCGAATTCCCCGAACCGGATCGGCCGCGCCCGTCGGCGTTTGCGGCGCGAACCGCTGGTAATTGTGGTCGTGGCCGACCAGCACCACGTCCGCGTCATAGTCGTAGAGCGCTTGCCACAACGGCTGCGGAAGCGTCGAGTTGCCGTGTGAGCCCGAGCTGAAACGCGGGTGGTGCCAGTACGCGAGGACGCATTTGGCGGTCGTGGCGGCGAGGTCGGCCCGCAGCCACTGCTCCTGCGTGGAGCCGGCGCTCATCGAGATGTTGCTGTTGAGCGAAATGATGTGCCAGTCGCCGAGATCGTAGCTGTAGTAGCCGAGACCGGCCGGACCGGCGTTCGCGCCGAAATAGGCGTAGTAGGGGCTGGCGCCCGTCGTGTTGTACTCGTGGTTTCCGGGCGAGGGGCGCGTGCGCGCCTTGTGGCGGCCCCACGACGGTTCGTAGCAGTTCGCGAAGTCGACCGCCCTCCCGTCCGGGTACGCGTTGTCCCCGGCCGTCCAAACGGTGCCGGGAATCAAATCAAGCAGCGCAGCCGTGGCTTCGTCGCCGGTAGTCGAGCAGACGGCGATGTCTCCCGTACCCACAAACACCTGCCCCGCGGGCGCGGGCGGCGCGACCGTCACCGTCTGCGATGCCGGCGAGCTCCCGGCTCCTTCGTTGTCGGTCACTGTCAGCGTGACCGTATAGCTGCCACCGGCTCCGTAGGTGTGTTGCGGATCTTGGAGCGTCGACGTTGCCCCGTCGCCCAGCATCCAGGCGTAGCTCGCCACCGTCCCATCGGGATCACTGCTCGTACTGGTGAATGTGCACGCCAGGTCACTGCAGTTGGCTGTGAAGGCCGCGACCGGCGGCTGATTGGGCGGCGGTGGTGGCGGCGGAGGCGGCGGCGGTGGTGCCGAAACCGTCACGGTCTGCGATGTCGGCGCACTTTCGGCGTTGGCGTTGTCGGTCACCTTCAACGTGACGGTGTACGTGCCGGCCGCCCCGTAGGTGTGCACCGGATCCTGGAGCGTCGACGTGGCGCCGTCGCCGAACGTCCACGCGTTGGTCTCCACCGTCCCGTCCGGATCACTACTCGTGTTGGTGAAGCTGCACGCAAGGTCATTGCAGCTGACTGTGAAGCTCGCGACCGGTGGCTCGTTCGGCGGCGGCGGCGGCGGCGGCGGGGGCGGTGGCGGAGGTGGCGGTGGCGGTGGTGGCGCTACGGTCACAGTCTGCGACGTTTGCGAACTCTCGGCGCCGTTGTTGTCCCTGACGGTCAGGGTGACCGTGTAGCTGCCGCCCGCGCTGTAGCTGTGTGGTGGATTCGCGAGCGTTGACGTCTGCCCGTCGCCAAACATCCAGACGTAGCTCGTCACCGTTCCGTCCGCATCAGTGCTCGTACTGGTGAAGCTGCAGTCCAGCGCGGCGCAGCTAAACGTGAACGTCGCGACTGGTGGCAGGATCGGGAGGCGGGCATG
>JBIOXD010000139.1:0-28441 GCA_044869265.1 Gemmatimonadales bacterium
ACGACGTCGAATCGACTACGTCGAAAAAGAACGTCGAGTTCAAGTACGTAGAATGACCTTCGTCGCTTGAAGCGTCGAAAGACGACGTCAATACGTAGTTCCTTCAACGGTTCATGCGACGCTTCTCCGTTGACGCACCCAATTTGACGCCGTCAATTCGACGCACTTTTTCAACGTCTTCGATTCCGGAGGGCCAATGCGTGCTTGTGTGCTCATCCTTACTTTCGTCGCAGCGCTGTCTTCGACTGCAGGCGCGCAGGCGCCGCTCCCCTCCGTCGCGCTCCCGCCAGAGCTCGACCGCGTGCTCCGCGATTACGAGCGCGGCTGGCGCGCGGGCGACGAGAAGGCGCTCGCCGAGCTGTTCACCGAGGACGGCTTCGTGCCGTGGAGCGGCGGCTGGGTGCGCGGCCGCGATGGCATTCGCCGGAATTACCAGAACTCGCAGGGCGATCTACAGCTGCGCGCGGTGGCGTACGCGGTCGCCGACACGGTCGGGTACATCGTCGGCGCGTACGGCTACGGCGAGCGCGGGCAGGACCGCGGCAAATTCGTCCTCGCGCTCCGTCGTGCCCCCAAAGGGAGGTGGTTGATCGCCGCGGATATAGACCAAAGCAACCGAACAGCGTCGAATTGACTGCGTCGAAGAACGGCGTCAAACAGACGGCGTCGAAGAGACTTCGTCGCAGGAGGCGTCGAAAGGAGGCGTGGGAAATACGTCGCGAGGATCCGGTCCGTTACTCGCTATCCGCAGCCTGTTCTGGACGATCGCCTTCCCTGGCATGTTCGCCGGCTACATCCCGTGGCGGTACTTCGGAGTGTCACAGGTCCGTCTCGACTTCACAAATCCACTGCACCTGCTCGGGCTTCTGCTCGTCACCATCGGGGTCGTGCTGCTCGGCGCGTGCATCTGGGAATTCGCGCGGCGTGGGCGCGGCACGCTCTCGCCGGTGGACCCGCCGAAGGAACTGGTCGTCCACGGGCTGTACCGCTACGTCCGCAACCCCATGTACCTCAGCGTCAGCGCAATCGCGCTCGGCGAGGCGCTGCTGGCCCGCTCGACAGCGCTGCTCCTGTATTGGGTGATATTCTTTGCGCTCGTGAACCTTTTCGTCATCGGGTACGAAGAGCCAACGTTGCGAAGTCAATTCGGGGAGTCATACGAGCGCTACACACAACGGGTCGGCCGGTGGCTCCCGCGTCGCCAACGCTGAGGTTATCCGGACCATGAAACACGGCAAACGGTTCCTGCTTTTCTTTGTGGGGTTCACTGTCGGCTGTGGCCGGGGCGCGTCCAGCTCCTCGGCTGACAGCGCCGCTGTGATGGCTGCGGTCGAGGAGTACCGTCGAGCCTGGATCGATGGGGACACCGCTGCGGCGCTCGCCCGTATCTCGAACGATATCCGCATTCTGATCTCCGGCTTCCCGGACATCGCCGGCCGGGAGGCGACGCGCGAGCTGTTTGTGGGCGAGATGGAGGCGTACCGCGTGCCCGTGCTCACCCTGAATCATCAGGACTTGATCGTGCGCGGTGATCACGCGATCGATATCGGCACCTACGAAGAGACGCAGGTGCCGAAAACGGGCGCGGCCGCGCCGATTCAGGGCCGCGGCCGCTTCTTGTCGATCTGGCGGAAGGAGAGCGGTGAGTGGCGTATCGTCCGGTATATGCTGAACGCATTGCCGGCGATCCCGCCGACCGCGCCGCCCGCGCCGCCCGCGCCGCGCGCGCCGCCTGCGCGTCGTTAGCGCGTTAGGGCTGGATCTCCGTCAGCGTAATGACATTGGCGCGCGCATTGACCGCATGCTGGCGCAACGTATGGCCGTTCGCGGTCGCCATCACGGTCACGTTCCCCGCGGGCACATTGAACACGTACGCGACGCCATCCGCAGCCGTCGCTGTCGCCGTCGAGCTCGGCCCACCGCCGAAGTTGTACTTGACGGCTCCACCCGGAGGATTCGTCGTCACCGTGGCGCCCGCCAGCGGCGTACCGCTGCAATTCGCCACGACCACGCCGATAAAGCCGTTGCCCGTTGTCTGCGACTCGCCGGTCGCCGTGCCAAGAATGCCGAACTCAAGGCTCGTGATGACGAGCACATTGGTGGTGTCGTTGGCTGCAAGGGGGCGCGGCGGATAGGCGTAGGTCGGCAGGTAGCCATTCCTCGTGATGCGTAGGAAGCCGTTTACCGGCGTGCCGCCCGTCGCGATGCTGAGGTTGTAGAACCCCGGTGTGTTCGACGTATCTGCTGCGAGCGTGTCGGTGTCCGTGCGCAACGCCAGGATCTCGGCGCCCGACAGTGCAGTGGGCGCGAGCGCGTTGGCGAGAGTCTGTCCCTCGAGGGTGATCGTGTTCGGTGCCGTCGTCGGCAGCGCGGCACCGAGACATTCGAATCCGGCGTCGGGACCGGAGGAGTCGCCGCCACACGCTGTCACGAGAAGTGTGAGCCCCAGACCAACAAGCGATCGTTGCATCGGTCAACCTTGAGAGTTTCCGCAAATCTACCCGATTGGGCTAGTTTTGTGCGTCATGTCCCAGAGCCCGACTCGCCTCGAGGCATTCAGCGACGGCGTCTTCGCCATCGCGATCACGCTGCTCATTCTCGAGATCAAGGTCCCGCACGCCGAGCACGGCCTCTGGGCCGGGCTCGCCGCGCTGTGGCCGTCGTACATCGCGTTCCTCATGAGTTTCCTGGTGATTCTGATCATGTGGGTGAGTCATCACGAGCTGATGCGCCTGATCGAGCGCGTCAATTATCCGATTCTGTTCGCGAACGGACTGCTGCTGCTCACGGTGACGTTCGTGCCATTTCCAACCGCGGTGCTCGCGGAGCACCTGGCCAAGGCCGAAGCCAAATCGGCGGTCGCGTTCTATTGCGCGACGTTCGCGGTGAATGGACTCGTCTGGAACCTGTTGTTTCGGACGATGGTGCGGAGTGGGTGTCTGCGACCGGAGGTCAACACCGTGACGATCTCCGCCGTATCCAGAGCATACTACCTGGGGCTCGGGGTGTATCTGACGGCCGCGGCGCTCGCTTTTGTCCAGCCGTGGCTCGGGCTCCTGCTCAACGTCTCACTCTGGGTGCTATGGATTCGACTCGGCTATCGCTCGCGCTAGGACTCGTCCTGCTCGCCGCGTGCGGGCGCTCTAAAGAAGCCGATGATTTCGGTGCGATGCAGGCGCGCGGCGAGCACGTCATGGGCGTGAACCAATACACCTCAGCGCACGTCTTCGAGGACCTCCCTGACGGCGGGCGTGTCGTGCTCGATCGCACCGATTCCGCCGACACGGCTGCCATCACGACCATCCGCGCTCATATGCGCGACATCGCGACCGCATTCCGCTCGGGTGACTTCACGAAGCCGTTCCAAGTGCACGCGCAGACCGTTCCCGGCACCGGCGTCATGTCAGCGCGTCGCGACGCCATCAGCTACGAGGCGATCGATCGGCCGAGGGGTGGGGAAGTGCGCATCCGGAGCTCGGATCCCGCAGCGGTCGCGGGCATTCACGAGTTTCTCGAGTTTCAGCGCAGCGCGCATCATGCGGCGGGGCACGAGATGAAGTAGTCGCGCGCGGGTGCCTCAAGATAATGCTCCGTTCTGTTTTCAACACCCTAAAGTGTGTGCTCGGCAGGCGTTGTCCTAAAGGACATTCGACCGACGACGAGGGAAAGTTCTCGACTGTCCTTCAGGACAACGTTGGCCGAGCACAGGCTTTAGCCTGTTGATTTCAACCGCAGCTATCCGTACGCGAGTGGTAGTCGGTCACCGGTTCTGGTTTTCAACACCCTAAAGGGTGTGCTCGGCAGGCGTTGTCCTAAAAGGACATTCGTACTCGCCTACACTGCTTGACCGGGGTGATGACTGGCTTGAGTGCGAAAGTATTCGCGCACCGCATCGAGTTGCCGAGGTCCAACGCTGGTCGCCGAGTATTCCGGCGCCCATCGCAGGCCAAGGACGTTTCCAGGCAACCGACTCGCCGCATGGCTGCTGCCTCCTTTGAAGAACTGGACGAGTCGGGGCAGGTCCACTCGGGCCGGGGTGCGCACGAGCATATGGACGTGCGTCCGCAAAATCGCCATGTCGACGATTTGCACATCCTGACGGGCAGCAGTCTTGTGGAAGTAATCGTGCAAGAACGCTTTGGTCGCCTCATCAATCATTCCGAGTCGTTCGTGCGTTGTCCAAACCAGATGAACGAAGATTTGATGCGCGGACACTGTCTAAGAATGTCCTTTAGGATAATGTTAGCCGAGCACAGGCTTTAGCCTGTTGATCCCAACGACTGAGCCGGCGTGAGATCGTTTGACAGTCGTGCCTTAGCGTGGTCGTCACCGTGTGTTCTGTTTTCAACACCCGAGAGGGTGTGCTCGGCAGGCATTGTCCTAAAGGACATGCTCTCAGTCTCGACCACCTCAATCAACGACAACTCAACAATCGTCAGGAATAGATGAGAGGTCGCCACCGGGTATAGCGACCCCGCCAAAGCGCCTGTAGAACTAAGTCATGAACCGATCCCTAATGGTCTTCGCCGCGCTCGCCGCCGCCAGCGCGCTTTCCGCCCAGGCTCCCGGCAAGTTCCCGCCCGACTCGCTCATCAACGTCAAAGTCATCCCGAAGAACACGCCCGTGATGCAAGTGGTCGGGATGATGCGCAGCATCACCTTCGCACTCGGCGTGCGGTGCTCGTACTGTCACATCGGCCAGGAAGGACAGCCACTCTCCTCCTACGACTTTGCGAAAGATGAGAAACGCTCCAAGCTCACGGCGCGTCAGATGATGCGCATGGTCGAGGAAATCAACCGGCGCATCGACACACTGCCGCACGAGCACGATCACGCTCAGCCCCATGACACGGTACGCGTGACCTGCAACACCTGCCATCGCGGGGTGAGCCGGCCCGTACCCCTCGAGCAGCTGATCGCGCAGACTGGGCAGGCATCGGGCGCGGACTCCGCGACGCGCGCATATCGCGCGCTGCGCGAGCGCTACTATGGACGAGCGTCGTACGACTTTGGCGAGCCGTCGCTGAATATCGCCGCGTTCCGGCTCGGGCGCGCCGGAAAATTCGATGCAGCATTCGCGATTCTAAAGCTCAACGAGGAGTATTTCCCGAACTCGTCGAGCCTGTCGGTGTTCCGCGGGAACATCAACGTAATGAAGGGTGATACCGCCGCCGCGATCGCGGCATTCCGCGAGGCCGTAAGGCGAGACTCGACGAACGGCGAGGCGCAGGGACGGCTGCGGGCGTTTACTCGATCGTCGCCTTGATCACCCGGTCCAGGCGAGGGAACTGACGAGCGAGATAGCGCTCGCCCTCGACATGCAGCCGGTATTGCTCGGGCCCGCGCCCGCGCGGCGCGCCTTCGCCGTATCCATTGTACAGACTGTCGACGACCTCCATGCCCGACACCACCTGCCCGAACGGCGCGAAGCCCATGGCATCGAGCTGGTCGTTGTTGCGGTAGTTGATGAACACCTGCGTGGTGCGGGTGCCGGGCCCCGCCGTCGCGAACGACACCATGCCCCGCCCGTTCGTGCGCCGCACCGGATCATCGGGAATGCGGCGCTCGCGCCATGCGGTGGTGACGGCGCTGTCGCCGTGAATCCCGAACTGCGCCATGAAGCCGGAAATCACACGGAAGAATCGCACGCCGTCGTAATAGCCTGATCGCACGAGGTTGTAAAAGCGGTCCGCGCCGAGTGGCGCCCAGGCGCGATGCACGGCGATGACGAAGTCGCCCTTGCTCGTCGTGAAGCGCGCGCGAAAACTGTCGGGCGCCTGCGTCGCGAAGCCGGGGCTCGCGGGATTGCGAAAGTCCGGCGCACCGGCGGTATCGCTTCCGCTCGCCCCTGCGCTCGCGCGCGCCGGTTGGTCCGCCGACTTCTTGCACGCGGCAGTGAGCGTTAACAGCACACAAAACGTAGAGAGATATCGCATGGCGTTATCCTACGCTGTGCGAGCGCAGTTTGCCAGCAGGAAGAAGAGTACTTCTTTCTAGCTCTCCCAAATCTTCATGTGCCGAGTCTCCGGCATCCACTTCAGCGACAACAACAGCGCGAGCGCGGGAAGCGCGATCGGGTAGGCGAGCGCCGCGATGAGGCTGCCGCCCGATTGTTTCCACGCCCACGCGGTGATGAACGGCACCAAACCGCCGCCCCAGCCATTGCCGATGTGATAAGGCACCGACACCGAGGTGTAGCGGATGCGGCTCGGGAAATACTCGGCAAGAAATGCGGCGATCGGACCGTAGACCATCCCTACAAAAGACACGAGCACCGCAACGATCAGAATTGCGAGCGGGTAGTTAATGGCGCCCGCCTGCGCGACCGTGCGCAGCAGCGCGAACAGCGGATAGTAGGCCACTGCGGCGAGGAAGAAGCCGGTGAGAATCACCGGTTTGCGGCCGATGCGATCGGACAGCCAACCGCACAGCACGAGGGTCGGTGCGGCAATGAGCAAGGCGACGCCGACGATGAGGTTCGATGTGAGAAGGTCCAGCTTGTTGACCGTCTGCAGGAAATAGATCGCCCAAAACTGGCTCGAGTACCACACGCACCCTTCGCCGAGCACGACGATCGTGGCGATGGCGACGTAGCGGAGGTTTTGTCCCGTGAACGCTTCCCGCCACGGATTCACTGCGGTCTGGCCCCTGGCCTTGATCTGCTGAAAGATCGGCGTCTCCTGCAGGCGCCACCGGATGTACAGCGCGACCAGAACGAGCACGAGCGAGACGAGAAATGGAATGCGCCATCCCCAATCCGTGAACGCGTCAGTGCCCAGAGCGACCTGCGTCCCCGTGATCACGGCCAGCGCGAGCACGATGCCGAGCGTCGGGGAAGTCTGCAGCCATCCCGTGTAGTAGCCGCGCCGTTCGTCAGAGACGTGTTCGGCAACGTACGTGATAGCGCCCCCGTACTCTCCCCCCAGGCATAGGCCTTGTACCAGGCGCAGTATGAAGAGAATGAGCGGCGCGGCCAGGCCGATCGTCGCGTACGTCGGCACGACGCCGATCAGCGCCGTGGACACGCCGATGCCGGTCAGCGTCACGAGAAACGTGTATTTCCGGCCGACGAGATCTCCCACGCGGCCGAACACGAACGCACCGAGCGGGCGGATCAGGAATCCGATCGTGAAGAGCGCGATGGTGCTGAGGAGCGCCGCCGCCGGGTCCGTCTTATCGAAGAATTTGACCGAGAGGATGCTGGGGCCGAGCAAGCCGAACACGTAGAAATCGTACCATTCGATGATATTGCCGACTGCGGCAGCCGTGACGACTCGCCGCAACGCCGGGGGCTCTACGTTGGGAGCGGGGTAGGAATTTAGCATGACCGAGCGTAGTCGTCCCTTTCTCACTGCGCAATGGCGCAACCTGATCATCCTGACGTACGCCGTGGACCCGATACAGCTCATCGATCGCGTGCCCGCCGGCACCACACTGGATTCCTGGCGCGGCAAGACGTTCGTCAGTCTGCTCGGCTTTCAGTTCCAGGACACGAAGGTTCTCGGCGTGCCGATTCCGTTCCATCAGGATTTCGCGGAGGTCAACCTGCGGTTCTACGTGCGGCGCGTCGTCGGTGACGAGGTTCGCCCCGGTGTCGTGTTCATTCGTGAGCTGGTGCCGCGTCCGCTCGTTGGTGAGATGGCGCGCCTCCTCTACCGCGAGCCGTACATCGCCGTCCCGATGAGGAGCGCCGTGGAGCCCGGGCCGCCGCCGCGCGTCGCGTACGAGTGGAACCTCGACGTACGGAAGTGCGCGATCGCGGGAGCGGGCGAGGGCGAGGGCACGACCGCCGCTCCCGGGTCGCTCGAGGCGTTCGTGACGCAGCGCGCTTGGGGGTACAATGGTGAGCCGGGTAAAGACACGCTCGAGTATTATGTCCACCACCCGCCCTGGCGATTGTGGCAAGCGCGCAAGACGACGGTCGACTACGATGCCGCGGTCCTCTGCGGCGTCGACCTGGCTCGCCAGTTGGCGGCCCCGGCCGGCCCGATCTCCGCCCTCATCGCGGACGGCTCGGCCGTAGCCGTGCACTGGAGGAACCAGATTACGGGTTAGGGCTTGGAAAGACAGTCCTTCAGGACAAGGTCTGCCGAGCACACCCTTTAGGGTGTGAAAAAACGACCGGAGCCATCTACTTTCCTCGTATGAGACTTTCGCCTCTCCTTTCCGCCGTCCTGCTGTCCGTTTCGTCCCGGACTGCAGCTCAAACGCCGGACACCCCCAGTCCTGTTCTTGAGGCCATGAAGGTAGAGCTGGCGCGCGCGCTTGACGCGCTGCGCGCGGGCCCCACGCCGCCGTACTTTCTCGGCTACGACATCACCGAGCAGCGTGAAGTCAGCGTCACCGCTTCGTTCGGGGCGATCACCGACCGCAGCGACGAACGCCGCCGGGCGCTCGACGTGCAGCTGCGGGTCGGATCGTACGCGTTCGACAACACGCACGCTGTCCGCGGCGAGTTCCCCGATTTTGCGATGTTCTTCAAGTCTCCCGTCGACATTCCGATCGACAACGATCCCATGGCGATTCGGGCGGCGCTGTGGTACGAGACCCAGCAGCGCTATCGCGACGCGGTCGAAGCGCTCAGTCACGCGCGCACCAATGCCGGGCTGCGGGTGGCGCCCGAAGATTCCTCGCCCGACTTCTCGCGCGAGTCGCCGGAGCACTACATCGAAGCCGCGGAATCGCTGGCCGTTGATCGCGCCGCGTGGGAAGCCAAACTGCGCCGCTATACGGCGCTCTTTGCGCGCGAACGCGATATCTACGGCGCGAATGCGCATTTCAGCGCTACCGTCGAAACGCACTGGTACGTGAACAGCGAGGGGACGGCGATCCAGACGTCGCAGCCGGGCTACCGCCTCTACATCGCCGCGTTCAGCAAGGCCGACGACGGCATGGAGCTGCCGCGCTATGAGTCTTTCTTCGCCGCGACGCCGGAGGGCTTGCCGGACGATGCGACGGTGCAGCGTGCCGTCGATCGCATGATCGCCGATCTCCTGGCGCTGCGGCGCGCCCCTGCGATCGACCCCTACACCGGACCGGCGATTCTATCAGGCCGCGCCAGCGCCGTCTTCTTCCACGAAATCCTCGGCCACCGTCTGGAGGGACACCGGCAAAAGAGTGAAGACGAGGGACAGACCTTCACCCGGCGGGTGAGTGATGCGGTGCTGCCGACCGGTTTCTCGGTGTACTTCGATCCAACGTTGCGGAAACTGGGCAACACCGACCTCGCCGGTCACTACCGCTATGACGATGAGGGCGTGAAGGCGCGTCGCGTCGGCGTCATCGAGCGGGGCATGCTCAAGACGTTCTTGATGTCGCGCATGCCGATCGAAGGGTTCGCGAATTCGAACGGGCACGGCCGGAGACAGGTGGGATTTGCGCCCGTGGCGCGACAATCGAATCTGATCGTGCAGGTCGCGGCGCCCCGGACGCGCGCGCAGCTGAAGCAGCAGCTCATCGAGCAGATCCGCCGCCAGCGCAAACCATACGGCATGTTCTTCGACGACATCGAAGGCGGCTTTACGATTACGCAGCGCGGCATTCCCAACGCCTTCGAAGTACTGCCCGTGATGGTGTACCGGGTGTTCCCCGACGGGCGCGAAGAGCTGGTGCGTGGGGTTGATCTGATCGGCACTCCCCTCACGGTCTTCAGCAAGGTCACCGCCGGTGACGACCAGGTCGCCGTGTTCAACGGGATGTGCGGCGCGGAGTCGGGTTTCGTGCCGGTGTCCGCCGTGTCGCCCGGTGTGCTGATTTCGCAGATCGAGATTCAGAAAAAACCAAAGTCATCCGAACGGCCGCCCATCCTGCCGCCGCCGCCACTCGCCACCGAACGCGACACCGGCAACGCGGTGCTGCGCGCCATGCACGACGAGCTGGCCCGGTCGATGGCTGAGCTGCGGCTCGACACAATGCCACGGCCGTATTTCCTCTCATACCGGATCGACGACGTCACGCGCGTGAGCGCTGAGGCGTCGCGCGGCAGTCTGATCGCGAGCTCCGACAACCGCAGCCGCCGGCTGACCGTCGAGTTGCGCATCGGGGACTATGCGTTCGACAACACAAACTTCCTTGGCTTGCCGTCGGGGATGTTCGACTTGCTGGGAGAGTTCGGTGGCGGTATGGGTGAGCTGCCGCTGGACGATGACTACGCGGTGTTGCGTCGCGAGCTCTGGCTCGCAACCGACGGATCGTACAAAGCAGCGGTGTCGGACCTCGCGCAAAAACGGGCGGTGCTCGCGAACCGGACCCGGCGTACCGATTTGCCCGACTTCAGTCGCGAAGATCCCGTGACGACCATCGATACGGTTCCCGTGCCGCGCCTCGACCGGAGCGCCGTCGAAGGCGTGGTGCGCGGCGCGTCCGCCGTATTTCAGACCACCCCCGACGTCTACCAGTCGGAGGTGACATGGTCGGGTGGCTTTGTCCGCACGTGGTACGTCAATAGTGAGGGAACGTCGTTCACCCGCGTCGCGCCGTGGGGCTCGGTCCACGCGAGGGCCAGGACGCAGGCAACTGATGGGCTGCCGCTGGAAGATGGCATCGCCGAGTATCGGGACACGCCCGACGACCTTCCGGGCCGCGACGCGCTGACCCGCCAGGTGCAGCAGTTCGCGACCCGATTCACGACGCTGCGGGACACGCCCCCCTCCGAGACCTACAACGGGCCCGTCCTCTTCGAAGGGACCGCTGCGGCCGAGCTGTTCGCCTTGGCCATGGGCTCCGACTTCTCGGCCGATCGTGCGCCGGTTTCCGAGAACGGAATGTTCAACCGTATCGGTGGCATGGGCGAGGGACTGATCGATCAGATTGGCTCGCGGGTGCTGCCGCGCTCCTTCACGGTTATCGAGAATCCGACAATCCGCCGATTCGAAGGACGATTGATCGGGGGCACGCTCGTGGACGATGAAGGTGTCCGGACACGGGAAACGCGACTGGTCGAGCGCGGCGTGCTGAAGACGCTGCTGACGACGCGCGTGCCGGTGACGGGCATCCCACGCAGCTCGGGCAGCCGTCGGGGTAGCGGACCCGGCATCACGAACCTGTTTGTGACCAGCGACAGCGGTCTTACCGACGCGCAGCTCAAGAAGCGCGTGCTCGCGCTCGCCGCCGAACAAGGGAGCAACGGTTACGCGATCGTGATCCGGCGCATCGGCTCGGGCGGTGGCGGGCGTGGAATCATGGCTGCGATGCGCGCGGCCGGCATCGGCGGAGGGGCGAGGGCGGGGGCGGGGGCGGGGGCCATACCGGTCGCCGAAGCGGTCAAACTCTATCCCGATGGCCGGGAAGAGCCGATCCGCGGCGCGCTGCTCGCGGGCGTCAGTGACGCGGCCTTCAAGGATATCGCCGCGGCGTCGCGCTCGCGCACCGCGCTCACGCTCCCGGCCCGAGCCGGCCTGCGAGGCATGTTCACGATGTTCTCGATGCGGCGATCATCGTTTGCCGGTTTCGGCCAGACAGCGACCTATGTCGTCCCTGCGCTGCTGTTCGAGGAGCTCTCCATTCGCAAGCCGACCGGCGATGGCATGGCGCCTCCGGCTTTCAGCCCACCCTGGGCGGAGACCTCGCGCGAGTGATGCGGGGGGCGGCGCTCGCGGGGCTGCTCGCGATGCTGGCCGGGACGGCCCCCACGGCCCCGTGCCAGCAGGTCGTCCGAGGAACGGTGTTCGACAGCCTGCTGCGCGTCCCCTTGTCGGGCGCGGATCTGTGGCTGCGCGGCACCAACTGGCGCGCGCGGACCGACTCGATCGGACTCTTCGCATTCGATAGCGTCGTTCCGGGCGCCTATACCATACTCGTCTCCCACCAGGGTCTCGATTCCGCGGGACTGTACACCCTGCCGTTGCCGCTGACCGTCCGTGCTGGTGACACGGCGCTGGTACGGTTGGCGACACCGGCGCTCGGGACGCTGTGGGCGCGCCGCTGCGGGCAAGAGTTGACCCCCCGCGCCGACAGTGGTCTCGTCTTTGGCGTCGTGCAGGATGCGGCGACGGGAGCGCGTCTCGAAGGGGCGGGCGTCTTGCTTCGCTGGCTCCGTCTCACGCAGACAGACCCGATCAACGTCACGACGCAGGAGCGCAATCTCACCGTGCGCACCGATTCGAGCGGAACGTACTACGCCTGCGGCGTCTCGCGTGACATGAAGATTGCTCTGCGCGGCTATGCCGGTCACGATTCGACCGGCCTGCTCGATCTGCAGCTCGGCCGCCGCGGCGTGGGTCGCCAGGATCTCATGATCGCGCTGGCCCCTGGGCGTCGGCCGGCCGTGTTGCGAGGCAACGCGCTGACCGATGAGCAGACGCCACTGTACGGTGGCCGGGTGTCGGTGCGCGAAGGGCCAAGCACCGTCGTCGAGCCGAGCGGCGGCTACACGGTGCGAGGGGTTCCGCCCGGCACACAGTGGGTGACGGTTCAGGGGATCGGCCGAGCCCCCGTCGGGCGGGCGGTGGATCTACGCGCCGGCGACACGACGTGGCTCGATGTAGCGCTGGGGCAGTTGCCCGTGTCGTTGTCACCCATCCGCGTGGTGGGGCAGCCTTCGCGTATGCTCCAGGATTTCGAGGAACGTCGGCGCGCCGGGCTGGGCTACACCCTGGGGGAGGCCGAGATCAAGGGAGCCGGGTCACTGCGCGGCGTCGTCGGCCAGCTTCCGACGGTTCGCATCGGGCGTGGCTCGGGTCTCAAAGACTTCGTGGTCCTGCTGCCTCGTCCGGGAGCGGACGCTCGCGGCTACTGTGTTGCCACGCTCTACATCGATGGTTTCCTGTCAGATTACGATCAGCTGCAAAATTACCGTCCCGACGACATCGTGGGCATCGAGATGTATCCGCGCCCGAGTCTCGCCCCGATCCAATTTCAGTCGATCTCGACCGGGTGCGGGGTGCTGGTCCTCTGGACCAAGTACTTGAAATAGCTGTTATTGCGCCGGGCGTTATCTTAGCGCATGGCTGATAGCAGCTCGTTCGGCTCACGCGGAGGGGGGGGACCGTCATCGGGCCGCCCGTCGCGCGGGGCGGGATCGCTCACGGTGCATCTCGCCGACGAGCTGGATGTCTACTTCAACGAAGTCGCCCACGGCCGTCCCGTTGGATTCGTCGCCTCGCCCAAGTGGAAACCGCGTACCGACGTGTATGAGACCGACCACGAGCTCGTCGTGCACATGGACATCGCGGGAATGCGGGCGGAGGACTTCAACGTCGAGCTGAACGACGGCATCCTGAAGATTTCGGGCGAGCGGACGACCCACCTGCAGGGCAAGCGCCACTACCACGCGATGGAGGTTCAGATCGGCCCGTTCGAGCGACGCTTCCGGCTGCCGGTCGTCGTCGATCCGGCGTCGGCCCGCGCGACCTACGAGCACGGCTTCCTCGAGATCCGGCTGGCCAAGCAACCGCCGCGCTCCTCCGGGGCCCACTCCGTACGCGTCGGGTCGAGCCCCTGATGGAACGACTCCCAATTCTCCCGCTGGGACAGCTCGTCGTTTATCCGCACGTCGTCCTGCCGCTGTCCCTCACCGACCCGAAAGCCGTTCAACTGATCGATGAAGTCATCCAGGGCGAGAAGCGTCTGCTCCTGGGCGTTGTGAAGTCGATGGGCGGCATGGAGCCGCCTGAAGGTGCGGTGATGAACACGCTGCCGCATCAGATCTACGACGTCGGCACCATCGGCACGATCGTCCGGATGCTGAAGCTCGGCGACGGATCGGTGCGCGTGATGGTGCAGGGTCTCGAGCGCGCCAAGCTGAACGATATCGCGCAAGGCGAGAAGTACCTGATGGCGAACTGCGAGCCGTTGCAGGAGAACCTGCTCGAGGACGCGCGCACCGAAGCGCTGAAGCGCACTGTCATCGCGCAGTTCTCGCGCGTCATCGACATCGCGCCTTACCTCGGCGCCGAGTTGCACGAGGTGCTCGCGGGCATCACTGAGGCCGGCAAGCTCGCCGACTTCATCGCCGCGAATCTCGATCTCGCCTTGCCGGCGAAAGCCGAGTTGCTGGCGATCGACGACGTAACGCGACGGCTCGAGCGCCTGGGCGAGTTCCTCGTGCAGGAGCTGCAGGTCCTGGAAGTCGGGACGCAGATCCAGGAGAAGGTGAAGCACCGGTTGGACCAGAACCAGCGCGAATACGTGCTGCGCGAACAGCTGCAAGTGATCCGCCAGGAGCTGGGTGAGGGAGAAGGCGACGACGAGCTGGAAGAGCTTTCCAAGCGTCTCGAGGACGCCCAGATGTCTGCGGAAGCGAAGAAGGTCGCCGAGCGCGAGTTGAAGCGGCTGCGCCAGATGTCGCCGCAATCGGCCGAGTATCAGGTGGCCCGCACCTATCTCGACGTCTTCGCCACGCTGCCATGGGCGCGGGTGACGCAGGATCGGCTGGATCTCAAAGCCGCGCGCGAGATCCTGGACCGCGATCATTACGATCTGAAGACAATCAAGGAACGCATTCTCGAGTATCTCGCCGTGCGGACGCTGAACCCTTCGGCCAGAGGCTCGATCTTGTGCTTCATCGGCCCACCGGGCGTGGGGAAGACGTCGCTGGGTCAAAGCATCGCGGAAGCCCTCGGTCGCAAATTCACCCGCGTCTCGCTGGGTGGCGTGCGCGACGAGGCCGAGATCCGCGGTCACCGGCGCACCTATGTCGGCGCGATCCCCGGGCGCATTCTCCATGCGCTCCAGCGGTGCGAGTCGCGCAGTCCCGTCTTGATGCTCGACGAGGTGGACAAGATGGGCGCCGACGTACGCGGCGACCCCACCGCCGCCCTGCTCGAGGTGCTCGACCCCGCGCAGAATTCGACGTTTGTCGACCACTACCTCGAAGTGCCGTTCGATCTGTCAGCCGTGATGTTCATCGCGACCGCCAACAGCACCACGCCGATTCCCGACGCGTTGCTCGATCGCATGGAGCAGCTGACCCTGGTCGGCTACACGCCGTCGGAAAAGCTGCAGATTGCGAAGCGCTACCTGTTGCCGCGCCAGATGAAGGAAACCGGTCTCTCAGGCGAATCCGAGCGTGCCCACGTGGCGGACGGCGCCCTCGAGCGGCTCATCGGCGAGTACACGCGAGAGGCGGGTGTGCGCCAGCTCGAGCGAGAGATTCAAGGAGTGCTGCGCAAGGCCGCGCTCGAGGTGGTCGAGGGCAAGTCGACGATCGTCAGGATCTCGGGCAAACATCTCGAGAAGTACGCGGGTCAGCCCAAAGTGCAGAGCGAAGTCGCGGGACGCGCGCCCGAGATCGGCGTCGCCACGGGATTGGCGTGGACGCCGGTGGGCGGCGACATCATGTTCATCGAAGCCATTCGGATGCCGGGCAAGGGCCAGATCACCCTCACGGGGCAGCTCGGCGACGTCATGAAGGAATCGGCGCAGGCGGCCTGGAGCCTGTTGCGGGCGCGCGCCGGGGCGCTCGGCATTTCACTCGATGCGTTTACCCAGTCGGATGTGCACCTGCATGTCCCGGCAGGCGGCGTGCCGAAGGACGGCCCCTCGGCCGGCATCACGATTGCTGCGGCGCTTGCGTCACTGCTTTGTCGCAGACCCGCACGACATGATGTCGCCATGACCGGGGAATTGACGCTCCGGGGGCGCGTGCTCCCTATCGGCGGCCTCAAGGAGAAGCTCACGGCGGCGGCTCGGGCGGGGGTCACCTCGGTGCTCGTGCCGGAGCGCAACAAGAATGACCTGATCGACTTGCCGGAAGAGGTACGGAAGTTGCTTGATATTCGGCTCGTGGAAACGATCGACGACGTCCTCGACCTCGCGCTGCTCGACGCCCCAGTAGAAGACCGGAGAGGCGAACGCCGCTCCGGCGGTATTCGCGTCATGCCGTCGCCTTCTGCACCTGGGGCGCCTTCACCTCCTCCGCCGTCGGGCGAAATCCGCCGATGAGTGACGTCACCACGCTCGAAATGGCTCTCGCCGAGATCCGGCGGCGCGACGGCAAGTACAACGAGCGTGCCTACGTGTTCGTGCTCGCGGCGCTCGAGTATGCGCAGACCAGACTTCCCGCGCGCCGCCACCTCACCGGGGTCGAGCTGACCTGGGCGTGCCGCGACTTCGCCCTGGAGCAGTTCGGCATGCTCGCCGGGACGGTGCTGACCCACTGGGGCATCCATACGACTGAGGATTTTGGTCAGATCGTGTTCATGCTCATCGACGTCGGGCTGCTGGCGCGCCAACCTACCGATCGGATCGAGGACTTCGAGCGGGTGTACGAGTTCACGGAAGTCTTCAAGGCCGGCGCCGGATATCGCTGGCCGGGAGTCTCATCGGGGTAGGGGGGAAGGGGGACGGGGCTTCGTGGATGCTCGAGCATGGCCCCCCTGCAGAAAGTGTCAGCAGGGCATGCTGATTCCACTGTCGGACTATGGACGGGACGGGGCGCCGATTACGTACAAGGCCTGGGTCTGCTCCAATCCTGAGTGCGGATTCAATATTCGCATCGACAACGGCGAGATCTCGTTCGGCCGAACGATCGGTCAGAGCTCGAAATAGTTTCCCAGATCCGCGCACCCGCCGTCGCGGGGCGTTTCTATCCCGCTGACCCCACCGAGCTGCGCGCCGTCGTCGCGACGCTGCTCGCAGATGCTCGACGAGACGTTCCCCCTCCCCCGTCAGGGAGAGGGGGTCATGGGGTGAGGCCGACCATCGGCATTATCGCGCCTCACGCCGGCTACGCATACTCAGGTCCTACCGCCGCCATGGTTTTTGCGCGCGTCACTGTCCCCGGTCTCGTCATCATTTTGGCCCCGAATCACACCGGCGTCTGCGAAGCCGAGTCGGGCGTGTCGCTGTGGGAAGCCGGCGCCTTCCGCACGCCGCTCGGCGAAGTGCCGATTGACACTGATGCCGCGCAAACGATGCGCGAGATCTCGAAAGGGTTGGTCGAGGTCGATCACGATGCGCACCGGGACGAGCATGCGATCGAAGTCGAGCTGCCGTTCCTGCAGCTGCTCCGCACGGACGTGCGCATCGTGCCGCTCGTAATCGCGTGGGACGCGTGGCAGCCGGCGCGGCTGCTCGGCGAAGTGGTGGCGCAAGTTATCCGCGCCGCGGCGGAGCCGATTCTGCTCGTGGCGTCGAGCGATCTCAATCACTATGAGCCTGCCGCGGCATCCGAGAAGAAGGACGCCATGGCGCTCGAGGCGATTCGCGCGCTGGATGGAGAAGAGCTGCTCGGGCGCTGCAAGCGCGAGCGCATTTCCATGTGCGGCCGCGCGCCGGCCGCCGTGCTGCTGCGTGCCGCGCGGGACTTGGGCGCGAACGAAGCGGACGTGGTAGACTACCGCCACTCTGGATGGATCTCCGGCGATAACGGACGAGTGGTGGGGTACGCGGGAGTGGTGATTCCGTGAATCCAGTTCCAGTTCTCTCTGCAAGCGAAGCGGGAGCGTGGGACTCCGCTGCGCGGACGCAGTACCGCGTGCCGAGCCGCGTGTTAATGGAAACGGCCGGCCGGGCGTTGGTGCAGGTGCTGGTGGGCGAGATGCCGTCCGCTGTCGGCGGCGGTGTCCTGATTGCCGCAGGCGCGGGCAACAACGGCGGTGATGGTTGGGTCATGGCTCGCGCGTTACACGCCGCTGGTATTCCCGTGTGGGTCGCGGCGCTCGATCCCAAGACAGACGACGCAATCGACAACCGCGCGCTCGCTCGCGTCGATGGAGTGCACGAGCTGGGGCGAGAGGAGGCGTGGCCGCATGCGGGCGTCGCTGTCGACGCGCTGCTCGGCACCGGCGCGGCGGGACCGGTCAAGGGTGAGGTGCTTGCACTCGCGGAGCGACTCGTCGCCTACGGCGCGCCGATCGTCGCCGTCGACGGGCCCACAGGACTCGATCTCACGAGCGGTGAAGCGCATGGACCCATACGCGCGCAGCTCACAGTGACGTTCGGCGCGCCGCGGCGCGGGCATCTGCTGGCTCGGGAATGGTGCGGCAAGGTCGTCGTCGTCGATATCGGGCTGCCGCCGGCTGATGTCGCGTGGCCCGTGCTCGTCACCGACGTGTGGGCAGCAGCGCGATTGCCACGGCTCACTCCGCAAATGCACAAGGGGGACCGGGGACGCGTGTGCGTCATCGGCGGCGCCGATGGGATGACCGGCGCCGCGCTGCACGCAGCCCGCGCCGCGCTCGCTGCCGGCGCCGGACTCGTCAAGCTCGTCGCTGCGCGCGACACGATCACCGCCGCGCAAGCGAGCCTTCCCGACCTGCTCACCGTCGAGTCGGCACTTGGCGACGAGCTCGAACCTGCCGTTGTAGAAGCACTGGACTGGGCCGACGCAATCGTGCTGGGTCCGGGGATCGGCCGTGAACCGCGCCTGGTGCGGCGCGAGTTCATCGCCGCCGCGCTTTCGCGTCGTCGCGTGCCCGCCGTCGTGGACGCCGACGCTCTGCATTTGCTGCCCGAGGCCCTAGGCCCCAGCCCCCAGCCCCTCATCCTCACCCCGCACCTGGGCGAATTCCGCGCTCTCGCCGGCGATGCGCTCGCCGACGAAGCCGCCAACGATCGCTGGGCGGCGGCGGCGCGCGCAGCCGTCAAGCTCAAGTGCACTGTCTTACTCAAAGGTGTACCCACCGTCATCGCCGACCTTCGCGGGCCGGAGCACGTCGTGGCGAGCGGCAACCCCGGTCTTGCGACCGGCGGGAGTGGTGATTTGCTCGCGGGGTTCATCGGCGCGTTTCTCGCGCGCGGCACAGCGCCGGTTGAAGCGGCGGCGCTCGGCGCGCACACACTGGGTCGTGCGGCCGAGCAAGGCGCCAAGCAGTGGACGGCGCGCAGCCTACGGCCCGCCGATGTCCTCGCGGCGCTCCCCGAGGTATGGCGCGCCTGGAAAGACGTGAAACCGGATGCTCCGCCTGTGCTCGCGCAGCTCGACGCGCCGGAAGTGGCCTGATGCTCTTCACGACGTGTCGTGCCTTGGTGGCGGTCGTCGGGTGTATCATCGCGTGCACGACGGGTGGCGGCGGCGTGGTCCGGCCGTCCGGCGCGGCCGGTTTCTTCGGGGCAGACAATCGCAGTCTCATATCCGATTTCTCGGACGTCCGGGCGGTGGCCGCTTCACCCTGGCTGGTCTTTGGAGCGACCACACATGGATTGCTGATTTACGATCGTGTGGCGCGTCGCTTTCGGCCGCCCATTACGGCACTGGATGGCTACCCGGCTGGGCGGGTTCGACGTGCAATTGCGGACGAAACGGGACGGGCCGTGTGGCTCGATCTCGGAACAGCCGGTGGTTACATCCGTTTTGATCTAGATGCCCGCACGTGGACGCGGGCCCCACTACCTTCGACGCAGAGTCCCGGAACGCTGACAGTGGAAGCAGCATTGGCGCGCGCGCCGCTGGCGGACGCGATGCGGGCAGCGATCCTGACCGACTCGCGCCTCCGGAGTCATCAGTTTACGGCTGCAGCCGCTACGGCCGACCGTCAGGAAATCTTCTTTGGGACGAACGGTCTGGGTCTCGTTCGGGTAGATACCCAAACAGGAGCATGGGAAGTGTTGACCTACGGGTTGCTCGCTCCGGGCGTCGGCGCGGTGGCAATCGCGTCAGACGGCGTCTGGGCCGCCAGTGCCAGGCTGACAATGGCGGACAGTCCACGTCGCGGGCTGACATGGCTCGCGACTGACCTGTCGGTCACACGCACTACGGATTTCTCTTTCCTCTATTCCCGTCGCCTGCTCGTTGCCGACCTTAATCTGTGGATCGCAACGGAGCAGGGGGTCGTCCGGATCGATCTCTCCACGTTCCGCTCCCCCCCCCGGACCTGGGACCTGCAGGACGTACTCAGTCTCGCCCGCACGAGGGACGGAGTTTGGGTCGGCACAGCGCGCGGCCTTTCCCTAATCACTGCAGACGATCTGGTCGAAGATATTCCATCGAGTGGCGTCGCCATCGTCAGCCTGCTCGCCGCCGGGGACACCGTTTGGGTCGGCACGAGCGCAGGGTTGGGACAGGTTCTGCCCGGCACGCGCGCGATTACGACCCCTGCCGAGCTGGCGCAGCGCGCCACGCTGCGCGTTCCCGTCTACGCGCTCGCGCGTCTGCAGGACATTATCGTGATGGCGACCGAGCGGCAGTTGCTCTGGCGCAGTCCAACCACGCATGAGTGGAGTGGTATCAGTCTGCCACCAACACTCGGCCGCCCCACCGCGATGACCGCTCGGCCGAACGGCAATCTTTGGATCGGGGGCACACAAGGTCTTGCCGAGGCCGACATCGCGAGCGGCTTGGTGCACGTGCATCCCGTTCCGTATGAAGTGCCGGCCGGCGTGCGTGATCTCGCTGCCGATCCATCGTACCTCTGGGCCGCGACCGACAGCGGCTTGTTGCGCATCCGATGAACCTCGGGCCCGGGAAGGAATTCGATCGCATCCGCGCGATCGTCGCGCGCGTGGGGGAGATCACGGGCGACGTGTCCGATCTCGGCGACGATTGTGCGCTCATTCCACTCGGGCGCAGCACGCTCGCCGTCAGCATCGATTCCTCGGTAGAAGGCGTGCACTTCCGTACCGATTGGCTCGATTTCAAGGAAATCGGTTCCCGCGCGGCCGGATCCGCACTGTCGGACCTCGCCGCCGAGGGTGGGACGCCGATCGGCGTGCTGGTCTCCCTCGGTCTGCCCTCCACCGGTGAGACGGATGGCGGCGATCCCGCTGTCGAAATCATGGCGGGTGTCGCAACCATGGTGAACAATCTTGAGGCGAAGGTTTTGGGGGGCGATCTCGCGCGCGCCGACAAATACATCATCGACGTATGTGTCCTGGGGATGGCGGAGCGTCCGGTACGGCGCTCGGGCGCTCGTGAAGGCGACGCCCTCTGGGTCACCGGCTATCTCGGCGGCGCTGCGCTTGCCCTCGAGCGGCTGCGCAGCGGGGCGGGGGCTCGCATGTCCACGCTGCTGCGCAATCGTTATGCCTGTCCCGAACCGCGCATTGCCGCCGGGCGTTGGCTGGCGCATCATGGTGCGACCGCGATGATCGACATCTCGGACGGGCTGGCCGCCGACGCGCAGCACCTCTCCGCCGCCTCCGGCGTGGGCATCGAGATCAACCTCGAGCGCATCCCGTGCTGGGAAGGCGTCGAGGCGCTGGCGGCATGCGCCAGTGGAGAAGAATTCGAGCTGCTCGTGGCCATGCCGCCGACATTCAGTGATGCCAGCGTGTCGTCGTTCCGTGCCGAGACCGGCTCGGAGCTGAGCCGCATCGGCACGTGTCTGCGTACGACCGGCGGGCGCCGCGGCGGCGTGCGCCTCATGGATGGGAATAAATCCGTCCCCTTGCCTCAAGGATACGATCACTTCGCCACGCCCCAGTGATCAGGACCCTCTGGTATTACCTAGTCCTCTTCATCACTACTGTTGTGCACGCATCGGCCGCCGTCATTGCGGGTGTGTTGCATCTGCCGTTCAAGCGCGGCGGCATTTACGATTGGGCGAGCAAGGACTGGTCGCGCGACATCCTGCGCGCCGCGGGAACGCCAGTGATCGTGGAAGGCCTGGAGCACATCCCGCGCGATCAGCCTGTGATATACGCCTCCAATCACTCCTCGATGTTCGACATCTGGGCGCTCTCCGCCACGCTCCCCGACTCGGTACGTTTTGTCGCCAAGAAGGAGCTGTTCAAGATTCCACTGCTGGGTCCCGCGATGCGGTCGGCGGGGCACATTCCCATAGATCGCGAAGCCCGCAAAAAGGCGTTTGAGGCGTACAATGAGGCCGCGCGCACGATCAAGCGTGGCGTGACGCCGGTCGTCTTTCCCGAAGGAACCCGGAGCCGCACGGGGGAGCTTTTGCCGTTCAAGAACGCGCCGTTTGGCCTCGCGATCGCGGCGCAAGTGCCGGTCGTCCCGATCTACGTCCACCACACCTTCGAGATACTCCCCAAAGGCGCATGGCGCCTGCGGCCCCGGCCGATTCGCTTGTTGATTGGCAAGCCGATCTCGACAACCGGATTGGGTCCCGAAGATCGCGAGCGCCTGCGGGATGAAGTGCGAGCCGCGATGGTTGCCCTACAGTCCAAGGTACGGTAGGGTTGGACACTCATGAGCACCGTCATCTCGGTACACGCGCGCGAAATCATCGACAGCCGGGGCAATCCCACCGTCGAAGCCGATGTCACCCTGGCGAGCGGGGCCACCGGCACTGCGGCCGTTCCCAGCGGGGCGTCCACTGGCGAGCACGAGGCCGTCGAGCTGCGCGATGGCGATCCCAAGCGCTACGGCGGCAAGGGCGTGCTCGAGGCGGTAAAGAACGTCAACGAAGTGATCGGGCCGCGGCTCGAGGGGTTGTCGGCGGAAGATCAGATGGCGATCGACTACGCCATGATGGACTTGGACGGTACCCCGAACAAAGGGCATCTCGGGGCGAACGCGATTCTGGCGGTCTCACTCGCCGTCGCCCGGGCGGCGGCGCAAGATGCCGGCCTGCCGCTCTATCGGTATCTCGGCGGCCCGGTGGCGCATGTGCTCCCGGTGCCGATGATGAACATTCTGAACGGCGGGGCCCACGCGGCGAACACGGTTGATGCCCAGGAGTTCATGGTCGTGCCGATCGGTGCCGAGGCCTATCCGGAAGGGCTGCGGATGGGCGTGGAAGTCTTCCATGCGTTGAAGAGAGTGCTCGGCAAGCGGGGCCTATCCACGGCGGTGGGCGACGAAGGCGGATTCGCCCCGGACTTGCCCAACGACGAAGCTGCTCTGGAGCTGATCATGGCGGCGATCGATGCCGCCGGCTTCGAGGCGGGCAAGGACATCGCCATCGCCCTCGATGTGGCCGCCTCGGAGCTCCATCAGGGGGAGTCGTACGTCTTCAAGAAGAGCAAGGGCGGGACCAAGAGTGCCGAAGAGATGATTGCGCTGTATAAGAGATGGATCGATCGCTACCCCATCGTCTCCATCGAGGACGGTCTGGCCGAGGACGATTGGGCCGGGTGGGCCCTGCTGACCGAAGCGCTACAGGATCGCGTCCAGCTCGTAGGAGACGACTTGTTCTGTACCAATGTCGAGCGGCTGGCGCGCGGGATCGAGGAAGGGGTGGCGAACGCGATTCTCATCAAGGTGAACCAAATCGGTACGCTGACTGAGACGCTGCAGTGCATCGAGCTGGCGCGCGGCAACGGCTATGGCGCCGTGATCTCGCACCGTTCGGGCGAGACGGAGGATACCTTTATCGCTGACCTCGCGGTCGCGACGGGGGTGGGGCAGATCAAGACCGGCAGCGCGTCGCGCAGCGAGCGTATCGCGAAGTACAATCAGTTGTTGCGAATCAACGAGGAGCTGGGAGAAGTGGCGCACTACCCCGGACGCCATCTGTACGGCTTGTGACGCGTACCCGCATCGCCGGCATCGCGGGCGGCTTCGGTCTGATAGCGCTCGCGGTGTGGGGTGGCGAGTATGGCACGGCAGACTGGATCACGATTCGCCGCCAGCTGGCCGATGAGCGCGCCCGCGTGGCCGTGCTGCGCGTCGAGCTCGACTCGCTCACCAAGCTGGCCAACGACCTCGAAACCAATCCCGCAGTCCAGGAACGCGTCGCTCGTGAGCAGTTCGGCATGATCCGCGACGGCGAGGTACTCTATCGGGTTGTTCCACGGTAACGAGGAGGACCGATGAAAACCCTGTCGTGTTATGTCGCCCTCGCGAGCGTCGCCGTTGCGATGTCCTGTGGTGGTGATTCCGGCGGCCCCGGTTCGGGCGCTGCTTCCGTTACCGGAATCTCGGGCGACAATCAGGTGGGCCCCACCGGTGCACAACTCGAGTTTCCCCTGGGCATGATTGTGCTCGGCTCGAACGGTCAACCGGTGTCTGGAGTGGTCGTCAGTTGGAGCGTGCCGATCGGCCAGGCAACGCTGGCTCAAACACTGGACACGAGCGATGTGAATGGGGCGGCGGGAACCGCCGTTACGCTCGGCGCGCAGACAGGGCAACTGGTCGTCAGAGCGACCATACCCGGTATTGCGGCGCCCCTTGATTTTCACGTCACCGTGGTGAATGCGTGCGCCTTTAGACCGGTGCAACCGGTCCCCGGGAACGTGAATGGACAATTGACGAATCTGGACTGCGATCTGACCGGAGGCGGATGGCTGTACGATCTCTACGACTTGACGTCGAGCTCGCAGCGTGGGGTCACGACCACGATGTCATCCACGGCGTTCAACACCTATCTCGAGATTTTCACCATCCGAAATGGGTTCTTCGAATACGTCGCCTTGAATGACGATGCTGATTCGAATACGACAAATGCGACGCTTCACCTCATTCATGCGCCGGGCGCGCCCGCCATCCTCGGCGCGAATACGTACCTGTCGGGTGCCACCGGACCATACACCCTATCCACGGTGACGCGCCCCCAAACGTTGGGAGGGTGTCTCGATGAGGTTTGGATCACGCGGGGTGTCACAATCCCGGAGAACATCGCCACGACCGATTGCCCCGATTCCACGCCAGGGGGGGTATTCTACGGGGACGTAGCGGGAATCATCGCGTATGACGGAACCGTCTTGACACTCTCGCAGCGCTCGACTGCTATCAATCCGTTCCTGACACTCTTTCAGCTCGACTCCTTGGGGTTGATTGGCGTGGCGTCCAACGACGACAGTTCGGCGACCAACACGAATGCGTTCATTCAGTATCCGGTCACTACGACCGCTATCTACCTGATAGTCGCCTCAACCTCCCCGGCCGCGCAGACCGGCGCGTACACGCTCGATGTATCTTCGTCGGTGACCGCGTCGGCGCCAGTGTTCTCGGCGCCACCTCGTCGTACCACGAGTCCCCGGTTCCTGCGTCAGCACAAGTGGCGGCCGCTGCGGATCCCGCCACGCCCCTCGGTGAACCGCTAGTCCGTGAGCGTGTACACAGCAGCCCCGCATCGCATTGCGGGGCTGCTGCTGTTTCTGGTCGTGTGGGGAGGAATTTGCGTGGCGCAGCGGCCCTGTGATCCTCAAGCGCCTCTTGGCCCAAGTCACGACTTGTACTGCATCGAGCTGGTCCCAGCGCCGGGTGTCACCGGCGTGTCGGGACGTGTTGAACTGAGCACGCCTCCCGGTCCGTTCACGATCGCGGTTACTGCCGACGGACGCGCGCGGTACCTCCCGGCCGTCTCGCTGAGCGGTCTGCGCACCGGCCATCGGTACACTGCCTGGGTCGCGCGGCCGCAAATGGATTCTCTGATCAGGCTCGGCCCCGTGCAGAACGGCACCGTCACGCTGAGGCGGGAGATCGATTTCGACAAGTTCACCGTCCTGATATCTGAAGAGCCGTCGGGCCGCTACATCCTGCGCGGGCAGTCACCCAGCACACGGCTCTTTCCACCGGATCTGCTCGAGTTTTCGATCGGTGGGATGGGCCTATCCGACACAGCAGCGCACCATCACCGCACGGCATCAGCCTGGCCGATGGTCCCCATGCCACCGCGTCTCACGATGTTGCCCGCCGAGATGGCTCTGCGCCCTGAGGTGAGTCCGTATTTGCCGACCGACAGCACGGCGCCACACGCGCGTCAGTCTGTGAGGCTGCGACTCAAGTCGGGTGACACCTTGCGGCTCGAGGCCGGCACCGTGCGTCGCACGTTCAAAGGCCGGACGTACACGATGTACGCCTTCAATGGGCAGTATCCCGGACCGCTCCTCGAGGTCTCACGCGGCGCCGAAATCGTCGTGTTGTTTACGAATAATCTCGACGACTCTACTACGGTTCATTGGCACGGTGTCCGACTCGACAATCGTTTCGACGGTGTACCTGGCTTGACGCAGCGAGCGGTCGCACCTGACGAGTCATTCACCTACCACCTGCGCTTTCCAGATGCCGGCATTTACTGGTATCACCCGCACGTCCGCGAAGACATGCAGCAGGAGCTCGGCCTCTACGGCAATCTGCTGGTGCGATTCCCCCTCTCCGGAACGGAGAGGGGGCTAGGGGGGGAGGTACACCGCGAGGAAATCCTGATCCTCGACGATCTCCTCGTTGGCGACTCCGGACCAATCCCCCTGGGCCGGGAAGCGCCAACGCACGCATTGATGGGTCGCTTCGGGAATGTGTTGCTCGTCAACGGGGAGCCGACGTACCAACTGGCCGTGCGACGAGGCGAGGTCGTGCGGTTCTACCTGACCAACGCCTCGAACACGCGGACCTGGAACCTCGCATTCACCGGTGCGCGTATGAAGGTCGTCGCGTCGGATGTGGGGCCGTTCGAGCGTGAAGCGTGGGTCGAGAGTGTGGTCATCGGTCCGGCGGAGCGGTATGTCTTCGACGTCCGATTCGCCAACTCGGGGTCGAGTGCGTTCGTCAATCGCGTGCAGGGCCTCGATCACCTGTACGGGCGCTTCTTCCCGGACGTCGATACGCTCGGCACCGTGGCGATCGCGACATCGCCGGTGAGCCGGGACTTGGGCGTTACGTTCTCGAGGCTCCGTAGTGATTCGACCACGATCCATGAGGTCGCGTCGCTGCGCCGCTACCTCACCGCGGCGCCGGACAAAGCCCTCATCCTCACGCTCGAGACGAAAGACCTGCCCTTTGTGACCCAGCGGCTGATGCAGCTCGATTCGATCTACTTCGCGGCGGTCGAATGGAGCGGTACGATGCCGATGATGAATTGGGCCTCGACGGGGAAGCAGGTGCGCTGGATACTGCGCGATCATGCCACAGGCCGGGAAAACACCGCCGTCGATTGGCGGCTCGAGCGCGGCTCACACGTCAAGATCCGCCTGGTGAACGAACGGCGCGCGTTTCACGGCATGCAACATCCGATGCACCTGCACGGCCAACGCTTCGTCGTGCTCGCGGTGAACGGCGTGCCCAATGAGAATCTTGTCTGGAAGGACACCGTGCTGGTGCCGGCCGGCTCGACGGTGGATATTCTGCTCGAAGCCTCGAACCCGGGTCATTGGATGCTGCACTGCCACATTGCCGAACACCTCTCGGCGGGGATGATGACGCATTTCACTGTGAATTAACCGGAGCCCTCATGTACACACTGGCACTCCTCCTCGCGCTCGCCGCGCAGCGTCCCGATTCCTTCGCCGCCGGCGTGCGCGAGTACATCACCGTCGATACATCGGTGCTCGCCCTGACGCATGTCTTATTGATCGACGGGACGGGCTCCGCTCCGAAGCCCGACCAAACAATCGTGATTCGCGCGGGCAAGATCGCCGCCGTGGGTCCTGCCGGCTCGGTGCAAGTCCCCGCCGGCGCCCGCACGATGGACCTGAACGGGTCAACGCTGATTCCGGGACTTATCGGCATGCACGACCACTTGTTCTATACCGCGGCCGGCGGGCGGGCGGTGCAGATGTCGTACACGGGACCGCGGCTCTACCTCGGCTCGGGCGTCACGACGATCCGCACGACGGGAAGCCGGTCGCCGTATGCCGAGATCAACCTGAAGGATGTCGTCAATCACGGCTTCGTACCCGGGCCACGCATCCATATCACCGCGCCCTACATCACCGGCGCAGAGGGCGGCGGTGCCATGGCCATCGTGAACTCGCCGGAAGCAGCGCGGCGCTTCGTGGCGTACTGGGCGGCGGAAGGTGCGACGTGGATCAAGGCGTACACCGACATCCGGCGCGCCGACCTGGCCGCGGCCATCCAGGAAGCGCACAAGCGCGGCATCAAGGTGACCGGCCATCTCTGCTCGGTCAGCTTTCAGGAAGCGGTCTCCATCGGCATCGACAACCTCGAGCACGGAATGCTCACGGCGTCGGACCTCACGACCAGCAAGCAGGCGGACGTGTGTCCCGTCAATCTGATGGCGCAGATCAGCGCGGCCGATCCGAAAGGCAGCGCGGCGCAGGCCACGATCCGCTCGCTCGTGCAGAACCGCGTTTCGATGACGTCCACGCTCGCCGTGTACGAGCCGTTCGTGGCGAATCGCCCGACCCAAGACGCGCGAGTGCTCGACGCGATGGACCCAGGGGTGCGGGAGAGCTACATGAAGCTGCGCCAGCAAATCGATTCGAGCCGCGAAGGCTGGGTCGCCCAGGAAACGTTCAAGAAGGCCATGGCGTTCGAGCGGGCGTTCGTCGATGCGGGTGGTCTCATGGCCGCCGGCGTCGATCCGACGGGCATCGGCGGCGCGTTAGCGGGGTTCGGCGACCAGCGCAACTACGAGCTGTTCATCGAAGCCGGCTTCACGCCGGCGCAGGCGGTGCAGATCATGACTTTGAACGGCGCGAAGATCCTCGGCGTGCAGCAAACGTTGGGGACCATCGAGACGGGCAAGCTCGCCGATCTGGTCGTCCTGCGCGGCAATCTGACCACCGACCCGTCGGTGATTCGCAGCCCGACAATTGTGTTTAAGGACGGGGTCGGCTACGATTCTGCCAAGCTGATCGCCTCGGTGCAGGGAAGGGTCGGCGTCAACTAGCGCAGCGCGTGGCAGGGTAGCTCAGCCTGGTGAGAGCACGGCACTCATAATGCCGGGGTCGTGGGTTCGAATCCCACCCCTGCTAT